>NZ_JAESDJ010000009.1:0-185893 GCF_019249255.1 Alteromonas lipotrueae | reverse complement strand
TTTTTATGCTGCGCCCTTAACACTAAATGGTATTCATCTATACCTTCTTGGCGCAATTCGCTGTTCAATATATAGCCTTCGTATATGAAAGTTTCTGTGGTAATCAGCTCGCCACTCTCACTATAATTGATTTGCCCTTTCACATAAAAACACCCAAAAATAGCGGTTACAAATAAGATGGGAAAAGTCTTAATTTGCGCCTTCGATATATGCGTTTTCTTAACTCTTTTATACGTCATCATAACGCCGGTAATTGTTAGCCCCGTTAACAATAAACCAAACGTAAACCATATTAGTTTAGTGGTGAGCTTTCCAAATGTGCCAAAGTGCAGCGGGTCGACCATTTCATTGAGATATTCATCGAAGGCGATATCTTCCGATTTCTGCACCTGAATGACATCTCCCGAGACAGGATCTAAAAACACTCGATTGGCTCTAGCTCTAACGAAAATATCTTGGGTGTAACCTAAAACAGTTATCGCTTGCTTAGGTGAACGAGGATACAGTATTTGCTGGGGTGCCCAATTTGGAAAGGCACTCGATGCGCGCGCAATAATAGTATCGGCAGGTAACAAAGGTAATGCATCACCAAATTCCTCAATACGTTGGGTTGTTGGCCCGGGACGAGGGGGCTCAAAACCATCGCCAGCCACCAGAAAACCAAATTCAATGAGATACCAAAATGCAGTGATAACCATGAGGGTAATAAACCACATCGACCAAATTCCGGCCACCTTATGCAAGTCGCTTAGCAGCACCCGAATACCTTTACCTTTTCGTATCCGAAACGCGTCCTTTTTAAGCCTTCCTGTGGTTTTTAGCCCCGTATAAAGTGAAATCATCAGTACAATAGCGAGGGAGCTGACAATGGGTAAACCAATGAAACTTGGCATAAAGAAATATCGATGCAGATCTCTAAAAAAACGCTGAACCGTTAAAAATGGTGTAGTTCCGGTAACGTCGCCTGTCCATTGATTGACATGAACATGGTAGCGTGTGCCATTTGCCCGCAAGAAAGTGGCCCTGTATGCAAAGTGATCGTTTTCCCCAGCAGTCAGCATTATCAACATGTCATCAGGATTAGCCCGCTCCTTCGCATTGGCCTCCATTTCCCCCCAAGACACTTTTTCGCCCTCGGGTGACACGCGCATATCATCTTGCAGCAACCAATCAATCTCATTGGAAATTGTGGCTATGGTGCCAGTAGCCAGCAGCAAAGCGGTTAAAAATGCAAGATTGAAACCTAACCAAATATGCCAATTGTATAGCTTACGCTTTCTACGCTTTGAGCTAACGACTTCAACCATGCTGTGCTCACTGCGCTCCGACAATAACAAGTATAAGAAGACGTACGAGCTTAGTTTAAATGAAAACAATTATCAATATCATATGGGCGTTTGAACACAATTAAGCGAATGATAACAATTATTATTTGCATTTGAATAATTAGTATTGTAAATATTTGTTTTTATTTAACAAGATGGACAAAAAATGATCGCCCCTAAACGCCTCGCCACACTCATCGCTTTAGCGTGTAGTAGCCCACTCGCATTCGCTCAAGCTACCGACACACAAGATAAAAACGAAGAATCACTTGAAAAAATTACCGTTGTTGGTACCGCTCAATCTCGCTATGTTGTAGGGGAATCGTCTTCCCTTACGGGTTTTGAATTAGATTTTCTATCGCTACCTCGAGTGGTCAATATTATTCCTGAGCAGCTCATCCTCGATCAGAAAATCACCGACCTTTCAGAGGCGCTTCGAAACACGCCAGGGGTTTCTTTAGGTGATGGTTTTGGTGGTACAAACGATGATTTCTTAATTCGTGGATTTAGAAGGAATGCGGTTTACCGCGATGGTTTTAGGCGCGCCACCAACTTCAAAACGAATTTATCAAATGTTGCGTATACCCAAATTATCAGAGGGCCCGCATCGATTACTTACGGACAAGTTGAACCGGGTGGACTGGTAGATATCGTTACGAAGAAACCGCTTAATGAACAACGCCTTTCGGGTGAAGCACGCATAGGCTCGTTCAATGATAAATTTGCGCTAGTAGATTGGTCTCAACTTATCGGTGACAACGCCGCAATTCGACTTGTGGGTTCAATGCAAGATGCTGAGTCATTTCGGGATTTTACTGATGTTGATAGAAACACCCTATCTATTTCTGGCAACATAAATCTGACCCCCGCAACTCAGCTTAATTTGTCGTATGAGTACCGCGATGAAGCAAGACCATTAGATCGAGGGACAATTACGGTGCCCACACCAAATGGCCGGGAGGTAGTCAACAACTTGCTCGATATCTCTCATTCAACGCGATTTGGTGAGTCGTTTGAAATTTTTGAAAGCAACTTCAACTTTTTTGACGCCACAATAGCGCATAATATTAACGATGATTGGACGTTAAAGGTCAGTACCGCATACGAACAAAGCTCTGCGGATGATTTACAAGCCAGGCCGCTTGCAGTGGGCGTATTTGACGCCGACGGCCCCATTACTGATGATGGTTTCGTAATATTCCAAAACCCTGCCGATATCGCTGGTATTTTGGGTGCATCTTTGGTTGCAGAGTTTGATGATCCTAGCGACCGCGTATTTTTATTTAGACGTACCGACGGAAACCAAAATGCCGATGTTGATGTTGCCTACGTTAATGCAAAGGTGTCAGGTAACATGGACATTGCAAGCGTTACTCACAATATTGCCATAGGCGCTAACTTTCGTGATTTTACCCGTGAAGACAACTTTGTTTTAACCGCGAACACGAATGGCGTACCAACATCTCTAGGTGGCGATGGCCCCTTATTTAATGTATCAAATCCAATATATGGCAATTTACCCACTTCACTTACCCCGTCAGACTTTCCTCGTCGAGGGACAAAACTGCAAGAGTACGGTGTTTTCATTAATGACTACGTTGAATTAACCGACAGTTTTAGTGTGTTACTTGGTGGACGTTTCGACTCGGTCACCCAAGAAGTGCAATCTGATGGTGTAACCTTACTGGATTTAGATTCAGCCACCGCGTTTTCACCGCAAATTGCCGCTAACTACAAGCTGAACAATACCACTTCCCTCTTTTTGAGTTATTCGGAGGCATTCGAGCCTAATATAAATCAAGCTAATACGGAGGTTAGCCAGACAGAACCGTTTGACCCAGAAGACTCACAACAAATTGAAGCCGGTGTTAAAGCGGAGTTTTTTAACGGACGATTGCAAACCAGTGTTTCGGTTTATGATATTGATAAAACCAACGTGCTCGCAGACCTAGACGGCGTTGCTGTTTTACGCGATGGCCAAACCTCACAAGGGGCTGAACTGTCAATTTCAGGCCAACCCTCCGAGGGAATGAATGTGATTGCAGGCTATGCGTATACTGATGCGGAAATTGAAGGTGGCGGTTCAGTTGCCGGCAACACACCTCGCAACGTAGCAGAAAATACATTTAACTTATGGGCATCCTATGAATTTCAACATGGTGATCTTGAAGGGTTGGGTATTGGCGGCGGCTATTTCTATGTGGGTGATAGATTCGGCACCGATGCAAACAGCTTTGTGTTAGATAGTTACGGCTTAGTTGATTTATCAATGTGGTATACCCTTGCGGTTCCCCGCGCAGGAAAAAACAGCACCGTAAGATTTCAGTTGGCAGTAAAAAATCTGTTAGAGGAAGAATACTACTCCGCCAGCGGCGGCGATTTACGTATTAGCATAGGCGCACCCAGAACCGTATTTGGCTCTGTGTCTTTCACGCTGTAACTTGGTAATGATCACAACGCCATTGGAAACAATGGCGTTGAGTAGTTTTAATTTGCTTAATACTAACTACGATATAATGTTTTTATTAAGTGATATCCAAAGCGGGTTTTAACTGGCCCATGTACCTTCAATAGTTCTTTTTTAAACACCACATCATCAAACGCTTTTACCATTTGGCCGCGGCGGAATTCACCTAAATCACCACCTCGCTTTCCCGAAGGGCAAGTAGAATAGCGCTTAGCTAAGGTACTAAAATCTTTTCCTTTTTTAAGCTGCTCTAATATCGAAAAAGCTTCTTTTTCAGTTTTAACCAGAATGTGTAACGCGGATGCAGATGCCATTAAGATACCTATTAATTAATTTTATACGGCCAAGTATACCGCATTCACTACCTTGCGTTTGCTCAGGCTTAAAAGATACTTCAATAGATTAATAATAGCGCCTCACGCTGCCATGTACCCTCATTGGGCAAGCAAACTGCCAATACCACGCTAAAATTGTATTAAGAATACAATTTACGTTAAGGCAGGAGCCGCATTATGAGCCAGCAAATAATATTGCGATTTACGCGTTTATGCGTCTGATTGTTTTCCTGTTATTTTTCGCATTGCTTTATGTGCCTTCAACTGCGCACGCTGACAAGTGCGGTGCAACAAGCTGCTTAATCACACGCCCAAATCCGAACGGCATTGAAATAAGAATTCGCCCCGTGAACCCAGGCTCATATGCTTGCTTCATTCGCTGGGAAAACTACCATTATATCGAGATCATTAATCTAGAATCTAAGACTTACCTTTTAAAAGAAAAATATGATTTAAGCGGCGTAAGATGGCGCTGCGATGATGCCAACACCTGTCCAAATTGGATGAAGTACGCCGGTTTGTGTCGTAATAAATAAGCACGCTTTTTTTGCGCTATATCATTTCTTTTTGTTTCCTCATTGCGCGGCACCTTCATTAATTAGAACACAAATTCACTATTCTCAAACCAGTCACTTATGATATGTTATATTATAACAAAATAAACCTTAATCATTGTAGGTGAATTAGGATGAACAACGCTAAACTTCCCGTTACCGTGCTGTCTGGTTTTTTAGGCGCAGGAAAAACGACAGTGCTCAGTCATATTCTTAATAATCGCGAAGGCAAACGTGTAGCCGTTATTGTCAATGACATGAGCGAAGTGAACATAGATGCTTCCATCGTTAAAAACGATGTTTCACTGAACCACAGTGAAGAAAAGCTGGTTGAAATGAGTAACGGCTGCATTTGTTGTACTTTGCGCGAAGACTTGCTTTTAGAGGTTAATCGGTTAGCGAAAACGGGCAACTTTGACTATTTGCTCATTGAGTCCACGGGTATATCAGAACCCCTTCCTGTGGCAGAAACCTTCACCTTTGCCGATGAAAACGGTGTGTCGTTATCAGATATTGCTACATTAGATACCATGGTTACTGTGGTTGATGCGGTCAACTTCAGTAAAGACTACGAAGAAGCCAAATATTTACAGGAAACCGGTGAGTCTCTTGGCGAAGAAGACGAGCGGTGTGTGGCCGATTTGCTTGTTGACCAAGTTGAATTTGCCGACGTTATCCTAATCAGTAAGACAGACTTGGTTAATGAAACTCATTTGGCGAACTTAACCGCCATATTGAAAAGTTTAAATACCACAGCAAAAATTATTCCTATAAATAGAGGCAGTATCGATATTGATGAAGTGTTAGGCACTCAATTGTTCGATTTCGAAAAAGCGCAACTTGCACCAGGGTGGCTTAAGGAAATGCGCGGTGAGCACACGCCAGAAACCGAAGAATATGGCATCAGTAGCTTCAGCTATCATGCGCGCCGTCCTTTCCACCCGCAAAAATTTTATAACTTTTTGCATACCACCGAAAACTACGGAAAGTTACTGCGATCTAAAGGTTACTTTTGGTTAGCCTCGCGGCCTGAATGTGCGGGTCAATGGAGCCAAGCCGGTGGTATTGCCCATTATGGTTATGGTGGTATGTTTTGGAAAGCTCTTCCTAAGTCTGAATGGCCTGAAGATGAAGAGTATCTAGCTTCAATTGAAAAGCAGTGGATGGAACCTTTTGGCGACATGCGCCAAGAGCTGGTATTTATTGGGCAAAACCTAGATGAAGCCACAATCACTAAAATCCTTGATTCTTGCTTACTAGACGATGAAAGCCTGATAAAGGGGGTGGATTATTGGCGAACCCTGCCGGATCCATTTCCTCGTTGGGAGGGTTTATAATGACGCTAGCTGCTAGCCCCTTAACCGAAAGCGCCCCTACTGCTGGTAGCATTAAAAAGTCGAGTACGTCGATAGAGCCTATTGTGCTTAGGTGACAAGTGGTTGTCTTAGTAGCAATACGCTAAGCCAACTGACTAAAAACACATACCGTTTGCGCTATTAAGCTAGCTCAGGAACACTGCATTTGTATTGTTTGTAGATATCAAACTCTCTAGCTGGCACTGGCTTTTGGAACAAATACCCCTGCCCATATTGGCACTTTAGCTTCTGTAGCATTGCGTAACACATATCAGTTTCAATGCCTTCGGCTACCACCTCCATATCCAGTTCGTGTCCCATGGCGATAATGGTGCTGGCAATGGTGTTATTTGCAGGCATAAAGCTTTTGTCTATTTTTAACACGTCAAAAGGTAAACTCTTGAGATAGCTTAGGCACGAATAGCCCGTACCAAAGTCATCGAGTAACAGTCGCACACCAAGCTCAGATAACCTGTACAGCGACGCAACGCAGGCTTGTTCTTCCATAATGGCAATATTCTCTGTTACCTCAATATGTATACACTCTGCTGGCAACGATAAGCTAGCCAGAATATCTTCGAGCCTTTGCGCGAAATGCTGATCTTTAAGCTGATGTGAAGACACATTTATTGCCATGGCATGATGCGTAGCACCTGCATCATGCCACGCTTTACATTGTTCACAGGCTTGTTGTAATACCCAATTGCCAATATCAATAATTTGTCCAGAATGCTCGGCAATAGGAATAAACTCATCGGGACCAATGGCTTCGTTATCTGGGTTTGTCCATCTTAGTAGTGCTTCACTTCCTACTGTAACGCCATCGACAAGCCTAATTATGGGTTGGTAAACCAAGCTAAACTCATTGTTTGCAATGGCATAATGAAGCTGATTAACCAGTTTTAGTTTGCGGTTTTGTTTGATGGCCGATAATTTATCAAATGCTTGATATTGGTTTTTGCCCGCCTCTTTAGCTTGATACATTGCGGTGTCAGCGTGCTTTAGCAGCAGTGAAGAGTTAGCACCGTTTTGTGGGTAACAGGCCACGCCTATACTGGCGGTGATATAACAGTCGTTATTCGCAAGCTTCATCGGTTTACTGATGGCGTCTAATATTCTATGGGCAATAAAATCAATCGTTTCAATTGATTCGAAGCAATCCGTTACTGCCACAAATTCATCTCCGCCGAAGCGAACCACCACATCGGTAGCACGAATTGCTTTAGAAATTCGCTGCGCCATAGTGACCAGAAGCTTATCGCCTAACGCGTGACCTAAGCTATCGTTTATGTCTTTAAAGCGGTCGAGATCAATAAACATCACCGCGAAGGGCAAGTTACTACGCTCCGACATATTAATGGCTTTGTCTACAGTATGTTCAAGCAAGTTTCTATTCGGCAAGCCCGTTAATGTATCGGTATGGGCCAACGCTTTATTACGCTTTTCGCTTTGGGCTAGGGCATCCATCGCCTCTTCCCTGCTGGTTAAACCAGCAGATACAACGCGGGAAATAAATACAGCGAAAAGCAGCACAACTACAGATGATAGAATTATGATTGTTAAAATAAAATTGGCTACAAACTTAACGGTTTTTTCTACCGGTAGCTCAAAGTCGGTAGAATTCGTTCTAAAGTCATGCAGCGATTTTACTATCTGCTGTTGCAAGACATCACGACTAATATCACCATTTTCATACTGGTCTAATGCCAACAGCGAATCGTTAGCACTTTCAATATCGCGCTGACAAATTTCAATGACTGACTCGGTACCTATGAAGTTCATCAGTAGACGTTCTGAATTGCCTATCATAGATAAACATCGAATAGGCTGCTGACGAATATTAATAATAGTATTGCGAATATCGCCTAACTTAACAGGGTGGCTTTCGGAAAATAGCTCAGCAGGGGCTGAAATTAGCGCGTTCAGTTCAGAGGTATATTTAAAGTGCCGCACATTTAGCTGATGGAAAAAGCTACTTTGGTTAAGTTTGAAAAAACACCAGAGTAGGATTAGAGCAAAAACAAAAAACGTTAACGTTAAAACAGGTAACGCCTTCCTTATGCCACTGTTCTTCACATCCATTGTTCAAATTGCTCTTTTAATATGAACTCACTTTTGAGCAAGTTATTTTTAATATGTAAGTACGCTATCGGCGAACGATTATTTTTAGAAATACACTGTTGAATTTATAGCAGGTAATCGCACTTAAGCAAACGTACAGTAAGTTTTAAAATTTTTGCCATGATGCATATATTCAATTTTAGGTACGTAGTGCATGCAAACAAAGACCAGTACCTATATTTACCTTTCCTTTTTAACCAAAAAAAGCGCTGAAGATTAATTCAGCGCTTTTCGTGAAAGTGAACGGGTGCACTAGATTTTTATGCGGTTAAATTTACGTTACCGCTTGGAAAATATGGGCAAAATACGCTCGGCAACTAACTGCTGTGTAACATCTTCTCGCTCGTGGGCAGTCACCACCACAACAAGGTCAAAATCTTTTACCAATAAAATATACATCCCCCCGCCACCCTGCGCTGAAAAAGCATGGTGTTTACTGCCATCTAGCGCTAAGTCTGTTCCCCAAAAGAAGTAGCCGTAACCTTGATTTGATACTAGCTCTCCACCGCCATAAATATCGTCGTCTCCGGTTAGTATCTGCCTACTTGTGGCACGCTCCAAATAGGCTTTCGGTACAAGCCGCTCCCCCTTCCATTTACCGTTATTGTCGACCAAAAGCCCCACTTTAAGCATATCTCGGGCAGTCACGCTTACCTTCCATCCTGACTCAGGCAAACCACTAGGTGCCAAGCGCCAATCGTAATTCGTAATACCTAACTTACCAAACAACTCAGTGCGAATGAACGCCTCTGCAGAACCAGGCACCACAGCTTCAATTACCTGCATGACCAACCGAGGACCTGTACCGTATTTGAAAACTTGTGTTTCTTTAGTGATAGGCGCACTGTCTTCTAATACAGCTTGTATTTCACCTTGGCCTTTAATACGGTCAAGATCCGCAGATATCGCATCCCACCCCTCTTTCGAAATATCAATACCTGTGGCCATTGTTAATGCGTGGTGCAGCGTGATGGTTTCTGCGCCCTCCACTAGCTTGGTACTATCAATATCGTTGAGAAAACTAATTATCGGTTTGTCTAAATCGTCCATCGATAGATATCCCATTTGAATCGCTCGGCCCAGCGCTAATGAGGTATAACTTTTTGTGGCCGATGATTGAGGGTGTGGTAAATCTACTCTTCCTCGTTTGTAGTAAGACTCAAACAACAAGGTGCCGCCTTTAGCAATTAACATACTGTCGTATTTTCCGTACTCACCAGTTGCCATCTCTTTAGCGAGTTTTATTATTGCCTCTTCATCGCTAGTTTGATCTTCACCTGCGAGGCTGAATTGGCCAACGGCGATACCATCATTTAAATTAACGGGCGATGTATCTATGTAAGGGGAATCTAACTCAGGTATATCCAAAAACCGCTTTTCTATTTCTGGCATGCGCCAATGCTTAATTTGAGCTTCTTCGGCACTCGCTTTAGGCGGTACCTTACTTCTTTCCCCAGCCCACACCGAAGGCACATGGGCAATACCCAAGCAGCATGCAATTGTAAGTAAGGCGGTTGCTTTTATTGTCGTGGTCATACTTTTTCCTTGTTATTTTTGTCGCCGAGTCAGCGGCACGTATTCGCTGTCAGCCACCACGCTATCGAAATGAACGAGATATACATGAAAAAAGCCTGATTTTTCGCTGATTTCTGCGTGTTCTTGAAACACCTTATTCTTATCAATGATTTATAGTGGTACGGTAATATAGATTAATCAGGCGCTAACCAGCCTGTCACTTATATCTTTATGGGCTAAAGGGTGTATGACCAAACAATACTGGATTGGCGGCTTTTTCGTTGACGAGGCAAGAAACCAAATAACGCATAATGCGCATACCCAAACATTGCCACCTAAAGCCCTCACCGTTTTAACCTACCTTGCTAAGCGCCAAGGCGAAGTTGTAAGTCAAGAAGAGCTGCTGAATCAGGTATGGAAAGACACAGTGGTATCGCCCAACACCCTACAGCGTTGTATTGCGCAGTTAAGAAAAGCCTTAGGCGATGATGGTAAGGCACAAGGGCTAATTAAAACCCATGCTAAAAAGGGCTACAGTTTAGAGGCTGCTATTCTCTGGGAAGATCAGCAAAAAGGGAATGTTGGTGACAATGATGCATTGGATAAAAGCCCTACCCACCTTTACGCGATGCCCGAAGACAATAAAACAATAAAGGCGGGATTTAATAAAAAGCAGATCTTCACTTTAAGTCTATTTATTGCGCTGGTTATTACGCTGCTGATTAGTATCACTCGTATGCTATGGCCTTCCTCTGTACCTACTCCCTCGCCAGCTAACGCGATGCGAATTATCGATATTCGTTTACTAACATCAACCGATAACCGAGAGCTAGCGAGTACCTATTCGCCCGACGGAAAATTCATCGTATTTCAGCGTTTCCCCGAAGTTATGTGCAAGAGTCATTTATGGGCAAAAAACATCGAGACCCAACAAGAGTACCAACTGACACGCGAGCTAGGTACTTACGGCAACCTCGCATTTTCTGAAGATGGCGCTTCACTCACCGTTGTAAAACAGAACAACTGCTCAGCGCCCGCCCAGCAGAAAAAATGCTTCCTATTACAACAAGTCGATTTTGAGCAAGCATTGCTATCGCCACAAACACCGACCACCTTAATGGAGTGTAAGCATACTGAAATTAAAAGCCCTACTTGGATGAGTGCAAATGACATTGCGCTTTTGCAGAAGGACCAGGGGCGCTGGAAACTCATTCGCTATTCCGTGAGCGCCGACAAAAGCACATTACTTTATGAGGTTAATAACGGCAGCGTAGTGTCTTACGACTTCTCAAAAAGCCACAACTTGATTGCCCTTACCGCCGTACACGAAAGTGGTGTACTTCATGTTGAAAAACTTGCGCCAGAGGGAACGTTACTGTCCAGCAATCCGATTAATTTTAACGGTGTGATCCCGCAGTATGGCGCAATTTACCCGAACTTTTCACCCATAGACGGGCACTTAATATTTAGCACAGGTAAGCAACTTTTCACGGTATCGTTCGATGGTGATATTAGCCCCATAAGCATGCCGCTTACCGACGCCATAGGCACGCCTTTGTTTCACCCCAACGGTAAAAAAATGCTTGCCATTAAAGGGCATTACGACAGCGATATTGTTTCTGTGCCGCTATCACAATTTTCTCACTCAGCGCATGTACCTCAAATAGTTGCGCAGCAACCTGATGTGTTACCCCCTGTTAATTATGAGACCGTGGTGCGCTCTATGCAGGAAGAAAATAGGGCAAAGTACCAACCCGATGGAAACCTTATTGCTTACTTTTCTGAGGGCGATGGCACGTCTCAGGTATGGACTACCACCATACCGCAAGGCGCTGCCGGTTCACAGAATGACTTCCCCCACAGTGCAGCTGACAGTAATTACACAAAACAGCGCAGCCAGTTTCCTACCAATACCTATGTGCGAAATATACTATGGGCCGCAGACGGCCAAAGCTTACTGGTGAATGCATCATCCCAGCTAACTCGCCTTTACTTAAATAGCGAAGAAGAAGCCATTTCACTTAATTACCCCGTGAGAAGTTTATTTCACTGGGACAGCCAAAATAAAACGGCAGTGGCCAACATACTTTATAAAGGTGTAAATACCTTGGTAGAGCTGAACCTCACCAACAGCGAATTTCGTGTTTTAACCCATCACGATGTCACGTGGGCAGCAAAAACGGTGACCGGTGAACTGATTTATAAAGACAATGCGGACAAGTTGTGGATATCCGGTGCGATTGAAAACGAACTCATACCCAAACTAACAACTCAAGGTAGCCATCAAAATTTCATTGTTAAAAACGATGTTGTTTACGGCATTAATGACCACTATCAGCTGTGGAAATACATGTTAGAAAACGGCACGGTCGAATTACTTGGACAATTACCCGAAACCGTAGATTACATTACCGATGTAAACGACAATGCCATACTAATAACACTTAGAGTGGCAGCAAGAAAAGACGTGGTAGAGTTATCAATAGAGTAAGTGGGTGGGTTAGTAATTAACTCGCTTTATTTTGCGTATAAACAAGAAACCCTCCGAAATGGAGGGTTTCTTTTATATCTAGGTGCTTAAACAAGCACCCTTCAAGCAATTAAGCTTGGGTGGATTACATCATGCCGCCCATTCCGCCCATGCCGCCCATATCAGGCATTGCAGGCGCTGCTTCGTCTTGAGGTATATCTGCAATCATGGCTTCAGTTGTGATCATAAGTGAAGCGATTGATGCTGCGAACTGTAGTGCAGAGCGCGTTACTTTAGTTGGGTCAAGAATACCCATCTCTAGCATGTCGCCGTACGTGTCGTTACCCGCATTGTAACCGTAGTTACCGTCGCCATTTTTCACTTCGTTAACGACAACAGATGCTTCTGCACCGGCGTTGCTAGCGATTTGACGTAGAGGCGCTTCCATTGCACGTAGTGCAAGCTTAATACCTACTGTTTGGTCTTCGTTTTCGCCAGTTAGGCTAGCAAGCTTAGCTGCTGCGCGAACTAGAGCAACACCACCACCAGGTACTACGCCTTCTTCAACCGCGGCGCGAGTTGCATGAAGTGCATCTTCAACGCGGTCTTTCTTCTCTTTCATTTCTACTTCGGTAGCTGCACCAACTTTAATTACTGCAACACCGCCAGAAAGCTTAGCTAAACGCTCTTGAAGCTTTTCTTTGTCGTAGTCTGAAGAAGAGTCTTCAATTTGACCTTTAATTTGAGCACAACGGCCTTCAATCGCTTCTTCGTCGCCGTTACCATCAACAATAGTAGTATTGTCTTTGTTGATAACAACGCGCTTAGCAGTACCAAGGTCTTCTAGCTCAACTTTTTCAAGGTCTAGACCAATCTCTTCTGAGATAACCGTACCACCAGTAAGAATAGCGATGTCTTGTAGCATTGCTTTACGACGGTCGCCAAAGCCAGGTGCTTTAACAGCAGCTACTTTAACAATACCGCGCATGTTGTTTACTACTAGTGTAGCTAAGGCTTCGCCTTCAACATCTTCAGCAATAATCATCAGTGGCTTACCCGCTTTTGCTACGCCTTCAAGGGTAGGAAGCAACTCACGGATGTTAGAAATTTTCTTATCAACCAATAGGATGAAAGGGCTGTCTAGTTCAACAGTGCCGTTCTCTTGGTTGTTAATGAAGTAAGGAGATAGGTAACCGCGGTCGAACTGCATACCTTCAACAACGTCAAGTTCGTTTTGAAGTGCTTGACCTTCTTCAACGGTAATTACGCCTTCTTTACCTACTTTTTCCATTGCTTGAGCAATGATGTCGCCCACTTCTGAATCAGAGTTTGCAGAGATAGTACCAACCTGAGCAATTGACTTGCTGTCGGCACAATCAGTAGATAGTGCTTTAAGCTCTTCAACCGCAGCAATAACTGCTTTGTCGATACCGCGCTTAAGATCCATTGGGTTCATGCCTGCAGCAACAGACTTGTGACCTTCAGTTACGATAGCTTGTGCAAGCACGGTAGCAGTAGTAGTACCGTCACCCGCTTCGTCATTCGCTTTAGACGCAACTTCTTTCACCATCTGTGCGCCCATGTTCTCAAACTTGTCTTCAAGTTCGATTTCTTTCGCTACAGATACACCATCTTTAGTGATGGTAGGAGCGCCGAAAGACTTATCTAGCACTACGTTACGGCCTTTAGGACCTAGTGTAACTTTTACTGCGTTTGCTAGCGTATTAACGCCTTTAAGCATTTTTGTACGAGCGTCGTTACCAAAACGTACTTCTTTAGCTGCCATGATTAAATTCCTCTCTTAATTCGTTTAACGTTAGTTGTCATTACTCAACAATCGCAAGAATGTCGCTTTCGCTTAGGATCAGAACTTCTTCACCATCCAGCTTTTCAGTTTTAACGCCGTAGCCTTCGCTAAAAATAACGGTGTCGCCAACTTTAACGTCTAGCGCTTTAACATCGCCATTTTCTAGGATGCGGCCGTTACCTACAGCGATAATCTCGCCACGTGTAGATTTTTCTGCTGCTGAACCAGTCAGAACGATACCGCCTGCAGATTTGCTTTCTTGCTCTGCGCGTTTAAGGATTACGCGGTCGTGTAAAGGACGAATTGCCATTTTCAAGTCTCCTGAAAATTTCACTATTCAAGTTAATGATTGTCGACACACAATTATTTGCATGTCGTATGCTTGGGTTGCTCGTTACCGAGCAGTTAAAATCGTGTCTGCGAGGATAAATGGGGGAGTAGCCATGTAAGTTCAAGGGTTTTTGAGCAAAAAAATGTAAAAAAAGTGATTTTAATGCTCAAAGCCTGCACTTAAGGCCAAAAGCACACACTACTTCAGGCGTCTATCTGTATCATTTTGGGTTTTGTCTGAAAATTCACCTTCAAACACATCGCCATTATCTGAGCTGCCCGACTGACCAGACTGTTGCTGATTGAATGGGTTTTCAAACGGGTTGTACTGGCCGCCGCCAGTTTGTTGGTTAAACCCGCCCGCTTGGGTCACTACCCGTAGTTTCATGTGTTTACTTAGCTGCGAAGCAATAAGGTGGCGTGAGCCTGGCAAGGCAAACATAAAGCCAAGAACGTCAGTGATTAGGCCTGGGGTAACCAATAAAATACCTGCAACTACCAGCATTAGGCCTTCTACCATCTCTTTGCCTGGCAGTTCATTACGCTGCATTTTAGCCTGTGCGGTTTGTAATGTTGCTATACCTTCGCGCTTAACAAAATAAGCACCAATGAATGCCGTTAATATCACTAGCCCAATAGTATTCCAGCCACCAATTATGCCGCCCACTTGAACTAATAGGGCAATCTCTACTATGGGTAATATGGCAAACAATAAAAATAAAAACCGCACAACATTTCCTCTTTCATCTAGTCATAGAATAGTATTGGGGTAAACACCATAATAACAAGCGAAGGTGCAACGCTTTGGGTTAAGTGGCAAACTCAAGCGACCGACGGTAGCTGTGTTAAACTGGGTTTGTGAAAGAATAGTGTATGCACCTCGGTCTTACTTTTTTATAGGCCAATAGCTTTAGGATAAAGAAAGTCGTTATATGAAGTACATCACCCGTTTGTTTTCTTTTGTCGCATTTTGTCTATTTGTAGCATCGCTTGCGCTGCCTGGCTATACGCAAACTAATGCGCAAACTTCGACTCAATCCTCAGATCAGCCATCAAGTCAGATCATGGGTGGGTTCGACGATGTGTTCAGCAACCAAGAAGAATTCCTAAAAGTAGACCAAGCCTTTGTATTCGACTTCAATCAGACAGACGACACCTTAAGCCTTTCCTTTACCATCGCAGATGGCTATTACCTTTATAAAAAGCAATTCAAGTTAGTGGCAAAGCACGCCGCCATTGGTGAACCTCATTATCCTAAAGGCGTTATCATTGAAGATGAATACTTTGGCGAATCGGAAGTATTTTATGATGAAGTCACGTTAACTGTTCCTATTACTCAAGCCACCAACGACGGTATAGTAAAAATACGCTACCAAGGCTGCGCCGATGCGGGCCTTTGTTACGCACCGAATATTAAAACCGTCTATTTGAATGCCCTTGCCAGCGCCATGAACAGCGGAGCCTCAAAGAACGGCACTGACACCGCGTCGACAGATGAACAGAGTCTCTCGCAAACCAACCCGAGTAGCTCGCAAGCGTCTCAATATTCTCTGGCCGATAAGCTCATCAACAAAGAAAACCTAGCCCTTACCTTGGTGCTATTCTTTGCATTAGGGATAGGCCTTGCCTTTACCCCCTGCGTGTTCCCTATGTACCCCATTGTGTCGGGTATTGTGATTGGTCAAGGTAAACAGGCCAAAGCCAGCCACGCATTTTGGTTAACGTTCATTTATGTACAAGGCATGGCCATTACCTATTCGATATTAGGGTTAATAGTGGCGTCGGCGGGTATGCAGTTTCAGGCGGCACTTCAACATCCGCTCATTCTGGGTATTTTTATTGGTATTTTTGTTTTGCTGGCCTTAGCCATGTTTGGCAGATACGAGCTTCAACTTCCTGCGAAATGGCAAACCCGCTTAACCAATTTAAGTAATAACCAAACGCCTGGCAGCATGGCGGGGGTATTCGCCATGGGAGCATTGTCGGGGCTAATCGCCTCACCGTGTACTACGGCGCCGTTAACCGGCATTTTATTGTTTATTGCACAAAGCGGCGACTTAACCCTTGGTTTTGTTTCCCTATATATATTGAGCATTGGCATGGGCGTTCCCCTTATAATATTTGGGATCACCGGTTCTAAATTGCTACCTAAAGCGGGTCAGTGGATGAACGTGGTAAAAGTATCGTTTGGGTTTATGATGCTGTCGGTGGCCATTGTTTTTGTAGAGCGTTTATGGCCAAAAGCATGGCCTAGCGATTACATTAACCTGCTGTGGGCAACCCTTGGTTTAGGGGCATTTGGCTATTATTTTGTAGTAAACGAAGCGAGTAAAAAAGGCATTGCGAAATACGTGCGAACGTTAGTTATTGCGGCAGGCTTGTTCGCCAGTGCGCTGCTAGCGTATAACACTCTGACTTCATCTGAAGACACTGCCACGCAGCATAGTCAGCTTGCTCACCCAACGTTTATCGTTGTTAAAAACTTAGATGATTTACGCCAACAAATTGCGGCGGCGAATTCACAAGGCAAAACGGTGATGGTGGATTTGTACGCCGATTGGTGTGTGGCTTGTAAAGAGTTTGAAAAATACACCTTCTCTGATCCTAATGTCATTAATGCGCTTAATAATACCGTGTGGATGCAGATAGATTTAACCGATACCTCTGCCACCAACACAGCTTTTCAAGAGGAGTTTTCTATTCTTGGGCTGCCGACCATTTTGTTTTTCGATGAAAGCGGTAATGAGCTAACGCAGTCTCGGGTAACCGGATTTATGAAAGCGCCGGCCTTTGCTGAACATGTTGAGAATACGTTTTAACGTTATGATGGGTGAGTGACTACACTTCACCGTAATGCAAGGGTGAGCTATGCCCCTAATGTCTCAGTTTTCACTCACACTATTTTTTGTTTTTACCTTGTGTGTGCCACTAAAAACGCTATTGGCGCAAGAGGTCGTAAACCAAAACCTGTCTACCCAAGCGCCCAGTTGCTACGATGCTAATCGATTTTGTATCAGTATTTTAGCGCCAACGAATGGGAAGTATGAAGTCTATGCTCAGCGAAAAGTACCACTTCCCCTTGTGCTTACGCTATCAGCCAGTGGGCTTACGTCTACTTTACCACCCAGTGGGCTTCCTCCCAAGTCAACATCCAACGTATTTTTAAACGATGACACTCCCGTTTTAATGGGGGTAATAAAAAGCCCTCGACGGTTTTGGCATTCAATGAAAGTAAGCTGGACCTCAGGAAAGCTGAACGCGGTGCATAATGACAACGTGACTTATTTGCCGCCGCTACGCCCCGCAGGTAACTACCCCATAGTGCAAGGCTTTGGTGGGGGCTATAGCCATACAGGTGCCTCTCGCTATGCTTTAGATTTTGCTGCCCCCGTGGGTACACCCGTGCTCGCGGCTCGCGATGGTGTGGTCATCGATACGAAAGATGATGGCCAATTAGGCGGCGCTTCCAAACAGTTTGCTAAGCACGCGAATTTTGTTGCAATTTTGCACGACGATGGCACCACAGGCGAATATTATCATTTGAAATATAAGGGTGTGGTGGTAACACGAGAGCAAAAGGTAATAGCCGGAGAGCTCATTGGTTATTCTGGTAATACAGGGTTTTCATCACTGCCCCATTTGCACTTCGCCGTATACAGGGCGAAGTACGAAGGAAGGTACATGTCGGTGCCTTTTACGCTAAAAAATGAACCCGAATGAACTCCACTATTTACATAATCAGCACATAAACATCACATAAGAACTACATAAGCACTTCCTTATGCACCGCCACACACCTGTGATAACGCATAGACTGGAAAGAGAACTTTGCGTCGAAAACACCTGATTAGACCAGTATTTTGCTGCGAAATCTTTCACTATCTCTATAATCAACGTTTAAATGAATAAACGACCGGATTAATTGTCTTTTTTTCGTGCAACTGTCATGAAAGTTTGCTGAAATAGCAAATACACTGACTTTTTCCCGAAGATAGCAGCAACTTTAATGAATATTTTGTTACTGAACGGCCCTAACTTAAATATGTTAGGACAACGTGAACCCGATAAGTATGGCACACAAACGTTACAGGACATCGTTGATGATCTGAGCGCGCAGGCACAATCGTCTGATGCCACCCTTACCCATTTTCAGTCGAACGCAGAACATGCCCTTATCGACCGTATTCATCAATCCATGGGTAATATCGACGCAATCATTATTAATCCCGCTGCTTTCACTCATACCAGCGTTGCACTTCGCGACGCCTTATTGAGTGTCAATATCCCGTTTATTGAAGTTCACCTGTCGAATGTTCATGCCCGTGAATCATTTCGACATCACTCATATTTCTCAGATGTTGCGGCAGGCGTCATTGTTGGCCTTGGTGCCATAGGTTATTCACTAGCACTGACCGCCGCCATCAATTTACCGCAATCAAAAAAATTAACGTAGAGACTGAACATGGATATTAGAAAAATCAAAAAACTCATCGAATTAGTGGAAGAGTCTGGCATTGCCGAACTTGAGATCACTGAAGGCGAAGAGTCTGTTCGAATTCATCGCGGCCCAACTGGTGTTCAAGCGCCAATGAACTATAGCTTTGCTGCACCGGCTCATGCGGCACCAGCTCCGGCTCCAGCAGCGCCTGTTGCGGCGGCTGAACCTGCGCAAGCAGCGGCACCTGCAGCACCAGAAGGCCATGTGGTTAAGTCTCCGATGGTAGGAACCTTCTATCGCGCATCTTCACCTACAGCAAAACCGTTTGCTGAAGTGGGTCAAACGGTAAATGCTGGCGACACACTTTGTATTATTGAAGCAATGAAGATGATGAACCAAATTGAATCAGACAAATCTGGTGTGGTTAAAGCAATACTGGTAGATAACCAAGACCCAGTAGAGTTTGATCAACCCATGTTCATCATTGAATAAGCAGGCTTCGTACTATGCTAGATAAAGTACTCATTGCAAACCGTGGTGAAATTGCCCTTCGTATTTTGCGTGCCTGTAAAGAACTTGGCATCAAAACCGTTGCGGTACACTCCACGGCAGACAAAAACTTAAAGCACGTGTTGCTGGCAGACGAGTCGATTTGTATCGGTAAAGCCTCAGCGACCGAAAGCTACTTGAATATTCCTCGCATTATTGCGGCGGCAGAAGTCACAAACTCTATTGCTATTCACCCAGGGTACGGCTTTTTAGCAGAAAACGCCGACTTTGCTGAAGCAGTTGAAAAAAGTGGCTTTATCTTCATTGGCCCAACGGCAGACACCATTAACCTGATGGGTGATAAAGTGTCAGCAATTAGTGCTATGAAGAAAGCTGGCGTTCCATGTGTACCTGGCTCAGATGGCCCGCTTACTGGCGACAATGATAAGAATAAAACCATTGCTAAACGCATTGGCTATCCAATTATTGTTAAAGCAGCTGGCGGCGGCGGTGGTCGTGGTATGCGTGTGGTTCGCAGTGAAGCGGAACTTATTAGTGCTATTGAAACTACGCAAGCTGAAGCGGGCGCGGCTTTTGGTAACGCCACCGTGTACATGGAGAAATTCTTAGAAAATCCACGTCACGTGGAAATTCAAATTTTAGCCGATGGCCAAGGCAATGCTATTCACTTAGGCGAGCGTGACTGTTCTATGCAGCGCCGCCACCAAAAAGTGGTAGAAGAAGCACCTGCACCAGGTATTTCTGAGCAAATGCGTAACAAGATTGGCGATCGTTGTCGTCGTGCTTGTGTCGAAATTGGTTATCGCGGCGCTGGTACGTTCGAGTTCTTATACGAAAACGGTGAGTTCTATTTCATTGAAATGAATACCCGTATTCAGGTTGAACACCCAGTATCTGAAATGATTACCGGCGTTGACTTAATCAAAGAGCAACTTCGCATAGCAGCTGGTCAGCCTCTGTCTATCGACCAATCGCAAATTCAAATTCGTGGCCATGCTATTGAATGTCGAATTAACGCAGAAGATCCTAAAACCTTTATCCCAAGCCCGGGTACGATTGATATTTTCCATTCACCTGGTGGCTTAGGTATTCGTTGGGAATCTCACATTTATGCTGGCTACACGGTGCCGCCTTTCTACGACTCCATGATTGGTAAGTTAATTACCTTCGGTGAAAGTCGTGACGAAGCCATTGCCAGAATGCGCCATGCATTAGATGAGTTAGTTATTGAAGGAATAAAAACTAACATTCCTTTACAGCGCGCTATTATGGCTGATGAAAACTTCTTTGCTGGTGGAACAAATATTCACTACCTTGAGAAGAAATTAGGCATAGCCTAACAGCATAAAAATTTGGTGCCGTGTTTTGCACGGCACTGATTTTATCTCCCCTTTTTTACTTCTGTTACATCCCTTCTTTTTCTACAACATATTTCCAAGCTACTTAAATTATTCGCTACTATCTGTACCGTTTTGCGATGCGGTTTACTGCCCATGCTTAAGCGATTAAAAGTTCACATAGTTCATTCAGTTTTTGCGATTAAAACAATCAAATTTTAAGGTTTTTCAAATGAAGGGGGTGGGCATATAATCCCCATCAGTTTCCTAGCCCTCCCTGCTATTGAAACTTTAGTTGTGTTTTATGTGTTTACCCTCATTGGAGTCCACCTCCAGTTTTTAGCCGGTGTCTTTCACCGGCTTTTTTTTCAGTTTTTTCCATCACAAATAGTTACCCTAGTCGCACTTTTTTTCGTATAAGCTGGTTAGGCTTAATTAACTTATTGATGAATTGGACTCTACTGAAATGAAAAGGGTAGATAACGCAGCTGTATTTGTTGTTCTCTTATTTTCTGTATGCACCAATGCCTTTGGCGAGCGCTTAAGCTTTTCACAAAAGCTTGATATGCAATTTCGTTTTGACGAACGCTCAGACCGAGATCATAGAAATCAGTATAGAGTGCGATACTACCCTTCTGTTTCCCTATCCTCTGACGATGCGTGGTCGTTAAATAGCTTTGTGATTACCGGAGAATCTTTTGCATCAAGCCACAATACCTTTGGCAGTGATACGTCAGATTACCTTTACGCTAGGCGTTTATATTTACGCTATGCATTCTCTGATGGAAAAATGGAGGCGGGGATCATACCTACCTATAAGGGCCGAGTTTCTTCGTCAGGGCTGTCTAAAGATGGGTGGATTAAAGGCATGCGTAATGTTTATGCCTTGCAAGAGAACAGCGAAATAGAATTGGTTATTGGCGAGCTTGACGATACCAACGCTAACAGCGCGTTTGATAGCTTCCACCAGCTCAATTATGTTGAATTAGAATACTCGGCAAAAATGGGGCAACCCCATAGCTACGAAGTGAGTATTGAGCGTATGACTGACAACAACTTTATTCGGGGTGAATATCGCTTTCAATACACGCAAAACCACACGTTGTTCGTTGAATCGGTGCAGCAGCTGTCATCTTCAAGCTCAAAGTTTGTTATTGGTTTGAGCGGAAAAACGAGCATGGGTAATTACCCTTTATCCTATTTTTCTCACTATTCTTATGTAAGTGAAGGCTTTGGCCCTAGGGCTGAGCTGACTGAAGATTTTTTGGGTACCGGGCACGGTGCTTCAGCTGAATTAAGCGGTGATATTACCCTTGTTGATGATACTGAGTGGTTTATTCGTGCCGATGTGGTAGACAGCGTTAGTAGGCTGCTTGCAGGTATAAAGGTGTCATTTCAACAATAAAAAAGGCCCATCAAAATGATGGGCCAAACAGCAAGAACGCGTACGCACTTTGACAGTGCACCCTTTAATACGTTGGTTCCCCACGCGAAAGTTCAGCGATGAATAGTTACGTTTATTTAATGATTACAACTGCTTGTGCGTACTGCCATTTACTAAAAAAACTGAGTGAAGTATGGTAGTGTTTACTAACTCAAACGCTAAGAAATAAAAGTTTTTCAATCTTTACCACTTAGGTAAAAAGGTTTACAAGGTGCCCAAACGTTACGAAGAACTAAAATCTCAACTCCCTGTTTCACGCCTGTCTATCGACGTATTGCTTGCCCTGCGCGTGCTTTACGACAAGCCCGAAAGCGAAGTGGAATTACGCCAACAAATTGCTGAGCTTTCTCGCGACCCTAGCAAGCTAGAACTAGGTTATCGTTCTGAATGGGAAGCCTATGTTTTGCGTGAATTGGTGTTAGATTTAAAGCAGTACACGCAGCGTAGCCCCGCTGCCTTTATCGACTCGGTGTTAAGTCGCATTGAAAGTCTGAAAAATAACAACCCTGACTATAAAGCCTATAAGCAACAAGTTTCAGAAACCATGTCTGCGCATGACCGCACCACACCGTTATTCCCCACGCCTTGGCGCCAGCAACTTATGATGCTGCTATTGCCTGTCACTACCGTGAAACCGTTGAAACCCGCGGAATAGCAGATTACTTATTTGCACTTTGAGGTTTATATTGAGAAGGACAATACGCTCTTTCTACACCTGCTGGGCGTAAACTTTTGTGTTTAGTTTTGCGTCCTGACACCCTTGCACGCCAATTTTTGAATGTCTTGTGCTTTAAATTCTGACGCATCAGCTTTATAACTTCTTTTTCAGGCAAGCCATACAAATTTTCGATAGCCTCAAAAGGGGTTCTATCTTCCCAGGCCATTTCAATGACGCGCGATTGCTCAACCTCGGTGAGATACCCTTTAGTACAACGCGCTAAGGGATAAAGCTCTGATGGATAATCTTTAGAAGAGTGCTCTTTTGAAAGATGACCTTTTGAAACATAGCCATTTGACGAATTCCCCTCAAAAAAATGTTCTTTTTCGAAGTTGCGCTGTTCAGTGTACTGCTCTTCTGTATGTTGCTCTTCTCTATATCGCATGCTGCTGGCTCTTGTTATTAAACACTACTACTACGCCGATATAGAAAAAATGTTCACCTTACCTAACCTTACATTTATTTAACCGTTTCAGCCGACATTGTTAGAACGATATCAAGCAGTGCAGCGGCCGCTTTGGCGTCAGAGAGCGCGCGGTGATGCTGCTCCATTTTTATGTCGAAATGCCGAGTAAGGTTAGCCAATGAATATGAAGGTAGCCCAGGGTTTACCCTACGCATTTCTCGCACCGTACACAGCTTAGGTCGTTTAAAAGGAAGCTCTAATCGTGCAAATTCCTGTTTAATGAAGCCATAATCGAAGTTAACGTTATGGGCCACAAATACCGCCTCGTCGGTAAAGCTAGCAATACGTTCAGCCACCTCAACAAATAATGGAGCATCAGCCACCATATCATCAGAAATACCAGTAAGACGTGTGATGGTAGCCGGAATTCGTCGCTGCGGATTAATTAAAGTTTGATAGGTATCGACCACCTCGCCCGCAACAATTTTCACCATGCCAATTTCAGTAATCCGGTTGTAGCTGTTGTTGCCCCCAGTGGTTTCAATATCAACCACAACATACGGCTGATTAGGGTCGCGATGCCAATTTACCGTAGTAACGGCAACCTCAAACCCTGCACGTTGCAACCTCTGAATAGACACCAACTGATTGCGTCTTAACTGATCGCCTGGCGCTTTCACTTCTTCAAAGCGTAACTTTTCATCAAAAATCATGATGTCAGGGAAGCCGTCGCTTAAAGAGGCAAAATCTTCGCTCATCATTCGAAGCAAGTTAACAATGGCGCTAAGCTCGCCGTGCTTGATTAGGGCATCGATAGGTTCAAGCAAATGGCTGCTCCACATGAATAAGCTATTCACCTTGCCATAGTGGGCTGTCGCCATTTTGTGAACGTGGTGGCGAAACTTATCTTTGCTATCTAACCTTTCAAATAAGGCTTCAATACTGCTGTCAAAACGAGCGTAGAAGTTGTTTTGCTTAAGCGATAGAGGCCGTCTATCAAACTCAGTGACTAGCGTATCTTCTTCATATAGCTGTGCCCAAAAGGTTAGCCCAAACAAGCTGCGCCATAATCGGTTCTCGGTGCGCCAACCGGCAATACCTAAGCGTTTATAATGGGCTAACACGCCACGCTCTACCTGTTGATTTTGGCTAACATCAATATCAATAGTACGGCTTGCATTTCTTAACATATCCGTCACCGCACTGGTGCGCTTTTTGTGGTATTTCCTCGCATAGAAATCTTCAGCAAAGGCCAGCAGCGTATCGGAAGGTGGTGAGTCGATAATGTGCTCTAGTACTTCTTTAACACTATCGGTGTTGCCGTCTTTATAGCTTTCTCTTATCCATTTCTCTTTCGCTTTGTCGCTTTGGGCTTGGTATAGCAAAAGAAGGGCCTGCTCTCGGTGCTCGCCTAGTAATTTTAACGCTAGTGCATAAAGAAACTGATCGCGATAAAACATGGCTGATACGCCATCGCTATTGGGGAACGCCTCTTGAGCTAATGCATTTGCTTGCACTAAAGAAAGAAAAGGGATCTTTTCTAATTGGCTGGCATAAAACCAGGCTGCTTCAGCATCTGCTTTACTGTCGAAACGAGTAATATCTGATACGGAATCGCCGCGGGTACGCATGACGCCTAAGTCGCGCATAGAGAACTGATTCAGCCTGCCTTTGGTATTACCAAAATAAAGGAATAATAAAAATTTTAGAGGTGCATCAAACAAACACACTAAGTAAGTATGCTCATTTAGCCCTTCAGGCCAGCCATGCTGATTAATGTATGCTTCTAAACGCGATACAAGCACGGGCTTGGTTAATGATGCCAAACCTTGAGTGGCACCGTATTCACTTAACAGCCTTAAAATTGCGTCTTTAGTAAGTACGCCTGCAATATCTTGTAGCGAAGCATGGTGCAAATCACCGAACCACTTAGCTTCAATCAGCTCATCAATTTGCTGTTGAGGGTTCGCTATTTCTGCGTAACTAAACTGCGACCTATCAATCACTGCATATTTACGATTAGCCGCACGCACGATGATGCATTGTTTATCAGCATCTAGCTGGTTAAAGCTTTCTATAAAACCATTAGCGTCATCACTTAACAACGCAGCATTCGCCCCTTTAAAGAACGCTAAGAACTCAAAAAAGTGGGCTAAGTAATATCGTGGTGGCAAATCTTTTCGCATTATAAAACCAAACTATTGTATACTTGATTAGTGTATATTTATACAGCCCTATTGTTCAACCTTTTCCCTTTTTATTTCATGCGTGGGTGCACGAGCGTTTGCGTAGTAGCTTGTAATGTCATGCTGGCTTAATTGGCAGTCAATCCAGTTTTCTACTTTACTCGTAATAACTATCACGACGTAATTCACATACGAGGAAATCATGAGCTTAACGCGATCGATAGAGTTCTCTTGCCCATATTGCATGGCAGCCAATGATGTAGAAATTGACGAGGTTAATGATGTTGGTCAAGTGCAGGTGCTTGATTGCCAAGTATGTTGCCAACCTATAGAACTTGGTGTTTATCAGCAAGGCGAAGACTTAAATATTATTGTGGAGCAGGAAAATGGCTGATAGCGGTACCCATTTTTCGTTGCAGGATATCAATGCTTTGCCGCAACGATATCGCGCCAACTTTGTGAATAGTTTATCTGGCTTTAAATCTTCCTCACTGCTTGGCTCCACCGATGGCCGAGTTAACAACCTCGCCATTATTAGCTCTGTGGTTCATGTGGGTGCCAACCCACCATTGCTGGGCATTATTATGCGTCCGCACACTGTGCAGCGAGATTCTTTGTCTAATATTAAGCAGCAAGGTGTGTTCACGCTAAATCATGTTCATACAAGTTGGACTGATAAAGCACATCAAACGTCGGCGCGATACGATAATGGGGTGAGTGAGTTTGAGGAGGTTGGACTAACGCCTTGGTTTAGCAACACGTTCAGCGCGCCTTATGTAAAAGAAAGCGCAGTAAAAATGGGGTTAAAAGTAGAACAGCATTTTACGTTGTGTAATCAGACCGAAATGATTATAGGTAAGATTCAAGAGGTCTTTATTGCGGGCAGCAGCACTGCAGGAGATGACATTGCAAAAAGTGCTATTGCCGAAGATGGGTATATAGATCTTGAATCACTACAAACCTCATGTATCTCGGGTCTGGACACTTATCATAGTACGCAAAAGATAGCCCAATATGCTTACGCAAAACCCGATGTGCCTTTAACAAAGGCGAGCATAACTAAAAAATAATTCATATTTTGCCAGTGGCGCACAAACTAATGTTGCGTCAATGCTATAGGACATTGATTTTGCTAGCCGTTCAGGCGTTGTTCAGGTGGCAACCGTTAATCTATATCAACAAATCTTTATTGCTTTGTGTTAGATCCAAACGCCACGGGTTATAGTATAATTATTAATATTCAAAACCTGCCTTGCGGCAGGTTTTTGCGTTTTAGGCGCTGAGTAAAAAAGAATCATTATCGTTATTATCTCAATTGGAGAGAATTATGAAGTCTGTAAACCGTCGTGACTTTCTGAAATTGTCAGGTACATCTTTGATAGGCCTAACGTTAGGAAGCGTTGCGTTACGTGCTAATGCGCAAGAACAACTACAAGCAGATGATCCAAGCGCAAAAGCATTAAACTACACTGCGGCGTCTACTGTAGACGGTGCTAAATGTAACAACTGCATGTACATTCAAGGTGCCGACGGCGAACAACACCGCCCTTGCGCCATCTTCCCTAACAAATTGGTTAACGCCAATGGTTGGTGTAGTGCATGGGTTAAACGCCCAGGCTAGTAACTCGAATTATCAAAAAAGCCCCAGTCTCGCTCATGCGTGCTGGGGCTTTTTTATGCATTTGAGATAAGGGTCTATAACGAGTTACAGCCCCTTCACAGCGTCTAACAATGCGGGGTTATGTAGTCGGCTCGGTAACAAACCAGGCTTTATATAGGCCCCATGCTTTGCTTGAAATATACTGCCAATGCGTAGCACTTTTTCATCGTCCCATTGCTTGCCAATAAAGCTAATTCCCACCGGAAGGTTTTTCACTTCTCCCGCTGGTACAGTAAGGTGCGGATAACCTGCAATGGCCGCTAAATACCCAATTCCAATAAAACCCATTGGGGAATGATCGCCATACACGCCATCAATCAGAAAAGCCGGGCTATTTGAGGGTGCCACAAGTACATCAACTTTATGTTGTGCCATTAGGGCATCAATACCCTTGTCTCTCGCAGTTTCTCTTACCAAGGCTAGAGCCGAAGCGTATTCTGGGCTATTAATGTCATCTGTATTCACTGCTTTTTCGAATATATCTTGATTAAAGAGCGCAAGTTCTCGAGTGCTAGCTTGATTGTAAGTGATAAGTTCCGACAAGCTGCGTACAGGAATGTCCGCTGGACTGCCTTCTAAGTATTCGTTTAATGTGTAATGAAACTCGCTAAGTAACACTTGATAAGAGTCGGCCCAAAAACTTTCAGGTTGTTTGAAGTCGCTAATTTCCACCAGTTCAGCGCCTGCGGCAGTTAGGCTATTTAAGGCTTTTTCATAAGTAGCAAGCACATGAGGGTTATCCCCTTGACGGTAACGCACAACGCCTACGCGCACGCCTTTTAAATCGGTCGCCAACATACTTTGCTGTGGTGCATTAAGCATGTGTTTGCTAGCCTCTAGCGTTGCGCTGTCTTTTGTATCTACACCTGCCATGATTGATGCCATTAACCATGCATCGTTAACGTTTGCGGTCATAGGACCTGCGGTATCTTGAGTATATGAGATAGGGACAATGTGCGTACGAGATAACAGCCCAACTGTAGGTTTGAAACCTACAATTCCGTTCATTGAAGAAGGGCAAATAATAGAACCATTGGTTTCAGTGCCCACGGCTAACGACGCTAAACGCAATGCCATAGCAGCACCAGAACCCGACGAAGAACCACAAGCACTACGAGATAACATATGCGGGTTTCGGGTTAACCCACCTACGGCGCTCCAACCACTAATAGAAGATTCAGACCGAAAGTTAGCCCATTCAGATAAATTAGTTTTACCTAACACAATGGCACCCGCGGCTTTTAGGCGAGCTACAATGGGGGCATCTCGTTTTGTGTCATTATTAACAAGTGCCATCGCGCCTGCGGTAGTAGGTAGCTCACTGGTTTCAATATTGTCTTTCAGTAACACTGGAATACCAAACAGCGGCCCTTTACGCATTCTATTTTTACGTGCTATATCAGCCGCTCTGGCTTCTTCAATGGCATTGGGGTTAAGTGCCAAAATACTATTTACATCACCATCAAGCTTTTCGATTCTAGCGAGATAGCCTTTTACTAACGCCTCGGATGACAACTCACCTGCTGCTATAGCCTGCGCTTGTTCTAGTGCAGATTTATCTAACCAAGACTCAACAGCTACTGAAAAAGCACTGTCGTCTGAACGTTCAACAGACGCATTTTTTGTGTTCGGTTTAGATGGTGCACACGCGGTGCAAATTAAAATAACGGTGGCGTAAAAAAGTGTAGCCCTCATGTGGTTCGTCCCCAAGTTTCTAAGATATCTACATTTTAATTTTAAATATCTTAGTAGTGCGTTGAAACGATTACTACGCAACATGTAAGTAACTAGGTTCAAAGTGTCATTTTATTCGGTAAACACGACCCATGAAGACACACAAAAAGTGATAAGCGCTAGAAATCAGCGTTTAGAGCAGAGACTTTGGATTAAAAAATTTGGGGTAGAGGGTAGTACGTTAGAAGTGATAAGCCACGAGAATCAATAACTCATCTTAGCTTAATTCAACTTTTTAGCAGGTTGCATGGGCTGATCTTCAATAAAATTAAATAGACCAAATTTATCAAGTAAAGATTGGTACCGGCCGTCTTTTATAAATAGCGCCAATACTTCATTAAACTGGTTTCTTAGTTGCTCGTCAGAAATAGCCGCACTGTAGGCGGAAACAGGAAACAACTCGTGTATTTTTGTGTCGTGTTGCTTTTCGACAGGCAGCTGATGTTTAACGTATTCAAAAATGTTTCTATCAAGTACAACAACATCCACACTGCCAAGCAGTAGCAAACTAACCTGCCTGTCTTGTTGCGCAAGCTCCATATAGTTTTTTTGATGGGCTAGCGTGTTTTTAAACTCTTCACCCAAAACCGATATTGCCGTTTGAAAAGCAATCACGCTATGGCCGAGTAAGTCTTGTATTTCGTTAATTTCAAAGTTTCTGTCCGTACGGCTTACCGCTACATTTTGATAATAAACGTATGCATCAGTCAGAATAGCGGGGTCAATATCGTGACCTGGATTTAAGGTTAGTCCAATATCCATCCCGCCCTTTTTCATTATGCTGGCGGTGCGCCCAAAAGGAACGTAAATCGGCGCCATGTCATGCCCCATTTCAAGCAATATTGCCCGCACGAGTTCTAACTCAAAGCCTGAATCTTGCTCTGAGATAACATAGGGAGGTTTTGTCCAGCCCACGACCACCTCAATTTGCTTTGCAAATGCGGCGTTGGAAGAGAACAAAATAATAAAAAGTACGACAATATAGTGCATAAGGTGAAATAGTAATGGAACACTTATTAACTATAAACACTTGCCAATAAATTACCATTCACCAAAAGACTTAACTATTACAAAAACCCTTTAAAAACAAAGGCTAATAAAAGTTAAATTTAGACTTAAGTTTGATGAAAAAAATCACTATTACATGAAACTATTGCATAAAGCGGTAAAACGAACGGGGAATTGACGGGTTACTACCAGCATTATGATTTCGCTTTAACTAGCCAAGCGGTACAATATAGCCAAACCCTTTAAACTTGTGTGAATATGGCCTGGCTACAGTTACGAATAAATACCTCCTCTGAATACGCTGAATCAATTGGCGAAATGCTAAGCGCTAACGGTTCGCAAGCGGTAACCTATGTAGATGCGAAAGACACGCCTATGTACGAGCCTAAGCCTGGAGAAATTATGCTGTGGCCCGACACGCAAGTGGTGGGCTTGTTTGAAGCTACCGATGACATGAAAGCCATAATCAAACGATTGGGCAAAGCGCGCATTCTAGGTTCAGATTTTAAATACAAACTAGAACCACTTGAAGACAAAGACTGGGAACGTGAGTGGATGGATAATTTCCACCCTATGCAATTTGGTACCCGCTTATGGATTTGCCCGAGTTGGCGTGATGTGCCCGACCCTAATGCTGTTAACGTGATGCTAGACCCGGGTCTTGCCTTTGGAACGGGTACTCACCCTACAACAGCCCTGTGCTTGCGTTGGTTAGACGGTATAGACGTTGCCGATAAAGTGGTAGTAGATTTTGGTTGTGGTTCAGGTATTTTGGCCCTCGCAGCGCTTAAATTAGGTGCAAAGCGGGTAGTTGGTATTGATATTGACCCCCAAGCCCTTCAAGCCACACAAGAAAATGCCCGCCGTAACGGCGTTGAAGACAGGCTTGATGTTTACCTGCCGGCTGACCAACCCACGCTAGAGGCCGATGTAGTGATGGCGAATATATTATCTGGCCCACTTCTAGAGCTTCAAGATGTTATTTCATCTTACTGTAAACCATCTGGTTTACTCGCCCTTTCCGGCATTCTTGCTGAACAAGTAACCAAAATCGAAGCTGCCTATACCCGCGATTTTGCCCTTGATGAGAGTGCGATTGATGGAGAATGGGCGCGAGTGTCTGGTAAAAAACTCGTCTAAATGTAAATTTTTTGTCTTTCAATGCCTTTCAATTCGCGGCCTTTGAGAGATTTGATTAAAATTCACTCTGCAAAACGGTGATAGATGGCTAATGTTACAGTTTTTTTTCACTGTCAAGCCCATAGAGTGAAATTTTGTGTGATTTTTAGCCTTTTCAAGTATTGCGAAAACACGTACACTTAGCGCCCCGTTTTAGCCGGGTGTATAAATTCTGTGCAGTTCTAGATGGCGAAATATGCGAATTGGTTCCTATACGTTAGATAACAATTTGATGCTGGCTCCAATGGCTGGCGTGACTGACCGTCCGTTTCGTCAACTATGTAAACGTATGGGTGCGGGGCTTGTGGTGTCGGAAATGCTTTCTAGCAATCCAAAGGTATGGAATACCGCAAAATCACAAGCACGAATGAATCATGAGGGCGAAGAAGGTATTCGTTCTGTACAGATTGCAGGTGCTGATCCAGAGCTTATGGCCCAAGCGGCACAATTTAATGTTGAGAACGGTGCGCAAATCATCGACATCAACATGGGTTGTCCTGCCAAAAAGGTGAATAAGAAACTGGCAGGTTCCGCGTTGCTTCAGTACCCGAGTACGGTGGAATCGATCATTAAAGCGGTAGTTAACGCTGTAGATGTTCCTGTAACACTTAAAATTCGTACCGGCTGGAATACCGATAACCGCAATGGGGTTGAGATAGCCCGCATTGCTGAGCAAAACGGCATACAGTCACTGGCTGTTCACGGTAGAACGCGAGCATGTATGTACAAAGGAGAGGCGGAGTTCGACACTATCCGTCGTATAAAGGAGGCAATTTCGATACCCGTAATTGCCAACGGAGACATTACCTCTCCTGAAAAAGCACAACAGGTACTGAATTGTACCGGTGCAGATGGTGTGATGATAGGTCGCGGTGCTCAAGGCAATCCTTGGATCTTTAAAGAGATCCTGCATTACCTAGAAACTGGCGAGAACCTTAAGCCACCACCATTGTCTGAACAGTATGAGATTTTGCACGAGCACGTTGCTAATGTACAAAGCTTTTACGGTGAAGTCGCCGGTGTAAGAATTGCCCGCAAGCATGTGGGCTGGTATCTCTCGGAACACGATACGGATCGTCAATTTCGTAAATCGTTCAACGCTATCGAGGATGCGTCAGCGCAACTTGAAGCACTAAACGCTTATTTTGAAGCGCTGCAGAATCGAGAAACCCGACAGATTTCTCCTGCAGCATAGTAATGACTAACTTAAGAGCAAGACAGTATTATGTTCGATCAAAACGTGACTTCACCTTTTACTACTACAGTAACTACGCCTTCTCAAACGCAAGCACAAAAGCCACTTCGTGACTCAGTAAAGCAAGCGGTTAATAAATACCTGAAGCAACTGGACAACGCCAACATCGATAATCTGTACGAAATGGTACTGGCCGAAGTTGAGGCCCCGCTGCTGGAAGAAGTTATGACTTACACCCGCGGCAATCAAACCCGCGCTGCCATCATGATGGGAATCAACCGTGGCACGCTTCGCAAAAAGCTGAAGCAGTACGGCATGAACTAAAATCACCGGGCCTAGCCCACCGAAGAGCACCTACAGGTGCTCTTTTTGTTTCACCACTCTTAACTTTGAAGCTTATATTTTATGCAAACACCAAAACCCATTAAACGTGCTCTATTAAGTGTCTCTGATAAAACCGGTATCCTCGATTTCGCCACCGCGCTGCATAACGCTGGGGTGGAACTTCTGTCGACGGGCGGTACTGCTAAACTCATCGCTGAAGCTGGTTTGCCAGTAACAGAAGTGTCTGACCACACAGGTCACCCAGAAATTATGGCTGGCCGCGTAAAAACCCTTCACCCTAAAATTCATGGCGGCATTTTAGCTCGTCGTGGAATTGATGAAGCGGTTATGGACGAAAACAATATTGCGCCAATCGATTTGGTGGTAGTGAACCTTTATCCATTTGCAGCAACTGTAGCTAACGACGATTGCACGTTAGAAGACGCTATTGAGAACATCGATATTGGCGGCCCTACTATGGTTCGTGCTGCGGCTAAAAACCATAAAGATGTAACCATTGTAGTTAAAGCTGCCGACTACGGTCGCGTTTTAGCTGAAATGGAAGCAAACGAAGGTTCACTGACTTACAAAACCCGCTTCGACCTAGCGATTAAAGCGTTTGAGCATACTGCTGAATACGACGGCATGATTGCTAACTACTTCGGCGCACGTATTGATGCTACCGATTGCGAAGACGACTGCGGACATGAGCACAGCGAATTCCCACGTACGTTCAACGTTCAAGTTAGCAAGAAGCAAGATTTGCGTTACGGTGAAAACAGCCACCAAAGCGCTGCTTTCTACGTTGAAAACGATATTCAAGAAGCGTCAGTGTCTACGGCCACTCAGCTTCAAGGTAAAGAATTGTCGTTCAATAACATTGCCGACACCGACTCTGCCCTAGAATGCGTTAAAGAATTCGAAGAGCCAGCTTGCGTTATTGTTAAGCACGCTAACCCTTGTGGTGTAGCTATTGGGGAAGACATTTTATCTGCCTACGATCGCGCGTTTAAAACCGACCCTACCTCTGCGTTTGGCGGCATTATTGCGTTCAACCGTGAGTTAGATGCGAAAACAGCGCAAGCGATTGTGGATCGTCAGTTCGTAGAGGTGATTATTGCACCAACGGTTAGCGACGAAGCAAAAGAGATTGTTAGCGCGAAGAAAAACGTGCGCTTATTGGCATGTGGCGATTGGGCTGGCCAACTTACCGACGGTTACGATTTCAAACGCGTTAACGGCGGTCTGTTAGTACAAGAGCGCGACTTCGGCATGGTTGAAATGGAAGATCTTCAAGTAGTCACCAAGCTTAAGCCTTCTGAAGACGAACTTCGTGATTTGATGTTCTGCTGGAAAGTAGCCAAATACGTGAAATCGAACGCCATTGTATATTGCAAAGACGGCATGACAGTAGGTGTGGGCGCAGGTCAAATGAGCCGCGTGTATTCTGCTAAAATTGCAGGTATTAAAGCCGCTGATGAAAACCTTGAAGTTGCAGGTTCTGTAATGGCATCTGACGCATTCTTCCCATTCCGCGATGGCATTGATGCTGCCGCAGAAGCAGGTATTAAAGCTGTTATTCAGCCTGGTGGCTCTATGCGCGACCAAGAAGTGATTGATGCAGCTGACGAACACGGCATCGCCATGGTGTTCACTGGCATGCGCCACTTCCGCCATTAAAATAGATGATGCAGTAAGCGAGTACGAGTTTGGAGCACGCCGTAAACCCGTCCATGGGGGCTGTGCCACGGCATCCTTGCCGTGGAGGGCTCCACCCTCGTACTCACTCACTACATCTTGCTAGCTTATTGCGTGCCGTGCTTTGGAAACAAATGGCTGGTTAGAGATAGGTGAAGGGTTCCCTGTGGTATCCATGCCATAGAGGGTTTAGTACTGGCATTCACTTCCCCTCTTTTGATATCTAGGCTCTACAGTTGCAATTGAATAAAAGCGCGGAACACGCTAAAACTCACAATCCAATAGGCATGACGCCGGCTGATAGGAGTGAGAGCAGAAGGCATTCAAAACCTTCCACAGCATGGATGCTGTGGCAGAGCGCCCATGGATGGGTTTACCGCGTGTTTTGAATGCCTTCTGCTCTCGCTCTTAGCTTTGAGCTCTTAACTCTGAAGCAAGAAAAAGCAAAGCGGCAGAGTACAGATTTAGCATGTTGGGTGTCGGGTAGGTGTAATAGTTTGTTGTTAAGCTTAATCTGAAACTGGTGTTTATCAGTATTAGCAGTTAACGTAATCGCCGTTACCCTCGATGATAATAAGGAAATAACAATGAAGAAGTTAGCCAAATTAGTACTCGTAGCCACGCTTGGCATGTCAGCAACCTATGCAAGCGCCGATGCTATCTCGGATGCAGCCATGAGCGAACATCGCTCAGCACAAGCTAAAGTACGTGACGAATTCCGTAACCCTCAGCAAACATTACGATTCTTTGGTGTTAAACCAGATATGACCGTGGTTGAAATTGCACCGGGTGGCGGCTGGTATGCCGACATTATTGCGCCTTTGGTTCAAAAAGAGGGCCAGTACATTGCTGCTCACTTCTTCGTTGACGAATCAACCAACGATTATTACCGTAAGTCGCTAGAAAAATTCAATCAAAAAGTAAAAGACAGCGCGCCTTATCAAGGTGTAAAAGTCACGGCTTTCCACCCAACCAAAGCTCTTGATATTGCTGAAGCAGGCAGTGCCGATGTAGTGCTTACCTTCCGCAACATTCATAACTGGTACATGGGTCAAGGTACTGAAGGCATCGACAACGCATTTGGCGCTTTCTTTAAAGCCCTTAAACCTGGTGGCATACTAGGTGTGGTAGAACATGAACTACCTGAATCTGCTGACGACTCAGCGATGGAGAAAAGTGGCTATATGAAGCGTTCTTTCGTTGTTGCTGCAGCCGAGAAAGCGGGCTTTGAGCTTGAAGAAGCTAGTGACATCAACGCAAACTCTAAAGATACAGCCGACCACCCGCGCGGTGTATGGACGCTTCCTCCTAGCCTAAGATTAAAAGATCAAGATCGTGAGAAGTACCTTGCCATTGGCGAGAGTAATCGCATGACGCTTAAGTTTAAAAAGCCTAGTTTATAAAACCTAAGTCGTAAAACCAAAACCTTAAAACGGAATAGTTAATGAACGTACTTGTAATTGGCGGCGGTGGCCGCGAGCATGCGCTAGCTTACAAAGCAGCGCAATCTTCTGATGTTTCAACAGTGTTTGTTGCCCCTGGTAATGCAGGAACCGCAATAGAACCTAAGCTAGAAAACGTAGCAATTGATGTAAACGATATCCTTGGTTTACTGTCTTTTGCTAAAGGTAACGATGTTGAATTAACCATTGTTGGCCCAGAAGCGCCGTTGGTTGCAGGTGTAGTAGATGCGTTCACTAACGAAGGCTTAATGATATTTGGCCCTACACAAGCTGCAGCGCAGCTTGAAGGGTCAAAAGCCTTTACTAAAGATTTTCTAGCTCGCCATAATATTCCTACCGCAGAATATCAAAACTTTACTGACATTGATCCTGCCATCGCTTACGTGCGTGAAAAAGGCGCACCTATTGTAATTAAGGCAGACGGCCTAGCAGCAGGTAAAGGCGTGATTGTAGCGATGACGTTGCAAGAAGCGGAAGATGCCATTCGCGACATGCTAGCAGGTAATGCCTTTGGTGAAGCTGGTAGCCGTGTTGTAGTAGAAGAATTCCTAGATGGTGAAGAAGCCTCGTTTATCGTTATGGTAGACGGCAAAAGCGTGCTCCCTTTTGCCACCAGTCAAGACCATAAGCGCGCCGCAAATGGCGACAAAGGCCCTAATACAGGCGGCATGGGTGCATACTCTCCTGCGCCAGTGGTAACACAAGAAATTCACGACCGCGTGATGAAAGAAGTGATTATGCCTACCGTTGAAGGCATGGCGGCAGAAGGTAACCCTTACATGGGTTTCTTGTACGCTGGCCTTATGATCATGGCCGATGGTACGCCAAAAGTAATTGAATATAATTGCCGCTTTGGCGACCCTGAAACCCAGCCTATTATGCTGCGTTTACAATCTGATATTGTCGCTTTGTGCCAAGCAGCCTGTAAGGGTGAACTTGGCAATCAAACTATTGAGTTTGATGAACGTGCCGCCATCGGCGTGGTTCTTGCGGCAGGTGGTTACCCTGGAAGCTATGACAAGGGCGATGAAATTACTGGCTTTGAACAAGCTGCCGATTTAGATGGCAAAGTGTTTCACGCTGGTACTTCACTAGAAGATGGCAAAGTGGTCACAAATGGTGGCCGCGTACTATGCGCCACTGCCATGGGTAATAACGTCACTGAAGCCCAGCAAAAAGCGTATGAGCTTGTAAATGCAATTCAGTTTAAAGACGCGTACTTTAGAACTGACATTGGCTACCGTGCCATTGCCCGTGAATCTAGTGCCGACTAGGCGCTTATAGATGTCATGTGGATGTCTTATTTAGCCTCTTATTTAATCTCTTGTTAAGAGGAGCGCTGAGTAAAAGCTCATGTAAACGCCGCCTAAGCTAATAATACTTAGGCGGCGTTTTTGTTTGTATTAACCCGTGCTTACTTTAACTCAAGCACATCAAATACAGACGCATCTTTGTATCCTTGGTTTTTATCCCCGTTGATTGGGGTAATAGGGTGCGACCCCATAAAATGTTCTCTATCGCCTCCGTCCGAATCACAGTAAGCCAGCATAAAGCCTAGCTTCATACCCTTTTTCAACGTTAAAGGGGTGTTAGACTCACCGTGAACATAATCATCAGCAAACACTTTTATTGCGGTTTCCCAATGCACCACAAACGGGGCGTCTGATTGGCGTTTCCACGCACTATCAACATGGTCGTTATAAAGCTGAGGCACAGCTTCACCCTTATTTTCTGTTGCCATGCTTGGGCCGATATCCGCCACTTGGTTGTCTAACGCTAAGTGGTATGCAAAAGCATTGTAGTTGTTGAAGTGGTCGCCACCTGAGCCGTCTGCATCAATGAATATCTCTAAACAATCGTCATCCCAATAACGCTCTATGGGCGAGGCATAAGTGTCAGATAAATGGTCATCTCGAATTTCAGCCAACAAATACAGGGCATCTTCGTTCCAGCGAAGTTTATACTTTCCTGTAAAATCACTGGCAGCGGGCGTATCACCAATGATCACTTCATTCATAGGATACCATTCATCCCCTTGCCAAAGTGCCTCGTTCGCTACCCCATCAATCGTGGGTGCAGCTTCGGTATGCAGTGCTTCATCTGCATTTACACTTAACGTAGCTGTACACATTACTACTGCCAGCCAATGACATGCTTTCATAGTTAATCCTTATTTTATTAACGGTGTATTTTTGCTTACCTGCCGATTCTTGGTAGAGTATTAAACTGCACCTTTAACGCAAAGGCATTTATGTCACTTCAGACCACTTGCTACAATATTTTAGCTTCTTATAAAGATGCTCAATCACATCACAAAGCAAGTAAGTACTTTGATGTGATACTCGTGATTGTCATTGTGATTAATATCGCTACTATGATGCTATCTACCGTGCCGGGTACCTCTTCACAATGGGGTACAGAGTTACACATTATTGAAGTGATTTCTGTCTGCCTTTTTACCCTTGAGTACATACTTCGTATTTGGAGTAGTGGCGCAGCACCGCCTTCGGCACTAGCATCGTCAAAAGACGTTCAATTGCATACGCCTTGGCAAAAGCGCTGGTACTATCTTAAAAGTCCTATGGCGCTGATTGATTTGCTTGCCATATTACCTTTCTACCTAAGCATGTTTGTTACCCTAGATTTACGGATATTACGGGTATTCAGAGTGCTGCGAATATTAAAACTTGGGCGCTACTCGCGCTCGATGCAAACGCTGATTACTGCCATAAGAAACGAGTCTCATGCATTAATTGCCGCACTCAGCGTGCTGATGTTGTTTACCGTTATTGCTGCCACCTGCATTTATTACATTGAACACACTGCGCAGCCTGAGGCATTCAGCAGTATACCTGCTTCACTATGGTGGGCAGTGGTAACACTCACTACTGTGGGCTATGGTGACATTGTTCCCATCACGCCTGGGGGCAAACTTTTTGGTGGTTTAATCACCATTTTAGGCATCTGCTTTTATGCCCTTCCAGCAGGTATTTTGTCGTCTAGTTTTACCGCTCAAATGCAGTTAAAAAGAGACCGCTTTAAAGAAACCGTTCGTACGGCATTGGAAGATGGGAAATTTAGCGAGCACGATAAAGGGCACATTGAACGTGTTCGCGATTTGTTAGACCTAGATGAAGAAGAAGCTCAGCTAATAGTGCGGCTTCTTCAGCACCACCATAGCACGTCTCAAAAACCTAACGCCGACAAGAAGCCGCATACATAGACGCCATTCTCCACTACGTCACTGGGCTTACTTGATCACGAGGCCTATCCGATTCCATATTAAATTTCTGAAATAGCCATCCTATTCCCACCAAGCTTAACCCCAAGCCAATGAAGGACAGGGCACGATATAAACCTTCAAGGCTAGACATGTCGATAACAAAGGCTTTCAGTAGCACAACCGTTAACAGGCCAAAGCCTAACTTCACGGCTCTATCTTTATGCATGTATTGGCCGAGGAAAATCGTTAAGGTCGCCAAAATAAGCCATACCACCGAGTAGGTGTATTGCTCAGCTTGACCTATTCCTAAACCAAACTCAACGTGTCCATGATGGAAAAGACGCCGAATGATGCTATTGATATAAAGCACCAAAAACAGACCGATAATCACCACAACACCTTTTAAGCATGGCCCTGAAATGAGCGCTTTTATCTGTGAAGCGCTGCTTGGCAATACCTTAAACCAAGGTGGCAACCACAATGTACTAAGCAGTAACGCTGGAGCTAACCATTGTAAAGCCATATAATTCAGTACTGCATTACCCCCCGTATTTTGTGGGAACACAAAGGGGTTATTCACCACTGATATATCTAAGTGAAGCCAAAAAGCCCCTATCATTAAGATAAAGCCCGCCACACGATAGAGTTTAGCCAACTGTTGAGCAACACAAGCACGGTGCCAATAGGTTACCGCGAGCGCAACCCATCCCAAGGCTAAAAAGACTTTTTCCGTGTATGAAGCGAGGAATAGCTCTGGGTAGGCCCCCATTAACCAATAACTAGGCTCGGTAGTAATAAACAGTGCAACAACATGCAATAACGCGCCTTCCAGCCACACCTTTAATGTCGGCGACGGGTTGTATTTTCGTGCTAACCATAAACTTAAAAACACCGCCGGATAGACAACAGCCGTCCAATGTATGCTGAAAATATGTTCGTCAGCATAATCCGCTAACCATGGCGCGCCAGTGAGTCTTAACAACACGGCAAGCAATAAGGCTTTAAACAACCAGTCTGGTAGCGCTACGCGATACTTTGCACTTTGTATACTCACCATAGCCACTTGAATAGCCAACGCCAGTGATAATATTGCGGCATCAAGTACCATGGTAAAACACAATGTTAAACACGCATTGGCAAGCACGGAAAAAGAGAGCTTTTCTATATGGGGGTTAACTCTCCACGTGACTAAAGCACTTATTAGTGCAATCAGCGCAAGTTCAAGCGCCCAAATACCGTAGAGTACGCCGGTGACCTTGCTAGGTGCTAGCGCATAACTTACCCCATACAACGCCACTGGGCTTACCACCATATAGAGCCAAAACGCCGGTCGCGCGGTGTCATGGGTATTGTGTTTTCTCGCTAAAATACCCCCGTACACGCAAAGCCCTACCGCGAGCATCTGAGAAAATAGATACTTTCCACTAAGAATAAAGCTAAGATCTATTGGCCCTTCAGCTGGCCTTAACATAGCAAAATGCGTCAAACCAGTAACCAACATAAGTGCAGGCCACATATTAAAGGCACTGTGTCGAATAGGCGCAACAAGCAGTAAAGCGGCCAAGGTGAAGGCGCTAATCCATATTTTTTCATTGCTGCCGTATTGAATCAGAAACCCATGAATGACGATTAAAACCAGTGAAATTGCCGCGAGTTGTTGTCGTTGAGAAAATAAGCTTCTCAGTGACATTCCCTGATGTTGCGTAGCCATTAATGACCACCCCAATGTACGAACCAACGCAAACAAGTATGTTGAAAATACACTAAAACATAACCAAGCAACAAAGTGGCTCGCCTCTGTACTTGATAGCCCCATTAACGCCCATAAAAATTGCCCTAAAAAGCTCACTCGCCACAACCAAACCGCGGCGACCTTTTGCGCCACCCACACGCCAGATAAAGAAACAAGACTAACAAACGCCAAAAGCAAAGGAATATTATTCGACCCCGTGTTAACGAGCGCTGGAATGGCAAATGCCCCCAGTATCCCAATAAACGCTAGCAATGGGCCAAATCGGAGCGACAATGAAACCGCGCCTAAAGCAATAAGCGCTAACGTTGCAAAAGCAATCAAAGGCGATAAAAAACCATAATAATTGAAGGCCACTAGCGTAATGGCGTAACACGTGACCACACCACCTGAGGCAAGTGCCGCACATACCGCCGGTGAATAAATAGAAAAGCGAATGCGATGGCGAGCTAAAAATTCTGAGGCCACCACCAGAGAAACACCAAATACGCCACCGAGTATCACGCGAAGTTCGGCTGAAACGAAACCCGACTCAATGGCGTAGTTTGCGAGAAAAATGCCTCCCACCGCCAAAACTAAGCCGCCAAGCCATAATAACCCGTTACCCTTAATGGCGTTAACGAGCCCCTGCTGGTGCTTTTCAACATAGGAAATAAGCGTAGGAGGACTTGACGGGTTGCTCGATGCACGAGGTTTAGAGGCGCCCCCTAAATGGCTAGCCGAGGCGTCGCGTTTAGGAGCGGTTATGCTTTCAACGCGAGGAGAGGGCTTTGAAGACGTAGATTTTTGCTCAAATGCCCTTAAGCGTCTTTCCAATTGATCAATATGAGTTTGCATGCGTGACAGCTTGCCCACATGTTTAAAAGATAGCATGGCACCAGCTACGGTTACTAAAGCCAGTATACCCAGTAGAAAAGATTCCATCGCCACTTCCTCATTGTGCTTTTTGTAATTTATTTTCGCCAAGTTAGCGCTAATTCGTGCTTGTAGTCAATTTCTCAGTAAGAGGGTGGTCTTGATTCTTAACCCACATCAGCTTATAACTAGTACCCGTCATTTCTCAAACGAATTTCTATGTCTGTAAAACATCCAATTATTGCTATAACAGGTTCTTCTGGTGCGGGCACCACCACAACAACCAATGCTATACGCCACATTTTCAGAAACTTAAATGTGAACGCAGCAGTGGTTGGTGGCGACAGTTTCCACCGATTTACTCGCCCGGAAATGGAAGTGGAAATTCGCAAAGCCCAAGAACAGGGCCGACATATTAGTTACTTTGGCCCGAAGGCCAACGATTTCGAATTACTCGAAACCCTCTTTAGAGAATACGGAAGCTCGGGTTCAGGTCAGTTCCGCCAGTACCTGCACACCTTTGATGAAGCCGTGCCTTTTAATCAAATGCCGGGCACCTTTACCCCATGGCAAGATTTACCACAAAATACCGACTTACTGTTTTATGAAGGCTTACATGGCGGCGTTAAAACCGAAGAAAATGATGTAGCCAAGCATGTGGATTTATTGGTAGGCATGGTACCTATTGTAAACCTTGAGTGGATTCAAAAAATTGTGCGCGACACTACCGACCGAGGCCATTCTCGTGAAGCGGTAATGAGTAGCATCGTGCGTGGGCTAGATGATTATTTCCAATACATCACGCCTCAGTTCTCTCAAACCCATGTTAACTTTCAACGTGTACCTACTGTAGACACCTCAAACCCGTTTAGTGCCCGTGAAATACCTACGCAAGACGAAAGTTTTGTTGTGGTTCGCTTCAGGCGTGAAATGAAGCATGTTGACTACCCTTATTTGCTACAAATGATTGATGGCGCGTTTATGTCGCGTATAAACACACTCGTAGTACCAGGTGGCAAAATGGGGTTAGCGATGGAGCTCATTCTTACTCCACTATTGGAAGATATTTTAAATAGAAAGCGTCGTGCAGGCCACCAAATGGATTGGTTGAATACCCAAGACGAGTAATATTAGCCATCATCTCAAAAAAGGGTGTTAGTGACTGTATATTCGCCGCCCCTATAACAATCTATTTACAACCTGAAGTCGAAAACCCATACAAAGTACGGCATCGTAGTCTATTAAAATTAGATGAAAGGTGACGCCATGACAACCGTAACCAGTACGCAGATTTGGGTGAAAAAAGACAAAATCGACTCCACCCAAGTAGTAGACAAAACCCTGTCTACCAATGACTTAGCTGAAGATGAGGTTTTACTTAAAACTGACAGCTTTGGTTTTTCAGCCAATAATATTACTTATGCCGCGCTGGGCTTTACCATGGGCTACTGGGGGTTTTTCCCCGCTGATGAAGGTTACGGCATTGTACCTGTATGGGGATTTGCCACTGTGGTGGCGTCAAACCACGCTGACATTAAAGCAGGCGAGAAAGTGTTTGGTTACCTGCCTATGGCAAGCCACTGGATAACTAAAGCCGGAAAGGTCGCCCCCCATGGTTTTTCTGATATTCACGAAAATCGTAAAAGTATTAGCCCGGTGTACGACCAATTTCTACGCTGCGCCGTTGACCCTGGGTATGATGAAAGCCGTGAAGCTTGGCAGCTAAATTTCCGTCCGTTATATATGACCTCGTTTGTGCTGGATGATTTTGTAGATGAATTTAGCAAGGGTGAGTCATTATTGCTCTCTAGTGCATCTAGCAAAACTGCATTGGGCACCGCTCAACGGCTTAAAGATCAAAAAGTTCACAGACATGCTAATTATCAAGTCATTGGGTTAACCTCTGCGTCAAATATAGACATGGTAAAAGCGTCAGGTTGCTACGACCACGTATTTAGCTACGACGATGTAGAAACACTGCCTAAAGGTCAACAATACTGGTTGCTCGATTTTGCTGCCAACGGTGCTCTGATCACATCACTTGGCGACGCCCTTGGTGATAATCTTTCCAAAGTAACGCTTATTGGTGCCACCGATTGGAAGGCCGAGCAAAAACCAAATAAGAAAGCCTTAGATGCAGAGATATTTTTTGCCCCTGCACGAGTTAAACAACGCCAACAAGAATGGGGTCATGAGGCATTTTTAGCAAAATACGCAAAGGCCTGGCATGGGTTTGCAGGTAAAGTTCAAGATACCTTTTTTGAGCAAGAACACACAGGCTCGCAACAAATTATTGCTTTGTATTCAGACACCCTAAATGGCACTGCCGACACCAAAGCACTTAATGTCGTTCGCTTTGACTAGTTGCTAACAGACACTATTTGTAACAAAGAGAGGAAGGCTTTCATGCATTCCTCTCTTTTGTATTCGCCAGCGAATAGTTATAGTGAGGAAAACTATTACTAAAGGCATGTCATGGGTCAGGAAACGTCTAAAATTCTCGTTGTCGATGACGACATGCGCCTTCGTAGCCTACTGGAACGCTATTTAGTGGAGCAAGGCTATCAGGTGCGAGGCGCTGGAAATGCAGAGCAAATGGACAGATTGCTGGAGCGCGAGAACTTCCACCTTATGGTGTTAGATTTAATGCTTCCTGGCGAAGATGGCTTGTCTATTTGTCGTCGTTTACGCCAAGTAGGTAGCGAACTTCCTATCATCATGCTTACTGCAAAAGGCGATGAAGTAGACAGAATTATTGGCCTTGAAATGGGTGCCGATGACTACTTGCCTAAGCCATTCAATCCCCGAGAGTTACTTGCTCGAGCAAAGGCAGTATTACGTCGACGCAGTAGTGAAGCCCCTGGCGCACCTTCTAAAGACGTACAAGTTATCGAATTTGGCGAATACAAACTGAATTTGGCGACTCGCGAAATGACGGCTGGCACCACCCCTCTTACGCTAACAAGTGGTGAGTTTGCAGTGTTGAAGTCTTTAGTCACCCATCCTAGAGAGCCCCTATCACGAGACAAGCTTATGAACCTTGCCCGTGGACGAGACTACAGTGCGCTAGAACGCAGTATAGATGTTCAGGTATCGCGATTGCGTAGAATGCTAGAGAAAGACCCTGCAAATCCAAGATACATTCAAACCGTATGGGGCCTAGGCTATGTCTTTATTCCTGATGGTGAGCAGGCATAAGTAACCATGGCCAAAACAGGTTGTTTACGTAGGTTGTCTAAGTAGTGCGTTTGTTACCCCAAAGTGCATTTGGTCAAACAGTGTTACTGATTGGTGTACTGTTGCTTATTAACCAAGTCGTTTCCTATCTGTCGGTTACCTATTATTTTATTCAACCTAGTTATCAGCAAATAAACAGCTTACTTGCCACACAAGTAAAATCGGTATTAGCGGAAGATTTGTTAGTTAGTAATGACGACAGCAGAGCTCGTTATTTCGCCAAAACCGACATTCAGATACTCGATGCCAGCAAAGCGCGAACCAAAGGGTTAGAAAGTGCGGTTTATTACGGGTTCATGTCGTCGCAGGTAAGCAAGCAACTTGAGCAACTAGCTGATGTTCGTATTAGTACGGTTTCACAGAAAACCGACGCTAATGCCCCCTATACGGTGTGGGTCTCATTGTCTCGCTACCCCGACACCTGGATTGCTATTCCCATAACCGGTTTAAACGAAGCGAATATTTCACCGTTAACCATGTATTTAATGGTGATAGGTATATTAAGTGTAGCGGGTGGTTGGCTATTCGTACGACGCATGACCATGCCACTGTCTTCTTTGCAAAAAGCAGCATTAGCGGTAGGTAAAGGCGAACATCCAGTGCCGCTTAAAGAGCAAGGTAGCACGGAAATGATTCAAGTTACCCGCGCCTTCAACCGTATGAATCAAGGTATTAAGCAGCTAGAACATGACCGGACTTTGATGACGGCAGGTATATCTCATGATTTACGCACCCCGCTGACGCGCATTCGCCTTGCATCTGAAATGCTGCCCGAATCGCAAAACTGGATAAAAGATGGCATTGTTAATGATATTGAAGATATGAATGCGATTATCGATCAATTCATCGACTACGCCCGCTACGACACAGAAGAGATAAAAGAAAATACCGACCTAAACAGCCTTATTATCGAATTGGCACAAGCTCGGCATATTGAAGAGAAGCATCGTATCGCGTTGAAGCTTAACGATATTCCTTTATTAGATTTACGCCGTGTGGCCATGAAGCGGGTTATTGATAATATTATCGAGAACGCCTTTCGTTACGGCTCAAATAATATTGTTATCTCCACATTTTATAACCGTAATGAAAAACGGGTTTACTGTAAAATACGCGACTTTGGCCCTGGTATTCCCGCAGCAGAATTAGAGCATGTGTTCATGCCCTTCGCGCAAGGTGACAAAGCCCGAAGTACATCGGGCTCTGGTTTAGGCTTATCAATTATAAGACGTATTGTGGAAGCACATGATGGTGGTGTAGAGCTACGCAATCACCCGCAACAAGGTTTAATCGCAGAGTTCTATTTACCCCTTCATAAGTAACCGTGCTGTTTCACCATTCGGCTGTACGCCCACGCAGCAACCCACAACAAGCAACCACCTATAGGTATTACCCAAAACGCAGTAGTTAGAGGAACATAATTTGCCCATAACCCCGTTGAAAAAGAGGCCACTTGTACGCCGGTTGAGTTGCCAATAATACAAATGCCAGATAATACGGGGCCATTGTCACTATCAATATTCATGGCTGCCGACAACATAAGTGGAAATAACCCACCTAATCCAAGCCCTAACAGTAAGTTACCTGCGCCCATACTGTACAGGTCAGTGGTAAGCTTAATGGCAAATACGCCGCACAACGACGCTGTAGCCAATATAACAATAAGCCGATGCACTGACATAAATCGCAATAAGAAAGGAAAAGCCAACCGACTGATAACCATACCCGCTGTAAAACACGCGAGTAGGTTTCGAGATTGCTCTCCGGTAAACCCAATGCCGTTTTGCGCATAACTTACAAACCAATTAGCGTTACCAAACTCTACCGCGCCGTATCCGAAACTAAGTAACGCCATAAAAATAAAAATAGGTTGTTTTATTACCGCGCCAAAGTTGAGGGTTTTACGCTGCGCTTTGGGTTGGCCTCGGAGTAATTTGGCTTGAGAGTGCGCTGCCATAAAGGTATACGCCGACAGGGCTAGCATAAAGAGTGCAAGCACTTGAATTGGCCTACGCCAGTTTTCTTCTTGAAGATAAAGCAAGGTAACAAAAAACGAAGCGGCAAATGTGCCTAGGCTGAACATAAAGTCCATTAGCCCCATCATGGTAAAGCGCTTTTCTTCATACAAGCGGGCAATTAAGGTGTGCCCAATAGTAAAAATTGAGGAACTGACTATGCCTATAACGACGGCTACCACCAATACCCATTGCCACCCGTGTAATGACGATATAAGCAATAATAAAACAGCGTTTATACCCAATAGCGATGCTAACAATGGCATGTAATCAAAGCGACTAACGTACTTTCCGCCTACTACGGCTCCCACCATCATACCCAATGAGAAAAGCGAGAAGAACAAACCACTTACTAACTCTGACATACGCAGGTCGACCGCAATATCTGGAAGTAAAATACCCCATAATATAAACAACATACCCAGTAAGAAAAAACCGGAAAATATAACAACAGTAATAGGACGACGGCTCATCCATGCTCCTTTACAAACAGGGTTCTAAACGAAATAGTGCAATATATTGGTGTAGCAGGGCATGATTTGTAGTTAAGAGACTTACTACAACGTTTTTTGATTTTTTGTTTGGAGCGAATTTTAACGTGAGAACGTTATCGACTACCAAGGACGCTACAGTACGCCTTTAGTATAACTCGCGCAAGATAGGAAACGAAAAAAGCCCGCGGCTAAGCGCGGGCAAAATATTATTTGGTTTAATCTTTGGTAACTCCCCAAGCCCAAGACTCTTGATTTACCAATCATCAAAAGACTGTGCAATAGTTCCCGGATCTTCCTTTAGTCTGCCAAGACTGAGTGGATTCTGCTGCCATAGTATCGTCAAAAGAAACGGCTATATCGTAAATTCAGGTCCGGTGAAAGCGACATTTTAAAATAAGGTTGGGAGTAACACTGGCGTTGAGGTAAGATTTTGGCAAGATGGCGTCAAAGATTCAAGTTTTCATCAAATCGCACCGGGTGAGAGTACATTTTTCGAAGTTAATTATGAGACAGTTTTGTAATGAAGTGGATAATATTTATCGTCAGCTCAACGTTAATTGGGTTCTATTGTTTCTTTAAATTGTTCCAACCCAGAGTATTTATTCATGTTGGAGATAATAACGTCGCCTTGGCCAAAGTGTATATAGACGCCAGTTGGCGCTTACAAAGATACCCATTTAGTAACGAGAAATTGTCTGAAATTTCCAAATTTCACAAGCTTCCACAAGGCATCACTGTTATTCAAATCCCTGTTATATACAACTCTGAAAATAAAAAAGTACCAGCACCAAACAATAAGGACAGAGAAGTTCAAATTTTTGACACTTCAATTCGAACTGAAAAAGGGCCACTCGACCCATTTAGCGTATCTTACACCCTAAGACTTATTTCCATAGATGATCGGAAGTATTGGTTTCCAGAAAGGGAGGTGGACAGCAAGCTTCTTCAATATAAAAACAATATCAATTTTACTCCTCTGCCCCAAAATTGGTTTGGATCCACATCTTTACATTAAACAGTAAGCAAATCGAAACGAAAAAAGCCCGCGGCTAAGCGCGGGCAAAACATCAATCACGTTGAGTGTGATGAAGGTTGGGAAGGGAAGGGTTGCCTCCCCTAACATCTAACTGCGCCCTAAAAAACGCAGCAAGAATTAGTTGCCAGGACCTGCCTTAACAATGGCATCGCTAACATCGTATTTCTCAAAGTTTTGCTTAAAGCTATCTACTAGGTTCTGCGCATATTCTTCGTATTTTTCTGCATCATTCCAGGTTTGCTTAGGCACTAATAAATTATCGTTAACGCCTGATACTGCGTTGGGTACATCAAGGTTTAAGCCTTCAATATGTTGGGTTTCAACATCGGCTAAATCACCCGATACAATGGCATCGATAATAGCTCTAGTGGTAGGGATATCAAACCGCTGACCTGTACCATAAGGCCCGCCAGTCCAACCGGTATTCACCAAGTACACTTTGGCATTAAACGCTTTTACGCGTTTAATTAATAACTCGGCATACACGCCTGCTGGGCGTGGGAAGAAGGGTGCGCCAAAACAGGTAGAAAATGTTGATTCAATATCTGAGGTTGAACCAATCTCTGTCGAGCCTACCTTTGCGGTGTAACCACTTAAGAAATGATAGGCCGCCGCTTCTTCACTTAGTACTGATACAGGCGGTAACACACCACTTACATCACAGGTTAAAAATACGACAGAGCGAGGCTCGCCGCCACGGTTTGCTTCAACCCGCTTTTCAATGTGGCTTAATGGATAAGCCGCCCGTGAATTTTGGGTTAGCGACGTATCTTTGTAATCTGGGGTGCGAGTATCGTCTAGCACAACGTTTTCTAAAATAGTGCCAAACTTAATGGCGTCCCAAATAACCGGTTCGTTCTTTTGCGAAAGGTCGATACATTTTGCGTAGCAGCCGCCCTCAATATTAAACACACTGCCTTCGCCCCAACCGTGTTCATCATCGCCAATTAAAAAGCGTTTAGGATCGGCAGATAACGTGGTTTTACCTGTACCCGATAAACCAAAGAACAAAGTGACATCGCCTTGCTCGCCTACGTTGGCAGAGCAGTGCATGGGTAATATGTCTTTCGCAGGAAGTAAGAAATTCTGAACCGAGAACATGGCTTTTTTCATTTCACCGGCGTATCTCATGCCGGCAATAAGCACACGTTTTTTAGCAAAATTAATCACTACCACGCCATCACTGTGGGTGCCGTCACGCTCTGGGTCACACACGAACCCAGGAACATTTAATACTTGCCACGGGCTTTCGTTATTGACGTTCCATTTGTCTGGCACGATAAAAAGATTACGCGCAAAAACGTGCTGCCACGCAGTTTGCGTTCTTACTTCTAAAGGGAGTGCATGCGCAGGATCTGAGCCCACTTGAAGGTGAGATAGAAAATGCTCTTGAGTATTTAGGTAGGCCTCTACTTTGTTCCACAAGGCATCGAATTTAGTAGCATCAAATGGCTTATTAACCTTGCCCCAATCGATTTCATTCTCAGTGGAAGGCTCTTTTACGATGAACCTATCATTTGGTGAGCGACCAGTTCTTTCGCCGGTTTCAACGACCAAAGCCCCGTTAGTATCTAACACACCCTCGCCCCGCTTAATCGCGCGTTCGATTAATTCGGCGCTAGGCAAATCAACCAATGGAGAGATTTTTAAATCCGTTTTTAAAGACGCTGCCACACTCATAACCGTAACCCTTAATGTAATCTTTCAATAGCACTTTCAAAAAGTATCATTTAACTGAGTCTAAAGTAAATAAGGGCATAGCGTTATTTCTATAAAGAATACTGATTATTAATCTGGATCAACTTTCGAAAAAAACGTAATAAAATTACATTTTTTATTTTGAGGAGGGATACAAAACGGGATACGTGGTTTTTTATCAACTTCCCCTTACAACATATGCTGTAAAGGGAAAGTGAATTAAGAGGTTTTCTTTTTTGTTTTCTTATTTTAGGGGCGGGAGTGTACCCTTATTGATTAGTATCAGGAGAGGGTGCATTACCATTGTGAATCGCCTCAATATCAATGCTATCGAAACGATATTCTGCATGGCAGTACTGACAATTCATTTTAATGTCGCCATCTTCTTTCACTATCGATAAAAGCTCAGCTTTATCGATATTACGAAGTGCTTCTGCGCTACGTTCTTTAGAACACGTACACGCAAAACTAACCGCTTTCGCAGGGTATACTTCCACTTCTTCTTGGTGATACAAACGATAAAGAATGTCTTCAACCGACAACGAGAACATTTCTTTTTCCGTTAACGTTTCGGTTAACGTAGCAATATGATCAAACCCTGTTGCTTGGGTGATGTCAGTGGCGCTTGCATCTGTTGGTAATACTTGAAGCAGCATACCCGCCGCTCTGGCATTGTTTTCATCTTGCAAGTCAGTCATTAAGTGCACGCGAGTGGCTAACTGTTCAGACTGAGCGAAGTATTCTTCTAAACACTCAGCTAATGTTGGCTTATCTAATGCCACAATACCTTGATAACGCTCGCCTTCATCAGGAGTGATGGTCATCACCAACACCGCTTCGGTAAGTAACTCATCAAATGCTTCTGGCAGCGTTTCTAGGCTTTCATCCCAGCGGGCAACGCCACGAAATGTTTGTTCATGGGTGGCATTAATAACCGCGTAACTTACCGGCCCTTTACTTTGAATTTGTAGGGCAATTTCGCCTTTAAATTTAAGCGTAGCCGTAAGTAAAGACGTTGCCGCTGCCAATTGCCCCAACAAACGCTGAATTTGTACGGGGTATTCGTAGCTGTGCACAATTTGCTTTAGGCTTTCATCTAAACGAACTAATTCGCCGCGAACGTTCGCTTGGGTAAATAAAAATCGATGTAATTTATCAAAATCACTCATAAACTCGTCCTGTTAGGCAGCGTGCTTTTACTGCTGCTTAAATTTAATAATTTGTCTGCGCTGTTTTTTATCTGGCCGATGTTCTGGCTTAGGACTATGAAAAGCGTTCAATTTTCGTGCAACTTGGTTTTCTTCACGTTTTGTTACACTTGTCTCAGTTTCTTCATATAAGTCTTGAGCAAGTGCTGCACTGAGTCGTTTATCACTGAGCCCTCGAACAATAACATCGCGATTATCCCAACCTGAGGGAACTTTTATCACTGCGCCAAGCTCTACATTCTTGCCGGGCTTAGTGCGCTGTCCGTTGTAGTGAACTTTTCCTGACTGAACCATGTCTCTGGCAATGGCGCGGGTTTTGAAAAACCTTGCAGCCCATAGCCACTTGTCTAGCCTCACATTTTGTGATGTATTGTTCGTTTCCATAAGACCTTTGTAATAATTTCGTAACGGTGCGGCTTTAGTGTTGTGAGCCCCACCTCGACTAGGCTATGATGGGTCGGACAAAGCGCGGTTAACCAAATTTTCACTTTAATAATAAGCAGTACCATCAAGTGGCGACATGACATTCGATAAACTCAATCCACAGTCTCTGGTTGTTTTTGTAAACCAGAACCAAAAACAACTTCACACGTTAATTGTGGTGCTGCTGAGCCTATATTTAATAGCCTTTGCCGCCAAGCTACTATGGCGAATTATACCTGAACCTCAATTATCTGCGACTCCCGCAGTGAGTTTTGCGCCCATACCTTCTACGGCTTCAGGGCAAAGTGGGGTCAACATACGCAAAATACAACAATTAAATTTGTTTGGTAACGCGGCTGCCGCGCCTGCAAAGGTAGAAGAAGCGCCAGTTACCGATGCGCCTGAAACGCGTCTTAACCTTACGCTTACCGGTGTGGTAGCAAGTTCGGATGAAGACTCTAGCACCGCGATTATTGAAAATCGCAATAGCCAAGCCGTGTATGGCTTAGGTGAAAAAATTGAAGGTACTAACGCCACCCTAAAACAAGTATTCCGCGACAGGGTTATCATTAAAAATGGGGTTAGAAACGAAACCTTGATGTTAGATGGCATTGATTACGACGAAGCGAATAAGCGTCGCCAACAACAAGCTAAACGTCGTCCACAGCCAGTGCATGATGAACGAGACGAACCCAATACAAGGCAGTTAAGTGAAGAAGCCATTGAAGCAACTGCTTCATTGCGAGAGCGTCCAGCAAGCTTTACCGACTTCATTTCTATTTCGCCAAAAACCGAAGAAGGTCAGCTTGTCGGTTATCAAGTTAGCCCAGGTAAAGAACCCGCATTATTTAAATCGGCGGGGCTTCAAGCCGGCGATGTGATTGCACAAATTAACGGATTGGATCTGACAGACATGCAGCAATCCCAAGAAGCACTATCTGAACTTCGCAATGCTCAGAATATTGAACTTACAATCATTCGTGATGGCAGTTTTGTCACGCTGTATCTCGATTTGCCTGAGCCATCAGCAGAATAAGAATTAAAGGAAGACAGAATGAAAAGGCGCACTAGCCACAAATTGTTATCTCGCCTAAGCACAGCGCTGTGTACGGCCCTTCTTTGTTTCTCGGTAACAGCCGCTGAATATATGCCTAATTTTAAAGACACTGATATTAGTGAGTTCATTAATATTGTGGGTAAAAACTTAGAGCGCACCATTATTGTCGACCCAAATGTTCGCGGTAAAATTAGTGTTCGAAGCTACGATATGCTGACTGAAGATCAGTATTATCAGTTCTTTTTAAACGTGCTTCAGGTTTACGACTTTGCTGTAGTTGAAATGCCTAGCGGTATTTTAAAAGTAGTGCGCTCAAAAGATGCTAAAACATCAAATATTCCCGTAGTAGAAGGTTCAGCGAAAGACGGTGATGAAATGATCACCCGTGTAGTACCTGTTTATAACGTACCGGTAAGAGAATTAGCCCCTATTTTACGTCAGCTTAACGACCAAGCAGGCGGTGGTAACGTAGTAAGCCACGACCCTTCAAATGTAATGATGATTACTGGCCGTGCGGCCGTAGTAAACCGCTTGGTTGAAATTATTGAGCGTGTAGACCGTGCAGGTGACGAAGAAGTTGAAATTGTGAAGCTACGTTTCGCTTCAGCATCTGAAATGGTGCGTATTATCGACAGCATTAATAAATCTCAAGGTAAAACGAATACCGGTGCAAAATCTGACCCTCGCGTAGTTGCCGACGATCGCACTAACTCAGTGATTGTGAGCGGTGATATTAAAGCCCGCCAACGTTTAATTAACCTTATTGAGCGCATGGATCAAGAATTAGAAACCAGCGGTAACACCCGCGTCCTGTTTCTTAACTACGCCAAAGCCGACGACCTAGTTAAAGTGCTTCAAGGGGTTTCTGCCAGTATTCAAGCCGAAGAGAAAAGTGGCAGCACCAATAGCCGTGGCTCGTCAAATCGTGACGTGAGTATTGATGCTCATGAAGATTCAAACGCGTTAGTCATTACCGCTGAGCCTGACATGATGCGCTCGCTGGAAGAAGTGGTACGTCAGCTCGATATTCGCCGCGCACAGGTTCAAGTTGAAGCCATTATTGTTGAAGTATTTGAAAGCGACGGTACTACTTTGGGTGTTCAGTGGGTATCTGAAAGTGGCGGTGGTACACAGTTTAGCAACGGTGTAATTCCTGTAGGTTCATTGGCTGTAGCGGTTAAAGAAGCAGAAGATACTACCGAAACGGAAACTTATGTATCAGATGATGGTTCTCCTTATACGGTAACCAATACAGATGAGGGTGACTATACGTCATTAGCCAGCTTACTTGGCAGTGCCAATGGCTTAATCGCCGGTATTATTGATAATGGCTGGGGCGCAGTTGTGCAAGCGGTTAGCACCGATACTAACTCAAACGTATTGGCCACGCCGCACCTTACGACCATGGACAACGAAGAAGCTTATTTCATTGTAGGGCAAGAAGTACCGATTATTACTGGTACATCTACAGGCTCGAATAACTCGAACCCTTTCCAAACGGTCGATCGCCAAGAAGTAGGCATTAAACTTAAAGTCACGCCTCAAATAAATGAAGGCGATGCAGTTCAGTTATTAATTGAACAAGAAGTATCTAGCGTGAGTGGTGCCACCTCGGTAGATATCTCTATTAATAAACGTGAAATTAAAACTACGGTTATTGTGGATGATGGCGGCACGATAGTATTAGGCGGCTTGATAGACGAAGACGTGCAAGAAAGCGTATCTAAAGTGCCTTTATTAGGCGATATTCCTATTCTTGGTAACTTGTTTAAGTCGACGTCTACCAGTAAGCGTAAACGTAACCTAATGGTGTTTTTGAAGCCTACTATTGTACGTGACGGCGCTACCATGAACTCTATTAGCCATCGTAAGTACAACTATATTCGAGCGTTACAGCTTAAGCGTCAGCAAGAAGGTATTTCACTAATGCCAAACGCTGAAAGCCCTAGTATGCCTAATTGGGATGATGAACTTTCTTTGCCGCCTTCATTTGAAGAATACCTGACTGAGAAAGACAACCTTGATGAAGGTAACGAGTAATATGGCAGGTCAAGACGAGCAACTCACCCTTGCGGTAGAGGCACAGGAAGAAGCGCTCGAAGCAATGGTTGATGAAGAAGGCTTACCAGAAGCCGTGGCTGGCCCTCGCCAGCTTTCGTTCAGCTTTGCTAAGCGTAATCAGGTATTGCTTGAAACCAATGTCACTCCTGCTGTGCTGTATTTTACGGAAAACACCCCTTTTGAAGTGTTTGCCGAAGTACGCCGCTTTTACGGCGAGCCTTTTGTACCTAAAACTATTGCTGCTGATGAGTTCGAAAGCTTTCTAACCAGTGCATTCCAGCGTGATAGTTCTGCAGCAAAGCAGTTAATGGAAGACTTAGGTAACGAGAGCGATTTGTTTGCCCTTGCGGAAGATTTACCTGATACCGAAGATTTATTAGATAACGAAGACGACGCCCCTATCATCAAGCTGATTAATGCCATGTTAGGTGAAGCGATTAAAGAAGGCGCGTCGGATATTCACATTGAAACCTTTGAAAACCAGTTAGTGGTTCGGTTTCGTGTAGATGGTGTATTACGAGAGATTTTACGCCCCAATCGTAAGCTCTCTTCCATGCTGGTTTCTCGTATTAAGGTAATGGCGAAACTTGATATTGCTGAAAAACGGGTACCGCAAGATGGCCGTATTACCCTACGCATTGCAGGCCGCGCAGTAGATGTACGTGTGTCTACTATGCCGTCTAGCCATGGTGAGCGTGTGGTGCTGCGTTTATTAGATAAAAACAACGCACGGTTAAACCTAAAAGACTTAGGCATGACCCAGCAAAACCGCGACCATTTTTCTTCATTAATTAGAAAGCCTCACGGTATTATTTTGGTTACCGGCCCCACAGGCTCTGGTAAAAGTACCACCTTGTATGCAGGCCTTAGCGAAATTAACTCTCGCGACCGCAATATTTTAACCGTAGAAGATCCTATTGAATTTGACTTACCCGGTATTGGTCAAACACAGGTAAATCCCCGTGTAGATATGACCTTCGCCCGCGGCCTACGAGCAATTTTGCGACAAGATCCCGATGTGGTGATGGTAGGTGAAATTCGAGACGTTGAAACGGCACAAATTGCGGTTCAAGCCAGTTTAACCGGCCACTTAGTATTATCGACCCTTCACACCAATACCGCCGCTGGCGCTATTACCCGTTTAGAAGATATGGGTATTGAACCCTTTTTGCTTTCTTCAAGCTTACTGGCGGTATTATCGCAGCGCTTAGTGCGCACACTGTGTAAAGAGTGTAAAACCCCTCACACGCCCGATCCTCAAGAGTGTGAAGCCCTTAATATTGATGCCGATAGCAACTTTACCATTTACCAACCTCACGGCTGCGCTGCCTGTAACCAAACCGGTTACAGAGGTCGTACGGGTATTCACGAGTTATTGCTGGTGAATGAGAAAGTGCGCGAAATGATGCATGAAGGCGTGGGTGAACAGGCCATTGAAAAATATATCAGGCACTCTACCCCCAGTATTCGGGATGACGGGTGTCGTAAGGTACTTGCAGGTGTTACCTCTTTAGAAGAAGTCCTGCGTGTAACCAAGGAGGATTAGTATGGCCGCCTTCGCTTATAAAGCGGTAAATAACCGTGGCCGTAACGCAAATGGTGTACTGGAAGGCGATAATGCTCGCCAAGTACGCCAGCAATTGCGTGAAAAGGGCCTCATTCCTTTAGAAGTAGAACAAGTTACCGAGCGCGGAAAAAGTGACGGTAAAAGTGGTGGTTTCTCGTTTTTTAAACCGAGAATTTCAGCCTCAGATCTGGCCCTGTTAACCCGTCAAATGGCCACCTTGGTAGAATCTGCCTTACCGGTAGAAGAAGCCTTACTGGCGGTTGCCGAGCAGTGTGAAAAGCCCCGTCAAAAGAACATGATGATGGCTGTTCGAAGCAAAGTGGTTGAAGGTCATGGTTTAGCCGATGCCTTGTCTGAATTTCCTAGTGTATTTGACGACTTATACCGCGCCATGGTGGCGGCAGGTGAAAAATCCGGTCACTTAGATACGGTACTTAATCGCCTTGCCGACTACACCGAACGACGCCAGCAAACTCGCAGTCAAATTACCCAAGCACTTATTTACCCATCGCTCATGCTGTTTTTCGCTTTCGGCATTGTGATGTTATTGCTGACGGTGGTTGTGCCTAAAATCGTCGGTCAATTCGACCATATGGGGCAAGACCTTCCAGGTATTACCCAAGTACTTATTTCGGTGAGTACTTGGCTACAAAATTACGGCCTTATCTTGCTGGTAGTAGTGGCTATTCTGGCGGTAATTGTTCAGCGTGTGCTTCAGCAGAAAAAGATGAAGCTAAGGTTTCACAAAGTTATTTTGAAACTTCCGCTTATTGGTAAAGTGTCCCGCGGGCTTAATACCGCTCGCTTTGCACGTACCTTAAGTATATTAAGTGCCAGCGCCGTGCCTTTACTTGAATCTATGCGCATTTCTGGCGATGTACTTGAAAACCAGCATATAAAGAATCAGGTAGCCGATGCTGCCATTAATGTAAAAGAAGGGAGCAGCTTGCGCGCTGCGCTCGACAATACAAAAATTTTCCCGCCAATGATGATGCACATGATTGCATCGGGTGAAAAGTCTGGCGAATTACAGCAAATGCTTGGTCGCGCCGCCGATAACCAAGATAGGGAATTTGAAGCCCTTGTTGGTGTCTCACTAAAAGTATTTGAACCTCTACTTATCGTGTCGATGGCTGGCATAGTGCTGTTTATCGTAATGGCAATTTTGCAGCCTATTTTGGCCTTAAACAATATGGTGAATATCTGATGAAAACCTTAAAACGTAGTTCTGGATTTAGTTTGATTGAAGTAATGGTGGTGCTACTTATCATCGGCATTATGGCATCGATGGTAGCGCCGCAAATTTTGGGTAACCAAGAAGTGGCACAACTTAAAAAAGCCGCCGTTGATATTCAGCAAATGGAAAGCGCGCTTGAAATGTATAAGCTTCGAAACAATAAGTTCCCAACGACTGAGCAAGGGCTAGAAGCGTTAGTAACCGCTCCAACCCTTGATCCCATTCCAAGAAACTACCCAGAAGGCGGTTTCATCAAGCGTTTGCCAGAAGACCCTTGGGGCAATCCTTATGCGCTAATTAGCCCAGGAGAATTAGGCGTAGTAGACATTTTTTCAAATGGCCCAGACGGTGAACCAGGTACCGATGACGATATTGGTAACTGGAACATTAACGAATACTTAAACTAAGTTATTTTATGCTTGGCCGCTTTCATCCTCACAACAAGCACACTGGCTTCACGCTATTAGAAGTGATGCTGGTACTGTTGCTTATGGGGTTAGCGGCTGGGTACGTGATGTTCAATGCCTTTGGCGCCAGTAAAGCAGACTTGCTAAAAAGCCAAGCCCAACGACTACAAGTACTGGTCGATATGGCAAGCGATTATGCTGTGCTAAACCAGCAGCAACTTGGCATTCGTATAGAGCAAAAAGACAACGAATACTACTTCGTTTTTTTAGATGAAAATGATGAGTGGCAACGTATTGAGGGCGAGAAATATTATGAACCTCACACATTACCTGAAGACTTCTCATTTACGCTAAATTTAGACGACTTGCCTTGGACCAAAGAAGACCAACTTTTTGACCGAGGCATATTCGACGAAACCTTAAGCGTGTCTGAAGATGGTGTTGAAATAGGCAGCGAAGAAGAAAAGAAACTGCCACCGCCGCAAATATTAATCATGTCTAGCGGCGATATTACCCCCTTCAGCCTTAGTTTTGCCTATGAAGGCGACTTTAACGACGAACCCGTTTATTTTGCGCTAAACAATGAAGAGTTTCCGCCACTAGAATTGGCTGGCCCCTTTGAGAGCCCAGATCAGTGAAAAGCCCTTTTTCGCATTCGCCCAACAATCAAAAAGGCATGACACTGCTTGAAGTCATGGTGGCACTGCTTATTTTTGCCTTAACCGGTACGGCTATTTTAAAGGCCGCAGGGGATCACTTAAATAACGTAGGGCAAATTGAAGCGGTAACCTTTGCCAGCTATGTTGCCAGTAACCGGCTAAACCAGTTACAGCTTGATGATACTTGGCCACCTAAGAACAATTTAAAAGGCAGCATGGAAATGGCTGATCGTACTTGGTATTGGCAGCAAAAAGTAACCAAAACCAACGACGATGAACTTCGCTCGGTAAGTATCAGCGTAGGCTTAGATTCAGATTATTCTGGCAGTGTCACGTCAGTAACTACCTTTGTGGCCAAGCCCACCAGCGCAGGCACTTAATGAAGCAGCGCGGATTTACTCTCATTGAAATTCTGATTGCCATGGCTATTTTTACGCTCATTGGTTTGGCATCTACAGGCCTGCTAACCACGGTAATTGATAGCAACGACTTATCTAGCGAGCGCTTTGAGAAGTTACAACAACTGCAACGTGCCATGGTCATCATAGAGCGTGATATTCAACAAGCGGTGCCACGGCCAGTTCGCGCTGAAGGGGAAACCCAAACCGTAGTAATGGCTGGCGGCGAGGTAGATGATAGTGACGGCGATGGTATTGGCTTTGTGCGCGGCGGTTGGCACAACCCTCAACTCATGTTGCCCCGAAGCACCCTACAATACGTGGCATATCGCCTTGATGAAGACCGACTAGAACGCCTTTATAGCAACTACGTCGATAATGTTATTGGCTATGAACCTAAGACTCGTACCCTGCTTGAAAATATAGAAAGTTTTACCGTTGAATTCATTAGCGCTGAAAGTAGTACTGATGACAGCGACGATCTAAGTTGGAGTGAAAGTTACCAAGGTGAAGCGTTACCCACTGCGGTGGCGATTGAGTTTGTGAGTAAAGATTTTGGTTTAGTACGTCGTGAGTTTGCCTTAACAGGAGGTTCGGCGTAATGGGCATTCTTATTAAAACGGCTATCAAAGCTCCTACAAAAACACCCCGTTCGCTGCCTTCTCGCCAACAAGGCGTGGCGCTTATGATTGTGCTAATGATTGTGGCGCTGGTGTCTGTATTGGCCACTGAAATGGGTACCCGCTTGCAGTTGCAAGTTCAGCGCACCATGAATATTAAAGACAGTAATCAAGCGTACTGGTATGCCTTGGGAGCCGAGGCCTTTGCAAGAAAGTCACTTCAAACCTTGATGGAAGAGACCGGTGATAAAATTTCGCTAGACCAGCCTTGGGCACAGGAATTTATGTACCCATTAGACAATGGCGGTTTACAAGCGAACCTTACCGACCTTCAAGCATGCTTTAACTTAAACGCTATTCTACAAGGCAGCGCTAGCGCAAACGTGAATAGTGGTGATGGCGCTACCGAAGCGATGGATGCCTTTCACACTATGCTTTTGGCGCTTGAAATAGACGATCTAAACAGCTTTACCGCTGATACCGTGCGGGACAGTTTGGCCGACTGGGTAGATGAAGATGACAACATGCGCCCCTATGGCGCAGAAGATAGCGAATATGAGTCGAGAGAGTTTCCTTACTTAGCAGCAAACGGATTACTGGCATCGACAAGCGAATTGCGTATTATTAACGGTGTCTCTGCGGTTTGGTTGAATGAAATTCTCCCTCTGGTTTGCGTAATTCCCGACAACGACGCCTTAGCCATTAATGTGAATACCATTGATGAAGAACATGCTGCGCTATTAGCCGGCTTAACGGGGTTAGATTTACAACAAGCCACTAGCTTGCTGGGTAACCGCCCACAAGATGGCTGGGAAGACGTAAGCGAATTTCTGGCCGAGCCGAGTGTTGAAGCATTAAGTTTATCTGATAGCCGAAAAGAATGGTTTACGGTAACCACTGAGTATTTTATTTTGCACACTAAGACCCGTTACAATAAAGCAACGTTTCAACTTTCTACCGTATTTAACGCAAGTAGTGACGCGGGCGTAAAAATAATAAAGCGCGAGTTTGGAGGCGTAAAATAATGGAACAACTCCTGATTAGGTTAGGTGCCACCGAGGCCGACCCAATTAGCTGGCTAGTATGGTCTACAGCCGAAGAAGAAATTATCGCTTCTGGTGAACTTCCCAATGCCGACGCCCTTTCTACCTTAGCGGAACGTGCTGGGCAGCGTGCGGTAATCGCATTGGCACCTAGCAGCGAAATATTACTTAAATGGGTAGCGTTACCGCCAAGAGCGGGCAGAAAGGTACTTTCTGCTTTGCCCTTCATGCTTGAAGATGAATTAGCCACTGATATTAGCGAACAGTTTTTTGCTATAGGCCCTAAAGTAGGCGATAGCCAAGCCGTTGCCGTGGTAAGTCATGCAAAACTTCAAATGTGGCAGCAATGGTTAGCTGATGCAGGCTTGTTCTGTAACCATTTAATTCCTGATGTACTCGCCGTACCGGTAACTGAAAACGGTTGGTCTGTACTCACCCTAGGCGAGCAAATGTTGGTACGCCAAGATACCTTTCAAGGTATACAGGGCGAGCAAGCGTGGTTGTTACCCACCCTAGGCCATTTCACCAGCCAACAAGAAGCCCCGGTTGTCATTACCAACTATGCGGGTATTGATTTAAGTGGTGTGCCGAATATTACGGTAAATGACGCCCCTCTTGAGCTACCTATGCATGTGCTAGCCAAAGAGGCGTTGTCGAGCAGTTTCAACTTGCTTCAGGGCGAGTATAAAGTAAAGCGTACTCGCAACAATGCGTGGGCACAATGGCGTGTCGCGGCTGTATTAGCGGTACTGGTGTTATGTACCAGCCTGGTTGATAAAACCGTTACCCTGTACCAGCTGAAATCTGATAACGCGGCGCTCTCCAGTGAAATAGATCAAGCGGTAAAATCTGGGTTCCCCAATATTGGCGTTTATCGTAACGTGAAGCTTAAGCTGCAATATGAGCTTGATAAATTATCAAAAAGTGGCGGCGATGCCTCTATGTTAGTGATGCTAGATCAGCTTTCAGAAGCCTTTGCTAGCACACAAGTAAAACCACAAACTTTACGGTTTGATGCCACCCGCACCGAAATTCGTATTCAAGCGCAAGGTAAAAGCTTTGAGGCATTAGAGCAATTTCGCCGACAGGCGGAAGGTGCTGGATTTACCGTAGAGCAAGGGGCTATCAATAACCGTGATGACAATGTGATTGGCACGGTATCAATTAGGAGTGTGTTGTGAACGCACTAGTCAGCAAATTTAAAGCGCTTACCGAGCGCGAGCAAATACTGGTAATGATCTCTGCTGTGGTAGTGGTTATTGGTTTATTTTATTTTTTGATTTGGTCGCCCCTTAATGCAGCTTTGCATCAGCAAAAGCAATTGCTAGATAACCAACAAAGCTTGCTGGTATGGGTAAAAGACAGTGCCGTTCGCGCTCAACAACTCAGAAAAAGCAGCAACCGCGCTACGCCTTTTCGAGGTTCACTACCTCAAGCCGTTAACCGCACTACGTCAAGTCACAGCATCGCCATTTCGCGTATGCAACCGCAAGATGATGAGTTACAAGTTTGGATAGACCAAGCCCCTTTTAATGATGTGCTGGAATGGTTAAAAACCCTTGAAGGCATGGGCATTGTCATCATTCAGGCCGATATTGCTGAAGCTGATGATCCAGGTTACATCAAAGTTCGCCGTTTACAGTTAGGAAAAGCATGAAGTCTAAGTTTGGTTGGCTAGTGGGTGGCATTGTTGCCTTTCTAATTTTTGCAATTGCTTACATGCCTGCTATTCAGGTGATTGGCAGAGTAGACTTGCCAAAAAATGTATCGATTAGTGGTGTCAGTGGCACATTATGGACGGGTAAGGCGCAAACCATCGTGGTGAACGGACTCCCTATTAATAACGTTAATTGGGAGCTTAGCCCCCTTGCGTTGCTGATTGGAAAGGTAAGTGCGCATGTAAAAGCGGGTAACATTCGCGATGTAAACGACATTGCTTTTGAAGGGCCATTTAAAACCAGTTTGTTTAATACAAACAAAGTAGAAACCACAAACTTTTCGGTTTACCTACCCGTCGACCGCGTGTTGGCGCAAGTGAATTTGCCTCTGCCAGTGAATGCCAGCGGGCGATTTAAAGTGAAGCTCGACGAACTTACTTTTGGCCCTCAGTGTGTGGCGCTACAAGGCACCGGTGATTGGTTGAATGCCGCAGTTGCAGGTACACAAGGCCCTATCGACTTTGGCACTTATTCTGCCAAACTTCGCTGTGTGGGTGATGACATTGGTATTGTGGTCAGCGAGCCAAACCTACTTGGCCTTTCTATTGATGCTGTAGTTAGCCCAGACATGAAAAAAGTTAAAGTAGACGGGAAATTTAAGCCAGATGATAGCCTTCCTCAAGAGGTACATCAGGCGTCTAAATTCTTCGGACAACCCGACGCGAATGGTTATATCGCCATTAAATTACAATAGGCGCAATGCTATATAAGTTAGCGGCCTTCTTCACGAGTAAGGTCGCTAACCAATGGAATATTCATTAGGTCTTGCGCGGCAAACACCCGTCCGGGGGCAATAACCGCAATAGCCTCAGTAAGCCCATCTAGCCCTGCTTCGCTGCGCTTCATTATATGAGAAAGCACAATACGTTTTGCTTTTGACTCTTTTGCAATTTCAATAATTTGCTCAGGCGTCATATGCAAATTGGTTGCAGCGCTACCCGCCCCCTTTTCAATATCTTCAATAGCATTATGCAACACAAGCACATCAGCATGCTTAGCAAAGTTGGCTAATGTTCCATCCGCATTGTTGGTGTCGCCTGAAAATACAGCAACACATTTATCAATAGTAACTTTCCACGCCAACGCCGGGATTGGCCCATGGTGCACCGATATAGCCTCTATGCTGATATCATCACTAATGGATGTGGAAAAAGTGGTATCTGCAACCGTGTGTGCAGACACCTTATAATCATCTTCACCTTCTTGGGTATAAGAAGACAGGTATTTAAATGCCCCTTCTTTACCTATCAGCGCATCAAGATACGCTTGAGTACTTGGCATAAGGTCGTTACCGGCAGGGCCATACACGGTTAAATCTGTATCTCGACGTGTGAAATAGCTTCCCTTGATAAAACTAGGTAGGTCGGCGGCATGATCAGTATGCAAATGAGATAATAAGATGATGTCTACATCGGTAAAATCAGCACCCGACGCGCCAAATTGAACGCTACTGCCACTCCCTGCATCTACCAGCACTTTGGCCTTTTCGTCTTTCCAAAGAAGGTAGGATGCAGAAGCTCGACCATCGTCGAGTTCTGGGCCACCAGATCCAAGCACTTGTAATGACACCCCTTGGCATACGGTGGTGGCGCTTTTATCCGTTGATGCATGCTGAGCAGGCGACTGTTCAATGGAATCTCCAGCCGCTGCGATAGGGAAAGGGGTAGGCTCAGCACAAACAAAAAAGGCTGAGGTAAATAACCCCAGCCCAAGACTTAGTTTTGTGCCCAGTCCTAATTTAACACCTAAGTGTGCGCCTAAATTTGAACCTACGTTTGAACCGTGCGGCTTCGCAATACGGGCTGAACTAGATTTCATGGATGTGACTAACATACTACTTACTCCTATTCAGCGCCTTGTTGCAGATTAGCCCAACACCGTGGGCTAACCGCATTGGTACGCTTAGCTGTTTTGTTGCTCTGCAATCATGATGGTTTTGATATTTACGAATTCTCGCATACCGTAACCACCATGCTCACGACCGTAACCACTGTCTTTAACACCGCCGAATGGCAAGTTAGGCTGAGCTAACGAGTAACCGTTGATATTCACCATACCCGTATCGAACTCGTTTTTAGCAAGGGCGATAGCATTGTCTGTATCAGTACTAAAGATACCACCACCAAGGCCGTAACGTGAATCATTTGCTACTGTCATGGCTTCCTTATCATCACGAACGCGAATTAACGAAGCCACTGGGCCGAATAATTCATCGTCGTACGCCGGCATGCCTGGTGAGACATTTTCTAATACAGTGATAGGGTAAAAATAACCACTACTATCTGGTACTTCGCCGCCTAACGATAGCGTTGCACCCGCTTCAAGTGACGCTTTAACTTGGTCATGTAATTCATCACGTAAATCTTCACGTGCCATAGGGCCTAGGTCGGTATTTTCGTCGGCAGGGTCGCCTACTTTAAGTTTTTTGCACTGGGCAACAAACTTATCTCTGAATTCGTCATAAATACTATCGACGATAACAAAGCGCTTAGCTGCTACACAGGTTTCACCGTTATTGATAACACGGCCCATAATGCAGGTTTCAACCGCTTGGTCGATATCGGCATCTGCAAGTACGATGAAAGCATCGTTACTACCTAGCTCCATCACCGTCTTTTTAGACAAACTTGCAGCTTCTTTAGCAACTTGCTTGCCCACTTCATCACTGCCTGTAAACGTTACGCCGCGAACGTGCTTATGCTTAATTAAGTCACTCGCCGTACCGCCATCAATCAATAGCGACTGATAGACGTTTTTAGGGAAGCCTGCATCTTCATACATTTGTTGGATAGCTACGGCCATACCAAATACGTTTTTAGCATGCTTAAGTACGGTGGTATTACCCGCCATAATGTTTGACACACTGTAGCGGATAACCTGATAAAGCGGGAAGTTCCAAGGCTGAATACCTAGGATCACGCCGATAGGTTGGTAACTGATAATGGCACGACCGCCTTCAAAAATGCGGTGTTCATCTTCTAGAATTTCGGCACCATGTTCTGCCGTATAACGACAGATATTTGCACATAGCTGCACTTCTTGCTTACCTTGCTCGGTTACCTTACCCATTTCTCGGGTCATCAGGCTGGTTAAGTCGTCAATGCGCTCTTCCATTAAATCAGCAAGGTTATTAAATAATTGGGCACGGGCATCGAAAGAAGTTCTGCGCCAGTTTAAGTAGGCTTCTTGCGAGCGGGTTACCGCTTGCTCTGCATCATCCGCTGACATCAAATGATAATGATCTAACTTCTCACCCGTTGCAGGGTTATATGTGTTGATTGTCTCGCTCATTGTCACACTCCTTAATCCGTTTGTGATGGGAAGCAGTGCAACTACAACGCCAAAACAGCCAGCCTCAGACTTTCAACTACATATCAACAACATAGACTAAAGTCTAAACAATGAGTGCGATATTTTAAAAAAGCTCGATAAGAAATAATTACGGAAGTCCGTGACCATTTCGGTAGAGCTTACAGAGTGCTTTTAAGTAAAACACAGCTATTTACCTTGCCATTTTCAATGGCAGTTAGCAGCGTGTATTTTGTATATCAATCGGTATACAAATCGGGAAAATGAAACTTTGCCATGGCTAGCGTAAGCGCGACTTCATAAACACTTTGTCTAGAAGCGTGGTTAAGAGTAAGCAAGCCAATCGCGCCCCCTTTTTGCTTCACATTAGTAGTATTGAATAACTTATCCATTACTGGGCCTAGTTCTTCGCCCCGTTGTAATGCTTGATACACACTAACCGGTAACGGCAAGTTGGCACTTCGGCCTATCGACATACGCCCGCCGTTATAAATAGCCACGTAAGCAAAGGTAGCAGGGCCGTCTTCGAACACATCAACACCACCTTCAATAGCCACATACCATGAATCGTTGGTGTCGTCTTGGTGCATATCAATAAGTGCTTTTACACGGTTCACCGCGCCTAGCCGAGTTTCCTCTTCGCTCATTGGCTGCTCAGATACCCCACTAGGCACGCCAACTTCGTACACATCGAAATCTTGCTCTAAGGTAATGGATAACGTGATGTGCGCCGCATTTACCTTGACGGGGTTTTTAGACCCTACAAATAATTTACTCAGCATGTTTACCGCCTTCGTCGCTAGAGACAGGGTTTGCCAAGATTTCCTCAATCATTAGGCGATAGTCGGTAACAGCAGGAAATTCGGAAATATTACGATGAGGCAACGTGTGATCTGGATTATCAACCGCAAGAAGGTGCTGTATGCCAAACTCTTTTGCCGCATCTAAAATTCGTATGGTGTCGTCTACAAACAAGGTTCGCGCTGGATTAAAGTTTAAGCGTGCACGCAGCTTCTGCCACAGCAACTGCGACTCCTTCGTGACACCAAACTCGTGCGTGGAAATCAATTTATCGATATGCGCGTCTAACTGTGTACGCTCTATTTTTAACGATAAACTACCAGGGTGGGCGTTAGTGACTAACACCACCTCGCGACCAGATTGATGCAACGCCTTCAAGAAGGGAACGGTATCGGGGCGAATTTCGATAAGATGCGCCAGTTCACGCTTAATTGGCATAATATCGATATCCAGTGTTTCTGCCCAATAATCGAGACAATACCACTGAATTTGGCCGTGCACCTTTTCATAATGCGAGGCCATCATGTCTCGACATTCTTGTTCTGGAATGCCTTTGATTTCAGCCAAACGTATTGGCAAATGGTCTAGCCAAAACCGGTTGTCGTAGTGCAAATCCAGTAGGGTGCCGTCCATATCCAACAACACCGTATCAATTTCATTCCAGGGCAGAAAGGGCAAGCGATTTTCCTTATAATGAAGTAAGCTAGTTACAGTAGGTATGATAACAAAGTTGTAGCAAGAGACATGCGAAAAATTGACCCGAACAAGCCATTACCGCAAATTCACAATCGGGAAATTGTTGCCCAAAGTAAGCTTTTTCGCGTAGAGCGCCTAGACTTAGAGTTTTCTAATGGCGCAACGCGGGAGTTTGAACGGATGGCAGGAGGCAATCGTGGCGCCGTCATGATTGTTCCCATGATTGATAAAGATACCATGGTATTGATTCGCGAATATGCCGCAGGTACTCACACCTATCAACTTGGCTTTCCAAAAGGCCTTATCGACCCTGGCGAATCCGCCCTTGAAGCCGCCGATAGAGAATTAAAAGAAGAAGCAGGTTTTGGTGCGAACGACCTGATTGAATTACACAAAGTTAGCATGGCACCTACCTTTTTTAATGCCAACATGACCATTGTAATAGCAAGAGATTTATACCCTGAACGACTAGAGGGTGATGAACCAGAGCCATTGGAAGTGATTCACTGGCCCCTTGCTGAGGCAGACGCGTTACTGGCTCGTGAAGATTTTATTGAAGCTCGCTGTATCGCTGCGCTGTTGCTTGCTCAAAAATGGTTGAAGGACCAATAGATTATGCCCGATGAACACCCCCACAGCGAACTATTAGAGCTCGCAAAAACCGTTGCCGTTGAAGCCGGCGAAGCTGTGCTTAAAGTGTATGATAAAGGCGATTTTGACGCTTACCAAAAAGAAGACGATTCTCCGGTTACTAGCGCCGACTACCTTGCCAACGATATTATTGTTAAACGCTTAAGCGACGCCACCCCCAACATTCCTATTCTGTCTGAAGAAAATAAGCATGCCAGCTTGGAAGAGCGAAAAGATTGGCCGCGTTATTGGCTTATCGATCCTATCGACGGCACCCAAGAGTTTATCGCCAGAAGTGGTGACTTTGCGGTGAACATTGCGCTTATTGAAAATAATCAGCCTAAGATTGGTGTTATTTTCTGGCCCCCTGGCCAATCGCTCTATTTTGCAGAAAAGGGTAAAGGGGCATTTAAATCGTCACCCGACGGGGAAGAGAAGATTGCCGTCCGTAAGCTTGATGATCCTAAAAACAGCGTGGTTATGATTGCGATTAGTCGTAGGCAAAGCCGCGAGAAAGTATTAGGTCGTATGTGTGCAAAGCGGGTTTATCAAACCCTACCATTGGGAAGCTGCTCACTGAAAGCCTGCTTTATTGCAGAAGGTAAAGCCGATGTATTTATGCGAATTGGCGTAACGGGTGAGTGGGATACAGGTGCATCACAGTGCATTGTATCTGAAGCCGGGGGCAGTATTGCTGCCGCGAACTTCGAACCACTTACTTACAACCAGCGCCATTCGCTAGAGAACCCAGATTTTGTGGTAATGGGCGATCAAAGAGTGCCATGGAAAGATGTTGTCCAGTATAATGACTTTGTAAACCCTCATCGTAATTAGTGCGTTAGGTTATTTGGTCTATGCCATCTTCGAGTAATCTCGAGTGGACATTATTATTATTTAAAGGAGTAATATTATGGTGACGACACGTATTCGTAAGGTAACAACTGCCTTGCTTGCATTCGGTCTTGCGTTTCCTGCACTTGCTGACTGGAAGATAGATGGCGACACCAGTGCTTTGCATTTCCTTTCTACTAAGAATTCACAGATTACCGAAGTGCATAAATTCGATAGTTTTGAAGGCAGTTTATCGAATGCCGGAAAACTGCATGTTACGGTTAATTTGGCGTCGGTAAATACGTCAATTGATATCCGTAATACACGTATGCAAGACATGCTATTCAATGTAACTGAATTTGCTGAAGCCACCTTTGACGCAACCCTACCTGAGTCAATGCTAAATTTAGCCGATGGCGAAGTGGTTAGCGGTAGAGTCGACGGTATTTTAACGCTGCATGGTATGGCAGTACCTACAAGCTTCTCAGTGATGGCGAGTAAAGTAGACACAGATACTTTAACGGTTTCAACAATAGCGCCTACGCTAATTAAAGCAGCGTCTTTCGGGTTAGCGGCAGGTGTTGAAGCACTTCAAAAAATTGCAGGGCTTAAAAGTATTACGACCACGGTTCCGGTTTCTTTCTCCGTAACTTTCACGCAGTAAATATACGCTCTATAAAAAAAGCCGGGGCTTTACCTGTGAAGTAAAGCGACCCGGCTTTTTTGTGTCTAGTAGTTTATTTTCAGCGTGTTAGCGCTATATAGCCGCGTAGTGCTGGGGAGCTAGCGGCGAGGTAAGAACACCTCATCTTTAGCTGTTACTACTAGGTATGCGCTAACACAAACAAGGCTCTACGCGTTATTGACCAATGCTGGGCGCATAGGCAGCGGCTTTTCACTTAATACCTGTTCAGGCATGGTTACCCACAAGCTTTCAGGCAGTGCTGGCTCTTCTGCCTTGTACTGAGACAACGCGAAGTAATTCATAGCCACCCGCAAACGCTTAAGGGCGGTACATTCATTCACTTCTTGGTCAATAACAAACACGCCCCATTTACGCATTTTTATACCTAAATTATCACTGCTAGTAATACGAATAACCGGCGCGGCGAGCACCATTCCAATTAAAACCGGTAGCAACCACATAAATAAAGAGGGTGTGAAGTGGAAGGTCGTTACGCCCCATATTACCGCCAAGCAACTCATAAGCTGCGTATGTTTAAAGGCAACGCTCCATGGCACTTTTTTACCTTCACGCTCTTGTGCTTCCCATTTAACCGAGTGCCCAACAAACACACTTATTACGAAGAAACTATGATAAAACATCATGAGCGGCGCAATAAGAATCGCCATGGTAATTTCTGCCACTGCGCTTTTCAGTAACGACATGGCGCCACCAAACTCTTCCCTGCGCTTAATTAGCGCAAGCACGATACCCAGCATTTTTGGCAAGAAGAGTAGCGCAGCAGTTCCCCACATGGTAACCATCATCATATCTTGACGGGCTACCTGCCAGCTTGGGAATAACTGGTATTCAGATACAAAGAAGTCAGGCACTGATGTGGCGCGAATAAGGGCATCGGCTGTACCTAACGCTAGCATGCAAAATAAGACCAGCGATGAAATATACGCAAACGCGCCAAATAAAAAGTGAAGACGGTTAGCCGCTTTCAGGCCTTTCACGTTCAGCAAACCTAAATGCTGGATGTTACCTTGCACCCAACGACGGTCACGAATAGCGTAATCAACAACGTTGCTAGGGACTTCTTCATAGCTGCCCGTGGTATCTGTCAGTAAATAGGCCTGCCAGCCTGCACGGCGAAGCAGCGCGGCTTCAACAAAGTCATGACTTAGAATTTCACCACCAAACGGTGCGCTGCCTTCCAATTTAGGTAAACCGCAGTGCTGCATAAAGGGCGCAATGCGAATAATCGCGTTGTGGCCCCAATAGTTGGCGCTGTCTGTTTGCCAAAACGACAAACCAGTTGCCAGCATAGGGCTGTAAAGGTGCGCCGCAAATTGTACAAATCGGCCGAAGAAGGTATTTTGACGTACCGGCATAGGGATAGTTTGTACTAATGCGGTATCTGGGTTTTGTTCGAGACGGCGGGCTAAATCTAACATGCGCTCGCCCGTCATTATGCTGTCGGCATCTAGCACAATCATAGATTCGTAGTTCGCACCCCAGCGTTCACAAAATTCTTTTAAGTTACCCACTTTGCGATGAAGGTTCTTTTCCCGGCGACGATAAAACACTTGTGAGGCGAAGCTGCCTAAACGTTTCGTCATACGCTGCCATGCGCGAAGCTCGGCATCCGCCTTGGTTTGATCGCGGGTGTCACTTAACATGTAGAAGTCGAAATGATCAGCGTGTGGCGTATTCATTAACTCGCGGACACACGCTTCAAAGCCCACCATAATTCGGCGTGTATCTTCATTATATACTGGCATTACCACCGCATGACGCTCGGTTAATTGAGTGGCTTCATCAGGCTTACTTTGCTTTTTACGCAAGCTTAAAGGGTCAATATTAAAGAGTTGGAGTACAAACCCGATAATACCGGTCCAAAATGCCATACAGAGCCAAGCGAACAATATTAGACCTAAACCAAGCTGAGCTATTTCAAGCTTTGTTAACCCATTTGGAAGAAAAATTTCATAAAGGCTCCAACCGGCCAAAGCCGTACTCGGAAGCACTAACATTGCCATTATAAATACGCGCATGTGCTCTCCTGTCGTGATGAATCGGTCACGCTTTGTTGAGGATGTTGGGGAAATGGAAGTATTACTTAGGTTGGTAGACATAATTCCAAACCTCACTGATACGTTTGCCATCTAGCTCGATATAAGCACGCATATCTACCGTGCTTTTGTCTTTAGGCTTAAGAAGAAAAGTAGCACGCCACTCTTTCCCTTCATTAGCGGGGTAAAGGCGCTGCTGAGAAATTGCACCATTGCTACCTTGCACAATAAGCTTGGTAGCGTCTGGGTTAACGCTTGTAGCCGTGTTTTCATTAGCTGACATTTCGGTCGAATCCATATCAGGTGAAGCGAAGTCAACAATAAAGCGGCGCTGAGTCTGCTTCGCTTCATCTTTTACTTTCTCACCAGGTAACGACGGTTTGCCTTGGCGTGTGCGAATAACAGTGGCCAACTCGCTAACAAATGCGTTTCGCTCTACCGTTTTTAAGGTGTACGCAAAATAGCGAGATTCACCACTAAGTAACGGTGCTTCAGGCACCCAGTAGGCTACAATATTGTCGTGCGTTTCTGAGTTAGTCGGTATTTCTACCACCTCTAACCGGCCTTTCTCGAACCCCTCAGTAGGGGTTACCCAAAGACCTGGGCGAATATGATAGTTTGCTTCAGCATCCAAGTAGCTTCCCCACTCACCATCGCGCTGCAACATGCCAAAGCCTTTCGGTGCACTGTCACTCAACGAGGTAATTTGTAGCCTTGCCGGGTTAGTCAGCGGACGCCAAATCTCTTCATCGGCATGCGTCACCATTAACACGCCATCGCTGTCATGTACTTCAGGGCGGTAGTCATCTGGACGCTTTTCACTGTTTTCGCCATAAAGAAACATACTGGTAAAAGGGGCGACACCTAGTTTTTCTACATCTTCGCGGGCAAACAACCAGCTTTGCACATCAACCTTTGTATCAATGCCGGGCTCAATAACAAACTTGTACGCTCCAGCCACTGACGGACTTTCCAGTCGTGCGTAAATCGTAATAGGCTGGCCTTCTTTAGGCTCAATAAGCCAAAATTCAGTAAAGTGAGGAAATTCTTCCCCTTTCGTGAGGGCAGTATCAATGGCAAGCCCGCGAGCAGAAATACCATACACTTGATTCTTACCCACTAAACGAAAATAAGACGCCCCTAAAAATACGGCAAACTCATCTTTGTATACTTCATTTTTCAATGGGTAATGAACGCGAAAGCCTGCAAACCCCGTTTTATCGTTAGTCAGCCCTGCTAACGGCGCTGCTTTGTCGTCATAGCGAAACATGTCGCTAGTGAAGGGAATGCGCTGAGCGCTATTGAATTCATCAATCGTGTGAACTGTCACAGGTAATTGATAGAGAAAGCCGGGGTGAAAAAACTGTACTTCGTAGTCGTTTTTGCCGTCCCACAAGCTTTTCTCAGGATTAAAGCGAATAGCGCGATAAGTTTGATAATCAATTGATTTTAACCCTTCATCGAGACCATGATCGTTTTGCTCATAACCTTGCTCAGCAGACGCTTTTGCGGCATCGATAACAGATTGAAGAATAGGGGATGCATCACGAGGTTCGTTGCTATTACTCACCTCTTCAGCATTAATCACTGGTGCGACTAATAATGACAACACACAGGCCATCACAACCGCAACGCGAGAGTAAAGTGACATGAGGCCTCGCTTGGTTACTTTACTGACACTCGTCACGCCATCAAAGCGGTCTTGTTTATACTCTTGCTGCATGTCGTTATCTCCATGAATTAGGGCTATGCCAGAACGCGTTCAAAAAAGTCACCTGCTAACTCCATAGATGAATGCCCAAAGGTGCTTATTTTGATAGGAACCTCGCTGCCCCATAAAAGGAAGAAGAACTGGGTAGCGAATTAACCGCGCTTGAACTCATAAGAGCAATTGCAAAGAATGATCCAACTTATTGAAAAGGGGTTGAAAAACCATCAATCGCCTTATTTTCAAACATTTACAAAAGTTATTTTTGAATTGGAGGGCCATCTTCCACTGTGTAAAAACGTACCAGCCATTAGACGAAAGGATATAGTGTTGTTTTTTAGATACACATTTAGCGGATTTTGTTGTTCAGATAATCAACGCTGTTTGATAAACCTGTTTCGGTAAGAGAATGCACTCGCAGCTAAAAACCACTATCTTTCTGTTAGTTATAGAAAAATCGTCTGTTAAACCATCAACCCATAACGTAATTGGCAAACCCTTTGCAAAACAAACTTCAGATTTAACAATGGAATTCGCGATATTTGTTTGCATATTACGATGCACAGGTTCGCAAAATTTGAAACGCAGGTATTTTTTCTTTCTGCGATAAATAGGAGTTTTTTCAATGCGTAAAGCAATCACTTTACTGACAGCACTTACCACTACCGCAGCCTCTGTTGCTTCTTTTGCAACGTTAGCTGAGTCTCCAGACTGGCGTTATGTAGAAGGTGGCTATAGCAAGATGGATTTTGACGATAACGAATCGTTCGAACCCGATGGTTTCGTACTAAGCAGCAAATACCTATTAAACAGCAACATTTACTTAAACGGTGAATACAGCAACTTTGAAGAAGGCAGCTTCGATTTCGATATGCTAACCCTAGGTGCTGGTTACAGAATGCCACTTAACGCCACTACCGATGCATATTTCGGCGCCAACTTTGAGCGCATCGATGGCGATTTCGATGATGAGACGGGCTACAGTGTGAATGCTGGTGTTCGTTCTATGGTGACTGAGCAAGTTGAGCTTCTAGGTGAAGTAGGCTACTACGACGTTGAAGATGGCGATGCCACGTTCAAAGTAGGCGCGAACTATTATATCACCCCTCAATGGGCCGTGGGTGCCAACTACAAGCTTATGGATGACTTAGACATCATGCAGGTAACTGCACGCTACAGTTTCTAAACCTTTCTCGTTTTGGGATGCTCTCCTGATGAAAGGTAGCCGGGTCACTCGCCCGGCTTTTTTTATTCTTCAATTTACGTATAAGCTCTGTTTTAAGCTGCACGTATACCTACTTTTCTTCAGCAGACTCACTTTGGGATGTCACATCGCCTTTTGGTCTGATATCCACGCTCTCGTGAAGCTCTGAATACACTAGCACGGCCTCACCACTTTTAAGCGCATCTAATACTTGTGTCACTTTGGTTTCCATAGTGACGTCTTCAGCGCCGTATTCTGTGCCTTCTCGCAGCACAAATGCTTCCACTAAACTGTGTAGGGTTTCGGTATCAACCGCGTCGATTGGAATTATCATCTCTGCCTCCAGAAAAAAGTGAGCTCACGCTAACGATTAAGCATGAGATAAAGCCAGCTAACGTGCAAACAAGATAGGAAACTTACACGTAGGGCGTGGTGGGGTTAATGGGCAGTACATCGCTAACGTACCTTTTTACCCTTTCATGCAGCCACACTTTAGGGCTAAACACCGAACCTTGCATAAAGCCAACATGGCCACCACGCTCACTGAGTTCAAGGGTAACATTGCGTGCTAACTCTTCTTCTTTAGGCACCACTAAATGGTTCATAAAGGGGTCGTCAATACTGTGCAATACAAGCGTAGGGCAATGAATAGCGCTCAAGAAGTGGTACGCACTGCATTTCTCGTAATAGTCGTTCGCGTCTTCGAAACCATGCAAGGGTGCAGTGACTTTCTCGTCAAATTGCGCAAAGCTGGTAATGCCATCAACATCATCGCCTGTTAACTGAATAAGTTTACGATAATCGATAAACGACATCTTCTTTCGTAGCGTGGTTTTTATGCTCGATAAAAGGTATTTCTGATACACCCGCGAGAAACCGTGGTTAATTGATTTGGCACACTCCGACAACTTCAATGGTGACGATATAGCAATAGCCGCATTCAGCCATTTTTGCGCGGGGTTCTCACCAAGCAGCTTTAACAGCATGTTACCACCAAGCGAAAAGCCCACAGCAACTTTAGGGAGTTGGGGGAATTTTTGGTTTAGCCAATCAAGAAAAAAGCTCGGATCGCCGGTCTCGCCAGAATGGTAGCCTCTTGGCTTTAAATTTGGTACGCCGCTACAGCCACGATAATGCATCATCACCACTTGCCAGCCATTCACGGATAAATTGGCCATCATATCGTTGGCGTAATGTGAGCGAATGCTGCCTTCAAGGCCATGGAACATCACAATAATCCCCGAAGGCTCTGCGGGCTTTGGCCCCCATGCAACGTCGACAAAATCGTCATCTGGCAATGTTAGGCGTTCCATGCTGTATTTTAGCGGTAAGCGTTTTTGAATGAAGCGTGGCCATATAGTTTGAACATGACGGTTCTTTGCCCAACTTGGTACCCGAAAGCTGCTTTTTATAATCTTTCCATGCGATAACGCAATTTTGCTCATGCTGTTTTCTTATTTTTTCTACGACAAATGCTTTAGTAACTGGCTGATTAACTTGCGGGCTTCTTGTTTTTCTCTTAGCCCATACGCATTAATAAGTGCAGCGATAGAAGCATTGAACACACCCGACTGACCAGAGGCGCCTGAAGGTAAAGACGCTAAGCCAAGGCTGTTTACCGTTTCTACAATAATAGCTTGTTGCGTTTTTTCTAATGCTAACTCGTCATCTTTTAGCTGATTGTATCTCGCTAAAGCTTTCTGGTAGTTTGCATCTTGCTTGTCTTTTGGCTTCGCTTGCTTTCGCTCAAGCCGATGTTGCTTAAGGACGTGTTCTGATGCTTCAACGGCGCTGATAACCGCGTTTAACTGAGGCAAATTAATAATGAAGCCGTGCTCAATACACCAACATATCAGCAAAAGTATGTTTACGTTCACACCATGGCGGTCTTGCAACAAAATGGCAAGTGGCGCTACATCGCCTGTACCATAGCGACTGCCTGCGTACTGCCAAAAATCCTCTGCATTTACAATAGCATTATTGTGCTTCATAACTTGCGCGCTGCGCCTCCATTTGCTCCTGAGCATCAAGCCACTGCATCTCTTCTTCTTCAAGCTGCTGAGTGAGCTTTGCCTGTTTATCTAACAATTGCATAAGTTCGGCTTTTTTATCATCGTTATATAAACTTGTGTCTGATAATGATGCTTCAAGGGTTTTCAGCTCGCCTGAACATTTGTCCATGGCCTTTTCGTGCTTCTCTAAGGCTTTTTTCAGTGGAGCAACTTGCTTTCTAAACTCTGCTTCTCGGCGCTTTTCTTCTTTACGATCGATTTTACGCTCGCTAACAGCGCTTGCGTCTTCATTTAACGCTTTCGCATCGCTGTTCGCTTTTGCTTTTTCGGCGGCTTGTTGCTTTAAAATCCAGTCGCGGTAGTCGTCTAAGTCGCCAGTGAACGCCGCCACTTCGCCGCTATCTACTAGGTAAAAGTCTTCGCATACCGATGAGAGTAAAAATCTATCGTGCGATACCAACACCATGGCACCTTCAAAGCCTTGCAGCGCAATATTCAACGCATGACGCATTTCTAAATCAAGGTGGTTGGTGGGCTCATCGAGTAATAACAAGTTTGGTTTTTGGTACACAATAAGTGCGAGCACTAACCGGGCTTTTTCGCCACCAGACATAGGCGCAACAGCTGAAAGCGCTTCATCGCCGTTAAAGCCAAAGCCACCTAAATAATCTCTCAATTGTTGTTCGGTAGCTTTTTCGTCTAGGCGCTGTAAGTGCAAAATAGGCGTGGCGTTAGGATCGAGGGTTTCTAATTGATGCTGAGCAAAGTAACCAATTTTAAGGCCTTTGGCGGTATCGAAAATACCTTGCTTCGGGGCATGTACACCAGCTAACAACTTGATAAGAGTAGATTTACCTTGTCCGTTTCGCCCCAGTAAACCAATACGACTTCCTGGCACCAAGTTAAGCTTCACTTGCTGTAATACAATATGGTCATCATAACCTAACTGTACGTGTTCCATTTGCACAAGGGGATTAGGCAGTGCAGCAGGCGGTACGAACTCAAAACTAAATGGGCTAGCCGCATGAGCAGGCAACAGAGTTTCCATTTTTTCAAGTTGCTTAATACGGCTTTGTGCTTGCTTAGCTTTACTCGCTTTAGCTTTAAAGCGGGTAATAAAAGAGGTTAAATGCGCCACTTTTTGCTGCTGCTTTTCAAACTCTATATTTTGCAAACGAAGTCGCTCGGCACGCTGCCTTTCAAAGGCAGAATAGTTACCGGTATAGGTAATCAGCTGTTGCTGCTCAACACTGATAATTTGCGCTACGGTATTATCGATAAACGCCTTATCGTGAGAAATCAATAACAGCGTACCTTCGTAGCGCTGCAACCACTTTTCTAACCAAATGACGGCATCTAGATCTAAGTGGTTCGTGGGCTCATCAAGCAACAATAAGTCAGAGGGGCATAGTAGTGCTTGCGCCAAATTTAGGCGCATACGCCAACCACCAGAGAAATCGGTAACCGGTGCGGTAAGCTGAACGTTGGTAAAGCCCAGCCCTGATAGAATAGTCGCGGCTCTTGCTTCTACATCGTACGCGCCGGCTTGCTCTAGTTGGCCATGAATTTTACCAATCAATACGCCGTCTTCATCTTGTTCTGCTTGCTGAAGCTGTGCTTGTAAACGGCGAAGATTTTTATCACCATCAATAACGTACTCTATTGCACGTCTGTCGGTGGCAGGAGTTTCTTGTGCAACACTCACTATACGCCAATCAGCAGGCACCACACAGTCGCCTGCATCTACAGACATTTCGTTACGCAGTAAGGAAAACAAGGTCGATTTGCCACAGCCATTGCTCCCTATAAGGGCGACTTTATGGCCTGGAAATACCTGCGCTGATGCATTTTCTAGCAGCACTTTTCTGCCACGCATTAGCGATACGTTGGTAAGCTTTATCATTCATAACCTTCGCGGGAACAATTTAGGTCGCGTATAATAGCAAATTCCTATCAAAATCTGATCAGGAAATGGCTTTTCGCGGTATAATACTGAGTAAATTACGTTAAGAGAGCTGCAATGCAAAAATCGATTAAACGCCGCTTTGTTGCAGGCGCTACCTGCCCAAAATGCCAAGAGTTAGACACTATTTCGCTATATTACGAAAATAACGTAGAAAAGCTAGAGTGCGTGGCCTGTGGCTATAATGAAGCGCAAACCGAAGAACAAGTGAATGCGGCCACCCGTGAAAATGAAAACGTGATTGGCATTTTCAAACCTCACTAGTTCGCGGTTACCCCCCCTCACGTTTGTGTAACTCACATCTTCGCAATTAGCGCTAGTATACATAATACTCAACCTTGCATTCCTCGTAGGGTGCTACTCATGAGTTAATTCACATAAGATTATAGTCATGTGCATTGCCTCTTTCTAATAAGAAGTAACTATTACGCATTCTGTGAAGATACCGCCCACATTCGACGTATCTTTACATAATGTAACGTCAGAAAGCTTTTGATAGCATACTCTTATCCAACTGATAGTACTGAATTATTTAACCTCGCCCCATTTACAGACAGCTAACTTCCGGCGGCATAATTCTTGAAGTACTCTTTTAAAGGAGTATTTATGAAGACCGCAAATCGTTACCTATTTATTTCACTCGCCATCGTACTTGGGTTGCTACTTATCATTCGCATGAGCATGCCTTATACGGCCCAGTGGTATATCAATAAAACTCTCAGTCAGCCGGGTGAATACAGCGGCCGAGTAGGTGACGTAGATTTAATGCTTTGGCGCGGTGCTTATAGTTTAGAGCACGTGTTGTTGTACAAGTCTAACGGACAAGTAGACAAGCCTCTGTTTCGCGCCGATAAGGTTGAGTTCACATTAAACTGGAGCCAACTTATAAAAGGGGCCGCAAGCGGTACGGTGAATCTTACTCGTCCTGAAATTAACTTTGTCGACGGTGCCACCAGCGATAACAGTCAAGCCGGTAAAAACGAAGATTGGCTTAACATTGCTAATCAACTGTTTCCATTACGTATTGATAAGCTTAGTGTGACCGATGGCAAAATTGGTTTTTATAACCCAGAGACCTCGCCTGTTATTGATATTTCGCTACACGACATTCAAGGTGAAGTAACAAATTTGGTGAATAGCGATGCGTTATCTGACAATCGGGTGGCTAATGCCACCCTGAGCGCACAAACTGCCCAACAAGGTACACTGAACCTAGAAGCCAAGCTTAACCCTGCCACACATAAACCTACTTTCGATCTCAATATTCAAGCCGACAATGTGGCTTTAGTTAACTTTAAAAATCTGCTGGATACCTATGCACCATTCGACCTAGAGGCAGGTTCACTTACCCTTGCTGCCGAAGTTGCTGCCGATGATGGCAAAGTAAAAGGCTACATAAAACCAATACTGCACCATGTGGAAGTATTTTCATGGAAGGGTGATATTGAGCAAGATGGTGATGGATTACTTGAAGGCACCGTAGAGCTATTATCCGCTTTTATTACTGAGCTATTTGAGAACCAAAGTGAAGATCAAGTCGCTACTCGCATTCCTATTGAGGGGGATTTAAGTAGCCCAGATACCGATGTACTTCGTGCGCTGGGCGCCATTATTAAAAACGCTTTTATTAAAGCCATTAGCGGCGACATTGAAGAGTCGGTAGAGTTAGAAACTTTAGCTGAACCCGCACTGCCTGATTCAACCAAAACCATTGACACAGACAGCCAAAGCACTAAACCTTGATACGATAAGCTGGTCGTTGTATCTGTATCGGCCAGGGCTTCGTAAGCTCAGTCTGCAATGCGGGGGTATCATTAATAATGGGGAGGCGGTGTTTCTTCCGAGTCTTTGGCCATATTAGAAGGCTCAATTGATTTAACCTTGTCGATAACGTGGCGTAACTTGTAGGTAAGCTCATCAAGTTGTTGCTGCTGTGAAGACAGCGCTTCATTTAAGGCTTCAATGGTATGCTCTTGAAACGCTATTTTCGTTTGGAGCTCTTCAATACTGTGGTTCGTACTATCGAGTTCTACCCGAAATGCGACACTGTCAGTACTGCTATTTTTATCTGTCATAATCTACTCTATTTACTGCGTTGCCATACTTCGGCAAGACCACTGCTGCTTTCTGTCACAATATTACCATCGGACATAAACCCAACGCCATAAACAACTGCAGTTGGCGGTGAAACAGTATCTCGTGATGCTACTTGCCAAGCATCCACTTCCTTACCACTTTTCAAATCCCACAAATACACTTGGCGTGACGGCGAGCCTGTCAGTAAATACTTACCATCATCAGAAAACACAGCATCAGTGAAGATTTTTTGCCTAGCAATAAAGCTCAGACCGCTAATGGCCTCGCCAGTTTGCACGTTCCACACTTGTGATTTGCTTTGGCTATCGGCAGTAAAAGCAAAACGACCTTTGTCATCTAATGCCACTTTGGTCACCCGGGAAGGATGCGTGAAGGTATGGATTATTTGCCCTGTGTCGGTGCTCCATAAATAAGCGATATAGTCGTTGCCACCGGTTAAGGCAAACTTGCCATTCGGGGAGATATCAATCGAGTTCACTTTTTCTTGATGCCCTAAAAACTCTAACCTGCGCTGAGTTTTAGGCTCAAAAAACATGACCTTACCATTAGAACGAGCCACCAAGATGCCATTGCCATTATTCGAAATGGCCACATCACGAATAGACGCTTCGTCAATACGCCAAAAGCCAATCGGGTCGCCGGTTTCAATGCTCCAGAGTGCAAACGCTTCTCTGTCAGCGGTGACTACATGAGTATTGTCGGCTGATATATGTAACGAAACGACTAAATTATTGCCTTCCCCTTGATGACTCCATTGATACAAAGGAGTGTCTTCGCCTATTCGCCATACATTGATGCCATTGTTGATGCCTGATACAACGGAAATAGTACCATCGGGCGACACATCGGCTGCGTAAGCCCCTTCCTCAACATGTCGCCATTGTTTAATTGGCGTGGTCTCAGGGAAGCTACATCCTATAGATCCACTTATTAATAAGGTGAGTAACAATAATCTGGGGAACATTTGAGCCCTAAACATAATCAAATAGGTTTCGCTTTGTGAATGCTAGGTTTAACATAGCATGGATCACGCATCTTTCACTATCGTGCAGACTGCCCTGGATGCAGCAGTTTAAACATAGACGCATGATGATAAAAATTTATGGAGACGTTTTATGCAGAAGTCGCTTGTTGCCTTATCTACTATTGCTGCCCTAGGCCTTTTTGCCTGTCAGCCAAACACCTCTGATGAGGCCGCTACTACCGGCACTGACATCGCTGAAACCGCCGATGTTTCGACAGAATCAATGACAGACGTACAAAAGCAAGCGTACGCTATGGGTGCAAGTATGGGCTTGTTCGTGAGCAACCGTGCACAACAGCAAGAGCAACTAGGCTTTCCGCTAGATGAAGCGGCGTTGAAAGAAGGCTTTGAAGATGGCCTTAACGACACATTGAAATTTACCCCACAAGAAATTCAGCAAATTGCTCAGCAAGGCGAAGAAGTACTTCGTGCTAAGCAACAAGAAATGGCGCAAAAAGCCGCACAAGACAATGTTGAAGCAGGCGCGGCATATTTAGAAGAAAACGCGAAGAAAGATAGCGTAACCACAACCGAATCTGGTCTTCAATATGAAGTGTTAGAAGAAGGTGATGGCGCAAGCCCCGCGGCTGAAGACATCGTTAAAGTTCACTACCGTGGCACTTTGCTAGACGGTACTGAGTTCGATTCTTCATACAAGCGTGGTGAGCCAGCTCAATTCCCACTTAACCAAGTTATTCCTGGCTGGACCGAAGGCGTTCAACTTATGCAAGAAGGTGCGAAGTACCGCTTCCACATCCCTTCTGAATTAGCTTATGGCGAGCGTGCTACTGGTTCAATTACACCAAATTCAACGCTAATCTTCGATGTTGAATTGCTTGAAATCGTTAAAGAAGAAGCTGCTGCTGAGTAATATCACGCCGCGCTTCAAAGTGTAGTGGCTACGCTTTAGCATTGGCCACTACTTGTATAAGCCGATACTTATTTAAGTGTCGGCTTTTTTAATGCGTTAAGTGATGGTTGTACCAAAAAGAGCGGATAAGAGTGAAGGCTGCACGATAGTCACCGCTATTAATACAGCAAATGCCCACCTTACGCAGAAGGTGTATTAGACGGCTAGTCATTCGATTACTCGCTTTTTGTGCACCTTATCGACAACCTATTTAAGTATGACGAGGTGGCGCACGACGACGTTCACGCTGCACTTTAAATACCGCAAAGTGATTTAACAGATATTGACCAAACTTATACATTAATAAACCAATCACGAGATATCCTGCTGTTATCAGGCTATCCATACGTACTACAATATCCAGTAAGCCATACAGCACCATTAACGCGCCAGTTAAAAAAAGCATAAAACCAGCAATAGTGCCGCCCATTGAACCGTTAGTTGCAGCACGGCGCCTGTCTGCAGGCTTATTTTCCGCCTTCGGTGCGTTATCTTCCATTCGATTTTCCCGCTCATTAGCTGGTTGCTATTTATACTGCGACAACAACTTTAAGGTTTATGTTCAATATTTGCACAAAGTGGTTTAAATGGTAGATTTCAACGCATTTGTTTATTGCGTTCTATTAATTCACCCACATACACTAGCCATAAGATTTCAATTTAACTAAATAATTGTGAAAACACCACTGATAACACGAAAAGGATATTTGAAGCTAAAACAGGAGCTTGACCATTTGTGGCGGGAAGAAAGGCCCGAAATCACACGAAAGGTGACGTGGGCTGCTAGCTTGGGCGATCGTAGTGAAAATGCAGATTACCAATATAATAAGAAAAAATTACGTGAAATCGACAGGCGAGTACGTTACTTACGTAAGTGTTTGGAAAACCTTAAAGTCGTGGATTATAGTTCCCAGCAGGAAAATAAAGTTTATTTTGGTGCTTGGGTAGAAATCGAAAACGAACAAGGGCAGGTGCTAGAACTTCGCCTTGTGGGTTACGATGAAATATTTGGCCGTCGAGATTACATTTCTATCGACTCTCCTATGGCGCGAGCCCTAGTGGGGAAAGAAGAAGATGATGACGTTACGGTAAAAACAGAAACCGACATAAAAGAATGGTGGATAAACCGCATTTGGTACGATCCAACCGATAAACTGTAATAAGGTTAAAACAGTTTCCATGAATACTGACCTTACAATCAGGCTTCTTCTGACCCGTCGCGGTGGTATAATTGCTGCCAGTTATTCCAACTAAAATGAAAGCGGTGTAAAAAGGCTAATGCTAGCCACTACATCCTTATTTGCTATTGCCTAGAGCGTATTATGATTATTAACAAAATTGCCGAAGAACTTGCCGTACAAACTTCTCAAGTCAGTGCTGCGGTTAAGCTTCTTGATGAAGGTTCAACGGTGCCGTTTATTGCACGTTACCGTAAAGAAGTGACTCAAGGGCTAGACGACACTCAGTTACGTACGCTTCAGCAACGTCTTACCTACCTTCGAGAACTAGAAGACAGACGCCAAGTCATCTTGAAATCTATTGATGAGCAGGGAAAACTGTCTGATGAGTTAAAGCGCAACATTACCGGCGCTGATAGTAAGACCACATTGGAAGACTTATACTTACCCTTTAAGCCCCGTCGACGCACCAAAGGTCAGATAGCCATTGAGGCAGGCCTTGAAGGCTTAGCAGATACTTTATTTGCCAACCCTGACCAGTCTATCGATGAGTTAGCCGCTAAATACGTTAATGCCGAAAAAGGGGTTTCAGATACCAAAGCCGCACTTGAAGGCGCTCGCTTTATTTTAATGGAACGGTTTGCTGAAGATGCAGCACTGTTGGGTAAAATTCGCAGCTACCTGATTGAAAACGCACATATTAAAAGCACAGTAGCAAACGGTAAAGCACAAGAAGCCGTTAAGTACAAAGACTACTTTGAACACAGTGAAAAGTACAAAAACGCACCTTCACATCGCGCCCTTGCTATGTTTCGTGGCCGTAACGAAGGCATGTTGAACATTCAACTTGATGCCGACCCGCAGCAAGATGATGCCAGTGCACCTTCTCACTGTGAACACCTTATTGCCAGCCACTACAACATAATGCACCGCCACCGTCCTGCAGATGATTTCTTAGCGCAAGTAGTGCAGTGGACGTGGAAAATTAAAATCGCGTTACACATGGAAACCGAGCTATTCAGTGGTCTTCGCGAGCGCGCTGAAAAAGAAGCGATTGAGGTCTTTGCTAAGAACCTCAACGATTTGCTAATGGCTGCGCCTGCTGGCGCTAAGACCACGATGGGCCTTGATCCTGGTCTTCGTACTGGCGTGAAAGTCGCTATCGTAGATAAAACAGGCAAAGTCGTCGCTAAGAATACCATCTTCCCCCATGCACCGCAGAACCAGTGGGATAAGTCACTGCGTACCCTCACTACCGTGTGTAAGCAGTATAAAGTTGAGCTTATCAGTATAGGTAATGGTACAGGTTCCCGTGAAACCGATAAGCTTGTAGGGGAAATGCTTAAAAATAACCCAGAGCTAGGTGCACAAAAAATCATGGTAAGCGAAGCCGGCGCATCGGTTTACTCTGCATCAGAATTAGCTTCAAACGAACTACCTGATTTGGACGTGTCTATACGTGGTGCAGTTTCCATTGCTCGTCGTTTACAAGACCCCCTTGCCGAGCTTGTAAAAATTGAACCTAAAGCCATTGGTGTAGGCCAATATCAACATGATGTTAGCCAAAGCCAGTTAGGTAAATCTCTCGACCGCGTAATTGAAGACTGTGTAAATGCGGTGGGTGTAGATTTAAATACAGCATCACCCGCGCTGCTAAGCTATGTGTCTGGATTGAATAAAACCCTTGCAAACAACATTGTGCAATTTAGAGATACCAATGGCGCCTTCGGCGACAGAAAAGCGCTAATGAAAGTTGAGCGCCTAGGGCCGAAAGCCTTCGAACAAGCGGCGGGATTCCTACGCATCGTAAATGGTAGCAACCCACTAGATGCGTCTGCGGTTCACCCCGAAGCTTATCCTGTGGTTGATAAAATTGTGGATACGGCCGCGGTTGCCGTTAACGATCTTATCGGTAACACAGAGCTATTGAAAACCTTATCGCCAGATACATTTACCAGTGACGCTTTCGGCTTACCCACGGTAAAAGATATTTTAAGCGAGCTTGATAAACCGGGCCGCGATCCTCGACCTGAATTTAAAACTGCCACCTTCAAAGAAGGGGTGGAGACCATTAAAGATCTTACCCCAGGTATGATTTTAGAAGGCGTTGTGAGTAATGTTGCGAACTTTGGTGCCTTTGTTGATGTAGGTGTCCACCAAGATGGTTTGGTGCATATTTCAGCGCTAACCAACAAGTTCATCTCAGATCCACGGGATGTAGTGAAAGCCGGGGACATTGTTAAAGTTAAGGTGCTTGAGGTAGACGTAGCACGTAAGCGTATATCGTTTACTATGCGGTTAGAAGATACCCCGACCTCGTCGAATCAAGCAGGCAAAAGCAATAACAGCAATGGCGCTGCTAACGCAAAGTCTACTGCTAATTCCCGCGCTAACAATGGGTCACGTGGACACTCTCACGCAGATAAGCCAAACAAGCGTGGCGGCGGACAAAACCAGCAGCAAAACAGTGCGATGGGTAATGCCTTTGCCGATGCCTTCGCCAAAGCCAAGAAATAACGCCTAACGCCATTGTTTACACGCGCGATTATAATTTTAAAGCCAGCATACATGCTGGCTTTTTGTATTTGCCCAGTAGAGTTTTGTATTTATGAGAGTAGTACGGTTAAGAACACGTGTTATTGGCAATGAGGGTAAACGAGGCTAGATAAGCGCTATTACTGTTAAGCGCTAGGCACTACAAACCCTAGGCGCTAGCGGAAAAACCTTCACGTACTGGTGTATAGGCTTGTGTGTAGAAATTCTGAATGCGACCAATGCGGGCTGAGTTAGCTTGGCTTTGTTGAACATTGTCGCCATTTGGCAGAGCTTCGTTGCCAAATGCTAGTGAGCGCGTATCAAACCCACCACCAATCTCATTTGAAGCTTCACTAGTACCTTGCGCTCCTTGGCTTACAGCATCTTGCTCAACCGTTTGCGCTTGTAAAACAGCTTCGTCTAGTGCCCTTGTCGGGCGTTCAACACCCGCATTATCGGTAATTTCATCAATATCAGGGGGCGTGATATCTGATGCGCTAGGCGATACCGATGATGTTGTAGCGTTGTCTTCAGCGATTTCGCTGCGAGCTTCAAACGATTTTTGAGTAGCTTCTGCTGCCACTTTTAAATCTTGCGCAGAAGGCTCCGCAGGGGCGAGTGCAGCAGCACGTACTTGCTGCATTTTACGAAGGGTTTCTTCAGGGCTATTTAGCTCAGAGATATCAATAGAGACTTCGCCATCGGTTACATAACGTTTGTTATCCGGCCCAGTGGTATATTCATATTGGGGAGATCCAGCGTATTGCCCACCCGCCGCGGCGTGTGCCTGCTCGTGAGTACGGACTTCTTGATCACGCGCCTCTAAGTTACTTATCTCTTGCTGTTCTTCTTCCGTCTGCTGCTCAGGCTGTGCGGATTGCTGTCCTGAAGCTTGCTGGTTTGATTCCTGTTGGCTTGATTCCTGTTGGTCTTGGGCATTTTGTTTACCCGCGCTTTCATCAGAGCCATTGTCTTTTTGTTCGCCAAACACGCTTTCAAACGCGCTTTGCAGCTCAGTTTGGACTTGGGGGCGATCGTAGGTAACAGGCGCAGGCGTTTGTCCCGGATTTCGAGCTTTGTCACTGTCCGAACCTAGGCCCTTTTGCGACGCCCCTTTCTCTGCATCCCCCGATTGAGGAATGGTTTCACGTAATGCGTTGTCTCGTCTCGCTGACTCGGTATTAACGTTTGCAGTAGGGTACGCTATGGCCGTAAGGATAGGGGTAACAATGTTCACATTACACTCCTACATTACTACGCTAACGTATCGATTATTGTGCCTATCGTGTCATTCGCCACATCAAGCACCTTGGCGGAAGCCTGGGCGTTGATACTGTTGATTTTCAATGACAACAGATTTGTGGTGACATCATCCTGCGTAGAGGGAAGTATGTTGCGTACATTCTGTAAGCTTTGGGTGGCAGCATTGGCTAAAACGGCTTGCGGATCGCGCTCTGCGTTCGTGGTTTGCTGGGCAATATTAGACGCAGCCTGCGTAATACCATTACTGGCATTCTGCAAACCGAATTGTCCGGACAAAATCGCCGAATTTATATTATTACTATTTATACCTGATATACCAGACATACACTACCTCTACACTCTCATGAGCAATTATTAACCAAATTGCACTAAATGAAAAGGTCTGTACCGCTCATACGCCTTAACTGGCTGTGAAAACGAGCAATATTTCTTCTTTGCGCCTAGCATTTCGCTGGCTAAAAGCTGCGGCGTATACACTCGCGGCCGTTTACATCACCTTAACGCGACTTAAAAGCATCGGATTTAAGATGCTTTTTGTTGATACACGCTCGATGCAAAGCTAAACAAAATATCGGCACTTTGTTGAGGGTGAGAAATAAACGGCGCATGAGCTGCATGGGGCAACACCACCGTATCGGCTTGAGGATGCAACTCGCAAATACGATCTATACCACTGGTAGGCACTAGGCTGTCTAAGCGACCATAAAGTCTAAGGGTTGGCACCGTTATCCGGCCAATGTCTTGGCGTAAATCTTCTGTGGAAAGAATTCTCAAGCCTTGTTTCAGCGCTTGCTGATCTGGTTCGGGGAATTCACTGATATGCCCACGAATAGCTTTTATATCTTGTCGTGCCGTATCACTTCCCATTGCTTGAATCGCTAAAAAGCGCTCTAGTGTCCTGTTGTAGTTACTCTCTAACTGATTTTCGAACATGGCGAGTAAATCACCTGCAATGCCTGGCCAGCAGGGGCCAGCGATGAAACGTGGTGTAGAGGCTATCGTCACTAAGCCTTTCAGATCTAAGCCACCAATTAAAGCTAATCGTTGCGCCACCAAACCACCTAAAGACCAACCCACAACAATACTTTCTGGCGGAATATAAGGCGCTATCATTCGTGCTAAAGACTCAGCGTTATAAGGGGAAGGCACATGCTGAGCGTTTTCGCCGAAACCGGGAAGATCAATAGTGGTAACCCGAAAACTATTGGTTAAATAGGGAATAAACGAAGTAAAAGCCCCACTATTCATACCCCAACCATGAAGGAAAACCAGATCGTTTCCTGTACCTTGAGTTCGGGTGACAAGCTGTGTGTTTGTATGCAAATCTTTCACTGTATACATCCTTTGGCTGTTGCATGAAGAAGCAAACCTAATAGGCTGCCATATATGCATGATTACCCATTATCTCAAAAAATGCTTAAAGACACGTTATCTTACTGTAGCTACAAGCGAGAAAAAGCGACTCAACTTAAGAATTCAAAAATTCACGTACTATGAATCTTTCATGCTTACTATGTTATCAGGCAAGTCCTGCGCCAGTATGTCATTGGTGTGAACATGACATATTTTTTTTCTCGGCCAACGTTCACGGTAATAACTTACTGTCATTTGGACCAGTCGGTCAGCACGTTAAGCATAGTGCCTATCAGCAGCTGTCGGTATTGGCTTTACATACTTATCCAATAACCACCTTAATTCATAGCTTTAAGTTTCAACACTCACTCACTTCAGGGAAGGTTTTAGCCAAGTGGTTTGTCGGTAAACAGCAACACTTGGCGCACCACACACCGCACTTAACCCACACTGCTCCCCAACTTCTCTTACCAGTGCCATTAAGCCCTTGGCGGCTAGCAACGCGACATTATAACCAAGCCGCAGTGTTAGCTAAATCCATTGGAAGTGCACTGAATATTCCCATTTGCACCAATTGGGCGATTCGACAAGGTATGTCTGCGCAACATCAACTAGGAAAAGCACAAAGGCTACAACATGCTAAGCAGGTGTTTTCATTAACTCATCAGTGTATTGATAGGTTAGTCGATTCTACCCCTACTCTTAAGCGTATCGCTATAGTAGATGATGTTATTACTACTGGTGTTACGGTAAACGCGCTAGCAAGCTTATTGAGAGCTCGCTACCCACAACTGAATATTCTGGTATGGGCAATGACCTTTACACCGCCCCCGAAAAGTTCACTGCTAGTTGCGGGGTAATCGAAACGACTACCGCCACGTATTCTTGCTACATAAGAATTGGCTAAATAAAAATTAGTTACTTAAGAAAACCAGACTGATAAATGGCATTACTTAACATTTTGTTTGTGCCATACCAGTACCCTCGAAATTGCGTATTGTCGGTAAACCCAATCACAACACCTTTACCTTGCTGTGTGGTTATCACAGCAGGGGTTTCGGCAATTAGTTTCACTAGTTTTTCATCACTGAATCCAGCCAATAATGGCGCTGAGGTATATCGAGCTGGCGTAGTAAATGGCGTGTAATAATTGTTCACCACCATATTGCTGGTTTTGAACATAGACAGTGTAGTGTCGGTATAACCGTAAAATAGTGGATGGGTGATATCTATTTCAGCTTCATAAACCGCGCCAGCCACCAACTTTCTTGCATATAACGCCGATTTATCGCCAAACGTCAGTTTATCTTCATCAAATTGACTGTCTATTTCTTCTCTATCTACTATATCGACGTTTAACCATTCATTGGCTGCAAAATAACGAAGGGCTGATTTTTGTCCAATCAACACACCGCCATTTTTAACCCACTTGAACAGGGCATCTTTAGTGTCATTCGACAGCGTATACTGCCCGCTAGCAAACACAATGTGGGTATAACCTGACTGTAGCGCATTGCCCAGTTTTTGTTGCTCCACAATACTGGCAGGTAGGCCAACCCGCGTATCAAAATAGTGCCACATTTCGCCCACTTCATATTCGCTTACCCCCTCGCCCCCAACTAATAGCACTTTTGGCCCTAAAATAGGTTTGATTGAGCGACTTCCAATATCACTGCCCGTTGGCGTTAGTCCACTCGCGAGGGCGTAAACAGGAATACGTAACGCGCGAGCTTGCTCGGTTAGCAGACTGAGTAAATTTTCAGGCTGAACTAATCCTGTAGGAATGACAATGCTACCCGAGGTAAAGGTATGGCGCTGATTATTAACAAGCTTAGCTTCAAACGCATTTTCGCTACTTCTTACGCTTACCCCAGCCTCTAATAACGACTGAAGCAAGGCTGGCGCGTAGTAATCGTTCCATGAAAACGCGTACGCATAGGCACTGGCAGGTAACGACTCGCTAAGCACTGGCATTGCTAACTTTGCATTGGCAGCCGTTTTTACGTTTCGGGTATCCCGTTTTTCAACCACCGAGAAGGGCAAGTTAAATGCCATCGCCATGTTCCACGATGACACATCGTAGAAGGTGTTATTTTCAAACGAGGTTTGGGTTGAAAATATGGACGTGATAAGTCGGTACTGGGCCTGCGCGACAGGAATATAAATGGCGCGATTAGCATTAAAGGTTTGCTTGCCAACGTCTGAGTCTTTGCTGACAACCTCGAACTTAATATTGTGTTGTTTAAGTAGCGACAACATCGCATTAAACCTGCCGCTATCACTCGACTCACCCACAATGTAGCCGCTAATATCACCGTCTTTTGCTAATGCTTGCGTGTCTTTAACAAAAGCCGATTGATAATCTAAAATAGCCGGCTTGTTGGCAAGCGCACCTTCAAAGGTACTTAATGAGGTCGTAATTTGATTTGCGATAGTGGTAGAAAATGCCAATGGTCCATTGATAGATTCTTGTAAATGTCCGCGAGAACTCGCTTGTTCAAACAAAATACCGATGCTGCCATGTAAATCAGGGTAGGTACTGCCCTTACCGGCGTAAAAGTCGTCAAATGCCTCTTCCGAGAAATACAGCTTTCCTTTCTTATCAAATGCTTTGGCATGATACGCCGCTAACGCTTCGGTTAAAGTGACGTTTTCATCCGGCGTAATAGGGTTTTTACGCGAGCGTACACCTGGCTGAAAAAAGTAGGTGCTATCGGTACCCATTTCATGAAAGTCAGTAAGAATATGCGGGCGCCAGCGATGAAATTGCTTTATACGTGCTTGAGACTCTGGGTGAGCCAACAATAACCAGTCTCTATTTAAGTCAAACCAATAGTGGTTCGTGCGTCCTGATGGCCAGCCTTCATCATGCTCACGGGTGTTACTATCCGCGACAAGTTGCTTTCCTTTGTGCATATTGGCCCATTGCGCGAAACGAGATAACCCATCGGGGTTGAAAGATGGGTCTAACAGCACAATATTGTTGTTCAGTAACGTATCGATTCGCGCACCTTGCCCAGCGGCTAAGTAATAAGCTAGGGCTAATGCAGCGTTTGAGCCTGAAGGCTCATTACCGTGAATGCTGTAACCCATATAGAAAATGAGTGGCGCACCGGCTTTTACTTTTTCACCTGAATTCATGGCATCGATATGCGCGGTTCGCATACTTTCTATATTAGGGCGGTTCGATGGCGCAGTAATGGTAAGTAGCAATAGCTCACGATTTTCATGGGTTCTGCCGGTGACTTCTAATGAAATGCGGTCGGAATGGTCAGCGAGTACACGCATGTAGTGGGTTAGTTGATCGTGACGTACGTGCCACTGGCCAATGTTCGCACCCAGTACTGATTCTGGCGTAGGGATATCTGGGTTATATGTTACATCAGTTGGTAAGTAGGCCTGAACCGGCTTTCCCCCCTTATCGAGGGCAACTATATTGGCATTTACCGAAGCAGATACGCACACGGCGGTTAACACGATAAATGGCGCAAACCATTTTGGGAAAATCGAGATTGTGGCGGTGCGAACCAAAGCTGCGAGCATAGTGATATCCGTCTTGTCGTTATGCGGTTACATCGAAACTAGTCAATACTTGACTGTTTTAGTCAGGTAAATTTGTTATCATAAACCAAATTTTAAATTAATAGGACTTACTGATGATTACTATATCAGAAGAAGCCCAGGCTCACTTCGTAAAACTGTTGGATAAACAAGAGACTGGCACAAATATTCGTGTATTCGTCGTAAATCCGGGCACATCGAGCGCCGAGTGTGGCGTGTCCTATTGCCCGCCAGATGCCGTTGAAGAAACGGATACTCGCCTAGAGTTCAATGGCTTCAATGCAGTGGTAGATGAAGAAAGTGTTCCTTTTTTACATGAAGCAGAAATTGATTATGTCACTGATCAAATGGGTTCGCAGCTTACGCTTAAAGCCCCTAATGCTAAAGCACGCAAAGTAGCTGATGATGCGCCTTTGGCTGAACGCATAAAGTACATGATTGAAGCTGAAATCAACCCTCAACTTGCTAGCCATGGCGGCCAAGTAATGTTGGCTGAACTTACCGAAGATGGCTTCGCTATTCTTCAGTTCGGCGGCGGCTGTAATGGCTGCTCTATGGTTGATGTAACTTTGAAAGACGGCATTGAAAAGCAAATGCTTGAGCAATTTGCAGGGGAACTAAACGGTGTTCGTGATGCTACTGAACATGAAGCCGGTGAGCATTCTTACTACTAAGATGTTGTATCTCAACTATGTTTGATGTGCACAAAAGCTGGCGACGATTTAAATTAGGCCTTGCCTTGTTCGTTGCTGGCGTTGTGCAGCTTTTCACGTTAAGTCATCTAAGCACCTTCCTTTACTATTATTCTCTTACCACCTTGCTTGTGGGCTTTGTCATTGCCATGTCTGGCTATGTAGGCATCTTCATGCAGCGTTTCGCGTTTCTAAAAGATAAGAAAATACCGCCTAGTTTCAAAGACGATTAGTCGCTTACCTCCTGCTTTTGTCCCATACGTTTCCTAACATACTTTTGTTAATTCTCACGTTCAATGACCTTGTCCTAGGCTGCGGATTGCACGTAGTCTAGTATTTATAATCTTACATTGGTTGTTCTTAACGTCATGTTTGTGACGGTTTTTAATACGTTTTTTGTCGTGCTTATTAGAGGAGGCTGAGATGAAAACCATTGGGCTTATTGGTGGTATGAGTTGGGAATCGACGGTTAGCTATTACCAAGCGATTAACCGGTTGGTGAATAGCCAACTCGGGGGGCTCCACAGTGCAAAAATATGCCTATACTCGGTTGATTTTGCCGAGATAGAAGCTTTCCAGCGCAGCGGTGAGTGGGATAAAGCCGCCGATGCGTTGAAGCACGCCGCACAGTCATTAGAAGATGCCGGCGCAGACTTTCTCCTTATATGTACCAACACCATGCATAAGGTCGCTGCCCAGGTGGCCAGCGCTGTAGCCATTCCTTTATTGCATATTGCCGATGCCACCGGCGTGGCTCTGTGTGAAAACACGGTCAAAAAAGTGGGCTTGTTAGGCACCCTATTCACCATGGAACAGGCATTTTACAGCGAACGTTTAGCGCAACAGTTTGATTTAGATGTAGTCGTACCAGACAGTGAAGACAGATTAGTCGTGCATAAAATTATTTATGAGGAATTATGCAAAGGGGTTATTTGTGAAAAATCCCGTGACGCGTATATTGATATTATCAACAAATTAAAGGCGCAAGGTGCACAGGCCGTTATTTTAGGGTGCACGGAAATTGCCTTGTTGGTAAAGCAGTCAGACACTGATATGCCTCTTTACGACACAACAGCACTTCACGCTGCTGAGGCTGTAAAAATGGCGCTAGAATAGTCAGATAACTATATTTTGCCTACAAAAAGGAAATGCTATGTTTAGTCATGTAATGATTGGCGCGAACGACATCGAAGCATCGAAGAAGTTTTACGATGCCTCTCTTGCTGTATTTGGATACGATGAAGGCGTATACGATGAACACGGTCGTGTTTTCTACTTCACCCCAAAAGGTGTGTTAGCCCTTACCAAACCAATTAACGGCGAAGCCGCTACCCACGGGAACGGTTCAACGATTGGCCTTGCTGCGGCAAACCCAGCGCTTGTTGATGAATGGCATAAAGTAGGCGCAGCCAATGGCGGCGTGCCGGTTGAAGATCCTCCCGGCATTCGTGGTACAGAAGAGCGCCAGTTGTACCTTGCGTATTTGCGCGACCCTTCTGGCAACAAACTGTGTGCGACTCACTTCGTTAAGAAATAACCTTGAGCGGATACACAGCCTTGAGCTTTTAAACAGCCTTGAGCGTGTATAAACATCTACGTTTAGCTCGTCAGTGCTACACTGGCGAGCGATAAGTCAGAATAGGTAAGCGACCATGACACCAGCAGAAACCGGCCTTGCTTACGATCAAATTACCCAGCGTTGGACACGGCCAGAGTTTAATCGTAGCAATGGTATTGCTCAGCATAAGGTCGCGTTATCATTTCTAGACGTATTTACGTCAGAACAAGGCTCATCCAGAACAGATCAACCTCGCATCGGCCTTGATGTAGGATGTGGCTGTACGGGTAGGTTTATTGAACTGCTGCATGACAACGAGTTTGTAGTAGAGGGGATTGATATCTCAAATGAGATGCTGGCGTTAGCCAGAGGAAGACACCCTAACAACACGTTTTATTTTGGTGATATTTGCACCTTCGACCTGCCCCATCAGTACCGCTTCATTAGTGCTTGGGACTGCCTGTGGCACGTACCACTACACAGCCAAGCGGCTCTAGTTACCAAACTTTGCAATGCACTACAGCCAGGTGGCATATTTATATTTAGCTGTGGCGGTGTGGATGAACCGGGTGAACATACCAACACCACCATGGGGCCTGAAGTCTATTACGCTTCACTAGGTATCAACGGTTATATACGTCATATTGTCGAAGCCGACTGCATTATTCGGCATATTGAATACGAGCAGCTACCCGAATTTCATACCTACTTTGTCGTGCAAAAGGCAATACCGCAAAAATAGTCGGGTATGTTTTGATTCAACTTTGTATTGTTTGCTTAACCTCAATAACGCTAGTAACGAATGAACCCTTTATATCGCCGTCTTGATAAGGTCGCCGACGCCATTTTAAAGTCGCCCGACCGTGCCAATAATCTTACTCAACTCGCCTCTCTCGCGTGTACCTCTGAGTACCATCTTCATCGCGCATTTAACGCAAAGTTTGGTATTAATATTGGCGCCTACGCTAGGCAGCTTCGACTGCACGAAAGTGCCTATAAATTAGCATTTCGGCCTCAAAAACGCATATTGGATATTGCGATAGAAGCAGGGTTTGGGTCACATGAAAGCTATGCCAAAGCCTTTAAAAAGCATTACAACCAGTCGCCTTCAGGCTTTAGAAAGACACCCAATGTTGAAGCGCTACATAAAGGTGCACAAATTAGCTCGCTAGTAATATCTAACGAAAAAGGATCTTCGGTACTTATGAACACCTCACATGACAACTCAAATAGCGCGTCTGAAAATGTCACCTCTGAAAATCATCAACTTGATGTGTCAGTTATTCAGTTTCCAGCCTTAGACATTGCGATGATGATGCATGTTGGCCCACCTAGCCGCATTATGAGCACGGTAAGTGAATTTATTACGTGGCGCAAAGAAAACAAACTACCGCCCTCCACCAGCCGCACTTTCAACTTACTGTATGATGACCCTGACAACACGCCACATGAGTCTTACCGGTTTGGTGTGGCGTGCCAAATTACTGCGCCTATTAACCAGCCCGCAAAAACAAGCAAGGCTATAGAAGCATGCCAGTCTAAGGATACGATCACTCCCAACGTCACCACCACTGCCATACCGGAAGGATACTGCGCTAAGGTCCGCCATATTGGCACCGATGCCGAATTAGGGGCGGTGGTGCACGCTTTATATCACCAATGGTTGCCTGATACACAATTTGAACTGAGAGACTTCCCGATTTTTTTAGAGCGTATTCGCTTTTTCCCCGATGTAGCCGCCCATGAAGCCGTGACCGATGTATTTCTGCCAATCGAAGTGACTACAGTGACGTAGCTGCTTAGCGTGGTTGGGTTTTGCATGGCTTAGATTAGCTGTCACACAATGCATTGCGCTTGCTTAGCCGTTCGAAGCTCCATCCAAGCGTAATGCCACGGGCGAGTAAGAACGCCAGCAATGCATACCACAAGCTGACATTACCGAGAGACTGAGTAAAAAACCATACTGGGAAATATACCGCGAAGGCGCTAATAATCATTGTGTCGCGCATAGAAGATGACTTAGTAAGGCCAACAAATACACCGTCGTACAAAAAGCACCAATGTGCCAGTAGTGGCAGAATAACCATAAGTGGAAGGTAGGTTACCGCTGCATTCACAATATTTTGATGCTCAGTGAGCAAGCTTATTATGCCGTGCCCGCCAAAGAAGAAGATAGCACTATAGCCTATTGCAAAAAGCGATGACCAAAACAACCCTTGGTATGTTCTGCGCTTTATTTCCGCGGAATTCTTTGCCCCCTTAGCTTCACCCACCAACGCTTCTACTGCATAGGCGACACCGTCTAATCCTAGCGCTATTAATACGAAAAACTGCAGTAGAATAGCATTCACTGCCGCCGGTATTTCACCGAATCGCACGCCTTGTATCGTCAAAAAGGCTAAGCAAGCTTGCAAGGCTAAGTTGCGTAGCAGCATGTCAGTATTGAGTTTCATTAACACTTTACGCGCTGCACGGTTAAACCAACTTGCTTCTGGTGCAATACCTCTCACTTGTTTCAACGCTACGTACATCGCCATAAATGCCATGGCGTATTCAGCAATAATACTGGCTAAGGCAACCCCAGCCACCGACATAGACAGCCCATAAACGAAGGTAATATCTAATCCTGCATTTACAAGGTTACCCACTATTTGAATAATCATCACCGTGCGGGTTTTTTGTTGCCCAACTAAATAGCCGATAAGGGCTAAGTTCAGCATAGCCGCTGGTGCGCCCCATACCCTAACCTGATAATACTCAGTTAAGTGTACTGCTACTGCATCTGAAGGGCTTGCCAATGCTAACCCTGCTGTGAGTACAGGCTCTTGCAGTATTAGTAAGCACAGCCCCAAAATTGAAGCGACAGCAAGGGTTTGCCAAAGTACTTTGGCAGAGGCAAGCGTGGCATCTTCATGCCCTTTTGCCTGTGCGCTTAAGCCCGTTGATGACATGCGCAGAAATCCACACACCCAGTAAATTTGGGTAAGAATTAGTGCGCCAACTGCCGCACCGGCTAACATGGCGGGCGCCGACATATGCCCCAAAACCGCCGTATCCACCAAACCCAGTAAAGGAGTGGTAATATTGGCCAGAATCATGGGCAGCGCTAAAGTGAGTAAGCGTGTATGATCGTGCCATAACGACTCAGGTTGGCGTAGAGATTGCTTATCTTCTTGCACTCGCTTTTGCATTAATTATCGTCTCTGCATTAGTAGAACAGCATGCTGACACGCAGTAAAAAGCAATGCTATTAAATCAACTTCAACTCGGAGAAAACATGAAGTTTATCATGCCTTTCAATGTCATTTCGTGGATTAAATGTGACGCTATATTGGCGCAAATGAAAGGCAACCGACCACACGGGTTAGCACTTTTCTTTTTTGTCTGTTTTTCTGGCTATAGTCTGGCTGCTACTGATAACACTACGCAGCCAACCCGTGAAATTCTTACTCAAAATGGTGTTATTTTGCTTTACCATCATGTGTCTAACCACACGCCGAAAAGCACCAGTATATCGCCTGATATGTTCAAGCAACATATGGCATATTTAAAGCAACATCACACAGTTTTACCTTTAGCAAAAGTGGTCAACGCTATTTTAGATAACACACCGCTGCCTTCCAATACCGTGGTAGTGACCTTCGACGATGGCTATGAAAACATCCTCACAAATGCCCACCCCATTATGGTTGATATGGGCTTCCCGTACACAATATTTATTAATCCAGGGGAAATTGGTACCAATAGAAGCCAACTCACTTGGGAACAAGTTAAGGCGATGCACAACGATGGCGTTACCTTCGCTAACCATACGCTTGATCATTTGCATATGCTGGATGGCAGAGTTTCAAGCAGTGAGGCTGATAGCGACACTAACGACGAAGCTTGGCTTGAAAAGGTATGGCAGAATGTAGCTGAAGCCGAGGCTATTATTGATAGCAAAATTGGCGAATCACTTAAATATTTGGCCTACCCTTTTGGTGAGTTCAACCAAAAGCTAGCAGATAAACTCGCGCAAGAGGGCTACATTGCGTTCGGACAACACTCAGGCGCTATAGGTCCACACAGTCATTTTCAAGCATTACCTCGCTTTCCTGCAGCTGGCCCTTATGCCAACTTAAGTACACTAAAAACCAAACTAAACAGTATTGCTATGCCGGTATTATCGACCAGCTTTGAAGGTGAGTATATCCCTGAGGTAAATCGAAATACGGTGCAAGGCGCTAGTGACGAATCGAGACTCCCCCCTATTACGCTAACGATTAAGGGCGATGATGTACGTTTAAGCCAAGTAAATTGCTTCTTTTCAGGCTCACCAGTTGAAACTAGGGTTGAAGGCAATGCGATTACCTTCAGTATTACTCAAGCACTTCCTGTAGGCCGTTCGCGAGTAAATTGTACCGCTCCGAGCAACTCTCAATCGGGAAGATATTATTGGTATTCTCAGCCATTTTTTGTGGCAGATAAAAACGGAAATTACCCAGATTAGTTAAGCTGAAAGTGCATGAACAAAACGCACAAAGGTGCCGTTCACTGATTGCTCTTTAAAATTAACGCTTTGATAAAACCGGATGGCAGCAATATTACTAATTTGTACGTCTAGTACCAATGCCTGCTTTTTAAGTGCTATCGCGTAACTACGCATATGGGCAATCATGGCGCTGCCAATGCCGCCTCGCCGAGCAATGCTATCTACCGCTACATGGCCCAACATAAGCTCTGTCGCACTTGGGGGAGTTAAACCGACAGCAACAGCTTGGTTGCGCATTAGCACTGCCATTGCTTCATCAAGATTGTAGAAGCTAGTCACGCTGTCTAACGACGCTCGGTCAAACACTGGCCCCAACTTGGTGTGCCACGCCGTAATGACGCCTACAACAACATTATCGACTACCGCAACCCAGTGATTATTGCAGCCATATTGCCCGTCCTTACCTTTCCATGCATGGGTCAAAAATTCGAGAGTATGCCTTGTATCCCCATTACCAAATACACAAACCAATAGGTCTTCGGCAGCACTTAATAATAAGGGAACCGCTTGGCGAGCATCAGATACGAGACCTTGTCGGATTTTTATATCCATGCCTCCCATACCTACCTATAGTGCCGAGTTTGAACTGAATGATGAAGTAATCGCTGGCATGTCATTACGTATTTGCTGTGCGTCACTAATCGACAACTTGCCAGGCTCACGTTTTGGCTTAAAACGCCCTATCACCTGTACTTCAGGATTAATAAGCACTACCGATGCACTATGATCGACAAGATAATTAGGATTATCTGTACTTTCAGCAATCGCATACATCATGCCCAAGTTGCGAGCGAAGGGAAATAAGGCTTTATGCGCACCGGTCGCAGCAATAAAGTTTGGGTTAAAGTAGCTGATGTATTCGTCGAGCCGTGCTAATGAGTCACGGTTAGGATCGATAGAAATAAACACCACTTTAATAGGAAATTCAGACTCAATAGCCTGCAGTTGCGGGTAAATGCTGTTCAGTTCGGCCATTGTAGTAGGGCATATGTCTGGGCAAAACGTATAACCAAGAAACAACAAGCTCCACTGATTTTCTAGCGAAGCTTGGTTAAATTCATTGCCTTTGCTGTCGGTCAGCGAAAAAGGCGCAATGGCGCGAGGCTCAGGATAAGCCTGAAAATACTTGGGTTTACCGCCATTAGACTGACCCGTTGGTGACAAATAAATTGCCCCTAACACACCCGCCAATAACGCTACTAATGCAACAACGCCTACAAAAATCCGTCGGTTCATAAACTCAGTGGTACGTAGTGATCGAACAACAATACTACAAACAATACCATGAGATGAACAATTGAGAACTTAAAAGTTTTCATCGCGGTTTGGCTAGTGGCCGCAAATTTCAGTTTTATCGCGTAATACATAAACCCAATATTTAGAAGCGAAGAGCCAATAAGGTAAATTAAATCACTCATGCCCACCAAATAAGGCAACAGGCAAACCAAGCTCAGTAACACGGTATAAAGTAACACCGAGGTTTTAGTGAATTCTACCCCATGGGTCACCGGCAGCATGGGCACTTTCGCTTTCGCATAATCTTTTTCGCGATGAATAGCCAACGCCCAAAAATGCGGGGGAGTCCACGTAAAGACAATGAGTACTAACAACAACGCATGAGCATGAATTTCCCCAGTGACAGCGGTCCAGCCAAGAAGCGGTGGAGCAGCACCTGCAATACCACCAATTACAATATTTTGCGGCGTGGCTCGTTTTAAAAACATGGTATACACCACGGCATAGCCCACCAAGCTAGCAAGGGTAAGCCAAGCGGTAAGCATGTTCACCCATAAGCTCAATACAACAAAACCCATTACGCCAAGCCCTGCTGCAAACCAAGATGCTTTTGCGATACTTACTTTTCCTTTAGCCACAGGCCGATTGAAAGTACGTGCCATTTGGCTGTCAATTTTGTGGTCGACCACATGATTAATCACCGCGGCTGATGCCGATAACATGCCAATACCCAGCAATCCGCACACCAACGCTGTAGCGTTTACCCAGCTAGGCGAGGCTAAACACATCCCCACTAACGCCGTGAGCAAAAGTAGCATCACCACGTTTGGTTTTGTCATTTCGTAATAGTCACGCCAGCTGATCTTTGCTTGCGAGTTGTTCTTCACTTGCGAGCTTAGCGAGTGCTTACCTGCAACTGCAGTATTTAACGGGATAGTTTTAGCCATGATGACCTCCAGTAGAGTAGGAGAAAGAAGAGGTTGAAGGAGCAACTGACCATGTCAGCCATATCACTGTGAGTAATAGCATGGCGGCAATTGCATTATGTGATACCGCGATAAACAAAGGTAAACTAAACAAAACGTTACTTAGACCCAGCGCCACTTGCACGCATAGTACTCCAAGCATTAAGACACACCCTTTTTTCACCTCCGGTGATAATTTACTGTTTCGTAACCACATAACAGCCAATACGGTAAGGTAAAGAAAGGTGATTGCAGCGCCGAACCGATGCACAATATGCATAGTGGCTCGCTCACCGTAATCGTGTGCCCCAAATTCATAGTTTTGTGCCTCGGGCACACTGTATGCGCCTTGAAAATCTAACCGCTGCTGCCACCCGGGCTCGCAAATTGGCATATCGGTACAGGCGAGGGCGGCGTAGTTGGCCGATGTCCAGCCGCCTAACGCTATTTGCCCCACTAAAATGGCCATACCTAACAATGCCATCATCGTCAGCCTGTTGGTTTTACCAAGATTAAGGCTGTCGTCTGTTAACGGTTGTGCCGAATTGGATTCCCGTTGTAGCAAGTTAACTGAGCTGTGTTTTCTAAGGCGTAAATAAAGCAAAAATAAGCAACTTAGTACGGTGAACCCCCCTAGCAAATGCCCCATAACCACCACAGGCAATAAATTAAGAGTGACTGTCCACATGCCAAGCGCCGCTTGAAAAATCACAAGGCCAAGCAGCAACAAGGGCAGCTTAACTGGCGTGCCTTTATGGCGCTGCCTTACCGCGATAATGGCAATCGCCAAAATGCATAGCCCTAGCGCCCCTGCAAAATAGCGATGAATCATTTCGTTCCATGCTTTATGCGCCTCCACGGGGCGGTCTGGAAACGCCGTATTCGCCGCGGCTACCTTTTCGTCACTTAGCGGCACGGTAAGGTTGCCATAGCAACCCGGCCAGTCAGGGCAACCAAGGCCAGCATCAGTAAGGCGTGTGTAAGCCCCTAAAATGATGACTACTGCGGCAAGAAACAGGCTAAACAGCACCAGTTTTTTCATAGCATCTCCTACCCAATACGAGACAATTTCAGAAGCTTTTTAATATCAGCCAGCATACTTCGGCTTTCCATCACCGCGGTACTTCTGTCACTGTCTATTTGGTAATACAACATGGCATTATTTAAGGTATCAACGATATATACGCTTTGCTGTTTAAGGTTGGTGATAGGCACACCGCTGACGCTCAGGGTATGCACATTGGCGTACTCAGATAACTGTTCTAGCGCTGTTACATCACTTTTTTCAGTGAACAAAACTAATGCTTGCGCCCTGTCAGACTCTTTGCCTAGCGCCAGCCACACTTGGTTAATGCTAAACAATGCATTTTCACAAGTGACATCACAGCTTTCGGGCAAGACATACAACAAGCGCCATTTCGGCTCCGTACCTTCTAAAAGCGATGAAACATCAATGGTAGGCTGCAACAATGCACCTTTATTGGTAGCACCTTGGTTGAACCAATCATTCTCTAACGCAAGCTTGGCTAAAATCACTGGTAGCACGAACACGGCAACCATGATAATTAAGGTTTTTTTCGAGGCCGGATTACTCATATTGACGTCCTTTTTTCATAATTGCGAAACCGCCAATCAAGGCGGCTGCGATTGCAAGACCAAACCATTGAATGGCATAACCCAAATGCTTTTCAGGCGGCATGGAAACTCGATTATAACGCCTGACAAAAAGGTCATTTTTTGCGGTAAGTACTACTACATAAGGTAATAAGTTAAGCGATAACAATTCACTGGCGGTACTGGTAGAAACTTGCTGAATACGAGCCGGAAAGCTTAATGCTGATGAAAGCGTTTCTTTTACTAACGGATTATGAGTGGGCTGACTCACCACCCCTTCAAATTGTTGTGCGTGGTGGCTAATTTTTACTGCCGGTAGCGAACGCATTAAGTCTGGTGCAGGCAACCAGCCATAATTAACTAATATCCACCCTGCATTGGTTTGTACTGGCACTAGAACGTCATAGCCTACCCGTTGTTCGTGTATTTGATTATCGAGCAATAACACCTTGTCGCCGTTTGGCGTACCTTCAAAGTAAACGGCGCGATCTTCGGGCGCTTTCATTGAAAGGGCATCAATAAGCGACAAGCTTTCTTTCCCCTGTTTTTCGGTTATGCTAGCTATGCGTTGTTGCTTTTGTGCCATTCGGTCTAGTTGCCAGAACCCCAAGCCACACATCGCCATTACACATAGACTAGTAATGACGATTGCGATTAATTTGGATGCTGTAACCTGATTCATTTGGCCAACCTGCACACTACTATTGAGGTTTATATGTTGATAAAAATAATCTTGGTTGCATTGGTAATTTTCATGATCGTTAACCTATTTATGGCCATGCGTGTCATGATGAAAAACGATCCCAAAGACGGTCCAATGAGTAAATATATCGGTCGCAGGGTGCTCACATCTGCCATCATAGTGATTTTAATTTTAGTGGCGATTGGCACCGGTTTAATTACGCCAAACCCTCGACCTTACTAGGGTTTGGCAACGTTTTTATAAAACGTAAACAAAGATATAAAGCATTACCCACACCACATCAACGAAGTGCCAGTACCAACTTCCGGCTTGAAAAGCAAAGTGGTTATGCGGTGTAAAATGCCCTTTTAGTACCCTAAAAAACATGACAATAAGAATGATGGTGCCAAGGGTAACGTGCATACCGTGAAAGCCCGTCAGCATGAAAAAGGTATTGCCGTAAATGCCTGACTGTAGCGTTAGCCCTAGGTCACGATAGGCGTGAACATACTCTTCCACCTGTAAGAATAAAAACCCAATTCCCAGCAAGATAGTGACGCCTAACATTAGGGTCAGTTGTTTGCGTTTGTTCTGCTCTAAACCAACATGAGCAAAATGCAATGTGACCGACGATATAAGCAAAATAACCGTATTAATGGTGGGTAAACCAACCGCACTCATTTCTTGTGTAGTGATGCCCCCTGGGGTAGATACTAACGGCCACATGGCTTCAAATGTGGGCCATAACACTTCGTTAGTCATTGCATTATTTGATGCACCGCCTAACCAAGGCACTGAAATGAATCGGGCATAATAGAGTGCCCCAAAGAAAGCGGCAAAGAACATGACTTCAGAGAAGATAAACCAACTCATTCCCTGTCGGTAAGAGCGTCCTAATTGGTCGCTATATAGCCCTGACATAGACTCATCAATTTGGTTTTTAAACCATCCGACCAGCATCACCATCAATACGACAAACCCAGCGAGAAGTGTATAGCCTCCATAGCCTGATTCACCTTTAGTGGCTTCAATCACAAAGTTGCCCGCGCCAACGGCAATTAAAAATAGCGCCACCGCGCCTACAATAGGCCATGGGCTTTGTGCCGGTACATAATATTTCTGATATTCTTGCTGCATTACTCTCTCCTTATCCCAACACCTGTTATTTACCACTTTCAGGTTGAGGGACCATGTAGGGATTCGGTTTTGTTTTCATGTCACTCGCTCGTGCGGTCACATCAAAAAGGGTGTATTGCACAGTAAAATAACTAATATCTTCGGGAAGCTGTGGGTCGACATAAAACTGCATGGGCATATAAGCCTCGGCCCCAGCATTTAAAGGTTGTTGATTAAAACAAAAGCATTCCGTTTTATTCAAATATAGCGCTGCCATACCCGGCGACACCGATGGAATAGCTTGCGCCATCATATTGCTCGACGCTGGATTTCTTACGTAAAACGACACCGTATTAAGCTCCCCAGGGTGCACTTTCATACGACTAGTTTGCGCGCGAAATTCCCACGGCATACCAGTGTTAGTGCGGGTAATAAACTCCACTGTTATCTCACGGCTTTCGTCTATTTCGATGGACTCATACACCGCTGCGGTATTCTCAGTTTTACCGTTAATACCAGTAACGTCACAAAATACGTCGTAAAGTGGCACCAGGGCGAACCCAAAACCAAACATGCCAAACACAATAACGACGAGTTTTATCACCATTTTGTTGTTTGCATTTGCTTGTGTCATGGGTAGCTCCTTTTCTTACTTGCCCTATTTTCTCTATTTAACAACGGGCGGCGTTTCAAAGGTGTGATAGGGCGCAGGAGAAGGAATTTCCCATTCTAGTCCCTCGGCACCTTCCCACACTTGGGCAGATACTGGCTCACCCTGCTTCTTACAGGCCTTAATTAACAATGCTAAGAAGATTAGTTGCGACAGCCCAAAGGCAAAGCCGCCAAGGCTTATCCACTTATTAAAGTCGGCAAACTGTAAGGCGTAGTCAGGAATACGACGTGGCATACCAGCCAGCCCCACAAAGTGCATCGGGAAGAACAACACATTTACCGACACTAGTGAGCACCAGAAATGCCATTTTGCTAGCGCCGTGTCGTACATTTTCCCTGTCCACTTGGGTAACCAATAATACACCGCAGCCATAATCGAGAAGATGGCACCGGTGACCAGAACGTAATGGAAATGTGCGACCACGAAATAGGTATCGTGGTATTGGAAGTCCACCGGCACGATGGCCAGCATTAATCCTGACAGGCCGCCAATGGTAAACAATACGATAAACGCAATGGCAAACATCATGGGCATTTCAAAGGTTAGAGAGCCCCGCCACATAGTCGCCACCCAGTTAAAGACCTTCACGCCTGTAGGCACCGATATAAGCATAGTGGCAAACATGAAGAACATTTCCATATACACCGGCATGCCGGTGGTAAACATATGGTGAGCCCATACCACAAAGGACAACAGCGCAATAGAGCCGGTGGCATACACCATTGATGCGTAGCCAAACAGCTTCTTACGGGAAAACGTAGGGACAATTTGAGAGATAATACCGAAGGCCGGCAATATCATGATGTACACCTCAGGGTGCCCAAAGAACCAAAAGATATGCTGGAACATAACGGGGTCACCACCACCTGCTGCATCAAAGAAGCTGGTGCCAAAGAACTTATCCGTCAGTACCATGGTGACCGCCCCCGCTAACACAGGCATAACAGCAATAAGCAAGAAAGCAGTAATAAGCCAAGTCCACACGAATAAAGGCATTTTCATCCACGTCATACCGGGGGCACGCATGTTGAATATGGTCACAATGACGTTAATAGCCCCCATAATGGATGAGATACCCATGATATGTACCGAGAACACAAACAATGCGGTTGAGTCACCACTGTAGGTGGTAGAAAGCGGTGCATAGAAGGTCCAACCAAATGCCGGGCCGCCGCCCTCTAAAAATAGCGAGCTAAGCAAAATAAGAAAGGCGCCAGGTAATATCCAAAAACTCCAGTTATTCATTCGCGGCAGCGCCATGTCTGGTGCACCTATCATCATAGGAATTAGCCAGTTTGCAAGCCCCGTAAAGGCTGGCATTACCGCACCAAATACCATGATAAGGCCGTGCACAGTCGTCATTTGATTAAAGAAGTTTGGCTCAACAATTTGTAATCCAGGCTGAAATAGCTCAGCACGGATCACCATTGCCATGGCGCCACCAATCAAAAACATGATAAAGGCGAACCATAAATACAACGTGCCTATATCTTTGTGGTTAGTGGTAAACAACCATCGGGTTATTCCTTTTGGAATATGGCTATGATGGTCATGATCTTCGTGATGCGCCGAGGTATCCGGCGCAATGACATCAGTTGCTTTACTCATTACGCACTCCTAGTTCCCATTAACGACGGCGTTAACATCTTTAGCCTGCACCATATCACCCGTGTTATTGCCCCACGCATTTCGTTCGTAGGTCACCACAGCCGCAATGTCTTTCAGGCTTAACATTTTTCCGAACGCCTGCATGGCCGTACCGGTTTTACCGTTCAACACAATATCAATATGTGCAGTTTGGTCTTCAAGTACCATCTCACTGCCTTTAAGCGCAGGGAAAACTCCGGGTAACCCTTCGCCGTTAGGCATATGGCAAGCCGCACAAGTGGCGTTGTAAACCCGCTTACCTTCATCCATAAGTTCGTCCATCGACATATTCATCGACAGTAGACGTTGCTCTTCTTCTTTCGCTTGGCGAGCTGCTTCTTCTTGTTCATTCATCCAAGCATCAAATTCGGCAGGCTCTTTAGCAATGACCACAACCGGCATAAAGCCATGATCTTTTCCGCAAAGCTCGGCACACTGTCCACGATAAATACCTGGCTCGTTCACCTTTGCCCACGACTCATTAATAAACCCAGGATTAGCATCTTTTTTCACTGCAAAGTCCGGTACCCACCACGAGTGAATAACGTCATCAGAGGTGATAAGAAAGCGCACTTTTTGCCCTGTGGGGATCACCAACGGACGGTCGACTTCCAACAGATAGTTCGCGCCTTTTTCGAATTTGTTTTCAATTTGCTCTCGTTGCGTCGCCATTAACGAATAAAACTCAACGTCTCTGTCCATATACCGGTAATGCCACTTCCACTGAGATCCAGTAACGACAACGGTAAGATCAGGTTCACTGGTATCTTCCATCGCAATAAGGGTTTTAGCAGCAGGAATAGCCATAAGAATAAGAATGATGAATGGCACTACTGTCCATGCAATTTCCACTTTTACATTTTCATGGAAGTGAGCGGGCTTAGCGCCTCTGGATTTACGGTGCAAGTACATTGAGGCAAACATAACCCCAAAAACCGCAACAGCGATTGCGATACAGATAAAGAACATCAACATATGGAGGTCGTATACTTGACCACTTATGTCTGTTGCGCCTCGGCGCAAATTTATGGAAGAGCCTTCGCCCGTTGCTGCATCAGCAAACAGTAGTGGCGAGGTAAGCAAAAGTGGAAGCCCGTAAAGCCACTTTGTCGCTTGTGTCGCCGCTTGTGTCGTTACTCGTTTCACTCAACACCTCCGTTATAACAGAAGCATTAACGCATTAGATGCGCTGCGCTTCTGGCAACTGATACTCGAAATCCAACTTTTAACTTAACTGCCTAGCTTTAGTTGTAAAACAAAGTTACAGCTATTGTTATTATTTTGTTAAATACAGTATAAGAATTGCTCAATAAAACGCACAAGTCTAGTCTTTTCTAAGAAAAAACAATTGCAGCGTTTAATTTTTAATCAACGCGGTATGACAGAGAAGTGAATGACGTCACAGCGCATGGACGTTACACGGGTATTTAGCGAGCCCGTTTGAAACGCTCATTTTGAACGAGATGGGCGAATAGAAGTTGGCAATAAGTTTCTTATAATCAAAAGGTAGTTACGCACTTATGATTGTTTTTCAAACAAAACAGATGACTAAAATAGCGCTAGTTAGCACTAAAAAAGGTGACATAAATAGGAGAAAATATGCGGGAGCGGTATCTGGTGGCTTTTGAGGGATTTCTTAGACTTAAATACGATTATTGTGTAAGCAAGGTATGGTAAACATACAAAAAAGCGGCCTATAAGCCGCTTTCTTTACTAAATAGCTAAAAGGTTACATCCAATCAGCATTTCGAATAACACCAACGGCAATCCCTTCAATGGAAAAAGGCTCTGACGCTAAGTCGACTTTAATCGGTGAAAACTCGTCATTTTCGGCATGAAGCAATACTTCGCGGCCACGCTTTTCAAGGCGTTTAACAGTAACGTCCTCATCGACACGTGCTACTACCACCTGCCCATTATGGACATCCGTCGTGCGGTGCACGGCTAACAAGTCACCATCAAGTATACCAATGTCTTTCATACTCATACCGCTTACACGAAGTAAGAAGTCGGCGTGAGGCTGAAACAGGGCAGGGTCGACCTTATAATGAGACTCTATATGCTCTTGCGCTAGAATAGGCTCGCCCGCAGCCACTCGGCCAATAAGAGGAAGGCCTTCTTCTTCAGGGGCTTCATCTTCAAGAGGAATATTAAGTTTAATACCACGAGAAGTGCCTGGAAGGATTTCGATGACGCCTTTACGGGCCAACGCTTTTAAATGTTCTTCAGCGGCATTCGCAGAACGAAAACCTAAATGACGGGCAATTTCTGCACGGGTAGGCGGCATGCCAGTTTCGAGCATCGTTGTTTTTATAAGCTCGAGAACTTCTGTTTGTCTTGCTGTGAGTGGGCGCATAAAAGACCTGTCTGTCTATACAGTTCCTGTAAGTATATACACCTAAAAGGAAATGACAAGCACTAAGCGTTGCAAAGCATGTTTTTTACTCAGGCCAAATCACAACAAAAAAGCGACCATTAAAGGCCGCTTTATCTATCACTACTATTCAGCGTGACTAAAATTTATATTGCAAACTCACGCGAGCATTAAGCGGCTCGCCGGTGGCAATATTGTTGTCGTTATGTGCTGATGGGAAATAGTCTTCGTCGAATACGTTTTCCACATTTAGCTGAATTTTAATGTCTTCGCTGTAATCGTAATACACTGCAGCGTCTACGCGAACAAAATCAGGTAGTTCGACGGTATTGTTTAAAGACGCGTACTGCTCAGATTGATAAATCACGCCTAATGCAACACGCCATTTATCGTTTACTTCATATTGGTTCCATAACGTCAGCATGTGTTCTGGTAGCTGTGCTAAATCACGGTTCGCCAATGCGCCATCTACAATGCGGCCCATTTCTTCGCCATCAAGGTTGCTATACCCAGCATTTATTACCCAACGCTCTGAAAGCTTGCCCACCACCTGCACTTCAAAACCTTTGGTTTCGGTGCCGGTTAAAATAGACGCTTCTGGATTGTTAGGATCTTGCGCTGTGCCATTTTCACGTTCAACTTCAAATGCCGCTGCTGTTACGCTAAGTGAGTCAGAGAAATTCCACTTTACGCCAATTTCTTTATTTTCAAATTCTTCAGCTTCCAGCGCTTGGCTTGTAAGCGACAGAGAAAGGAATTGGTCACCTGAACGAGGTAAAAACGATTTGCTGTAACTGGCATAAATCGAAACAGATTCCGCTGGCTTGTAAATTAGGCCAACACGGGGTGACACTTGTGAATCAGAACTAGATAGGAAACCGCTGTTACCATCGTCAGCACCGTTAGCCACTTCAATAGTGTCTACCACATCGATATCAAAATTATCGTAGCGAAGACCGGCCACCACAATCCAATGCTCGTTAAGCTTAATTTCATCTTGCACGAAAGCTGAGGTAAAGGTGACGTCTGATGCACGATTTCTTACCGGATCTGTCAGCGTCATTGACGGAATAACCAGGGGGTCGCTAAACACGAAGGATACTTGGTCGTCTTGACTGTCTGCAAAAAACGCATCACGACGAGCATTTTCTGTATCTTGGCTGCCGTACTCCATTCCTGTTAGTAAGGTATGGTTAATATCACCTGTTGCAAACTGCCCAATAAGGTTTAATTGAACCAGCGCATTTTCACGAGTGGTGGTATCACGATACCCATCTAACGTAACCGTGCCTGCATCAGCGTCAAAGTTAACGGGGTACAAGTTTTGGTAAGCTTTATCATAATCAGCAAACTGAACGGTACCGTTCAAGTTCCAATTTTGCGATAGTGCATGATCAACACGAACACGGGCAATATGCGCTTCAAGGGTAGTATTGTTGAAGTCTGGAGCACCAAAGTAGGTGTCGTCAAAGCCTTCAAGCGGTGCACCATCTAATGAGGGTATACCTCTATCGACTAAACGATCATCATTTACGTATTCGTAAGATGCAACCACCGTGGTGTCGTCGTTAGCCATCCATGTATAAGTTGGGTTAATGGCGTAACGTTCACCATCTTTAAAATCACGATGATTATCAATACTGTCAAACACACCGTTAAAACGAAAAGCATTATTAGCATCTATGGCTTTATTGGTATCAACACTAATAGAACCAGCGCCAAAGGTATCAATACCTGCTGACAGTGTGGTGAAATCTTCTGCGCTACTGGCCACTTTAGTCACACGGTTAACTACGCCACCGCCTCCACCACGGCCGAATAGTAAGGCGTTCGCGCCTCGTAATATTTCTACACGCTCTAGGTTATACAATGGGCGAAAGTACTGAACGTCGTCACGAAGACCATCAACAAAAAAGTCGGCGGTGGTGTTCTGACCACGAATAGTCACCTGATCGCGATGGTCTTCACCTAGGCCAATGCTCACACCTGGGGTGTATTGCATAACATCGGCAATACTAAACAATGCTTGCTCTGAAATTTGTTCTGCGCTTACAACAGATACTGACTGGGGCACGTTAACCAATAATGTAGGGGTTTTAACCGCTGTGGCGACTTGTTGACCAAAGAATGCGCCGCGTACGGTAATACGTTCAACGCTTTCATCTGACTCAGCCATATCGTCTTGTGCGAATGCAGATGTGCCATAAAGAGCTAAAAGAACAGCAGTAGAAATAGTTGCTTTACCAAGTTTCAAGCAAGTCTCCTCAAGTGATAATTCAAACAGTATTGAAAATGATAGATATTCTTATTTAGAGCGGATTCTAGTCAGATTTATTGGCAATTAAAAGGTGTATTAATAAAAATTAAACTTTTGTTATAAATGAATGCGTCAGCTTGACGAGACAGTCTATTGAAACAATCCTCACGAATGGAATCAGTACCCTTAATGGTATTTACGTCAAGATGACAAGTTTGCCATTAAAGCATAAAGTAAACCTTCTTCTAACTATGCTTAACCAGAGTATTGAATTCCATCATGTTGCATTACCTCGACTATACCCCCGAGTTAGCCCCCCATTTCGACCGCATAAATAGAGAGTGGATAACCAAAATGTTTCATTTAGAGAGCATTGATGAGGCTGTTATTGGCTACCCACAGCGCAATATTATCGATAAGGGTGGATACATTTGGTTTGCTGAACACCCGGACTTTGGCATTGTAGGTACATGCGCATTAATGAAAAAAGGAGAAGGGGTATTCGAACTTACTAAGATGGGTGTGGTCAGTGAAGCAAGAGGATTAAAAGTAGGGGAAGGCTTGTTACAACATGTGTTGAATAACGCCCCTACCATTGCTTTTAATACATTATTTCTTTTGACGAATAAGAAGTGCGAGGCCGCCATTCATCTTTATGAGAAAAATGGCTTTGTTCATTGTGAAGAAATCATGCAAAAGTTCGGCTGTGCCTATGAACGCTGCGACGTAGCGATGCATTACAAAGGTGCAGTTACCAACTGATGTATGAGTAAAAACACGCTCAATCGATTTGCTATGGCAACAATTTATACTAATGACTCTTTCAAACAGCCCCATGGCCTCTGCAAGACATTGCACGAGATGTGGTACACTTCCCCCGTTTTAATTTCATAGGATTACAGAATTCATGTCGTGGATGCGAAAAGCCCTTTTGTCGCTATTTCATTATCCTGTTAAGTTGCTGGTTAAAGCCCACAGCATTCCCGTAAACGTAGAAACTGAGCTTGGCATTGATAAATCGAAGCCCATCGTTTACTTGCTTCCAGCAAACTCGGTAACCGATCAATTAGCGCTTAGAATGTCAACAGAAGCACTAGGCCTACCGAGCCCAACAGATACGCTTACGTTAGCGGGCAGAGAATACCCTTCTACGTTATTTTTGCGTAAAACCCAGCCGATCTTTCGTTCACAAGCAGACGATACGGGAATTGAAGATGTATTTACTGACTTATTTCATCTGCATAGAGATCATCACCAGTTAGATCTCCAAGTGGTTCCGGTGTTTGTCACCTGGGGCCGAGCGCCTGGCAGAGGCACACCAGGATTAGCCGACCTTATTGCCGACAATGCAGCGCCAAGTTGGCTAAGAAAACTCTTTATCGTGATATTTTTAGGCCGCGACAATTTTATCAATTACTCAAAAGCCGTATCAGCTCGCGCCATGTCAAATCAACATGGCAGTGATAAAAGCATTGCACACAAGCTAGTACGTGTAGCAAGCACTCACTTTCAGCGTAAACGCCAAAGTATGACCGGCCCTACATTGTTAGAGCGCCAAGAGTTGAACAACAGTGTACTAGGCTCTGATGCCGTGCGCCGTGCTATGGCTGAAGAATCACGCAGTAAAAAAATCACTCATGAAGCGTCTAAAGATAGAGCGCAATCTTACGTTACCGAAATAGCCGCCGATTACCGCGAAGGACTTATACGTTTTGGCGACCGACTGCTTACTCGCATTTGGAACAAAATTTACAATGGTATTAGTGTTGGACACTCTGAACGTATTCGAGAATTAGCCGCAAACGGCCATGAGATTGTTTACGTGCCTTGTCACCGCAGCCACATGGATTACCTTTTGCTGACCTACGTGATTTATCATGAAGGCATGGTAACCCCTCACATTGCTGCTGGTATTAACCTAAACTTCTGGCCGGTTGGGAAAATTTTCCGCCGTGGTGGTGCCTTTTTCTTACGCCGTAGCTTCGCCGGTAATAAGTTGTACACCGCTGTATTCCGTGAATACTTAGAGTTACTTTTCAATAAGGGCTATTCAGTTAAGTATTACCCTGAAGGTGGCAGAAGTCGCACTGGCCGTCTTATTCCGCCCAAAACAGGCATGCTAGCCATGACCATTCAGGCCATGCTGAAAGGCGTAAACAGGCCAGTTAGCTTGGTGCCAGTCTATATTGGCTACGAAAACGTGATGGAAGTGAAAAGCTACCTGAACGAGCTTAAAGGTACTAAGAAGCAAAAAGAATCGAACTGGCAAGTATTCTCGGCTATTCGCAAGCTTAAAAACTACGGTCATGGTTATGTAAACTTTGGTGAGCCTATTCAGCTGAATCAATTTTTGGAAACCCATGTGCCAAACTGGCGTGACTGCCGCGATGCCGAGCCAGAGAAAAAGCCTGCATGGCTAACGCCAGCGGTAAACGAGTTGGCCAACAATGTAATGACCCGGATTAATCGCGCAGCAGCGGTTAATGGCATGGCGCTAACGTCGCTGTGTTTGCTGTCATCGAAAACACAAACCATGAGTGAGTCTGAGCTTAAACAAGCGATGGGCGACTTTATCAGTTTGTTCAAAAATGTGCCTTTCAGTGCCGATGCCACTATACCCGATGCTAGCGGGAAGGAATTGTTTGACGATACCTTGAAGCTTGGTAAGTTTGTGATTGAGGAAGATGACTACGGTCGATTAATCAGCCCAAAACCTAAGTCGGCAGTTTATCTCACCTATTATCGCAACAATATTTTGCACTTATTTGCGTTGCCTGGCTTAATTATGGCCTGTGTATTTGCGCACAAAGGCACAAGTAAAGCGACAGTATTCCAGTTAATTGCTGCGTTATACCCGCTGCTACAGCGCGAGTTATTTTTGCACTTGTCTCAAGACGAAGCCCTTGCTCACACCGATGCGCTTATTGATGAATTGGTCGACCAAGGCCTTCTGCGTATAAAGGGCGGTGACTTACTTCCACCTGATGCTCAGCAAAAGCAGTTTCATTCAGCATGGCTATTGAGCCGCTGTATGCAAGAAACCTTGCAGCGTTATGCGGTAGTACTGACTATTTTAGACAAGGAAAAAGTTATTAGTCGTGGTGCGCTCGAACGTACCAGTCGCCAAGTGGCCGAACGCTTGTCTACCCTTTATGGGCTAAGCTCACCTGAGTTTTACGATAAGAACGTACTGTCTAGCTTTATTAGTGCGTTAAAAGATAACCATTGGTTAGACTCTACAGAAGATGGAAGCCTGAAATACTCTGAAGAGTGTGAAGCGCTTCGCGAAGACGTGATGGCGTTAGTTTGGCCAGAAATGACCCAGCATCTTGAGAATGTGGTATTGCATAACTAGTTTACTTCGTCGATTGGGATGCAGCTAGCTGCTACTCGATAATAGGCTGCACACTGAAGAGACTGTTATCGATAACGTGAAAAAGCCGAAACGTTAAATCGTTTCGGCTTTTTTATTGATTTGGAATACGCTTTACCTCGCCCCAAGGTAAACCATGCTTAACGTGAAGCGAAGTAAAGCGAAAACGGTTTGCTCTTTACTTAGATGATTGTGACAAGAAGAACTTATAAGCAGGGTCTTGTGTGACTTCATCTACTTTGTAGCCAAGTTCAATAACATGTTCATTGAAGGCCTCTCGGCTTTCAGGGGCAATATCGAACCCAACCAACACTAACCCTTCTGCTGCACCGTGGTTACGATAATGGAACAAGGTAATGTTCCACGATTCACCTAAGGTGTTTAAGAAGGTTAGCAGTGCGCCAGGGCGCTCTGGAAATTCAAAGCTGAACACTTGCTCGTTTAGAATGGCCGGTGGTCTTCCACCCACCATATGACGAACGTGTAGTTTGGCTAATTCGTTATTGGATAAGTTAAAGCACTGGTAGCCTTTATCTTCTAAGTCGCTTTGCAGGCTTAAGAACTCTTGCTGGCCGCCTTTTAATTTAACCCCAACAAAAATATGGGCTTCGTCATCATTCGCGTAACGATAGTTAAATTCGGTAATTGCCTTTGCGCCAACACATTCACAAAACTGCTTAAATGCCCCTTTGCGCTCGGGTATTTTCACCGCGAATACAGCTTCTTTTTGCTCGCCAAGTTCACAGCGCTCAGACACATAACGCAAGGTATGGAAGTTAATATTAGCGCCGCATAAAATGCCGCCTAGCTTTTTACCGGTAAGGTCGTGTTGCTTCGCATACTTTCGAATAGCCGCCACAGATATCGCACCAGCTGGCTCTGCAATAACCCGCGTATCATCAAAAATATCTTTAATGGCACCGCATATTTCATCGTTACTTACCGTCATGGTTTCATCAATTAAGCGATTACACAGCCTAAAGGTTTCTTGGCCCATCACTTTAACGGCAACGCCATCGGCAAAAATACCTACGTTTTCAAGCGCAGCAGGTGCACCTTCTTTTTGCGCTAGGGCAAAACAGGCAGACTCTTCCGATTCAACTGCAACAATTTTAATCTCAGGCTTTAATTGCTTTAAGTAAACCGCAATACCTGCCGCTAAACCGCCACCACCTAGCGCAACAAACAAAATATCTAGGTTAGGGTTTTGCTCTAGCAATTCGCGAGCAACCGTTCCTTGCCCCGCAATAACATCAGGGTCATCGAACGGCGGCACAAAGGTGTAACCATGTTCTGCACAAAGCGCTTTCGCGTGACCACTGGCTTGGTCGAAACTAGTGCCATGAAGTACAACGTTTACATGGTCGCCGCCAAAACGACGCACCGCATCCACTTTGATGTCTGGGGTAGTTTCAGGCATCACAATGGTTGCCTGAATGCCCTTGCGCCTAGCGCTGTACGCCAAACCTTGTGCATGATTACCCGCTGAAGCACCGATAACACCTGCATTAAGTTGTGCTTCGCTTAACGAGCAAATACGGTTGTAAGCGCCACGCAACTTAAATGACTTTACCGGTTGCTGATCTTCACGCTTTAAAAATATTTCATTGCCTAACTCGGCAGACAACAACGACATGTAAGAAAGCTCACTGCTTACGGCTACGTCGTAAACAGGGGCTAATAGAATTTTCTTTAAATAGTCGTGATCGCTAACGGTCATAGATTTTCCAGTTTCGATACATCACGTACTGCGCCTTTATCCGCACTGGTGGCCAATGCAGCAAAGGTTTTCAATGATGTTGATACTTCACGAACGCGATCTTTCGGGCGCCAAGGCTTATCGCTGGCTTCCATTTTCGCGCGGCGCTCTGCGAGTTCTTCATCGCTAATAGCGATGTTGATACTGCGATTTGGAATATCAATTTCAATCTTATCGCCGTGCTCAACTAAACCAATACCACCGCCACTGGCAGCTTCTGGCGAGCAGTGACCAATCGATAGGCCACTTGTACCACCCGAGAAACGGCCATCAGTAACGAGCGCACACGATTTACCTAAGCCTTTCGACTTCAAGTATGAAGTGGGGTATAGCATTTCTTGCATACCCGGTCCGCCGCGTGGGCCTTCGTAACGAATAAAGACCACATCGCCAGCTTTCACATCGTCAGCCAGAATACCGGCAACGGCATCATCTTGGCTTTCGTAAATGCGTGCAGTACCAGTGAACTTCAAGATAGAATCATCAACACCAGCGGTTTTAACAATACAGCCATCTTCCGCCACATTACCGTATAACACGGCTAGGCCACCTTCTTGGCTAAAGGCATTTTCAACTGAGCGAATACAGCCGTTTTCACGGTCGCTATCTGCTTCATCCCATCGACAGCTTTGGCTGAATGCTTGGGTAGTACGAATACCGGCAGGGCCTGCACGGAAAAATTTAATCGCATCGGTGTTTTCTGGATTGGTGATATCCCAGTCTGCAATCACTTCTGTCAGTGACTTACCTAACACATGGTTTGCATCACCATGCAGTAAGCCACCTTTGTTTAATTCATTCAAAATACCTAATACGCCACCTGCACGGTGCACGTCTTCCATATGGTATTTCGGGGTAGACGGTGCCACTTTACAAAGGTGCGGAACCTTACGTGACAGTCTATCGATGTCGTTCATAGTGAAAGGTATTTCACCTTCCATTGCTGCCGCTAACAAGTGCAAAATAGTGTTAGTAGAGCCGCCCATGGCAATGTCTAAGCTCATGGCGTTTTCAAAGGCATTAAAGTTAGCAATGTTACGTGGCAACACACTTTCATCATCGTCGCCATAATAACGTTTACACAGCTCTACTATTTGCGTACCAGCTTTCTTAAACAAACCTTCACGGTCAGCGTGGGTCGCTAGCATTGAACCATTACCCGGAAGCGATAAACCGAGTGCTTCGGTTAAGCAGTTCATAGAATTTGCGGTAAACATGCCTGAACATGATCCACAAGTTGGGCATGCAGAGCGTTCAATTTCGTCAGTATCAGAGTCACTCACTTTATCGTCGGCAGCGGCTACCATGGCATCCACTAAGTCGAGTTTGATGATTTGATCAGAAAGCTTGGTTTTACCCGCTTCCATCGGACCGCCTGATACAAACACAACAGGTACGTTCAAGCGCAATGACGCCATTAACATTCCTGGGGTAATTTTGTCGCAGTTTGAAATACATACAATGGCGTCGGCGCAGTGCGCGTTCACCATGTATTCTACTGCATCAGCAATAATTTCACGGGAAGGTAAGCTATAAAGCATGCCGCTGTGACCCATAGCAATACCATCATCTACCGCGATAGTATTAAATTCCTTTGCTACACCACCGGCGGCTTCAACACTTCGTGCCACTAATTGACCCATGTCTTTTAGATGCACATGCCCCGGCACAAACTGCGTGAATGAGTTAGCAATAGCAATAATAGGTTTACCGAAATCAGAATCCTTCATTCCCGTTGCACGCCATAAAGCGCGTGCGCCGGCCATATTTCTACCTTGCGTAGTCGTTGCAGAACGTAACTTGGGCATAAAATCCTTCCCGTTTAATAAATAGCTAAATTAATTACTTGTAAACCGGTGTTAACCAGTTCCATTTGTCTTCAGTAGTACCGTTGAAAAGACCGAAGAACATATCTTGCACTTCTTTGGTGATTGGGCCACGGCCGCCCGCACCTACTTCAATACCATCGACACTGCGTACTGGCGTCACTTCTGCCGCTGTACCACACATGAATACTTCATCAGCTAGATACATAGCTTCACGAGGAATGTTTTCTTCGCGAACTTCGTAGCCTTTGTCTCTAAGTAGCGTGATACATGTATCACGAGTGATACCTGGAAGAATGGCTGCAGTTTTAGGCGTGGTAATTACAATGCCGTCGCGAATAACAAAAATGTTTTCGCCCGCACCTTCACTGATGTAACCGTTAGTATCAAGGGCAATACCTTCACCATAGCCATGACGACGGGCTTCCATCGAAATCAGCTGTGAAGATAAGTAGTTACCACCGGCTTTTGCACCAGTAGGCATAGTGTTAGCTGCTAAGCGGTTCCAAGAAGAAATACCCGCATCTACACCATTTTTAAGGGCTTCTTCACCTAGGTAAGCGCCCCACTCAAATGCAGCAATGGCAACCTCAGCTTCCGTACCGAACGGCACTTGAAGTCCCATACCAATATCACCGTAAAACGCGATAGGGCGAATGTACGCTGATTTCAATTTGTTCTCACGAATGATATCAAGGGTAGCTTGATTAATTTGATCTAGCGTGTATGGAATGGTCATACGATAGATTTTCGCTGAATCGAACAAGCGACGGTTGTGATCGTTTAAACGAAAAACACAAGTGCCTTGATCCGGCGTGTTATATGCACGTACACCTTCAAATACAGACGAACCATAATGAATAGCATGCGTCATTACGTGAACAGTAGCGTCTTTCCAATGTTTCAGTTCGCCATTAAACCAAATATGTTCGGCAGGTTGCTTAGCCATGAGTAATCCTTCAAAAATTGAGCGTAAAGCCCGAACCGCGTTTTGCGGAAATATTAATACCGAGACGAATGATACATGACAGTGCGCGAGCGCCCAATACGCTTGATGCAATACGCGACGCGCGGACACATAAATTTACGCATCTGTGCTTTATCACTGACATTGAAACACTGTCGTTTGTCGTGTAAACAAAGGACATCAGATAAAAACAATGGACTTATGCCATTGAATTTACAGATTTAATTGACGAGCAACACCCAGTTCCTTGGATGAATACTAAAATGAATGGTTGTACGATAGGGCTATGGCTTTTACCCCAATTAAACGTGAATTGGCCGTTACACGTTTATTGTGCGCAAAGAAATAGCATGAAACCGCAGCCAAAATCAAGTATTTTTCGGTTCAAACGCGGTTTTCGTCAGATAAAAAAGGGTATCGCAATACAATGGTAGACTGGTTTCACTGGTTAAATTTAGCAGGGGTAGCCGTGTGTGCTATTTCTGGCACCCTAATGGCTTACCAAAAACGGATGGACGGGTTTGGGGTTATTGTATTGGCAAGCGCTACTGCTATAGGGGGTGGAACGCTGCGCGACATGATGCTAGATGTCCCCGTATTCTGGATTGCCGATAACGATTATCTTTACACCACCTTAATTGCTGCCTTCATCCCTATTATTTGGTTACGATTAAGCCCACGCTTTCCTTATCATTATTTACTTATTGCTGATGCCTTTGGATTAGCGTTGTTTAATGTAGTGGGGATTGAAAAAGCCTTAGCTAACGATACTGGCATTGCAGTGGCGATTGCCATGGGCACCATTACAGGGGTATTTGGTGGTCTATTACGTGATGTTATATGTAGAGAAGTACCATTAGTTTTAGGCGGGGAACTCTACGCAACGACGTGTATTGTTGGAGGAATGGCCTACGGTCTCGCCATGTACTTGGGCTTTGAGGCACAGTGGTGTGGTGCAGTAGCATTGGCAACAACGGTATTAATGCGGTTAGGCGCCCTACGTTGGCACTGGGAAATGCCGGTCTTTTATAACGAAAATTAGTTCTTCTTCTTGCCCTAAGTACAGTTTCAGCTTTTATCATGCTCGCTTAAAGTATTTCCCTTAAGGTACTTTTTCTAGAGCAACAATGTATGAGTATGGCAGTTGTTAAAACCTTTGCGGGGCAGGGCGTTGCTGCGCCAGAGGTGTCGGTAGAGATTCATTTGGCCAATGGTTTACCCGCGTTTCAATTGGTGGGTATGGCCGAAACCAGTGTAAAAGAAGCCCGAGAACGGGTGCGCAGTGCGCTCATTAACAGCGGCTTCGATTTTCCCGCAAAACGTATCACGGTAAACTTGGCGCCCGCTGATATTCCTAAGTATGGTGGCCGTTTTGACTTACCCATTGCAGTAGGTATTTTGGTGGCATCAGGGTATCTCCCTGACACTAGCGTGCTCAATATTGCGTTTGTGGGCGAACTGGGATTAAACGGTGAAATTAAGCCAGTAAATGGACTTATTCCTATTTTAATTGCTGCTGCTGACGATGACACTCCCCTTGTTTTTCCGGGAATTAACGATGTTGAAGCCTCGTTAGTATCCTACGCGACTCGCTACCCAGCGTTTGATCTTTTGTCGGTTTACGAGCACCTCGCAAATAATAAAAAACTTAATAAAGGTCAGCCCTTTAGCTCTTGTTCCTCCTCTTCTAGCAGTATGGGTTGGGATGATATTATTGGCCAAACACAAGCCAAGCGTGCATTAACCATTGCCGCAGCGGGTAGCCATAACCTGTTGATGGTAGGCCCTCAAGGCACGGGTAAAAGTTTACTAGCCAGTAGGTTACTTGCCCTATTACCCCCCATGACTGAACAGGAAGCTCTGGAAGTAGCCTCCATTCATTCGGTAAAAGGGGAAAATTTAAATGTAGAGCGGTTTTTAAAGCGCCACATGCGCAGCCCACATCATACTAGCTCTGCTGTAGCGCTTACCGGCGGCGGGTCGCAGCCTGTACCTGGCGAAATATCGTTAGCCCATAACGGGGTATTATTTTTAGATGAATTACCCGAATTTGGCCGCCGCGCATTAGATGTACTTAGAGAGCCATTAGAAACCGGTGATGTGCATATATCGCGGGCGATGGCGAGCGCTACCTATCCTGCCAATTTTCAATTAATAGCGGCCATGAACCCTAGCCCTACTGGCGATATTGACGACAACCGCTTAACACCACAACAGCAGTTGAGTTATTTAAATAGGCTGTCTGGCCCCTTATTAGACAGAATAGACATACAAGTAGAGGTACCCAGGCTTGCCAGTTACGATTTATCGCCACCGGTAAATTCTGAGTCTGACTCCATGTTAGATGCCAGAGACAGGGTATTACGTGCAAGAGAAGTGCAACTTCTTCGCCAAGGAAAGCCCAATGCACAGCTTGCCGCCGGGGAGCTTGCTGATTTATGTCAGCTAACCGATAGCGACTTACGCTTTTTACAAGCAGCCGCTAAGCAATTAAATTTGTCGATGCGGGTATTCCACCGCACCCTTAAGGTAGCGAGGACACTGGCAGACTTGTCAGGACAGCCTACGGTGACTCGCGCCCATTTAGCCGAAGCGCTAGGTTACCGCGCATTGGACACCTTAATTAAGCAGCTCAGTAGTCAGTAGCCTATTAGGTGATATTTAACAGCAAGTAGCATGAAAGCTTAATGCATAGCCTTTAACGTCCAAGCTTATTTGTAGTTCAAATATCTAAACACCTCACCATTGAATAGATCAGGGCGTCATTTCCAATTGTAAAAACGCGTTAATAAGCGGCTCGTTTTGCTTATCTTGCAAGCAGCATAGCCCTAGCCCATAGGGCTCAATGTCATCTACCGGAATTTGGGTTACCAAGCTAGCCATACTGGAATGATCAAGCACCACTTTAGGCACAAAACCCACACCGCATTCTAGAGCCACCATGCTGACAATGGCTTCATTCCCCCCTACCGAAGCATACACATTTGGCCTAATACCATGCTCTGCAAACCAGTGGTAAGCAATGCGTCTTGTTGGCCCATGCTCTGGCATGATCACGTGATGTTTAGTCCAATCAACCTGAGTCAACTGGGTTAACCGCCAGTCTCGCGGCGCAATTAGCACCAAAGGCACGTTATCTAAAGGGGAGAAATGTAAGTCAGTAGGTAAGTCAGGCGTATAAATAGCTATCGATAAGTCACATTCTTTCTGCTTTACCTTATCTATCGCTAGTGCAGGGTCGCCGGTAATTAAGCGAATATCGACTCCAGGATGCTGTGCCCTAAACTGACGCAATATAGCAGGCAAATGACTTTGACTGGCCGTTACAGAACAAAACAAACTTATCTCACCTTGCAACGAATTACTGTCTTCTCGCAAGTCTACCTTCAACTGTTGCCAGTCTTTTAAAGACTGGGTAGAGAATGAAAGCAGTTTATGACCACTATGAGTAAGCGCCACTTTACGGTTGTCGCGTTTAAACAAGGTACAACCCAATTCATCCTCTAGCCTTTGTATAACGCGGCTTAGCGTAGAAGGCGACACATACATGGCTTGCGCGGTATCGCCAAAATGTAGGCTGGTGGCAAGATGCGTAAACAATTGAAGGCTACGAAAATCCATAGTGTTTCACTTATTGCAATATTATCTTGCAAATATATCATTTTCCAAAACAAAAGAAATCCCTTAATCTCCGTAACAAGTCGTCATAGACGAGGTCGTCAACGCCACGGTTGGTTGTTGATAATGACGAAAATGAATGTTGTTCGGAATTTTTATGGCTAATTATTTCAATACCCTATCGCTACGCCAGCAGCTAGATCAGCTTGGCCGCTGCCGCTTCATGGCACGCGAAGAATTCGCTGACGGTTGTCAGTTCTTAAAAGGCAAGAAGATTGTCATTGTAGGCTGCGGTGCTCAAGGTCTTAACCAAGGCTTGAACATGCGTGACTCTGGGTTAGATGTTTCTTATGCGCTGCGTCAAGCAGCTATTGAAGAGCAACGTGACTCTTACAAACGTGCTACTAGCAATGGTTTCACTGTTGGCACTTATCAGGAACTAATTCCTAGTGCTGACTTGGTGTACAACCTAACACCTGATAAGCAGCATGCAAGCGTTGTAGAAGCGGTAATGCCGTTAATGCAAAAAGGCGCAACACTTGGATACTCACACGGCTTCAACATTGTTGAAGAAGGCCAACAAATCCGTAGCGATATTACGGTGGTTATGTGTGCACCTAAGTGCCCAGGTACAGAAGTACGTGAAGAATATAAACGTGGTTTCGGTGTACCAACTCTGATTGCCGTTCACCCTGAGAACGACCCTGAAAACAAGGGTTGGGATACTGCTAAAGCGTTAGCAAGTGCAACAGGTGGCGATCGTGCAGGTGTACTTGAGTCTTCGTTCGTAGCTGAAGTTAAATCTGACCTTATGGGTGAGCAAACCATTCTATGTGGTATGCAACAAGTTGCTGCAGTACTTGCCTTTGAGAAAATGACCGCTGACGGTATTGACGCAGCGTATGCTGGTGCACTTATTCAGTTCGGCCTAGAAGCTGTCACTGAAGCACTTAAAATTGGTGGCGTAACCAACATGATGGACCGCCTATCAAACCCAGCAAAAGTGAAAGCGTACGATTTGTCAGAGCAACTTACTGACTTGCTTCGCCCACTATTTGAAAAGCATCAAGACGACATCATTAGCGGTGAGTTCTCTCGCACTATGATGGAAGATTGGGCAAACGGCGATGCTAACCTACTTAGATGGCGCGAAGAAACCGGTGAAACTGGTTTTGAAAACGCACCTGTCTACGAAGGTGAAATCAGCGAGCAAGAATTCTTTGACCACGGCATCCTTTTAGTTGCCATGATCAAGTGCGGTGTAGAAGTAGCCTTCGACGTAATGGTTGAAGCGGGTATCTTACCTGAGTCTGCGTACTACGAATCACTGCATGAAACACCACTTATCTCTAATACCATTGCGCGTAAGCGTTTGTATGAAATGAACGTGGTAATTTCAGACACAGCAGAATATGGAAACTACTTGTTTGCGAATGCAGCAATTCCAATTTTGCGTGAGAAATTTATGCCTACTATCGATACTTCAGTTATTGGTAAGGGATTGTCAGAAACCTCTAATCAGGTTGAAAACAAGCGCCTTGTTGATATTAACGAAGCTATTCGCACTCACGGTGTTGAGCAAGTAGGTAAGACCCTGCGTGGCTACATGACTGACATGAAAGCCATCATCGGTTAGGACAGTTTCTGTCGTTAGGTGCTTTATATAAGCCCTCTTGCCCGACCAATTTGGTCGGGCTTTTTTATGCCTGCTTTTTTTTACCTATTCCCCGCATTCGCGAACCCGCTCTGCATATCTCACCGCAAAATAAGCCAATACGAAGAAGACAAAAAAGCCAATGCCTATGGGGTATAGATTACCGTCTAAAAAGCTATCTACGAACAGCGCAATGGGCACAGAAAACAGGCTTGAGAGAGAACCGATTATAGCAGCACCAAGCCCTGCCATATCGCCTAATGGCTGCATAGCAAGTGCGTTTAAGTTACCGAATAAAATACCCACAAAAAAGAAACCGACGAACATGGTAACAACGGTAAGCACGAGCGGTGGCAACCCATCATAAGCGAGCAGCAACGCAAGATAGACAACGGCAAACCCGTTAACGCCTTTAAGCGCAAAACGACACAAGCGGCGCATGCCGAATTTCATTACCATGGTGCCGTTGAAATAAGATGCTAAACCAATCGAGAATGCCAGTACTGCGAATATGTAAGGAAACATATCGCCTACACCGTAATACACCTGAAAAATGGTTTGTGAGGCACTTAAATATGCCAAAAACGAACCAAAAATACCCGCCATCGCGAAGGTGTAACCCATTACCGTTGCATGAGTAAGGATAAATTTTGATGACAAGTAAAACTGCTTAAACGAAAACGGCCTGCGTTTATGCCGTGGCAAAGTCTCGCCTTGCCGGCTGAAAAACCATGTACCCGCTAATGTTGCCACAATCAAAAATAGGGTGAATATATGAAACCACCCCAAAAAGGCCATTACTGCTTGGCCCACCATGGGCGCTATCATAGGCACGAGGATAAACACCATCATAATAAATGACATCACCCGCGCCATAGCGTCGCCCACGTACAAATCGCGAATAATCGCCATAGCGGCAATACGCGGCCCTGAAACACCAAAGGCTTGTATCACACGGCCCACCAGCATGGTCTCTAAATTAGTGGCCGACATGCACACAAAAGTGCCAATCGCAAAAATAAACAGCCCGATCAAAATGGTAAGCCTTCTACCACGACTATCTGCAAATGGACCGAAGAACATCTGCCCAAAGGCCATTCCTATAAAGAAAACAGTCACAATAAGATGAGTATGGTGCGGCTCGTCTACGTTTAACGTTTCGCCTATTTGCAGTAGTGCAGGCAGCATAGCGTCAATGCTTAACGCCACCAGCGATGTCATGGTAGCCATCAGTGCTACAAATTCAATTAACCCTAAAGGGGGCTTTCCTTGAGGCTGGCCAGCATTAGGCGCGGTCTCGCTTGAATGGGACATAATTTCTCTATTTAACGAAGAAGGGGGTATAAGTTGTGTTGCTCAGTGTGATGATTGCCACGTTAGTGCATCATAATTGCACGCTAATCGGCAGAATTGTAACGTAAAGATGAACAAAAAGCCGCCAGTTTCACACGATTTGGTCGTGGAACTTGGCGGCTCTGGCTTTTTTAAGCGTACAGTGTGAAAAAAGGTTTATTCTGTTTTCAAATACTTATCTAAGAATGCATCCATTTCAGCAAAGAAGCGATGACGATTACCCTGTATAGACAAGTAATGGTCGCCCGATTCTAGCTCGACATATTTAAATGTTTTATCTAAATCTTCTAGTTCGTCAGCCATGTAACGGCTTTGCAATGGTCTAACGATGCGATCTTCTTCGCCATGTACCAGTAAAATAGGCGTTTTTATCCCTTCTGCGTTGTAATAAGGTGACCGCGATTCCAAGTCGTCAAAGTCGTCACCAATTTGTTCTTTCACCAAATCTGAATTTACAAAGCGTCTGGCGTGAATAACGATATGCTTTAGCGAACTAACACCAGCAAAGCTGACTGCACATTGAAACAATTCAGGCGTTTTCACCGCCGCCATTAGCGCTGCATAGCCACCATAGCTCGCGCCAACAATACACATATTGTCTTTAGTGGCATAGCCTTGCTCAACCATCCAGTTTGCTGCATCTGTAATGTCATCTTGCATCGACAACCCCCAGCTTTTCATCTGGCTTTGTGCAAAGTCAAACCCATAACCTTCCGATCCTCTAAAGTTAGGGCGAAGTACCGCGTACCCCTTGTTAGTAAAGTACGATGTCCAGTAATCGAAACCACTAAAATCTCGCGCACCTGGCCCACCGTGTGGATGAATAATCGTAGGGAACGGCCCTTCACCTTTAGGCAAGGTTAAGTAAGCTTCAATTTCCATATCGTCACGGGCAGTGTAAGTAATCAGGTTATGCTCGGTCAGCATGCCTTCTTCAATTTTAGAGTACTGCTGAAACAAGAAATCTAGTGACCCTTTATCTCGATCACCTATGAAATAGGCGCCTGGCATAGTGTCTGACTCAGAATAAACAATATATTTTTTCTCATCACGGCTAAAGCTAACGAGTGTATTGGAATAGTCGACCAGCGCTTCGTCTAAGCCGTTTTGCAGGGCAACATAGCGCTCGTCCCAGTAATGTCTACCATAGTGACGAATACCAATAGCATCGTTGGTAACAGGGGAGTAGATTAAACTGCCATCAACGTCGTAGCCTTCATCAGAGAAAATTTCTGTATGCTCATTGGTCTCAAGGTTTAGCGTAAATAAGGCTTTGTAGTCACCCTTGTAGCCGCGATAGTAAAGAATGTTGGGGTCGAGACCGAACCCGAGAGGCATTTCACCTTTTTCACTCATGGCATTGTAACTGAACAGGGTGCGCCAACTATCATCTTCTTTAAGCAAAACGTGGCGCTCACCGCTGTCATAATCTAACGTGGTACCCACACGAACATTATGCTGTCTATCAACTATCCAGTCTCTGATACTGCGCTTCCCACGCTCCAACCTAGAGGTGCTGCCAGTATAAACATTAACTTTATATACAGAGGGAAGAGCGAACACTTCTACATCGATGGCCATTAAGATGTGTTCCGGATCATCAGGTAGCCAATCAATCACATTGTCTTGAAATTGGGGGACACGATTAGGGTCTGCCGCTCTTCGTTTCAGTCTTCGCCAATCTAAAAGGTGTTTAGGTTTTTCGCCTTGCGCATCGAAGTTCATAGCGAGTAGACGAGTATCATAAACCCGCGTATTACCGCGACGACTTTCATAACGAGCACTAATAACTATTCGCTCATCGTTAACCCACCGGTACCAATTGATCTTAACTTTTTCATTATCAGAATGAATAAGGTAATGAAACTTGCCGGTAGACAGGTCGACAGTGGCTAAAACCGATAATTCATCAGGTTCGTTAACGTTCTTCACAAACGCAATTTTATCACCTTTAGGCGACAATGCAGGCCTTCGATAAGCCGGTAAAGCACTAAATACGGTGTAAGGCAGGGGAGCTGAAACACTTTCTACTGGCTTGGCCGTATTTTCGTCACTAAGCGAGGAAAAGCTTATTAAGCTGAATGAAAATAGAACCACTAAAGAGGTAACTGAGTGAATACACGAGAACAAACGACAGCGCATACATTTTCCTTTGCTTATTAATAACCCGTATTGAACTATTCATCCTGTGATTAGCTCGAAGTTTCTACCACTATACAACATTTTATAATTTAAAAAGAAAGTTCAATTGTAATAATTGGTTACATTCAGACAAAACACTACACTAAAAAGTGCTTAACATTAACCTGTACTTTAGTTGTGCTTTTTTACTAAATACACAGTATACAAAGGGGTATGGTATTATCAGCATCGTCGATGCTATGTTGCTTATCTCGTATCATATTAGCGCCCCCTTTTTCGTAAAGGCTGAAACCGCGCCGTCTCTTTTTTTGCTACAAGGAATCGCATTTTTCAATGCCACTGTGCTTTATATCTTCTTTAAAAACGCTGCTAACGGGTATTAAAGCCTGGCGCTACCAAGGGTATGCTCTTCGGTTTTTATCGCTGTGCCTATTGGTAATTTTTATCGCCTCAGCTCAAGCGGTTACCTATAAAATCAATGGGGTAAAGCAAGACAAGCTTAAAGATAATATTCGCTTGCACTTGAATAATTTAGATGTAGAAACTGAACTACTGAACGATCCATTCTGGCAGGACGAGGTTATCGCTACAGTAGCCACCGCTGTGCAGCCCTTTGGCTATTACAATAGCAATGCAACGGTAGAAGTCACCAAGAACGATGAGGTCGTTGTAACCGTTTCACTTAGCGACCCTCTTCTTGTATCAAAAGTCACTCGAGAAATTATTGGTGTAGGCCGAGAAGATAGCGACTTTAGAAGCCGTTTTAATGCGTTTTCACTTAAAGAAGGAGATGTACTTAATCAGCCCGCTTACGAGTCGTTTAAGTCATCGATGTTCAATTATGCCTTATCTCATGGTTACTTCGATTTTTATTGGCAGGCCACGCGGTTAGATTTAGTCAGAGAAGAAAAAGAAGCTAACATTCTCCTCATTGCCCAAAGCGGCTCTCGTTATAACTTTGGTAAATTAAAATTCATTGGGGAAGACAAAGCGAAAGCGATTATCAAACGACTAACTCCGTTTGAAGAAGGCGAGCCTTATTCCTCAGCAAAATTGTCTGACTTCAACCGTTCATTAAATCAATCAGGGTATTTCAACCGTGTTATTGCACGGCCTGTAGTGAGTGACGCTGAGGGACTGAATGTCCCTATTGAAGTTTCGTTAGCACATCGTCCTCGTGATGCTTTTGATGTCTCTATCGGTGCTGCTACCGACACAGGTCCACGTGTTACATTAGGCTGGGAGCGCCCTTGGTTAAATGATCGCGGTCATTCTATTTCCTCCGATATTTTTATCTCTCAACCCGAGCAATCGGTTACGGCTGACTATCGCATTCCTATGCAGAATATCACCAAAGATTACGTTAGCTTTGAAGCGGGTTATCAGTTCATTGAATATAGTAACACTTCGTTTGAAAGTGAAACCTTATCGCTTGCTGCCCACCGTTACTTTCAAGAAAATCATTCGCCATGGCAACACGATGGATCTATCACCTATTTACGAGAAACCTATGATCAAGGTGACACTGACAACAACACAACGTCACTCATACTGCCAGGCTACTCTATTACCTACGTTACCAAAGATAACGACCTTAATATTAACAACGGCAATTATTTTCAGTTTTTAACCCAAGTAGGGCGAGATAATCTTGGCTCTGACATCAATATTGTGAAATCTGTAATGGAAGGCATGGTCATTCGTACATTTTTTGATGTGCATCGGGTGTCTATTCGGGGCGAGCTCGGCGCAATAAAAACCAATGATTTTTCGCAAATACCTACATCACTGCGGTTTTATGCTGGTGGCGACCAAAGTGTTCGAGGCTTCGATTATCGAGAAATATCTCCTACCGATGAGGTTATCGACCCTGAAACCGGTGACATCGTAACCGATGCTATTGGCGGAAAATACTTGGCCACGGCTAGCGTGGAATATGCCTATCGCATTGCACAAAATTGGCGTATTGCGGCCTTTACTGATGCGGGCACAGCAACCAATGATTTAGATACTACATTAACTTACAGCGTGGGGACGGGGTTTCACTGGCTGTCTCCCATAGGTCCAGTTCGGGTATACGTAGCCCGAGGCTTTGCGCCAGATGAAAAGACATGGCAACTGCACCTGATGTTGGGGCCTGAGTTATGAGAAAGCGAACGATTTCAACCATTCTATTAACGCCTGTAATTATCGTAGTGTTTGTTTATGGTTTATTAATTAGTCCATTAGGTGGGCCGACCATTCGCGTTATTGCCAATAACCTAGTGAATGGGCTAAGTATTAAGAGCATTGAGGGCGGCCTTGCTGACAACATCACCATTTCACATGTAAAGTGGGAAAATGCACAGTGGCGGGTGCACGCTGACTATGTGTACCTTGATGTCACGTGGCGCTGTATTTTTGAACCTAGAGTCTGCGTGAACGAAATGAATGCCAACGATATTATTGTTGAGCAATTAAGCACTTCACCGAAAGCAGAATCAACCGAAGAAACAGGAAGTTTTACGCTGCCTTTACCTATTGAGGTAAGCCTAGCCAAGGTTGAGCGCTTTACGCTAAAAATGCCGGGGGAGACGGTTGAATTAGGAAAATTAAGCTTAGATGATTTCTTGGGTAACGATACGCTGGCGATTTCATCGTTATCGCTTGAAAATTTAGCCGTTACCCTTCATCAAGATGAAGTTTCCTCTCAAGCGACAGCCAGTTCAAGTAACGCTAACAATAGTGATGCTGCCTCTGAGACTTATGCTAGTAACTCTAACAATGCACCTGAAAGTCGTACTGACAATAGTGCCACTAACAAATCACTGCCAAAGTCCTATTCGCTATCGTACACCGCTCCAGAACTGCCGACGGTTTCATCGCCTATTCCAATAAAAATCGGTGAGTTTTCATTGACCAATGGCACATTAAACCAAGGCGATTCAGCCCAAACCTTATCGGTATTCGCTTTTGAGGATTTTGAATTCGCGAATGCCAGTGTGTCCCTCGCCAATTTGAATGTGGAACACCCTCAAGGAACACTTAGTGGTGACATAGCCATTACCCTAGATGGTGCCTATCCGTTGTCAGTTTCACTGAACGGTAGCGGCCTTATAAGCGACAACCAGCAGCAAGTAGACTTTCAAGCATCAGGGTCGTTAGCAGCACTTGAAGCTGACCTTAAAACTGAAGGGGCGATGAATGCAAAAGTGAATTTGTCAGCCGATGTACTTAGCGACAACCTGCCCATTTCATTTAGCGCAACGTGGAAAAAACAACCCTTACCAACCATGAAATCCGGCACCTTACACGATGGCGCGCTAACCCTTAATGGCACCATGGGCGACTACCTCTTAGATGGCGGCGCTGCAGCTACCTTGCCTGATATCGGCAAGGTGCCTGTGGCGCTAAATGTGGTGCTAAAAGAACATAATATTTTTGTGAACGAGGCCAAAATTGAAGCATTGGAAGGCAGTATTAGTAATACCGGCACCTTGTATTTAGATGAGGCTATCTCTTGGGAAGGAAACACCACTTTTACCAATGTCTCTGGTGTTCAGTTTTCCAAGTACGCGCCAGCGCAATTAGAGGGCGGTTTTACCAGTGTGATGCAGTACACAGAAAAAGGCCCCCACGTCAGTATTCGGGAATTAGATCTTAAAGGCATTTTGCAAAACAAGCCCTTTTCAGTAGCGGGCGCTTTCGTTTATTCCGGCCCCAGCGACTTGCTTGTTGCCTCACTTACCGTAGAGCAAGCCGACAATAAAATTGATGTTATAGGTCAACTGCTAAACAAACGCTATATCAACGCCGATATTGGCCTTAATGTAGCGGCCATTGCCGACCTTTACCCTGAAATAGCTGGAGCGATTTCTGGCAACATAAAAGCCACCGGTCCGTGGACTAACCCTATTGCGATCGGCGCACTTAATTTTTCAAATATTACGGTGTCGCCAGCGCTTTCAAACGCAGTAGCCCAACAAGGCGAAATCAACGGCAAGCTTGTCATCGACGGCTCATACACAGACCATAAGGCCGACCTTGATGTAACCATACCGGAACATAGTGTTGCCCTAAGCGTTGCAGGAAAATGGCAAGACAACACATGGGCAGGACAGGTAGAACAGAGCAAACTAAAGCTCGCAAACATGCAATGGGCGTTATCTTCTCCTTTTGCGCTAAATATAGGCAGCGCCCCCTTTAGCGCAAGCGTGGGCGAACACTGCTGGCACTCTAGGGAAGATGGTGAGCTTTGTATCACCAGCTTGAACTACCAAGAGAATAAAGCGAAGTGGAATGTATGGGCCAAGGCATTACCTGTGGGGTTATGGGCATACGAGCTTGCGCCAGATATGATAGCGGCAGCCGCACCGGCAACCTTATCGATGAAAACCCAAGGGCAATATTCTCAAGCCGATCCTATCGATGCGACTTTTACGGCGTCTTTATCACCTGCCACCTGGCAGTTAGGAAAAGAAAGGCCACTAGCAATAACGGTTAACTCTGTGGAAACAACAGGAACGTTCAGGCAAGGAGAGCTTAAGTCCCAGTCGCTTATTAACAGTGAAGATTTAGGTAATGCCACCCTTAATGTAAATACGTCTCCCTTTGAAACGCGCAAACCCATTAGCGGTAACCTAGAACTGGTTAACATTGATGTAGCGCCACTGAAGCCTTTATCTCCAGCTATTCGCACCCTCACAGGTGTGATGAATGGCACTATCACATTGGCTGGGTTTATCGACTCACCAGACCTCACGGGTGAATTACAAATAGAAAACGGCGCCATTGATATTCAGGACACGCCAGTGTCATTAGAAAACTGGACTCAATCAATTACGTTAAACGGACAACAAGCCAACTTCGACGGCACGTTTTTGCTGGGCGGTGGAAAAGGGGCGCTAAACGGCGATCTCAATTGGTCTGATGTACCAAGCGCGAATATTAATTTGAAAGGTGACAAATTTGAGGTGCGCCAGCCCAATATGCGTTTACGGGTATCGCCAGATTTGAAAGTAGCGGCTACCGCTGACAAGGTTGATGTAACAGGCAGTGTAAATATACCGTGGGCGCGAATAGAAGTTGAGTCGCTACCTGAAAGCGCGGTGTCACCGTCTAAAGATGTTCACCTTCGCGGCGAACCCCCCAAAGAAGAGCCCCTTGATATTGTGCATGCGTCTGTGATGGTCAATATTGATAAAGCTAAAACCGGTGAAGTGAAGCTGGAAGCATTTGGTTTAACGGCAAGCTTACACGGTGGTGTAAAAGTGAATAACCAACCCGCCTTGGTGGGATTTGGTGATTTACAAATACTCAACGGCCGTTATAACGCCTATGGTCAGCAACTTGTTATTCAAACGGGTGAAGTACAGTTTAATGGTCCTATCGATCAGCCTATGCTGCTGATTGAAGCCATTCGCGACCCAGATAAAACTGACGATGATGTGATTGCCGGCATTAGGATAGACGGGGCAGCCGATTCTCCTAGTATTAATTTGTTCTCTGAACCTGCCATGGATCAGCAAAACGTACTCTCGTACCTGCTTACAGGGTCGGGGCCAGACGCTGAAAGCGAAGATCCTAACTACGCTGCATTGCTAGTGGGTTTTGGGCTTTCAAATACCAAAACCTTAACTGGCCAAGTTGGCAAAGCATTAGGTATTGATGATTTCAGCTTAAGCACTAACGAGAACAAACTATCTGTAACTGGCCAGATTAACGACAGGTTAACGGCTGAATACAACGTGGATGTGGGGTTAAGCAACAATGACTCAAGCAGCACCCTCCGCCGTCGGCAAGAACCACCCGATTTAGCATTGCGATACCGCTTGCTGCCTCGTTTGTTTTTAGAAGCGGTACAAACCACCATTGAAGATCAGTCTGAATTCGCTTTAGATTTATATTATGAATTCTTCTTAGGTGAAGAGAAAGACGATGACGATGATGTTGTTAGCAAGGATGAAAGCAGCGATACCAGTAACGGTGAAGCTGCTACCCCAAAAGCCGCGAACAGCAAAAATTAGATAACTAATATTGACGAGGTCGGCAGGCTCCGTATTACTCGTCAATAGAATTCGCCACTCTTCAACTGAATAAGAATATGGCTATCGTTTTTAATGGTCTTTGTTGGTTGACATCCATTCGATAGGCTTTCACGAATAGCTAGCCACCGTCACTCATATCCTCTAATGCCTTTAGCTTTTTTTCAAATTGCTTCTGTCTTCGATGGGCCCAAACATACCACACCGCCATGATGCCAGCGGTGATTGCCGTTACCAGCAGTACTACCCCATACTCCCTTTCTTCAGCTGCCTTAGCCAAAGTAAAAATGGTATTAAACGCAATAACAATAAATACGGCTACCCAGGCAGAGTGTTTATTAATAAAGGCAATACGTGCATTGTTTTTAAACTGCTTTTTCAATTGTTGTACATGATTGCTAGTTTGCGCATTACTGCCAAACGCAGCCACTCTTCTAAGCCAAAGCTGATAGCCAAGCAAAGGGATAACGAGAGACATAAGACCAAAATACAAGACGCGAGCTGCAACCGGAAGCTCTTCCCAGTAATGTATAAAAATCCAAATGCCTGGCACCAATGACAAACAATCCATTAAAAAATAAAGTCGCTGCTTTCTTATTTGGCTTTTAAACGTTTTTTTCACCTCTTCCACATCTACATTCGACACGGGTTGGGCTTGCCATAGCGCGCTAAGGTCATTGTCACGGCTATTATCAGCGCTTTTGTTGTTATCATTCATCAGAGTTTCCTTCCAATACACTTGCTTTAGCACGCTTTAAAATAACCCCTACATGCGATTTAGTGAGGCCGCATATATCTGCAATCTCATCGTAAGATAAGCCTTCTAAAGAAAGGGTAAGTACTTGGCGTGGCTGTACCGCGAGAGCGCGTACTTTAACGAGTAATCGCGATAGCGATTGTTGCTGGCTGGTGGCGGTTTCAGGGGAAATTTGCGACGCTTGCTCAATAACAACGTCATCATTGTACTCGTCGGTGTCGATGCGCTTCACCTGATTGGCCACGTGAGTAACGGCGCGGTTATGGGCTATTTTTAGAATATAGGTTTTTACACTGCTATCGCCTTTGAAACGAGTAAGCCCCTGCCACACAGCTATGGCTATTTCTTGTAGCAACTCTTGCTGTAGCGCATGGTTAGCCTCGTAACTGTTTGCGACACGGCTTAATAAACTGCCGTACTGCGCAAACACATCTTCAAATCCTTGCCCCAATCTCTCGTCCTCAGTATTTCTTATTATTAACTGCGCTGCATTGCCAACTATTACGGTAAAAGCCACTCATTTACTTTTCTAACATGCATGTTTTGACAGAAATCATTCGTGCTTATTTTGTGTAGTCTGGGGCTAGCGAAAAAAATTACATCTATCTGTAATTTTTTTTGAAAGCCAAAGACTAGTAATGATGAAGAGGGTGGTGAAAGCACCTTCATCGGTTACAACACTTTTACCTTGGAGCACACTATGTCTACGCTAAGCATTTTTTTACTTATTGGTTTTATTGCCACTATCGCCCTTGGCGCAAGTTACTTAGATGCCAAGTTTCAATGGCGCCTCAACGACTGGATGAACGGCACCTGTAGCAATCCTTTCATTGCTAGTAAAGCGACACAGCAACAACAGCTTATTGAGAAAAAAGATAAGCAAATTGAGGCTTTAATTGAACGGGTAGAAACCTTAGAGGCGATAGTCACAGAGCCCGCATTCGAGCTTAATCAAAAAATAAATGCACTTAAGTAAGGCTTAACTACTTAGGGGTGGTCGACGCATAAACATGGGTACTTTACCCATCGCTATGGCGTTGCCCACCAGCACCACTACTACGCCAAGTACAGACAGCCAGCTCCACCTATAACCTTCAAAAAAAGTGGAGATAACAAGTGCCACAATGGGATAAACCAGTACCACATAAGCCGCTTTGTCTGCGCCTATTTGCTTTAGTAGCTTCATGTACGAGCCAAACGCCAACACCGAACCGAAAATAGCCAAATAAAGCAACGAAATATAGAACTCAGGGGCAGTAGGAATGACCAAGGTGTCGTTTGTGAACCACGCGGTAACATAGAGCATCATCATGGCATAGCTCATGGCGTAAAAATTCATTTGAATAACCGGTGTGCCCGAGGTGAGGATCCGCTCTGAAATAACGTTACCAATTGATGCACTGAAAAAAGAAACAAATGCAATGGAAAGGCCCGCCACTAACGCAGCGTCCATCGATACTTTTGAAAACTCAGGCACGAACAAGCAAATAATACCCGCAAGCCCAAACGTAGCGCCCACCACCACTTCTAAACGAATAGGCTGCTTTAACCACCACCGCCGAAGTACCACATTAAAGTAAATAATGCTGGAACTCATAAGAGCGAGTAACGCGCTGATAATATGCGCCTGCGCCATATATAGCAGGGTATAGTTGAGGCAATATAGAAAGAAGCCTACTCCAGCCATTTTAATGTGTATGTGCAGCGGTAGCTTAAACGGCAAGCCGCGCACTATACAAAACAGCCCTAAACACACTGCAGCTAACGTATAGCGCCATGCAACGGCCAAGGTTTCAGCGGTATGCCCTATCTGATACGTGATGGCAATCCATGTAGATCCCCAAATGAGTGTACAAACAGCAAAGAGCACGCCATTGCTCATGGTTGAGCATCTATAAACTGAATTAGATGGTTTATAGCCATGTTAAACAGCCGCTGACGAGACTCATTCGCCATCCACGCCGTATGAGGGGTAACAATAAGATTGGGAATAGTACCCGTTAACAATGGATGATCGGCTGGGGGAGGTTCTTGAGATATAACATCAACCGCCGCGCCGCCTATTTTTCCGCATTTAAGCGCATCCACCAGCGCGGCTTCGTCAATTAGCCCGCCTCTGGCGGTATTAATAAGAAAACTGGTAGGTTTCATCAACGACAATCGACTTTCGTTAAAAAGGTGGTAGTTATCATCCGTTAGTGGGCAATGCAGGCTAACCACATCGGCGATAGGTAATAATGATTCTAATGAAGGTCGAGTGTCTCGCTTGTTATCGATGCGCCCCTCTGAAGAAACGCCGCCTGGCCGCGCTGCAATACTCACCTTCATACCCATTGCGATAAATAGCGCTTCAACTCGCTTTCCCAACTCTCCATGACCTACTATAACCGCGTGCTTTCCAGCAAGCTCCACAATGGGATGCTCGGTTAAGCAAAAGTGCGGCGATGTTGCCCATTTACCTTGGTTTACATCGTTATGATACTGAGGAAACGCAGTGGCTAAATTGAGGAGCAACATTAAAGTATGCTGGGCAACACTGTCGGTGCCATAACCTTCCACATTCTGCACGGGAATATTGTGCGTTTGGCAGTAACTAGTATCTACGTTGTTAGTACCTGTGGCCAATACACCCACATACTTTAGCACCTTGGCGTGTTGCAGCGCCTCGCTATCTAATACTACCTTGTTGGTAAGTACGATATCGGCATTCGCTATTCTGGCAACGACCTCTTCCGGAAGGGTGTTGTCATAGCAAGTTAGCTCAACATTTACGTTGTTGAGCAATGACGTATCTAATGTGTCTGAATTCAGTAAATCTGCACTAAACGTTTCAGCATCAAGAAAAACCCCTGTTAGCTTTTTATGAGTATGTTTTTTCGTGCTTTTAGTGCCTGCTTGGGCGGCTTGACTATTGGCCACCGGCATTTCCTTGATTGACTACCTCGCCGATAGACTCGCAAATAGACTCAAGGGCGGTTTTTATATTAACGGGTATAGGCACTGCTTTGTCAGAGAGTCTGTCGACAAATACATGTACAAACTGACCGTGCGCCACGCGGCGTTTGGCGTCACCGGCATATACCGACAAACCGTAAGTAACCGAACTTCGTCCTAACTTTATTACCCTTAACCCAACGTAAATTGTTTCGGGGTAGGCGGCGGGAGCAATGTATTGGCATTGACTGCTAACGACATAAGCAACAGCGCTACTTTCTTGAATATTAAGGCCACCTTCATCAATTAAAAAGCGATTTACAGCAGTATCAAAAAAGCTGTAATACATCACGTTATTAATGTGACCGTAGGCGTCGTTGTCTTGCCAGCGAGTGGCAATTTCAAGGTGATAAGGGTAATCGTTGAGCGATGGAGTAATGTCTGTCATGCGTGGCGTTATCCCAAAAGTTAAAAATGTGGAAACTAAAGCAATACCAAATCGTCGCGATGTACAACCACGTCGGTCGTTTCATAACCTAACACATCCGCGATGTGCTGCGACTTCTTCCCTTTTATCAGTATTAAATCTCGAGCGTTATAAAGGGCCAAGCCTTTGGCAATAACTTGGGCTTCAAAGCAAATTTCTACTGCTTCCCCTTGGTTAAAGTTACCTTCTATGTTCGTTATACCTGAAGGTAACAATGATGCTCCGCGGTCAACCAAAGCGGCTTTCGCACCTTCATCTACATGAATACGGCCACACGTTTTAAGCGTATGCGTTAACCATAAACGTCGTGCTTTTTTAGGTGAATTGCTGGCATGAAATAAGGTGCCAGGAATAGAACCGTTTAGCATCGCATCGAAAGACGCCCCTTTTCTACCATTCACGATAATAGTTTGTATACCACTACTGGTGCATTTATCTGCCGCTTCAATTTTTGTTTGCATACCACCTGTACCCACTGAAGTACCCGCACCACCAGCGAGTTTATAAATCGATTCATCGATGTTGTGCACTTCACTGATTAATGTAGCGTTTGGATCTTTACGGGGATCAGCCGTGTACAACCCATCAATATCGGAACAAATAATCAGTGTATCGGCTTGAGCGACGAGCGCGGTATATGCACCAAGGTTATCGTTATCACCCACTTTTAGCTCGTTCACGGCGACGGTATCGTTCTCATTAACAATGGGAAGCGCATTATGATTTAGTAGTTCTCTTAGGGTGTTTTTAATATTCACATAGCGAGTGCGGTCTCGAAGATCGTCGGCTGTAAGTAAAACCTGCGCACAAGGAAAGTCGAAAAAGCGTTGCCAGTTTGCCATCATTTGGGTTTGACCAATGGCGGCCATCGCCTGCTTTTCGGCAATAGATGCATTGTGGCGAATTTTCACTTTGCTTCGCCCTGCTGCCACGCTGCCCGAGGAAACCAAAATAATTTCTTTGCCAGATTCACGGCTTATCGTGATGAAGCGTGCTAATGCCAATAAAAATCGGGCGCTACACTCATCGCCATTTGGCGCAATAAGGGCGCTACCTACTTTAATTACGGCACGCTGCCAATTGAGACGGTTCATAAGAAGATGATGCAAGAAAACAGGGGTTAAGAATACGACACTTCGCTTTTTAAACAAACGTTATGTTACAGTTTTTTGCGTTAAAATAGGGCGAGTTTACGGCCAAAAACTGGGATAAAAGTAAAAGGGCTTATATAATAGTTCGCTTATTTTATTATAAAAATAACCGGGAATCTCCATGAATAAGCACCAACGACACCTTTTCTGGCTTGCGCCAGTGTTGTCTATGCTGATTTATCTTCCATTCGCCAACGCAGCAATAAATCAAACAAAAGGCGATTTTGAAGATAAGTTCCGTCAGCTAGATGAATCACTTCCTACCCCCAATGTATATCGAAATGCAGCGGGTGAGCCGGGTCATCAATACTGGCAACAACAAGTAGACTACAAAATTGACGTTAAACTGATTGAAGATACACGCCGTATTGAAGCCAGTGAAACCATTACTTATCACAACAATGCACCCGATACGTTGAAGTATTTATGGATCCAATTGGATCAGAATAAATTCCGCGACGATTCTATGTCAGCTCTTACCACTACGTTTGGTGGCATAGGCAACCGAGGCCCTGCAACGAAAACAGCCAGTGGCAGTAAGCCTGCTCAACTGAGCATGGCAGCACTTCGCCGCCAGCAGTTTGTTGACGATAACGAGTTGGGTTACACCATTTCACGAGTGCAAGACAGCGCAGGTAACGATTTACACCACGTTATCGTTGGTACGCTAATGCGTGTAGATTTAGCGCAACCTCTTCAACCTAAAAACAACGTCACTTTCGATATCGATTTTGCGTTCAATATTGTTGAAGAAGATGCCGTTTCTGCTCGTGCGGGTTACGAACACTTCCCAGATGACGAACGTGAAGGCGGTAACGATATTTTCTTACTAGCCCAATGGTTCCCTCGTCTAGCGGCTTATACCGATTACGAAGCATGGACAAACAAAGAGTTTATTGGCCGTGGTGAGTTCACCTTAGAATTCGGTAACTACGAAGTTGATATTACGGTTCCAGCCGATCATATCGTTTCTTCTACCGGTGTATTGCAAAACGCTGACGACGTGTTAACTAGCACGCAACGTAAACGTTTGAAAGAAGCGGAAGATGCTGAGCGAATTGTATTCGTGGTTACGGCTGAAGAAGCGCTAGAGAACGAAAAAGCGGGTACCAACAAGCAAAAAACATGGCGTTTTAAAGCCGAAAACGTACGTGATTTCGCATGGGCTTCATCACGTAAATTTATGTGGGATGCCCGTGGTTACCAGCAAGGTGGGGATACGCAACCACTAGTGATGGCGATGTCTTTCTACCCGAAAGAAGGTGGTGAACTTTGGGAAAAGTACTCTACTGAATCTATTATCCACACTATGGATGTATACAGCCGCTTTAGTTTTGATTATCCGTATCCTGTAGCCCAGTCTGTAAATGGACCTGTAGGCGGCATGGAATACCCAATGATTACCTTCAACGGCCCACGCACCGAGCTTCGCGATGATGGCTCTCGTACTTATTCTTTGGCTGAAAAGCGCTTTTTAATTGGTGTAGTTATTCATGAAGTCGGTCATATCTACTTCCCAATGACAGTAAACTCTGATGAGCGTCAGTGGACATGGATGGACGAAGGTTTAAACAGTTTCCTAGACGGGGTTGCTGGACGTGAATGGGATCCAACCATTCCATGGGGCGTTGAGCCTCGCGACATTGTCAGCTACATGAAATCTGAAACACAAGTGCCTATCATGACCCAGTCTGATTCGGTACTTAAACTAGGTCCTAACGCTTACACCAAGCCAGCCGTCGCACTAAACATTCTTCGTGAAACCATTCTTGGCCGTGATTTGTTCGATTTCGCCTTTAAAGAATATGCACAGCGTTGGATGTTTAAACGCCCTACACCTTCTGATTTTTTCCGTACTATGGAAGAAGCTTCTGGTGTTGATTTAGATTGGTTCTGGCGCGGTTGGTTTTATACTACCGATCACGTTGATATCAGCCTAGATAGCGTTTACAAGCTTCGTTTGAACACTGAAGATCCTGATATTGATTTCGCCCGTGAGCGTGAAGCCGAACTTGATAAACCAAAGTCACTTACCGATATTCGCAATAAAGAAGAAGGGAAAGAGCTTTGGGTAGACCGTTTCGAAGATATCAAAGATTTCTATGACGAAAACGATCGTTACACAGTAACTAACAAAGAGCGCAACAAGTACCGTAGTTTCTTGAAGAAACTTGAGCCTTGGGAACGTAAAGCGTTTGAACGTGCGGTACGTGAGGACAAAAACTACTACGTGCTCGACTTTAGCAACAAGGGCGGCTTGGTTATGCCGATTATTCTTGAGCTAGCATTCGAGGATGGCACTACACAAGAGATGCGTATTCCTGCTGAAATTTGGCGTCGTACACCGAAAGCGGTAAGCAAGCTGATTGTCACTGAAAAAGGCAAAGAGCTAGTAAGCGTAACGGTTGACCCACATTGGGAAACCGCAGACGTAGATGTTGAAAACAACCATTATCCGCGTCAAATCATTCCTTCACGTATTGAAGCGTACAAGTCTAAGCCTCGTAACACTTACGAGTATCGCGATCTTATGAACGACGTAAAAACCGAGCTAAAGACCGACGATGATGACGAAGACGAAGATGACAACTAAGGTTATGCCTTTTCAGTTATCTGCTAAAAACCACAAGCAGAGCCTAACGGCGCTGCTTGTGGCTGTTTTTTTATGTACCGGTTTATTCAGTACTTGGGCTAACGCGCACCAAGTTAAAGCCGCTATCACAACAGTGTTGTTCAACCCTAGAACGCAAAACATTGAAGTAATGCACCGCTTTAACCTGCACGATGCCGAGCATGCTGTAAAAGTGCTGTTTGATAAGCACGCCGATATTATGGAAGAAGAGAAAACCCAACAAGCCTTCGCTGATTACGTGAGCAACCATTTTGCGTTGTTAAACGGTGAGGAAAAGTCATTAGACTTAGGTTTGGTCGGTTTTGAGTTGGATGGTAATCACTTTTGGGTGTACCAAGAAACCGCTCAACCGCCAGAGTTAGATGGTTTGATGATTCGTCACGATGCCTTACGTGATTTGTGGCCAACGCAAGTTAATACGTTAAACGTAGAAGGGAATGGGCCTTTAAAAACCCTGACCTTCACCGACAACGTCACCTTGCTTGAAGTGGAATTTGCTAGCGACCATCATTAATGCACTAAGCGCATTATGTACGTGTTACTTAATCTTTATTCAACTTCCTATTACTGATTTAAAGCACTGCCACTTCGCAGTGCTTTTTTATATCCCCCTGAAGTCTTATTCCCATTTGCGTTAATCCCGCCTAAGTTAACCTAATACCCAGTTTTTAGAACAATCGGTTTATATTAATAAATGAATGTCGATTTTTATAAAAAAGGGACAAGTAAGGGCATGCTTTTAACTCACACCATGGGGACTTTCTATGAGCGATAATACAACCACCAATGCGTTTTCCAATAACAAGAATATTATGTGGGTGCTACTTAGCGGCGCCATGGCACTTACCTTCATTGTGATGATGTTTTTACCTAACAGCGGCACGGGTGAGGGCATGATAGCGGTATATTCAGCCATGCTATGGTGTGGAATATTTGGCGCGGCATTATTTCGCTATATGACAAGAAATGGCTGGGTAGGGTTCGCAATAGGCAGCGTAGTTGGCCTTATACTACAAATGGTAGCTCAGATAGTTTAAACGCCTATATTGAGCACCGGTAATTTGAGAGCTGATTGTGTGATCATCGGTAGTTTTATCCCCAGTAGCGTAGCTAGAGCTTCGTAACACCTCAATGCAGCACTATTTAACTAAGCAATATACAAAAAATTAAGAAGTAATCGACCAACGACACTTTAGCGTATAAGTACTAAGATAATTTGGTACTCGTAGGCTGGATGCCGTAGGTTGGACCTCACAGATTGGGTCTCACAGGGTGGTCTTCATTAAATGGGGCTGCCCGCGTTTCATAAAAGATTAAAGGCTTCCAAGGTTACTTCATGGCAAAAAATACCGATGAACGAAAAGCGCGAGCAGTACCGTCTTCTCGAATTGGGAGAGTAGGGCGCCTAGGTGCTTTGGCAGGCAAAATTGCGGGTAATGTTGTTACTAATGGTGCCAGCCAATGGATTAAGGGCGAACGCCCTGCACTTAGCGCATTGTTACTGACACCAAAAAATATTACCAACATTGCCGATCAGCTCGCCACCATGCGTGGTGCCGCCATGAAGCTAGGTCAGCTTATCTCTATGGATACGGGCGACTTTTTACCGCCAGAACTCGCTACTATATTAGCTAGGCTAAGGGAAGATGCCGATCCTATGCCAAAAGCCCAATTAGATACCACGCTAAAGGCTCAATGGGGAGAAAGTTGGCATGATGACTTGCTATATTTTTCCTATGCGCCCGTTGCCGCCGCTTCCATCGGTCAGGTACACAAAGTGATTACTATGGACGGGAAAATGCTGGCCGCAAAGGTACAGTATCCTGGTGTACGTAAAAGTATCAGTAGCGATGTTGATAACGTAGCAACACTGATTAAACTCACAGGTTTGGTGCCGAGTTCGTTAGATATTGGCCCGCTGTTAGAAGAAGCAAAAATTCAACTTCATCAAGAAGCCGACTATCACCGCGAAGCCAGCATGCTATCGCGCTATAAAGACGCGGTTACGCAGCATAACGATGCTGAATTCGCTACCCAATTTGTAATACCCAGTGTTCATCCACAATTAACAACAGACTCTGTGCTGACAATGGACTTTATTGAAGCTAGCCCCCTTGATGCTGCAATGAACGCTCCCCAAGAAACTCGCAACAAGTTAATGACGTCACTATTCCAATTATTTTTTAACGAGATATTTGGCTTTAAGCTACTTCAAAGCGACCCGAACTTAGCCAACTATCGATACAAAGAAGATACTCAGCAATGGGTATTACTAGACTTCGGGGCAACGCGTGAAGTACCAGACGATATTGCGATGGGCTACCAAGCTCTGCTTCAAAGTGCTGCCAGCGGTAATAAACAAGACATGCAACACGCTGCCCTACAAATTGGCTTAATAAACCAAGAACACAGTGTTGCACAGCAAGATCTTGTTGTGGCATTGGGAATGGAAGCGTGTGAAGCAATTAGAGAAGACGGCCCCTACGATTTCGGCAATAGCGACCTGTTGCCAAGACTTCATGACAAAGGCGTGGCGTTAACCATGCAGCATGATTTTTGGCACACACCGCCAGTTGATGCATTGTTTATTCATCGCAAGTTAGGGGGGCTGTACATGTTGGCTAAGCGATTAGGCACACAAGTTAATATGCGCGCCGCCGCAGAGCCTTGGCTAAAGCCCTGAGATTACAGCCCTGACCTAACGCCTTGGCGGCCGTCCAAATATCACCTTAGCACCGTAAGTAACTAATAAGGCAACTGCATGCTAAATGGTAACGCCATTTGTTCTGCACTTTTGGGTGGGTTACCAATCATTTCGTCATAGGGGGAGTCGTGTTTCATAACGGCTTGCTGGACAGTGCAGTGAGAAAATACTTCTCGTATTTGGCCTGTACTGAAAAAACGCATGGGTCGGTCTTGCTTGTCGTACACCATGCCGCTTTTGTCCCCCACGGTTAGGTAGACCAAATAAACGTTCATCTCATACGACTGAACTTCAAGATAATCGATGTTTAAAGACTTACCTTCAATATGGGTAAATAGAAACTTGTGCATAACCGCCCCTCAGCGCACGTAAATCAACCGATGACTTTTTTGATAATTTTTACGCTGCTTCTTACGGTGCTGGGGATAAACAGGTTCATTACGATGGTATTGATGCTTGAGTATCGGTATCCTCTGAAGACACGCTTTCAGCCATATTGCTGAGTGTCACACTAGAGCGCACAGCCCTAACGAGCATGATCATACTGACCAAACACGCGCCACCAAATATGGCCGAAGGAATAACAAGCCCACTTCCTAGCCACATCAGTGGAAATATCAGTAGTCGAGGCCCTTCTAGCGCTAACGCCAATTTTGAACCGGCCAAAACAAACCCATTTTGGATACTCATCGCCACTATTGTCGCCACCAATATTAACTGGTGAGCACCACTTAATTCTTCAATAAAAAGCAATAAGTATGCGGTGATAGACAACACGATAACGTGCTGCACCACACTGTAATAAGTAACAGGGGCAGCCAATGTAGGATTAAATTTTTTGAACGAGGACAGCGGCGCCTTTTCGAAGGGAAAGCGTTCGGCCACGTCTTTGGGGCGCCACCCCGTGCGACCAAACCACACACGCAGTTTATCTTGCCAACGTGTGGTGTAAAAGCTGTCTTTGGCTAATTGACTATAAAGCTGTGCATTCGCCCACAAAGGGTTAAAACTTTTCAATGCACCGCGAATGCCGAATACCGGTTTGTCACTTTCTAATTCTGGAATAAAGGTATTGAATAAACGATCCCATATGATGAACACACCACCATAATTCTTATCGATATAAACACGGTTTTGGGCGTGATGTACACGATGGTTCGAGGGGGTAACAAACCATTTTTCCATCCAGCCTAGTTTATCAATATGCTGAGTATGTACCCAGAATTGATATATCAAGTTAAGTGCACCAACGGTAATTATCATCTCGGGCGGAAAGCCTACCAACGCCAATGGCAGATAGAAAATCCAACTGAAAATAGCACCACTTGTTTGTCGAAGTGCGGTAGTTAGGTTGTAATCTTCGCTAGAATGGTGCACCACATGCGCAGCCCATAAAATACTCATTTCATGGCCCATGCGATGATTCCAATAATAAAAGAAATCGTACAATATGAACGCAGCTACCCAGACCCAATGCGAATAACTCAGCTCGGTAAATGCAAAAGTATTAAACACCAACACATAAAAAGTGAGCGGTATAAGTTGATGCCCAAGGGCCATTATTCTCGATAACACGCCCATGCTTAGACTGGTAATCGCATCGTTTGCACGATAGTGACCTGTTTTTTTTCGCTTATCGACAAGTATTTCAATGGCGATAAGAAGAATGAATACAGGAATAGCAAAAAGAATGACAGTCATAATATCTACGCATTTTAAACCCATTTGAATTGTTAATAATATGTAGCAAATAATCAAGTTATTTTATATTTCACTGCAAAATTAAGGAATTTATAGAATGATGACACCAAAGTTTCTCCTTGTAACATTTCTTAAAACTAGCTGCTATCGCTAAGAAATTGCTACAAATTACGATCGAATTGCGAACCAATTACGTTAAAAAGTGTTCTAAATAAGGAAATTACCTTCATCAGAGAACAATTCTCTTGCGTGATATCCAAATATTGGGTGTTATCTCTGATAGTATTAATATTAGATCAGTTATTGCAGCGGAGATATTATGAGCGAATCGTCAGAAAAGCGTACGTTAGGTCCCCATTTTCTTATTATCGGGGTAATAATTGTAGTCATCTTGGCTCTCGTGTTTTGGCCTTCGAAAGAAGAAGAGCCCGTCGCCCCCGAGCCTGAAGTTATTCAGCCAGATGCGGAAGCGCCTGTTGAAAAAGTGCCCGACGTTTTTGAAACTAAGCCTGCTCCGCCACCTTTAGAGCTTGAAGAGCCAGACGAAGTCCCTCCAATGCCGGAACCTGTAGAGCCAGATCCTGAGCCGTTAGATGTGAGCGACCCAGCCATAAAATCATCACTGCTGGATATTTCTACCGCCACTGACGACAGCGTAAACCGCATGATTGTGAATGAAGGTTTATTACAGCGATTTGTGGTCTCGGTTACCAACTTAGCGAATGATGAAATGGCGCCCAATCACCAGTTGCTTACGCCTCCTGAACAAACATTTCGTGTTTATTCTCAGGCTGGTAAGCAATGGATTGATGCCGCAAGCTATAAGCGCTATACACCTTATGTAAACATGCTTGAGTCGTTTGAAAGTGAAGCGTTATTGGGCATGTACGATATTTATAAAGGCGACATTCAAGACAAATACGCAGAAATTGGCGATTCGAATAAAAACTTCAATGAAGTGGTATTAGATGCTATCGATCAGTTGCTCGATACACCTGAAGTGCCGGTACCTGTTGAAGTGTATACCGATTCAGTTACCTATAAGTACACCGATCCTCGTTTAGAGAATCTAAACGAGCCGCAGAAGCAGTTGCTTCGTACAGGCCCAGACAATATGCGCCGTATTAAAGCAAAGCTGCGTGAAATTAAAGTGTTACTTGAAGAAAATGGATCTAACTAGATTTCAACAGCAATTAAAGGGCACGTCTGACAAGGCGCGCCCCCTTCCGCCGGTGGAAAAGTGGAACCCGCCTTTTTGCGGTGATATCAATTTAACCATCGCGCTAGATGGCCGTTGGTTTTACGAAGGTAGCCCCATAGGTCGAGCAAGCCTAGTTAAGTTGTTCGCTTCTGTGCTTAAAAAAGAAAACGACAATTATTTTCTGGTTACCCCTGTTGAAAAAGTGGGCATTACCGTAGAAGACGTTCCTTTTTTGATTACCGAGTGGCGTTTTGATAACGATTGCTTAGAGCTCACCACGCAAACTGGCGATATCGTTACACTGAGCTCGGCAGAACAACTCAGCTTACGCAAGCCCCCCCCCGACTTACAAGATACCGAAGCAACGCCCATTCCCTATGTTTTAGTTAGACGCAATTTGTGGGCGCGCTTGCACCAAAACGTTTATTACCAACTGCTTGAGCACGCTACCGAGCAGCAAGAAGGTGATGAAACGCAATTTGTGGTTACCTCGAATTCTATCCCCTACATTATTGGCGCCGTGCCCACGAAATAGTGGTGCAAGGCTTTAGCATTAAGCTTCGATGAAAGCCTTTGGTTAAAAGTCTCTGTTTAAAAGCTTGGGCAGAAGCTGAAGATGGCGAAGGTGATTGCGAGCAGTTTTAAATATCACAGCAAGTAAAATAGCACCGGTAAATAGCGCAAAGTTTTGCGTTAGCTTTACTGGTGTTTTACATTGGTTCTTCGTCTATTCAAACATCATAAGAAGAACCATCATGAAAAAGACACTGACTTCCTTAGCTATTTCCTTAGGACTGGCAACACTTGGCACAATTGCTCTTTCAGCGCCTGCCTTTTCCGCCACCTTAGTGCACGCGGGTAAAGCCTTCACCGGTACGTCGGACAAGCTTAAAAGCGAAGTGACCATTATTATCGAGGGCAACAAAATTGCGTCGGTAGAGTCTGGCTATAAAACACCCTCAGAATCAGACACGGTTATCGATTTAAAGCATGCCACAGTAATGCCTGGCTTGATGGATATGCATGTTCATCTATCTTCCCAGCATGGTGGCCCTCAAACCTATTTAGAACGCTTTTCATTGAATGAGGCTGACTATGCACTTAAGGCCGCTAACTATGCTGAAATTACGCTAGATGCTGGATTTACCACAGTACGTAATTTAGGTGACGGCTATCATGAAACTGTCTCTCTTCGAAATGCGATCAGTAAAGGTTATGCCACCGGCCCGCGTATATTCACGGTTGGAAAATCAATAGCCACCACTGGCGGACATGCCGACCCAAGCAACGGATTATCTCACTTACTGCGCCCCGACGTTGGCCCTAAACAAGGCGTGGTTAACGGCGAAGTAGAAGCCCGTGAAGCCGTTCGCTCCCGTTATCAAGACGGTGCAGATTTAATTAAAATCACTGCCACTGGCGGCGTATTGAGCGTAGCGAAAAGCGGTCAAAACCCACAATTTATGACCGATGAATTAGACGCTATTGTACAGACCGCAAAAGATTACGGCATGACGGTAGCGGTTCACGCGCACGGTAAAGAAGGCATGAAACGCGCTATTGTCGCTGGCGTTGACTCTATTGAACACGGCACCTATATGGACGACGAAGTGCGCGAACTAATGAAACAAAAAGGGACTTACTATGTGCCAACGATTTTGGCGGGTAAATTTGTTGCCGATAAAGCGAAAATAGACGGTTACTTTCCTGAACTAGTGCGCCCAAAAGCCGCGGCAATTGGCCCGCTAATTCAAAATACCTTTGAAAAGGCTCACAACGCAGGCGTAAAAATTGCTTTTGGAACAGACAGCGGAGTTTCTGCACATGGCGATAACGCGCAAGAATTCTCCCTAATGGTTGAAGCAGGCATGTCTGAAGCAGACGCGCTATTGAGCGCCACCGCTAATAGCGCGGCATTGCTGGGCGTTAGTGATACATTAGGTACATTAGAGGCTGGAAAATTGGCCGACTTGGTGGCCGTGGTAGGTAACCCGCTAGAAGACATATCGCTTTTAGAAAGTGTGTCTTTTGTAATGAAGGACGGCAAAATTTACAAACAATAAAGGAAGGCTTTGGGTATCAGGGCCGCATTAACGTCAAGGCAGTAAAAATAAAAGATGGCACTGGGTAAAAAGGTAAAGAAAAAGACAAAGCAACTGGTAGACTCCAAACACATGCTTACCAGTATTACGTTTGCGTCTTTTTTAGAGTCGACTATTGTGCCGGTGCCTCTTGAAGCGGTTATGGTGCCCTTGATGCAAGCCCGTCGCGATAAGCTTTGGCTGATAGCGCTAATGGCAACCTTGGGCTGTGTAGTGGGTGCAATATTTGGCTACGCGCTAGGGTATTATTTATTCGACCTACTCGGCCAGTGGGTAATTGATACTTTTTCTAGCCAACAACAATTCGACAGTGTTAAACAACAAATGCAGAACCAAGGTTTTTGGTTTGTGATGACATTAGGTATTGCCCCCATCCCCTTTCAAGTGGCCATGTTAGCAGCAGGTGCTACCAAATTCTCACTCGGCCTTTTTCTGTTAGCCACGGTGATCGCGCGGGCCATCCGCTATTTTGGCTTAGCCGCCGTAGTGTATTTCGCGGGAAACAAGGCCGAGCAGCTTATTAAGAAATATAAAATTGCCGCCATCGCCGTGCTCACTGTATTGGTTATTGGCTTATGGTTTACGGTTAATGTGTTGAAAGGTTAGTGGTTTTTCTAGCACTATTTAATGCGCACTTAACGCACTAATCTGCTTTGTAAATTACTTCGATAAAATTTTTCAATTTTACATTTGATAATAATTCTCATTTGCACTAATGTAGTTTTTAGGAGGTGCAAATTATGAATTTACAACGGTTATGCCCAGTCTACAGGAAGTGGTTACAGCTAAACCCTTCACACGCCCGCGAGCACAGAATCGCTATGCAGGTACAAACGCAGCAAGCTCACCAAGCGGGCAAATATAACGAGGCGAGGAGCCTTGGCTATCAAACCTTCGAAGCCGCTAAAGTTGTTCTTACCGCCTTACAGCCGGTTTCCGATACGATTGATAAATCTATTCACGAAGATGTATTGGCCTTTGGCACAATGGCCATGTATTTATCTTCGTTGTTACACAAAGAAGATAAAAAACACGAAGCGCACCAAATTCTACAAGAGTGTCACCAGCAACTTATCGCCATACTGCCTTTGCATGCCAGCAAGCCCTCGGTATGTAAGCTTATTTGCGCCATACAAGTTGCGCTTGAGCAGGGTAGCGGTTGTATGCCAGTTGAGCATCAGCAGGCGCTATCGTTGCACTAGTGATACAACCAATCAACCGTAAAACATACCCCATGAAGGCGAGGGACATCAGCATGACAGTAGAAAACTTTCACGACAAAAATGATTTTATCTCACTCAACGTTAAAGCATCAGTGCTTCGAAAAATGTTAAGCGGGCAAAACTTGCACGTGTCAGACATACATTGCAACTGCTCTCGTAGCAAACAACAATTGCAGCAACTTCTGTTACAAGCCGTAAGTGGTAACAACAAATAGGTAATAGCAAGTAAAACGCACTACCGAGGCACTGCGCAGGTTTTTTTATTTACGCTTCTATTATTCACGCCTTTATAACTAGTGGTTCGATTCTTGATAATCGTAATAAACGAAATTCAATTATACGAACGAGGAGCGCACCGTGCGCGATACATCAAACTGGCTTTCCGCCGTTGCTAGCGCAGGTTATAGCGCGAAAACCATCATGTACTCCATGCTTGGTCTCTTTATTCTTTCCTCGGTAATTACTGCTGCAGACCGTGAAAAAGCGACACAAGAACACGTGTTTGTCACACTCAAATCACAGCCGTTTGGTCAAGTGTTACTAGCTATTTTAATAGCGGGATTAGTGAGCTACGCCCTGTGGCGATGGCTTCAAAGTATTTTAAACACCGAATCACTAGATATGACAAAAACCAAAGACATTATTATGCGCGTGTTTTTGTTTGTATCGGGACTATTCTATTTTGGTGCCGCGTTCTTAGGTGCAAAGGTACTTATTGGCAGCAACTCAGGCAATAGTTCGACTGGTAGCGGTGGCTCAAAAGGGGAGCAGGTAAGCCATCAACTTCTGCAGTATCAATGGGGAACCTATTTGGTTGCCGCTATTGGTGCAGGTGTGCTTATATTTGCTTTTATGCAGTTTAAACACGCTTACAAAGCAGACTTCCTCAAAAAATTTGAACAAGCAAAGCTAACGGGTCACAAACGGAAAACGACCAAAGTGGTTGGTAGAATAGGCTATTTTGCCAGAGGTGTGGTGTATTTGCTGGTGGGCAGTTTCTTTGTCATATCTGCGGTAAAAAACGACCCATCTGAAGCGGGAGGGCTGCAACAAGCACTACAAACCCTTACCCAGCAAACGTTCGGGCTCTACATGCTAGCTGCCATGGGAGTCGGGTTTATTATGTTTGGTATTTATTGCGGGTTTGAAGCCAGATATCGTCGAACCTGAGTTGACTAAAAGCGCTAAGCGCGCCCTACCCCCCTTTTTTGATCACATACTGATACGGCATTACATCGGTTTGTGATGCCACAAGGGTATGTTCCATAAATCGACAAAAACTGGGTATATCCCGTGCCGTTGAAGGGTCATCTGCCGTTACCGACAAAGTCTGACCGTCTTCCAGCTTACGTATTTGCAAACGCACCATCATCACGGGCTCTGGGCAACGAAGCCCCAACGCATCTAAATGCGTTGTGGCTTCATCAAAGGCTTGTTGAAATTCAGTCGCCATACTTAGATACCATAGGTTTCACGGTATGTATTTATCGCGTTGATTTCATTGGTCATATTGTCTTGCTCAGTTAAGTAAGTCACCACATCAGCTAACGTGACAATAGCAATCACGGTAGTACCAAAATCGCGCTCGACTTCTTGAATAGCAGATAATTTACCCTTACCGCGTTCTTGCCTGTCTAGCGCAATAAGCACGCCGGATAAACTCGCCTTGTGCTGCTCTATTAAGGTCATAGACTCACGAATAGCCGTACCTGCGGTAATTACATCATCCACTAACATGATGCGACCTTCCAGCGGGCTACCTACTAAGTTGCCCCCTTCACCATGAGTTTTCGCCTCTTTGCGATTAAAGCAGTAAGGCACATCACGATGATGGCTATCGGCTAAGGCTACCGCAGTCGTTGTAGCAATAGGAATGCCTTTATAGGCAGGGCCGAACAATACGTCGAATTCCACCCCAGCATCCACTAATGCATCGGCATAAAAGCGCCCCAACTTTGCTAAGTCGCCGCCAGAATTAAATAATCCAGCGTTAAAAAAGTACGGGCTTACACGGCCAGACTTTAAGGTGAACTCACCAAATTTAAGTACACCACGCTCAATGGCAAATTCAATAAAACTGCGCTGAAACGCTTTCATGGTAACTCCTTACGCCAGTGCTGCTTTTTGAATGTCGAACAATTCGCGCAAGCCGTGCTTAGCAATCGTCAGCATTTCATCAAGCTCTTCAAACGCAAACGGTTCACCTTCTGCAGTACCTTGTACTTCAATAAGCTTACCGGTTTCGGTCATGACGATATTCATGTCTGTTTCGGCTACTGAATCTTCGGTGTACTCAAGGTCAGCAATAGGCGTACCTTTATAAATACCTACCGACAACGCCGCAATCATGTGCTTAAGAGGGTTGGCTTTCAAAATGCCTTTGCTACGCATATACGTTAACGCATCAACTAAAGCCACACATGCACCCGTGATAGACGCAGTACGTGTACCGCCATCAGCCTGAATAACATCACAATCAAGCGTGATCGTGTTTTCGCCTAGTAGTTTCAAATCTACTGCAGCGCGAAGCGAGCGCGCAATAAGGCGTTGAATTTCTAGCGTACGGCCACCTTGCTTACCACGAGCAGCTTCACGACCACTTCGAGTATGAGTAGCACGAGGAAGCATGCTGTATTCCGCCGTGATCCAACCTTTGCCCTGGCCTTTCATGAAACGAGGCACGCCTTCTTCAACCGTGGCGTTACACAACACTTTAGTGTTGCCGAACTCCACCAGCACTGAGCCTTCAGCGTGACATGTGTACTGACGAGTAATAGTAACGGGGCGAATTTGATTGGCGGTTCTGCCGCTTGGACGCATAGAGTTCTCCACGAGATGAATGCTTATAAAAGAAATAGTTCTGGCAAGTAACACACGGAATATTGGATATGTGTGCAGACAAGCCTGAGTTTGGGGCGTAAGTATAACGCACTAATACCAGCTGTTAAAAACGAACTTTCGCCCTTTTAACATATCGAACTCTTATCAATGTAGGCTACTATAGTGAATACAAGAAAACCTGCCTGATGATAATGATGACACAATGCGCGACAGCGGGTTGTTTTTGCAGGCTTTCATTTGCAAAAAGTGCAATAAAAGGACTATTTATGATTTACAGCATGACCGCATTCGCGCGGGTAGAAACGAAAAAAGACTGGGGCTCCGCGGTATGGGAAATACGCTCTGTTAACCAACGTTTCCTAGAAACCTACTTCCGCTTACCCGAGCAATTTCGCTCTTTAGAGCCTGTGCTTCGCGAACGTTTTAGAAAGAAACTGGCGCGCGGAAAAGTAGAGTGCGCGTTACGTTTCACCGCTAACGATGCTGCTGTAACCACACTTAACCTTAACGAAGCGTTAGCTAAGCAAGTACTTCACGCCGCCGACTGGGTGCAAGCTCACGGGCAATCTACCGGTGTAAACCCGCTAGACGTATTGCGCTGGCCTGGTGTTATTGCTGCCGAAGAAGCCGACATGGACACCATTCATGGCGATGTTATGGCTGCGTTCGACCAAGCACTTAACGATTTTATAAGCGCACGCGCCACCGAAGGCGAAGCGTTGAAAGGTATGATCACTCAGCGTTTAGACGCCATTGAAGTAGAAGCCGAGAAAGTAACCGCCCGTATGCCTGAAATTATGGTGTGGCAGCGCGAGAAAGTACAAGCCCGCTTCGAAGAAGCCAAAATTGAGCTAGATGCAGGCCGCTTCGAACAAGAAATGATTATGCTTGCGCAAAAAGTAGATGTTGCCGAAGAGTTAGACCGCTTAAACGCTCATGTAATAGAAACCCGCAACATTCTTAAAAAGGGCGGGGCAGTTGGCCGTCGTTTAGATTTTATGATGCAGGAATTTAACCGCGAGTCGAACACGCTTGGTTCAAAATCAATTAATACTGATATCACCCAATCGGCGGTTGAACTTAAGGTGTTGATTGAGCAGATGCGCGAGCAGATCCAGAATATAGAATAAAGCTCTCTAGCGCTTGGTAAATCGAACAATAAACTTAGAAACCTCGCTATATCGCGAGGTTTTTTTAAGCTTTTACCATAAGTACTCTTAGCGCCTTCCCTACCTATAGTTACAAATCAAAAGAGGTTATTTGAGCTATATATCTGTTGCTTTATATTTGAGTAAGCAGTGAGTAAATCAGTCGTACTCAATAACAATAAATTCATCAGGGGCAGTGGATGTTTTCAATTCATGTAGAGCGCATTATCGACCAGCCAATAGACTTTGTTTTTGCCACGTTAAGTGACCATGCAAACTATGCACAATTTAAAGGCGTGGAAGCATCCAACCTTATTGTTGAAGGTAAGTTGGAACAAAATGGTCTTGGTGCTGTGCGAGAGATTATTGCGGGTGGAGCCAACTTGCATGAAGAAATAGTCGCTTACGATCCTCCCTATAAATTGGGCTATAAAGTGGTGAAGTCAAAACCGCTTCCTTATGATCACCAATTAGGTGAAATTACGTTGAAGGAAATCGACGGCAAAACCCATGCGACATGGCGCTCAATAGGCCACATCACCGTTTTTGTTTTAGGTAGTTTATATTTCGATAAGCAAATTCAAAAAAATGGTGGCAAAGCCTTCGGCAGTATTCTAAAGCAGATTGGGAATATGCCACGCTAATTGATAACACTTCCATTCGCACTAGGCCGAGCTTGGATAGATAATTCATCTCCCCACTTCCGGCATAGTGCTTACGGCGTGTTGTTAAAGAGCCAACGCGACACTAATGCGGCGGACACTGCGCTAACGCAATATCAGGCTTTGCCTTCAATCAAAAAGTGATTACTGATGGTGCCGGCTTGACGTGCCTTTAAATGGGGAATATAAGCTGGGTCTGACATAAACGCTTTACCAGCATCTACAGATGGCCACTCGATAATAACCCGCGCCGCTTCTTTATTACCGCTACCTTCTACAAATTCGTAGTTAGTGCTATTAGCTAAATATACCCCACCGTGTTTCGACACTATGTCACCCACGCTTTCCATATACGCTGGAACCCAACTCTCATCTTTAACGATTACATCCAATACTGAGTAAGCTTTCATCTGGCTATTTTCCTATTTAAGAATATTTGTGCACCACGCTAAGGGGCGAACTATGCATGCACTGTGAGTAGGCGTTATTGGCAACGTCTTTACTAATTTAGGCGCTAATGCTTAACGTTGGCTATAGCTTAGCAGTTCACAATAACTAAATAATTAGCCTAATCATTGAATGAGTTTATGGCGAAACAGAATAATCAAATTCGCTGTATTAATTACAGGTATTTCTCAAGGAAGTCTTGATGAGACGGTAACGCTGATACCTGGTTGTCTACCTGCTGTTTTAAGCCGGCTAGAAACCGCTCAAGTTCGGTTTCAGACATTTCATCGGCCACCCTATGGTATTGCTGTGGCACCACGCCTTGCCCCATCATAACTTGTGTCCATGAATCTACGCGGAAAATATCACCGTCATCTAAGAACACTCTCCCAGTTTGTTTAAACAGATTTATTTTGTGGGTGAGGGAGGACGGAATGTCCATGCTATTGCAATGTTCCCAGAATGGGCTGTCTTTTCGGTTGGTCACTTTATAATGCATCACAATAAAATCGAGAATGGCTGCCATTTCACTGTTGTACTTATTATTGTATTCATTTACCGTCGATTGGGTTATTCCATCAAATGGAAACAAGCGCATTAAGCGTACAATACCGGTCATGATCAGGTGAATACTAGTAGACTCCAAAGGTTCGATAAAACCACTGGCTAACCCTAATGCAACACAGTTTTTATTCCACCCTAACCGACGTTTACCTGGTGTAAATCTTATAATTCTTGGTTCATTTAGAGTTTCGCCTTCAATGGCACTTAATAAGGTGTCTTTGGCTTCGTCATCGCTCATATAATTGCTGCAATACACTAAACCATTGCCCACTCGATTTTGAAGCGGAATTTTCCAGCGCCATCCCGCAGTATGTGCCACACTTTTTGTATAAGGAATGGGCGCGCCCGTCGACGCGGTTTGTACTGCCAAAGCGCTGTCGCAGGGAAGCCAATGGCTCCAGTTTTCATACCCGGTATGAAGTGATTTTTCTATCAACAGTCCTTTAAACCCAGTGCAATCGATAAATAAATCGCCTGTAACTTCCTGACCATCCGATAGCTTTACACTAGATATACAACCAGTATGTGAGCATTTACTTACATGTTGAATATCACCTTCAATATGCGTCACTCCCGCATCTACTGCCAGCCCTTTTAAAAAGCGTCCGTAAGCCACGGCATCAAAGTGATAGGCAAAGTTCATTGGCATGCGTTCGCCATAGGCAAACTTGCCTTCTTGTGCCGCTTTTAATTCGGTGCAGTAGTCACCAAAGTCACCACCAAAACCAAGGGCTTTTGCTCGCAGCCAAAAGTGATGAAATTCGCCCGCCCAGCACTCTCGACCCGTTACGCCAAATGAATGAATATAACTGTGATCTTGCTCTCGCCAGTTTTCAAACTCTATACCCAGTTTAAAGGTGGCATTGGTGGCACGCATAAAGGCTTTTTCGTCTATGCCTAATAACTTGTGAAAAGTGCGAATAGGAGGAATTGTCGCCTCGCCCACACCAACAATACCTATATCTTTAGATTCCACCAGCGTAATGGATAGTGATTTGCCAAGTAACTTTGAAAGCGCAGCAGCGGCCATCCAGCCAGCGGTGCCGCCCCCTGCAATTACTACACGCTTCACTGGGCTGTTTTTCGCCCCTGTACCCATAGCGTTTAGATTATCGGAAACCGATGACATCATGGCGAGGTCCTTCTTTCTTGTCGTTATTATTTGCTGTGGTGTCTTTCTCTAATTGATGAGAAATGGCGGAGAGTAAATCGCGGTTGGTCGGCAACCCAGCAAGTAGTTGGCTTTTGCCTTGTTGTAGACTTTGTTTTAACGCGAAGGCTTTTTTAACCATGTTGCTGTTTTTATCAAGCTGTCTGTCGTTGGTGTGAAACCCCATACCGTACAAAATGTATTGATAGCTTGCCGAGGGAAAGATTTCTTCGTTTTCAATAAGATCGTAACGAGAAGGGGCTTGATATTGCCACAAATCGAGTAGCGCGTTTAGCGAATCTGGAATGCTTGACTCGCTTCGCTGTGCCAACCAATAGGGCTCTTCTCTTTCGCTTAACACATAGTGTAGTTTTAAAAAGTCGATAACTCTTTCCCAGCGATAGGTAAAACGCTGATTGTAACGCGTGGCCACGTGGCTCATGTGTTGTCGGTTCTGCGGAAACTGGTCGCACAGCATGCGAATACCTAGCTCAACCATCGCAATTGCCGAGGCCTCTAACGGCTCGATAAAGCCTGCTGACATTCCCATACCAATACAATTATTTACCCAAAACTGCTTTCGATAGCCTGGGTCAAACTGTAAATGTCTATATTTAAGGTTTTCTATTTCACTTTGGGGTAACCGCTTCGCCAAGTGCTCGCGCAAGAGAGATTCTGCGTTTTCCTCGCTTACATAGTCACTGGCATACACTAGCCCCACACCACGACGGTGTTGCAAGCCAATATCCCATGTCCATCCGCAGGTTTGGGCAGTGGCGATTGTCGTTGAAGCAATTGTATCGGCGGAAGCCTTTATGTCGCTGCTGCCATAAGGCACCTGTACTGCCACGGCGCGGTTATTTAGCAGCACCGACGACACTGAATGCCATGGCACATGATAATGTTTGTCGATTAATAGCCCTTGTTGACCGCTACAATCAATAAACAAGTCACCTTTTATCGTATCGCCGTTTTCAGTCACCAGCGACTCGATATCGCCATTATCCTGACCAACCACATTCGCAATATGTGCTTGGGTGTGCTTTACACCTAGGTTGTTTTTACAATGGTTGGTGAGCAAGGTTGCCAGTGCAGTGGCATCAAAATGATAGCCGTAATTGAGCACGTAGGCATATTCTGGTGTTGAGCTTTGCTTTGGTGCTAGCCCAGCATCACAAATATCGGGTTGTAAGCAGAAACTTTGCTCAAACGATTCGCTGCTGAAAAGCTGTTGCCAGCAACGGTGAATATCCAGTTCAGTATAGCCTGTGGGTGTAGTGAAAGGGTGTTGGTATTTGTCATCTTGATGGCCGTTTCGCCAACCCGCAAAGGTAGAGCCTTGTTTGAAGGATGCATTACAACAAGTAAGAAAATCCGCTTCCTTGATACCTATTTCTTGCAGTGTATCTCGTAACGAAGGCCAAGAGCCTTCTCCCACGCCGATACTTGGCACATTAGGCGATTCCACCAGTGTAATGTGTATGGCACTTTCATCACTGATGTTTTGTGCGTGGTTTGGGTTGTTGCTATTGGTATTTGTTCTGTTGCTTATTCTTTTACCCAGCCTAGCGGCTAATACTCCAGCGCACAGCCAACCAGCGGTTCCACCGCCCACAATGACTACATGCTTAATAGGTTGGTTCGACACTGTTTACCCTTTTCATTTTTTGTAGGGGGTTGTTTCTTTATTACTAAGCGTTGTGTTTAATTTAGTATTTTCTTTAGGATCCACTATGACAAAAAAGCCCATTGAGGTGAATACATTCCACCCCAATAGGCCATTTATCAATTTAGCTTACCAGTTACTTAGAAGGTGTAACGAGCACCCAATGCGTAACGTGCGCCTAATTCATCTAGTTTCCATAGCATTGCGCTAGTTCTTCCGTGTCGACGAATATTTTCATCGGTAATGTTTATCCCTTCGAACGATACCGTCAATGCGTCCGTCACCTCATACGACATACTAAAATCAATTTGTGAGTATGCTTCAGTATAACCTGGCTCATTCACATATTGAGACGTCGTATCAAGGAACTTATCACGCCAGTTATAGGCAATACGTGCTTGAAGTGCATCCATTTCATACATGAATATCAGGTTAGCGGTATCACTTAAGCCGACTAGCGCAAACTGAGTAATACTTGGGTTAGCGTTGTTATCAAACCCGATGTCACCGGTAACCGTTGTATAGTTCGCTTGAATACCAAAACCGGTATCGCCGAAGAAGTGCTGTGCAGCCAGCTCAAATCCGTAAATATTGGCGTTTTTGTTATTCACAGGCTTCGAATTGATAAAAGTCATCAATGGGTCATCACCATTTGGAATAATGTCGTATTCCGCTTCGAACTGTTCGTCGGTCATAGAGTCGTAATCGACACCATTTTCCATTGCAGCGACCATGTTAAATAACGAGGTATCGCTGATAGGAATGCCGCGGGCTTCAAGTTCGTCCATAGCTGCCTGTGCACGAGGACCTGCCGTAGCATCCGTCAACCCAAATATGTTCTCTTCAACTTGTTCGTTACCAATAAAGTTTTTAACCCGTTTATCGTAAAAACCTACTGATACGTAGCTGGTTTCATCAAAGTAATATTCTAGCGATAAATCTACATTGTCTGACTCAAGAGGTATTAGCGCAGGGTTACCTGAACTCGCCGTAGCCGTTGGGCCATCGCTAAGGAGGGTGGGGCTACTTGGCGTACCAACAGTAGAAGCCGCACTTAAGTTGTTATAAGTCGGTCTAGCAATGGTTTTGCTATAGGAGAAACGCGCAATCACATTTTCCATCACTTCGATATCGAAATCTAACGCAGGAAGGAAATGGTCATAGCTTGAATCAACTTCAACATCTTCCATGTCGCTACCAAAACGAACGTTAAAGTCGTTGTTACCTTCCCATGCGATCCCGCTAGGTAGGCTGATATTCGCAATAGACGTGACATCCGTATTTTCGTAACGAATACCGGTCAATAAGTTGTATTCCATACCATTGAGTTCACCGGATAAATCGAGTTCAAAATAAACCGATGTAATATCTTCTTCAATAGTCCGGTTAGTGGCAAATGGGTTGTTGGCAAGTAAATCGAAACCATACTCTTGGGCAGCGAAGGCACCAATTTCAGCCACGCTTCCGGTAAACCCTTGTGAAAACATACCTGTGGTATTGAAGTCGCTAAATTCACTGGCTAAATCGAGAGGGGTTAATGAACCTGCTGGCAATTCACCTGGATTTTCAATACCCCAGTTACCCATAGTATGTCGGGTTAGTGATTGTAGTGATGTACTTTCCATAGCACGAGATTCAATACCGAAGTTAATACTTCCGGTATCCATAGCATAACTACCGTCAATGCGAGCTTGGGTAATTTCCGTTTCTTGCGAAGCAAAGTTCATATCAAGAATTGATGTACCCACATCGTCTTGGTCAAGCACGCCGTTTCCGTTTAGATTCGTACGAGAAACATCGTCGAAATCTAGCATCATGATAGGGAATTCACCGGAGAAATCGACACCTTGACCGCGGGCAACGTTCGCACCAAGACCAAGGTTTGTCCATGTACCGTAAGGTGAATCTGGTCTACCTTCTGCAGTAGAATTATGCAAGTCGAAATGCAGCGTTAAATCATCGGTAGCAAAGTATTTAACGTTAAAACCTACTGACTTATTTTCGTTAACCTGATTAAGCTCTTGTATCGCTAAGCCTAAGTCACGAGGCAATAAATCTCTACGCTCTTGCGTAATCAGCACGGGTGTTTTAACCGTATTGTCATCGAAGGTTAGGTTAGTAAAGTAACGGTCGTCCATCCAAATCGACTGTTCTGCACGAGCTTCATATAAGTCTTGTTTTGAATACGTGTAGTCTAGGGTAGCCACGAGATCATCACTTGGCGCATACTGAAAAGTAAGCTGGGCGTTTGTACGCTCACGCTCTCTGTCCGCCATGTAGTAACGTAAATCTGAAGGGATACCAAATAATTGCCCCATCGCTGGTGCATTATTTAAAACGATAGGATCACCACTATCTGGATTAGCCGGATCTGGAGACTGTGGTACCGTGCCATTAAATGGATTTACTCGCCATTCATTGACGAATGCGCCTTGTGCGGCACTATCACGTTGCTGATAAGAACCAGTAAAGGTTACGCCGAATTTTCTGTCGTCGTCTAAGTAGTTAATAAAACCAGATAACTCTGGCGTGACATCGTCACCCACGCGGTTTGTGGTGTCGTGTAATGCTTTCGCGCCTACGCTGGCCATGATCCCAGTTTCAGAAGCATCAAATGGTCTTGCGGTACGAATATTAACTGAGGCACCAATACCACCAGTAGCTATACTTGCGCGACCGGTTTTATAAACCTCTACAGCACGAACACTTTCAGATGCTAAATCAGAAAAGTTAAATGCACGGGAATTACCAACACTACCACCATTAGGTAAAGCGGCGCCTGGCATCGTTCTTCCATTTAGCGTCACCATATTGAAATCTGGTCCGAAACCACGTGCCGTAATTTGGCTACCTTCACCGTTATTTCGGCTTATTGATATGCCCGTAATACGTTGAAGGGATTCCGCCAAGTTAGTATCAGGAAATTTACCAATGTCTTCAGCGGAGATAGCATCAACAACACCCGCTGAATCACGCTTAATGCCCATCGATTCTTGAACACTGCTTCGAATCCCAGATACTTGAATGACTTCTATATTGTCACTTTCGCTAGCCTCCTGTGCTTGTACTGGGAACATCAGGCCTGTTCCCAATATTAAAGACAGACTAGTAGCGATTTTAGATTTGTATAGCTTGTTATGTGTCACTGTCTTTCTCTCTTATGTTGTGCTGAGTGATGAGCGCTTCCCAAGAAAGGGCTTTCTCAGGTTTACCAACGAAACACCCACAGGAGAAAGCGCTTTCTCAAAACTAAGACATCCCAGACTAAAGATCAACATATTTTTCACACAAAGTTCACAACGAAAATCCAACTTTACATCGCTTATTTATTAAAAATTAAATTTATAATTAAAAATCAGCGATTTAAAGTCTTATCTGAAGCGGCCATACCGAGCGCCCCAGTCCAAATGTAAACGGTGATTTTTCAACGTAAAGATAAAAAATAACAACTTTACAAAGAAAGCGCTTTCTCAAAATGTTGAGTTCATGCTATAAACAAAATAGGTGAAGTCATCTGTTGCGCTTATCTCTCAAGCATTACTAAATCTTCACCCTGCTACATTATCCAGAATTGTAATAGGACCCTATGAAATGATGAAAGACATCGAGCTACCCAAAACAAGCCCAATGCTAGATAAACAATTTACATTTGGAACAGCGACTTCTTCTTTTCAAATAGAAGGGGATGCTGAAAATCGAATGGAAAGTATTTGGGACGTTTTTTGCCGCACGCCCGGGGCAGTAGCTGATGATTCTGATGGTGTTGTAGCTTGTGAGCATATTCTTAGGTGGCGTGATGATGTTGAAATGCTCAAACAACTTGGTGTAGATGCGTATCGCTTTTCTATTTCTTGGCCACGAGTGATGAATCAGGATGGAGAGCTAAATGAGAAGGGCGTTTCTTTTTATATTCAATTACTTGACGTGCTAAATGAGGCGAATATAAAACCATTCGTCACTCTTTATCATTGGGATTTACCACAGTATTTAGAGGAAAAAGGCGGGTGGCTGTATCGTCAAACCGCTTACGATTTTGCAAACTATGCAGACAAAATTACTGCAGCCCTTGGTGAGCGAGTTTATTCCTATGCTACCTTCAACGAACCATTTTGTTCTGCATATTTAGGCTATGAAATTGGTGTGCATGCGCCTGGACGGAAAGGAAGAAAGTTCGGTCGAACTGCCGCTCATCACATTTTACTCGCCCACGGATTAGGTATGCAGGTGCTAAGGAAAAATGCACCTGATGCCTTAAACGGTATCGTGTTAAATTTTACGCCATGCTATAGCGCATCAGATTCAGACGCCGATAAGCTCGCCACGGAAATGGCAGATCAATATATAAATCAATGGTATATGCAACCAATAATGGAAGGGAGTTATCCCTATGTTATCGACGCATTAGCAGACAATGACAAGCCACCTATTGAATCAGGCGACATGGAAATTATTTGCCAGCCTTTAGATTTTCTTGGCATTAACTTCTATACCCGTCTTCATTACTCTGCACCACATAAAGCAGAAGACTTATTTCACGAGCACGCCCACAAAGCACCCATGACGGATATTGGTTGGGAAATTTACCCGGAAGCCTTGCGTGAACTACTCGTTTCTTTACATGAACGCTATAACCTCCCCCCTGTATACATTACCGAAAACGGGGCTGCCATGGCAGATGTAGTTCAAGATGGTATGGTAGACGACGAAGATAGAATAGACTATTACATTGGCCACCTAAATGCAGTTAACGAAGCGATTGAATCTGGAGTGAAAGTGAGTGGTTACTTCGCCTGGAGCCTCATGGATAACTTCGAATGGGCAGAGGGCTATGAAAAGCGGTTCGGGCTCGTATACGTCGATTTTAATACGCAAGAGCGTACTTTCAAAAATAGCGCGAAGGCTTACCAACGTTTATTAGCTAGTCGTAAATAACAAATACAAAAGGAACACGCTGTGGATCATTCGTTGAGTGTAAGGGAAAAGATTGGTTATGGGTTGGGCGATGCAGCGGCTAATTTAGTCTGGCGCGGCGCCCTTGCTTACTTAGCGGTGTTTTACACAGATACCTTTGGGTTAACTGCTGCTGCGGCTGCCATGCTTTTTCTTGTGGTACGTCTTACGGATGGCGTTACTGACATCATCATGGGAATGATTGCCGATAGAACGCAAACTAAACTCGGTAAATTTCGACCCTGGATATTAGGCTCTACCCCTTTTTTAGGCTTATTCATGGTGCTGTGTTTCACCACACCTGATTTTTCTTATACGAATAAGCTCATCTATGCCTACCTAACCTACATAGGGCTAACCTTAGCTTACACGGTTAATAACGTACCCTATTCAGCGCTAATGGGCGTAATGACAAGCGACGACCGAGAGCGAACCAGCTTATCCGGCTTTCGGTTTGCTGGGGCTTTTATGGGAGGACTGCTCGTCATGGGGTGCTTACCTATGCTAGTTGCGTTCTTCGGTGAAGGTAATACTGCAAAGGGTTATCAATATGCCATGTACCTTTTTGCTACTCTCTTAGTCGCATTGATGTTCACGACTGTGGCCACCACCAAGGAGAGGGTTCCAGTAGTGCAAAACGACGGAGCAAGCTTACTTCAAGAACTAAAAGACTTGTCTCGTCAGCTGCCTTTAATTCTGCTCCCACTGTCGGCCATTACTGCCTTTTTCTATTATCGAAATTGGCCAAGTGGCATCGCTTTCGTTGTGGTCATTTCAATAACATCCATCTTTATTAAGCGCCTTGTAAATCGACCTGAAGCGAGCAATAGTCGTTCACAACAAGACATCATTGATTTACTTACCAATAAACCCTGGGTCATTTTGCTAGGCATGGGCTTCCTTACTATGATGTTTAACGGCATAAAGTACGGTGTCATTGCCTATTACTTTAAGTACTACATTGGTGATGAGTTGCTCACCGGATATTATTTTATTGCCTTATTGGTGGTATCGATATTAGGCGCTTTGGCCACGTCAGCATTATCGCGTTTTATGGGCAGGAAAAAGCTATTTATTCTCTCGTTATTGGCTAGCAGCGCCCTGACATGTGCAATTTACTTTGTGCCACAAGGTTCTGTGACGGGCATATTTGTATTGGGATGTAGTGCGGAGTTTTTCGCTGCGATCATGCCAACCTTATTCTTTTCCATGCTTGGCGACTCTGCAGATTATAACGAATGGCGTACAGGCCGAAGAGCGACAGGCTTAGTTTATTCAGCAGGCTCTTTTGTACAGAAAACCGGTGGAGGCTTTGCAGGTGCTCTAGTTCTGTTGGTGCTAGGAAGTTATGGTTATGACGGCATGCAAGTCGATTCTATATCGCAAACCTTACCTGGCATGCAAGCATTGATGAGCTGGATACCTGCCTGTTTCGGTATAGCCGGCGCACTCCTTATTATGCTTTATCCGCTTACCGATGCGCGACAGCAAGAAGTAACAGAGACTTTACTTAAGCGACGTAGCGCAACTGCCTGAATAACGGCATAATGCATAAAAAATGCGAACATGGCATTAATGAGCATCAAAACTAAGTTAGGGGAAGTAATACGTGGCAACAATCTATGAAGTAGCTGATAAGGCAGGGGTATCGTTGTCGACGGTATCTCGGGTGTTAAACGGTAAAACTACTGTGAACCCCGCCTTAAAAGCCAAGGTTGAAGAAGCCATGTTAGCGCTAAACTATCGCCCAAATTCTGTCGCCCGTTCACTGGCCACCAGCCGTTCAGATAGCGTAGGCATTCTGGTATCAGAATTAAACTCGCCATTTTTTGGCGACTTGATGCAAGCGGTAGAGTCAACCCTAAGAGCCGCTGATAAGCACGTTATTATTACGGTAGGGCACAATAATTTAGAAACCGAACAAGATGCCGTCGAGTTTTTAATTGGTCGTAATTGCGATGCTATTATTATGCATGCAGAAGCAATGAGCGATGAATACTTGCAAACGCTTAATTCATCTCGTCTCCCAATTTCTTTGGTTAACCGCCAAGTTGAAGGTGTGGGTGAGGGATGTATTGTGTTAGACAATGAAAAAGGCGGCTATTTAGCCACGCAGCACCTTATTAGCTTAGGCCATAAAAATATTGGTTATATATCGGGCCCATCTGATAAATGCGATGCCAATCAACGATTAGCGGGTCATAAGCGCGCGCTTAAAGAAGCAGGAATACCCTTTACGCCGAACTTGGTGTTTGAAGGAAACTACGCCGAAGAAGACGGCAAAGCAGGTCTATTAGAGTTACTTTCTGGAGACTCGCCTTTTTCAGCGCTGGTATGTGCGAATGATTGGATGGCCTCAGGCGCAATGAGTTGTGCGAGAGATTTAGGAATGAACCTGCCTCAAGATTTGTCTATCGTAGGTTTTGATGATGCCGTTTTTGCTCACCATGTTTTCCCACGCCTAACCACGGTTAGCAATCCTATCTCTGACATGGCCGCAATGTCAGCACGTCATATTTTAAATGTAGTTTATGGCTACAAAGATGAGGTAAAAACCTTGTTTCAACCTTCACTGATAATACGAGAGTCCACCATGACCTTCGAAGCCTAAGTACTCCCTACACGTGCTCCCCATAATTGCCCATTAACACATAAGTAATACATAAACTGCTCTATGGCGCTGTTTCTATTTAAGATAAACTGCTTCTTCACTGTTTCATGTGAAACCTTTGATGCCCTTAGGGAGCGAGTTATATGCGTTTAACTATTACCGTCATTTTATTTCTAAGTTGTTTTAATGCATTTGCTGCTGAGGTATTAACCTCGACGACACAACTTCATACTAGTAACCAAGTTCAAAGTAGTAAAGTTCAGCCATTGTTAGAAGCCGAAGAAAAGGTAAATAAGGTGCTCGACTTACTGCACCAAATGGCCTCTGACGCGAACTTCGACGAATACTTCTCTCTATACAGCGACAATGCTGTTTTCATAGGTACAGATGCTTCTGAGGTATGGACTATTAGTGTTTTTAAAGCATACGCACAACCTCATTTTTCGAAAGGGCGGGGTTGGACATATATCCCTCATTCAAGACATATATATTTTTCAAATAATCGCGATGTGGCGTGGTTCGATGAACGTCTAGATAACGATAGCTTAGGACTAACACGTGGAACCGGTGTATTAATACTCGAAAACAATGAGTGGAAAGTCAGCCAATACCACTTAACCATTCCCATTCCAAATGCGCTAGCCGATAGTGTTGCTGAGCAAATTAAATCGCATAGAGAAAAGGGCCAATAGAGGCCCTTTTTTAATTTTTATTGCTAGCAATTATAACTACGACTGAGTTAGCGGCTGAATTTCTAGTTCTACACGACGGTTCATCGACCTGTTTGCAGCAGTGTCGTTTGGCACTTTAGGCTGATATTCACCCATACCAACTGTGGTGATACGCGTAGAGTTGACGCTGTAATTCAATAACACGTTCCTAACCGCGCCAGCACGGCGCTCAGACAAACCTTGGTTATACTGCTCCGAGCCTGTGTCATCAGTATGGCCTTTTATCATCAGTACTGTTTTTTCGTAGTTATTTACTACCTTGGCGACATCTTGAAGTACTGGGTTAAAGTTAGGGCTGATAGAAGAACTGTCTGTGGCAAACGTTATATCACCAGGCATGATCAAACGTAAGTTGTCACCTTCTCGAACCACTTGAACTCCGGTATCGGATAATTCGCTACGAAGCGCTTCTTCTTGCTTATCCATGTATCCGCCAATCGCGCCACCCGCAATAGCGCCAACCGCCGCACCCCAAGCGTAGCGACTTTTATCATTATCTCCCGTTGCCTTGCCTAACAATGCGCCCATGACAGCACCTATGGCTGCACCTTTCTGAGAATTTGATGGATCGTTAGCACAGCCTGCAACGGCTAAAGATGCCGCAATTAAAGTAATTCCTATCGTTTTTTTCATAACATCCTCGGTACGTCGTTATCAACTTTTAAAGTGAACGCGATCTTACGCTTACTTTTAAACTTTCCAATTATTTGCTCGTATCACTACTATTTTTACTGTTAAAAAAACTATCGCCAATATCTATTCAATAGTTTGCAGCAATATGCATTCCACATTCATCAACTGCCATGAGTGTAACCAATAAACCAAAATCATTAAGGGCATTATAGAGGAAGTTAACTGAACGTAAGCTAAATGGCATCGTGTAAAGCAGGCTGCACAACGCCATGTTATAACAGACTGTATTTTGATATGCACTTGCAAACCACGCTTGTAAACTCGCTAAAGTTAGGTAATTAAGTTGTAAATTGCGAGCGTGTTTGTAAGGGGTACAGACATAAGCAACTTTTTTACTTAGTCGCTTTTACCCGACAGTGTATGCCGAAGGTCTGACGAATTTGCGCGCTATTTTTGTTCTTTAAGTCTCTTTAAGCGCTTACCCGATAGATACCGAGCGTTCGAAAAAGGCTTTCACATCAATTTTATAGTCAGAAGCAATAGCCGCTTTTGAGACCTTAACGTTTTTTTCCGAGGCTAAATCGATATCTTTCGGCTCAAGAAAGTGTGCATTTCGAACAGAGTAAAATACCTTAACTTTAGGCGCTAATGGCGAGTCTGTTTGTTCCATCACCATGGCAAGTCGTTCATTCGACAGCAGTACTAGGCTTCCTACCGGATAAATACCCATGCATTTAATAAATTGTTGTACCAATGGTAAGTCCAATTGAGACGGCGCATCACTTAGTAAAATAGAAAACGCTTTTTGGCTCGACATACCAGATTTGTAAACTCTATCTGCGGTTAGGGCATCATACACATCCGCAATAGCCAACATACGGCCTTCACGACTGATATTATCGCCTTTAGTGCCCATAGGGTACCCTAAACCATCTAAGCGCTCATGATGCTCGCTGATAGCTCTAATTAGCGTCTTGTCTAAGTCGGTACCATTTAAATAATCTACACCATGTTTAACATGCCCTTTCATGATGTCCATTTCACCATCAGTTAAGCGGCCAGGCTTATGCAGAATTTCATCCGGTATTTGAATTTTACCCAAATCATGTAGAAAACCTGAATATGAAAGATCTTGAACTTCACTTTCGGACATCCCTAAATGACGACCAAAATTAGCCAGCAATATGGCGACATTTAAAGAATGCTCTAGGAGGTAATCGTCTTTTTCACGAATTTTCGTCAAACACAGCAACGCATCGGGATTACGGTCTATCGACGAAACCAGCTTCGCTGAAAATTCTTTAGGAATACTACTATCAAAGGGCTGTGTTTTTTTAACACTGTTAAGAAGTTGCTTCTGGATGCGCTTACCTTGTACATGCAACTTAGTCGCGCGGGTCAATTCGTTTTCAAGACTTGCCTTGGGCGCTTTCTCTTCGCCTTTTTTGCTTACCGGTACTTCGTTTGTAGGCGTAGATTTAGTTGATGATACGCTAAAGGCTTTATCGGTATCGACAACAAGGGTTAACACTCCCCTTTTTTTAAGGGTATCAGCAACAGCCTGCGAGGTAACTCGCCCTTGGCTTTTAACTGAAAGCTGACCTTTTTGCTCCAGTATTTGATGAACAAACATCCCTGGCTTTAAGTCTTTTATAGTGATTTTTTTTAGCATTATGAGTGAGGTACCACTTTTAAAAAAACGCCACACCTAACGGTGATAAATTGTGCTACACATGAATATTTAACTTACTGGTCAAGTTCTGCGAGTAAAGTATATAAACTAGGCTTCCAACCATAAGTTTTCATGTTCACTCTATGGTTTCTAACTAAAACACCTTCCGATACTAGCAATGAACGTTGCTCTTCTGCAGGTTCAGACCCCAACGGAAATGCTATTTTCCCATCAGCTCTTACAACTCGATGCCAATGAGTAGTAACATAGGAGTCTTTCAAGTACTTTCCTACAAGTCTAGCTCTACCCGGCAAACCTGCAAGGTCTGCTAACTGACCATAGCTGACGACATAACCACTAGGTACAATTGAAAGTGTTTTTAATATTCTGGATTCTACTGCTACATTAGCCATATTGCATATTATCCATTCTACCTATTTTCTGCCGAAGAAATTTGAGTACAAATCTATACTATGAGAACAAAATGTATACGATGTCATTACCCAACAACCACCTGTATTTGCAACGCTATTTCTTCGGTCAGCATACCCATCAAGGTTATCGTTATACAGCATGTTAAAGAGTCTTCCAATGCTAAGAACACCGCGAGATTAATCAAACTTTGTACTAACAATGTAGAGATAATCACCACTGACAATAGTAGCGAAATGGAAAGATTAGCTTCAACATGTAATGCTCAATCAACAGCTCTTTTATACCCCAGTGACAACAGTATTGTCCTTGAGTCACAACGGGAACATATTGCTTCATCACTTAAAAACCTATTGGTTATAGACGGTAGTTGGAAACAAGCCTACGCTGTGTTGCAGCAATTTCCATGGTTATCGTCTATACCAAGCTTTCATTTCGAGCAGGCCCCGGCTACACAATATAGAATAAGGCATACTCGAATTCGTGAAGGGTTATCAACTCTTGAAGCAACGGCCTACACATTAAACACATTGTATAAAATTGATACTCAGCCTTTCATTGAGCTGCAAGAAGCTATGCAAGATAATTGGAGAGGCCCCAAAGCCCACCAGCGAGAGACTTAATCACAACGCTCCCATAGGGATAAACCCTTTTTGCTCTTTAATTAGTGTTATCCAGTTTCTTATCGCTGGATAAGCGGCAAGATCAAAGCCCCCCTCATGTGCAACATGGGTATAGGCAAATAATGAGATGTCAGCCAGCGAAACATGATTACCTAACAAAAACGGGGTTTGACTAAGTTGTTTATCCATTACTTCAAGTGCTCTATAGCCGCCTGCGTGCTTCGCCTCATATTCTGCTTTTCTATCTTCGGGTAAGCCAAGGTAAAGATTGATATAGCGCGCAACCGCAATATAGGGTTCGTGACTGTATTGCTCGAAGAACTGCCATTGCAACAATGTGGCAAAAGTAAAAGGTGAGGAGGGTATAAACGTAGAACCCGACGCTAAATAATGCATGATGGCATTAGACTCAGACAACACACGCCCATCATCCAGTTCTAAAATGGGAATTTTACCATTAGGGGACTTCGCTAGAAAAGCATCTGTTCGGCACTCTCCTTTAAGAATATCGACATCAATCCACTCACATGCCTTCCCAAGTAATGCTAGTAAAAGCTGTAATTTATAGCAATTACCAGAGCGTTTATCGCCGTAAATCAGCATTTCACTCTCCTAATGAATATGTGTTTACTCTATAAACTACCCTTAGTAAAAGGATTCTACAAACAGAAAGAAAAACCAAGATGCGGGTAAAGGCATCATGCAAATAAGCAATCTTAGCTTTTGGGTTTTGCTTAAAATTCTACGTAAGGTTTCTTTATTAGTTTCTATCGACTCTATTTTCTTACTTAACGACAGCTTTACGTCGCAGCTTACTTGCTGACGAATAAGGTGAGTAAGTTCACTTTCCTGTTCTTTCATGACTATGTTTGACACGGTACGCATCCTTTTAGCCACTATAATCATAGGTAAAAACAAATACGTTGAAATGAAAATGGCATAGACAGTGAGAACACCAATATCGAAGACGGGGACTGGCTTGTTGATCCAAAAAATTGGCGTTAACGCAAATCCACAGACCGCTATCAAGGTATTAGAAAGGGCCATGTCAAATACTTCTCGCAGCAAGTTTAGCTCTTTACTAGAGTCTGGTTCTTCTGTTGATGCAAGCTGCTGCAAATAATGAGTATTACTGAAGACCTGCAAAATAAAGAGCGTTAATAATAACCAAAAAGGAATTGATGTAAGCGCGATAACAAGTACTTCTGGCTCATCTATTCGTGTCACTAAGCCTTCGGATAATAGATAAACGACGGGCATGATCACCCCAATTGAAGTTGACCACATAAGGTGTTTAGCGAACTGCCTACCTAAAACACGGCGATGATGATTAAACTTGCTTAATTTTTCTAAACTTAATAACGCTGCAATTAATGTACTTGCCGCATTCTTATGTACATTTCTAATCGTTAGCCAAAAAAAGCCTGAAAGCATCGTGGTGCCTAACGCAGTATTAAAATCTCGTTGATGATCGGCGTCTAGAATGGGCCAAGTTAATGCGCCCGTCCAATTATGTATAAGTAGGAGAATCAAAACTAAGAAGAGTGGGTACGCCCATACACTTACTACATTGCGGTTACTTTCGTAAGCACTGAACTTCATCGTAATTTTTTATCGCTAGTTATAATAATAGAAAAGGGGGTATACGCGTCGACTAAACGCTGAAGGCGGAATTATACGGGTAACTGAAGATCAAACCAAATTTAAAAAGTGTTTAAATATCGCCTTTTAATTTTAGCCGCAAGCCCGACAAATTAAATGAACGTTTCGACCATTGAAACCAATCCCCACGACAAAGGAACCAGTACAACCGCCATTATTGTTTTTAGTTTATCACTGTTTGTGCATAGATCACTGTGGGCACGGCCCAACTTCGACGGCCTACTATCGTTAGTACAATTGCTATTTTCACTGTGACTTTGGCTTGAGGCTCGTATTTTCTGCTGTTTCAACGTCGCTTTTAATTTTAACAAGGGCGTAAACGTATAAGCCATCATTAACAGTGACAAACTCATTACCGCTATCACTTCCAAAGGTGACACTACTACGTTGAACCAAAAGATAGGCAGAACAGTTAATAGTCCCAAGGCAATAATGGCATTGGTCAGAGAAAGCTTAGTTATTACGCTAAATGACGCCCAATAGTCTGAAGGTTTATTGGTTCCTGGGAGTACCTGCTTAAGTAGGTAGGTCACATTTGATCTTACTTGAAATAAAAATAAGGTTGTAAGAAGAATAAGTGTAACGAACGATGCGATGAATGAAATGCCTTTGATGCTGTAGCTTTCTTTACTAACATCGCCTAGAAATACTAATACAACCAAAAACATAGATGAAATTATTAACGAGTTGATAATTTGGTGATGAAACACCTTGGTTAGCCTTTGCCTGTGTACGGTAAACTGACCTAGCTGATTTTTTTTTACCAATAACGAAATTAAACTGCTTGCTACGTTTTGGTGAATGTAACGAAATCCAAACCAGAAATAGCCAATAAATAATGAAATGCTTACAGCAGAATTAAAGCTTCGCTGAGCAGCCATATCGCCAGATTCCGGCCAGTTAAAAGCCCCCGAATACATATTCAATAGCGGTATAGCTAATAAAACTAATAGAGGAAATAAGCCAATAAACTGTTGTGGTTTACTAGTTGGAGGAGCTATCTTCATAAAACCAACGTATCTACTAACGAGAGGATACAGACAGAGTGCGTTTGTAATACTACAAATTAGCCACAATCTGCGTAGACAATCATTATATTCAGCAATCCTTATGTTAATCCATTGACGTTTTGATTTACACTGTTTATGTATTAATTCAAATAAAAAAACCCGCCATTAGGCGGGTTTTTATAAACAGCTATTAGATTACTTGCGTAACTTCTGAATAAGGCGAAGTTGTGCGATAGCTTCAGACAACTCTTGAGCTGCTTCTGCGTAATCAAAGTCTGCGCCTGGGTTGGCGATGTGCTCTTCAGCACGTCGTTTGGCTTCTTCTGCTGCTTGCTCGTCTAGATCTTCTGCACGAACCGCAATATCAGCCAGTACGGTGACGTTACCAGGCTGTACTTCAAGTACACCACCTGCAACGTAAATAACTTCTTCTTCACCGAACTGCTTAACCAAACGCACCATACCAGGTTTAATAGCAGAGATAAGTGGCGCGTGACCGGGGTGTATACCTAGTTCACCTTCGCTACCTGTCACTTGAATCGTTTCAACAAGACCAGAAAAAATTTCTTTTTCTGCGCTTACTACGTCCAAATGTACTGTCATTGCTGCCATAGAACCTCCTGATTAGGTACGTTAGCACATTAATAGGCTGACAGGGTCAGCCGCATAATTATGCTTTATTGGCTTTCTCTTGAGCTTCTTCGATAGAACCAACCATGTAGAAGGCTTGTTCTGGTAGAGAGTCATACTCACCTTCCAGGATACCTTTAAAGCCACTGATAGTGTCTTTAAGCGATACATATTTACCTGGAGAGCCAGTGAATACTTCTGCTACGAAGAAAGGCTGAGAAAGGAAGCGCTGAATTTTACGAGCACGTGATACCACTTGCTTGTCTTCTTCAGACAACTCGTCCATACCTAGGATGGCAATGATGTCTTTCAACTCTTTATAACGCTGAAGTACAGTTTGTACGCCACGTGCTACGTCGTAGTGCTCTTGACCAATAACAAGAGGGTCAAGCTGACGTGAAGTTGAATCTAGTGGGTCTACCGCAGGGTAGATACCAAGAGAGGCGATATCACGAGAAAGTACAACTGTTGCGTCTAAGTGAGCAAAGGTTGTTGCCGGAGATGGATCTGTCAAATCATCCGCTGGTACGTATACCGCTTGGATTGAAGTGATTGAACCCGTCTTCGTTGACGTAATACGTTCTTGAAGTACACCCATCTCTTCTGCAAGCGTAGGTTGGTAACCTACCGCAGACGGCATACGACCTAGAAGTGCTGATACTTCAGTACCTGCTAGGGTATAACGGTAGATGTTATCTACGAAGAATAGTACGTCACGACCTTCGTCACGGAACTTCTCAGCCATTGTAAGACCTGTCAAAGCAACACGTAAACGGTTACCAGGAGGCTCATTCATTTGGCCGTAAACCAACGATACTTTATCAAGTACGTTAGAGTCGTTCATTTCATGATAGAAATCGTTACCTTCACGAGTACGCTCACCAACACCGGCGAATACAGAGAAACCACTGTGTTCGATTGCGATGTTACGGATAAGCTCCATCATGTTTACCGTTTTACCTACACCAGCACCACCGAATAGACCAACTTTACCACCCTTAGCGAATGGGCAAACTAAGTCGATTACTTTGATACCAGTTTCTAGTAATTCTACTGAGCTAGACTGATCTTCGTAGCTAGGCGCTGCACGGTGAATAGACATACGGTCTTCTTCGCCAATTGGGCCTGCTTCGTCGATTGGGTTACCCAATACGTCCATGATACGGCCAAGAGTAGCTGTACCCACTGGAACCATAATAGGGTTTTCAGTGTTCTCTACAGCCAAACCGCGCTGTAAGCCATCAGTAGAACCTAGGGCGATAGAGCGAACTACACCGCCACCTAATTGTTGTTGCACTTCTAGGGTTAACCCAGACAAGCCACCTTCGGTAACTCGTAGTGCGTCATAAACTCTTGGTACCGCAGTTTGTGGAAACTCAATGTCCACAACGGCGCCAATGATTTGGACGACCTTACCTTGACTCATAATTTGTCCTCGTTATCTTTTAGAAACCTTTGCCTACACCGCTGCGGCACCGCTCACAATCTCACTAATTTCTTGAGTGATTGCAGCTTGACGCGCTTTGTTATATATCAGTTGCAACTCATCAATTAAGTCGCCAGCGTTGTCGGTTGCTGCCTTCATGGCAACCATTCGCGCAGCTTGTTCTGACGCCGCGTTTTCTACAACACCCTGATACACCTGAGACTCAATGTAACGTACCATCAATGCTTCCAAAATTTCTTTTGGATCTGGTTCGTAAATGTAGTCCCAACGATGCTTATATTCTTCGTCTTCAGACTTTGGCAAAGGCAATAACTGATTGATCACAGGGCTCTGTGTCATGGTGTTGACGAAGTCATTAAATACCAAGAAAACTCGGTCTAATTTGCCTTCGTCGTAAGCTTTAAGCATTACACGTACAACACCTACTACATCGCTCGCAGACGGCTTATCACCCAATCCAGATTCAGCGGCAAGCAAAGTGCCACCAAAACGGTTGAAGAAAGAGCACGCTTTTGAACCTAATGCAGCGAAGTCCACTTCTACACCTTGGTCACGCCATTTTTTGACGTCCTGAGTGACAAGCTTAAATTCATTACTGTTTAAGCCACCACACAAGCCTCGGTCAGTGGAAATCACAATGTAGCCGACGCGCTTAACTTCACGCTCTTCCAAATAAGGATGGCGGAACTCAAGGTTACCGTTAGCAATGTGACCAATCACTTTTAGCATGTTTTGCGCATATGGACGGCCAGAGGCCATACGTTCTTGCGCCCGTTTCATTTTGGACGCAGCAACCATTTCCATTGCACTGGTAATTTTTTGAGTATTTTTAATACTCCCAATCTTACCTTTTATTTCTTTACCGCTGGCCATGACTATTTCTCCGATTACTCAACGTGAAGCCGATGGTGTTTACACATCATCGGCTGCATTGATTACCAAGTTTGTGTCGCTTTAAATTGTGTTAAAGCGTCAGCTAACTTAGCGGCGATTTCGTCGTTGAAGTTACCAGTTTCGTTGATAGTCTTCATAAGGTCAGCGTTTTCGCTGTTCATGTAAGAATGAAGAGCAGCTTCAAAATCTAAGATTTTGTTAAGCTCTACGTCCTTAAGGAAACCTTTTTCAACCGCGAACAATGATACGCCCATATCTGCAATAGATAGTGGTGCATATTGTTTCTGTTTCATTAGCTCTGTTACGCGCTCACCGTGCTCAAGTTGCTCACGGGTTGCATCATCAAGGTCAGATGCGAACTGCGAGAATGCCGCCAATTCACGATACTGAGCAAGTGCAAGACGAATACCACCGCCCAACTTCTTGATAATTTTAGTTTGCGCAGCACCACCAACACGAGATACCGATACACCAGCGTTAACCGCTGGACGGATACCTGCGTTAAACAAGTCAGTTTCTAGGAAGATCTGACCATCTGTAATCGAGATTACGTTGGTAGGTACGAAAGCAGATACGTCACCAGCTTGCGTTTCGATAATTGGAAGCGCAGTTAATGAACCGGTTTTGCCTTTCACTTCACCGTTTGTATAACGCTCAACGTATTGTTCGTTTACACGAGCAGCACGTTCTAGCAAACGAGAGTGAAGATAGAAAACGTCACCAGGGTATGCTTCACGACCAGGAGGACGCTTAAGTAGCAATGAAATTTGACGATAAGCAACAGCTTGCTTAGACAAATCATCATATACGATTAGCGCATCTTCACCGCGGTCACGGAAGTATTCGCCCATAGTACAGCCAGAGTATGGTGCAAGATATTGCAATGCAGCAGACTCAGACGCAGAAGCTGCAACGATAATGGTGTGACCCAATGCATCGTGCTCTTCAAGCTTACGTACCACGTTAGCGATAGTAGAAGCTTTCTGACCAACCGCTACGTACACACATTTAATGCCTGTACCTTTTTGGTTGATGATAGCGTCAATTGCCATTGCGGTTTTACCACACTGGCGGTCGCCGATGATAAGTTCACGCTGACCACGACCCACTGGGATCATGGCATCAACTGACTTATAACCAGTTTGGATTGGCTGATCTACTGATTGACGCTCGATTACACCAGGTGCAATCTTTTCAACTGGCTCAAAGCCAGCTGCATCAATGGCGCCTTTACCGTCGATAGGCTCACCAAGTGTGTTTACAACACGACCTAGTAGGGCATTACCAACAGGTACTTCAAGAATACGGCCTGTAGATTGTACTTTTACGCCTTCCTGTAAATCCGCATATGGACCCATTACAACCGCACCTACAGAGTCTCGCTCAAGGTTTAGTGCAATAGCGTAGCGGCTTCCAGGAAGCTCAATCATTTCACCTTGCATTACATCGGCAAGGCCATGAATGCGGATAATACCGTCAGTAACTGCGACGATAGTACCTTCATTGCGTGCTTCACTGCTTACATTGAACTGTTCAATTCTTTTCTTGATCAGTTCAGCAATTTCAGTGGAATTAAGTTGCATGCTCTTATCCCCGTTATGCTTGCAACGCGTCTGCTAGACGGTTCAATTTCGATTTTACGGAACCATCTATTACTGTATCGCCGGCTTTAATAACCATTCCAGCGATCAGGTCAGGATTCACGTTACAATTAAGCTTCACTTTACGTGCCAAACGTTTTTCCAACGATGCAACCAAATCGGTTTTCTGTGCATCGTTCAGCGCAGAGGCTGAAGTTACGTCTACTTCAATTTCTTTGTCGTAATCAGCTTTAAACGCATCAAACACATTTGAAATTTCAGGCAACGCGGCTAAACGTTTATTTTCAGCCAGTACCTTTACAAGGTTCTGGCCATGATCATCGAGTTGCTCACCACAAACATTGATGAAAACGTCAGCTAGAGTATCTGCAGCTACTGCGCCAGATAACAACTGATGCATATCATCGTTTTGTGCTACTGCACCTGCAAAGGTCAGCATTTCTTGCCACTTCGCAATGGCATTCTTCTCGACGGCGAAATCGAAAGCTGCTTTAGCGTAAGGACGAGCAACGGTTGTCAATTCAGACATGGCTCATCTCCCTCTTAAAGCTCAGCGACAAGTTTTTCAACAATGTCGTTTTGTGCGTTAGCATCAATTTCACGTTGTAAGATTTGCTGTGCGCCAGCTACTGCTAATGCAGAAACTTGCTTGCGCAAATCTTCTTTGGCACGATTGCGTTCAGCTTCAATTTCGGTGTAGCCAGAAGCAATAATCTTCTCGCGTTCTGCATGGCCTTTTTGCGTTTCTTCGTCAACCAACTGGTTGGCGCGCTTTTTGGCTTGCTCGATAATTTCGGCTGCTTGCGCTTTCGCATCTTTCATTTGCTCAGTGGCTTTCGCTTGAGCAAGTTCTAAGTCTTTCTCTGCCCGTTCAGAAGCTTCAAGCCCATCGGCTATTTTCTTCTGACGTTCTTCAATCGCTGCCATCAGCGGTGGCCACACATATTTCATGCAGAACACCACGAACACAGCGAAGGCGATTAATTGACCAATAAAAGTGGCGTTAAAATTCACAATCGCCCCTCCTCTAAAAGTTCGCTAAAAAAGTGTGTAGTAAAATTAGGCACCAACAGCGAACAATAGGTATAGAGCGATACCAACACCGATCATCGCGATAGCGTCAATAAGACCTGCTACGATGAACATCTTAACTTGAAGTTGAGGTGCTAGTTCAGGTTGGCGAGCAGCAGATTCTAGGAATTTACCACCCAGCAGACCGAAACCAATAGCGGTACCAAGGGCACCAAGACCGATCAGTAGTGCAACTGCGATGTATAACATGTACGTCTCCGATTTAAGTTAAATTTAAAGTTAATGTTAAAAGTAGAACTCGGTTATTAACCGCGCCGGTCAATCCAGGTATTACCAGCGCGGATCAATGCTTACTAGTGGTCTTCACACGCCAAGCTTAAGTACACGATGGTTAGCATCATGAAAATAAACGCTTGTAGAGGGAGAACCAAAATATGGAATACAGCCCACATAAAGTGTAAAGGTAACTGGAAGTAACCAATGGTGGCTATCAAGATAAAGATTAGCTCACTGGCGTATAAGTTACCGAATAAACGCAGTGCTAATGAAAGCGGGCGTGCAAGTAAGGTAACTGATTCCAGAATAAAGTTTACTGGGATGAATACAGGGTGACCGAACGGTTGCATAGTAAGTTCTTTCGCAAAACCGCTGATGCCCTTCATTTTAATTGAATAGAAAAGAATGAGGATGAACACGCCAGACGCTAATGCAAACGTTAGGTTAAGGTCAGTAGTAGGCACAGCCTTCATGTAAACATCATGAGGGTCCATACCGAACGCATGCTGACCCACAAGACCGGCAATCCAAGGAATAAGGTCAACTGGCACTAAATCCATCAAGTTCATTAATAAAACCCAGACGAAAATAGTTAGTGCAAGTGGCGCAATTAGCGCGCTTCTTCCATGGAAGGTACTTTTCACGTTGTCGTCAACGAACTCAATAACCAATTCCACAAACGCCTGCATTTTACCAGGAACGCCAGTAGTGGCTTTCGAAGCTACGCTTCTAAAAACAACAAGAAATAGTATGCCAAGGCCAATTGACCAGGCTAGTGTGTCGACATGCCACGCCCAAAAACCTGCATCAGAGCATGCTTTGTTAAAAGCAATTCCGTTGTCGGTTGAGCACATGGTGGCATTGGTCAAGTGGTGCTTGATATATTCTGAGGTAGTGTATTCAGATGCCATTGTTTAACCTAAGTTGTAAAGTGTAAAAATTGGTGACTGGTTCCAGTACATATTCGTAAGCAAGTATTCAGTAGTTATTTATTAATCGTTATTGTTTGACTACTTCGTACCATAACGGAACATGGCCAGTGCGTGACTGGCGGTTGTAACGACATAAGCCACAAAAACTTCTAGCGGCGCGGCATTTAAGCCTGCAAATGTCACTACAAATAAAATGATTGTCAGTGCCAGTTTCAATTTTGAACCTTGGCTAAAACTTTGGGCAACAAGTTCGTTTTTACTTGCACCAGCATATTTAAATGCAAACCCCGAAAAAATCGCTGTTGGCAGTATGCTTATCACTGCGCCAGCGGCGGTTGATATTGCAGAATGTTGACCTGCGATAATACCCGCCAAAAGGGTTATTATTAGTGCCGTGACTACCTGAAACAGAATGCCTTTTTTGGCTATAAATAATCCGTGTTCAGCTAACTTGTTTTTCACGTTGCCCTACTGCTTGTTCATCTCTAACGAAAAGCGTCAGAAGTATACTGTTTTACCGACATTTTTCAACAGTACATCGCATTTTGAAAGCTATTCTGAAAATATTCTAACGCTATAACCGGAAAGGAGGCTGTCCACAGCCGAAGCTTTAGGAATGAATGATCGCAATATTTATGCTAACTTCCTTTCAGCACAGAAATATAACCTATTGAATTTTAGTTATTATTCCGTCTAACTGTTGTAAATCGTCGAAGCTAATGACTAATTTACCTTTCCCTTTTGCGTTATGGTCTATTGTTACCGGCGCCCCTAAATTTTCTGAAAGTCGGGTCATAAGGTTTTGAACATTAGGATCAATTTGCTTCTCTTGCTTCGGTTTTTCTGGTTCAAGTAGCTTTTTGACCAGCTTTTCTGTATCACGAACCGTTAAACCTTTACCCGAAACAACATTTGCCGCTTCTGATTGCTGATTGCCATCAAGGGCTAGTAATGCGCGCGCATGACCCATTTCAATATCACCATGCTCAACTAGCAACTTAACGTCATCATTAAGATTGTTAAGGCGAAGCAAGTTAGTCACGGTTGTACGAGATTTACCCACAGCTTCAGCAACTTCTTGGTGGGTTAAGGAGAATTCATTCATTAGACGGTCTAATGCTTGCGCCTCTTCCATCGCGTTTAAATCTTCACGCTGAATATTCTCAATTAGTGCGATGGCAACCGCGGCCTCATCAGGTACATCTTTAACAAGACAAGGTACTTCATCCAATTGCGCAAGTTGCGATGCACGCCAGCGACGTTCACCCGCAATAATTTCGTACTTGTTGTCGTCAACTTTACGAACAACAATGGGTTGAATAACACCTTGGGCACGAATAGAGGAAGCAAGGTCTTCAAGGGCATCAGGTGACATGTCTTTGCGAGGCTGATACTTGCCAGGCACAAGAAATTCTATAGGTAATTTACTAAGTTCGCTTTGTGTAGCTTCTGTCGCCGCAGCATCTGTTTCTCTTTGCGACGTCGATTGACTGGTTGCTAATAGCGCATCCAAACCGCGACCTAGCCCTCTTTTTCTTGCTGACATATTTCCCTCAATGGCCTATTTGCTGATATGCATTACGCTTTATTATAATTTAACTGGCTTTCGCCTGACTTGGCGCAGATTTATCACGACGACGAAGAATTTCACCCGCCAATGCTAAATATGCTTTAGCCCCTGTAGAAGACTTATCGTAGTACATCGCCGGTGTACCGAAACTTGGCGCTTCAGCTAGGCGCACGTTGCGCGGAATGACAGTACGATATACTTGCTCACCAAAGTGACGTTTAAGCTGTTCGGAAACGTCGTTGGCAAGGCGATTACGAGGGTCGTACATAGTACGCAATACCCCTTCAATCTTCAATTCAGGATTTACCACTGATGCGAGTTTTTGAATGGTATCCATTAACGCCGTTAACCCTTCGAGTGCGTAATATTCACATTGCATCGGTACCATGACTGAATCAGCCGCAGCTAATGCATTCACCGTAAGTTGGTTTAGTGAAGGAGGGCAGTCAATAAAGATAAAATCGTAGTAATCAAGAACAGGTTTTAACGCATTTCTAAGACGTACTTCACGGGCAAACATTTCCATCAACTTAATTTCAGCTGCCGTCACGTCACCGTTCGCAGCCACTAAATCAAATTTACCCGCTGTATTTTTTACAATAACATCGTTGATAGGTTGTTCTTCGATAAGCAATTCAAACGCGGTAGCGTGAACATCGTATTTGTCGACGCCGCTTCCCATGGTTGCGTTACCTTGTGGATCAAGATCAATCAGTAGCACTTTACGTTTTGTTGCAGCCATTGATGCTGCAACATTCACTGCAGTAGTGGTTTTACCCACACCACCTTTTTGATTCGCGATCGCGATTACCTTTGCCACAATAAGTCCTGTTATGCCTTTTTAATCCAAACGAGGTGTCGTTCGCCCACCAGATTCGGAACAGTGAGACTTTCCGTTTTGATCACCTGATAGTGATCACTCACTTCTTTTAATTCGTCTTCTGGAAACTGCCCTTTAAGTGCAAGGAACTGCCCGTCTGAATTTACCAGATGTTGGCACCAGTGCAACATATCTTTTAACGAAGCGAACGCTCGGCTAAGTACTATATCATACGGTTGCGCTGGGGTATGTGCTTCAACACGACTTTGAACAGGCGTCACATTAGATAATTTGAGGGCATGGACACATTGGGTCATAAACCGAACGCGCTTACCCAAACTATCTAGTAACGTAAACGCCGTATCGGGAAACGCAATCGCAAGTGGCATACCTGGCAAACCCGGGCCTGTGCCTACGTCACTGATGTGTTTGGCCTCATGTTTAGCTAAATATGGATATATCGCTAATGAGTCCAAAATATGTTTTACCATCATTTGTTTCGGATCACGCACCGATGTCAGGTTGTACGCTTTGTTCCATTTATCAATCAGCAGCACAAACCCCACTAGCTTTGCTTGTTGATCATCGCTTAATTGGAGTGATTGTGCCGTAAGGCCAGAGGCCAGTATTTCGTGTAATTCTTGGTCTAAACTCATAAATTGAAATCTACTTAAGCGCTTAATTTATCGTGCTTTCTTAACATGCCGTGCTTTTTCAAATACACTAAAAGCAACGAAATAGCGGCCGGTGTAATACCCGAAATACGAGACGCTTTACCAATAGTTTCAGGCCTCGCTTCGGTAAGTTTCGCCACCACTTCGTTTGATAAACCTGAGATCTTAGTAAAATCGAGATCTACCGGTAACAGTGAATTCTCGTGACGCTGTGTTTTGGCTATTTCGTCCATTTGACGGGCAATATAACCAGCGTATTTAATTTGGATCTCAACTTGTTCTGCCGCAATGGGATCGGTTAAACCAGGCCCAATACTTTCAATCTCCATCAATTGACGATAGGTCATTTCAGGTCGACGTATCAGTTCTTCTAGCGAATGCTCTTTGCTTACTCGCGTTTTAAGCAGGGTGTTAAGTGCTGGCGTAGCACCATGATCTTTATGTACCCATTGACCGCGCAGGCGTTGCAATTCACCTTCAACCGCTTCCATCTTAGTGTTGAATGCCGCCCAACGTGCATCATCTACCAAACCTATCTCACGACCTAGCGCGGTTAGGCGGCTATCGGCGTTATCTTCTCGAAGCAGTAATCGATATTCTGCACGGCTTGTAAACATACGGTAAGGTTCTTTCGTTCCCATGGTTGCCAGGTCGTCAATCAATACACCCATGTAGGCTTGATCGCGACGCAAAATAAGCGGATCTTTTTCTTGTGCTTGAAGCGACGCATTTGCGCCAGCAATTAGGCCTTGTGCACCCGCTTCTTCGTACCCGGTTGTGCCATTAATTTGGCCAGCAAAAAACAAACCTTTGATAAATTTATTTTCTAAAGTTTGTTTCAAATCTCTAGGATCAAAGAAATCATATTCAATCGCATAGCCTGGACGAACAATATGCGCGTTCTCAAAACCTTTGATTGAGCGTACGAGATTCATTTGAATATCGAAAGGCAAGCTTGTTGAAATACCATTTGGGTAAACCTCAATGCTATTTAACCCTTCTGGCTCAACAAAAATTTGATGCGAATCTTTGTCTGCAAAACGAGTGATCTTATCTTCAATGCTTGGGCAATAACGAGGGCCAATACCTTCAATTACGCCAGTGAACATAGGAGAGCGATCAAGTCCGCCTCGAATAATATCATGTGTTTTTTCGTTAGTGTGCGTGATGTAACACGGGATCTGTTGTGGATGCATTTCACGGTTGCCCATGAACGAAAATACCGGTGTTGGGTTATCACCAGGTTGTGCCTGCATCACACTAAAATCTAACGAACGGGCATCTAATCGTGCAGGTGTACCGGTTTTTAAGCGGTCTACACGAAACGGTAAGGCACGTAAACGATCTGCGAGGGCTATCGAAGGGGGATCGCCTGCGCGTCCACCACGATAGTTCTCAAGGCCTATGTGAATCGTGCCGCCTAAGAAGGTTCCTACTGTGAGTACCACGGTTTTGGCTTTAAATTTTAGCCCCATTTGGGTAACCACACCAGTCACCTGATCGTTTTCAACGACAAGATCGTCAACGCTTTGTTGAAACAACGTGAGGTTTTCTTGGCTTTCTACGATTTTACGAATGGCTTGGCGGTAAAGGGTTCTGTCAGCCTGAGCACGCGTTGCTCGTACAGCTGGTCCTTTGCTTGAATTTAGCGTTCTAAACTGAATACCACCTTGATCGGCAGCCAAACCCATTGCACCACCAAGTGCGTCAATTTCTTTTACCAAATGACCTTTGCCGATCCCACCGATCGCTGGGTTACAAGACATCTGTCCAATGGTTTCAATGTTATGAGTTAACAGTAAGGTGTTTGATCCCATGCGAGCAGCAGCTAGCGCAGCTTCTGTTCCAGCATGACCACCACCGACTACGATGACATCAAATGCTTGGGTGTAATACATATCGAACCTCACTATTAACGTAAATGGAGTAACTTTTTTCTTTTCTGTACAAGTCGAAAAAAGGGCGCGTATTTTAGCTGACTTATTGCATAAAGAAAATGGTTAAATTTTCTTCAATGCTGTTGCTCATTTCTTTTCGACCTGGCTCTATTGATCTTAAGATCTTATATAGATCTGTTTATTTTTATTATTATTAGGATCAGCAAGATCTGTTAGTAACCCTTTAAAGCAGTTTCAGATCATGAAGTTACACGATCTAAAAG
>NZ_JAESDJ010000008.1:0-209930 GCF_019249255.1 Alteromonas lipotrueae | reverse complement strand
ATTGGTTGAACTGTATAGTAAGCTAATAGGTATAAGCATTGACAATTTGGGTACTGAAAAATCGAATGATATAAAAGTAAGGAGTAACTTCACTACGACATATGAGGGCATTGATTCAAATACAATTTCAGCAGGTGAAGACAACGTATTCATAATTTTAACAGCTCTTACTTGTTTGAAGTGGCTATTTGAAACGACAGAACATGCTAGTACACTTTTAATAGACGAAATAGATGCAACTCTACACCCGTCTCTGCAATATAAACTTGTTTCGATTATCGAAGAGTATTCTTTGAAATATAAAATCCAAGTTTTCTTCACAACCCATAGTCTTTACCTTTTAGAAAAATTATTGAAGAAAAAACATAATGTTCTGTATTTAACAAATAGCACTGGTAACAAGGTAAGGCTATTGGAAGATCCTGATATCTACCGCATAAATATGTTTTTAAAAAGTGAGTTACGAAAAGAAGCACTTTCAGATAAAAAAATAGCTATCTTTACTGAAGATGCTGAAGCTAGAATTCTGCTAATGGAAATATTTAGTAATTTAGCTGGGCATTGTACTAATTTTGCGAAAATACAGCATTACTTCCACCTTGTTGATATCAACCTTGGGTCTGATAGCTTACGAGACCTTTTTAAAGATAGATTTCTCAATAAAACAACTCTCAAATCAATATGCATACTAGATGGTGATAAAACCGACACTGCCAATAACAAGGATGGCAGAATTTTATCTTTACCGGAAGAGGGGGCTCCTGAGCAAATCGTTTTCAAACACCTAGTTGATATGAACTATGATCCAATGTTAACTGGAGATTTTTGGGAACAGCATCAGGTTGAAATGGAAGGGTTTAGCCTTACTTGGCTTCAGCATGAAGAATTAATTAGCAAAGCTAATACATTGCTCGATTCTTATGATCGGGAAAAAGCAAAAAAACTTTTTAATCAATACTTGGACTTTTTTATCCTTATATTCAGACACTGGTTAATCAATAAACGGGAAACCCACATCTATAGAAAATTTGTTAGGGCTCTTAATATAGCTTTTAAAGCAACTGCGACTGAAAATGGTATCAATCCTCATCTTTGGAATCTGGGCAATGTTAGCAGTCAATGATAAAATAGAGGATGCGATCATCTTTAACTCAACTAAGGAAAACAGTGTCTATTTATAACTCACCTTTACGCTACCCAGGTGGTAAGACAAAGCTGGTCGCCTATGTTCTTGAGACTCTTGAGATAAATGAATTAGTAGGTGGTACTTACATTGAGCCATTTGCTGGCGGTGCTGGTATTGCCTGGTATTTGTTGCTCAATGAAAAAGTTAAACATGTATGCATAAATGATATTAACCCCTCTATTTACTCTTTCTGGTATTGTGTTTTGTACAATACTCAAGAATTGAAACAACGTATCATTAACACACCCGTAACCATTGATGAATGGTTTAAACAAAAGCAAGTTCAAGAGTGTCAGGATTCTTCTATATTGGACTTAGGCTTTTCTACTTTCTTCTTAAATCGTACTAATCGCTCCGGTATTATCAAGGGCGGAGTCATGGGGGGTAAAAACCAAGAGGGAAGGTATAAATTAGATTGTCGATATAACAAGGACAAGTTAATAGAACAAATTGAAAATATTGCAAAACTCAGTGATAGAGTTACGTTGACAAGAAAAGACGCAAGAGAATTTTTGATTCGTGATATTCAAAAAATTGAAGAAAAATGTTTAATTAACATTGATCCTCCTTATTATGTGAAAGGAAAAGGGTTATATCAAAACTTTTTTGAACACCTCGATCACTGTGAACTGAGTGATGTAATCCGAACTTTAAACCGCCCTTGGATTGTCACTTACGATAATGCTCCTGAGATTAATGAAATATACGGAGACTTAAAGCCATCGTCTTTTGATTTAACCTACACAGCTCAAGTTAAAAGGAGAGGGTGTGAGGTGATAATTTATTCGCCAATGATTAACAAAAGCCCTCTGAACCCAAACATATCACTAAGTGAGTTAAAGAAAGTTAAGCGTCTACAAGCCTAGGTTCTAGCGATAAAAATATAAACAACTCGTGTGTATTTTTAAGTCAAAGAGGCCATTTGTTTACGTTTTTTGATATAAATTTCTGTCTTGTTGCCAGCAGCTTTTATGCCTCAAAGGCTCGAATATATGTTTACGTTAAAACAAGTCTCATAAGTCGAGTAGTTCTCTATAAGCGGCTGAGGAGTCTCTTTTGTTGTACCATATTTTAGGTACCGTGAGCGCAGCCGCTTTTTTGCTGACGTGGTACGGGTTGGCAAAGCAAATCGCTAATATAGAGACGCTTCGTAAAAGTCATTTGCCTGCTACTCAAAGCTTGTCGGTAAACCAGTTTGCCTCAAGCTTTTTTGCGTTTTATGCCAATTTTATTTTCGGTATTGCGATAGAGCCGCTTAGTCATTATCTCGTCTGGACTCGCTTTGGTGCGCTCCTTCTGATATTGGCAATCCTTTATCAGATTTGGCGAGACAGGCGGTCAATCTCAACTGGTTTTATCGTCAGTTTGTGTGCCGTTGCTGTGGTGATTGGGCTCTGTTCTATAGGCTTTCGTCCTTACCCCAATCTGGCCAAACTTGGGGCTAACAGCCTAATGTTGGTAGTAACAGTGCTACTTATGCAGGGCACACTACACCAAATAATGGTGTTAAGACGCAGTCGCGTTATCGGTGCGCTGTCGCCAACCTTATTTCGCAGTATTCTAATTAAAGATGTCACTACACTCGCGTTCGCGTTTACGATGCCTATTGCCGTCGCTTGGCCACTTATTCTTCTTAATGGGGCCAGTGTAATGACACGTGGCGGCTTACTCATTCAAATGAGTAAAATCAAAAATAATGGGGCCAGATTTAGTTAAAAGGGCGAGTTAAAGGGCTAATTAAATGAGTGAGCTAACCGGCTTTTCTAGCCAAGAATATGGTGTGCTTACTTCCTTTACCCTTGCGGGCTCTGGCAATGCGAGTGGACACTTCATAGCCTACGTTTTTTAGGCGAACAGAAAACAAGTAATCAGGCCCAGCAGACCATATGGCTAGCATGCCATTGGGTTTTAGCACTTCATAAATATCTTCTAAGCCGTCGATTGAATAAATCCAATTATTGTCAGAATGGGTTAACCCTTCAGGGCCATTGTCTACATCAAGTAATATGGCGTCGTAGGTGGGTGTTTTAGTATTTAAAAGGTGTTTTACATCACCTACTTTAACATTCGTTCTAGGGTCTTGAAGTGGGTTTTTAGCGCAGTTACCCAGTGGGCCTTTGTTCCATTCAACCACCTCAGGAATTAATTCGGCCACAGTGACTTGTGAACTAGGTGTCACTGCTTTTAGCGCCGCTGCAAGGGTGTACCCCATTCCTAAACCGCCGACTAAAACGTGTGCGTTAGGTGTGGATTTAAGATGCTCGCAGCCCATTTGAGACAGCTCTTTTTCTGAGTTGTATACACGGCTATTCATCAACTCGCCACGAATACCGGATAGGCGAATACTGAATTCTTCATCTCGCTGAGAAAACGTTAATTCACCACCGTTATTTGGAATTTGAGCTGTACCTAATTTAACCCATGGAACCATGTGAAGGCTTTTCCTTTTGACCGCAATTTGTTGCTTGAACTGAATCTAGGCGCGCAGAATAGCACATTTGCCGAGCATTGATGGAGTTAGCGCCTTTAAAGGCGCAAAGTGAAAATTGAGTAAATAGGGTCAGTGTTAATTAACCTTAAAAGTACACTGACCCCATATTCTTTTTATCGCCTTTTATCGGCGATACATCGCGGGTTCACCCTTTTTAGGTGTGCTGTTATTGATAAACTCACGTAAGTCTTGATTAGACTGTTTTAAATCGTCTCGTCGCAAGTACATCATATGCCCGCTTCTATAGCCTTTAAAGCTTAAACGGTCTTGCAAAATGCCGCTTTGATCAAGCTGCCACATAGTATATTTGGCATCAAAATAGTTGGTGGCGCCGTCGTAGTAACCTGCTTGAATCATCACATTCAAGTATGGGTTTTGTGCCATGGCAAGACGCAGGTTTTCGCCAGATTTATTGCCACTTCTGTCCCACGGGTGAACATCGCCAAACATATTATATTTGGTGTCAGTTTTGTAATTTAACTCTTCTCGCAAGTAGTAATTAATGGCGGGAGTAAACGAATGCAGCCATGAAGTAAGCTCTGCCCAGTAATCTGGTCTATCGCCGCTTTGCTTGGCATCTATACCTAAATAGCGGCTATCTAATCGGCCGAGTGTTTTACCTTCATCACGCAGTAGCGATTTCCAAAAATAGGCGGTGCTGACATCAAGGTTGTTTTGTGAAATCGCGTCTTCTGATAACCCCGAATAGCGCGCCATTTTTTTTAGTACAACTCGTTTTTCCTCAGCACCAATAAAGCCACCTTTTGCTAGCGCTGGAATAAGCGTGTTGATGGTGAAATCTTCCACTTCGGGAAGCAGTTCAGTTAAATCTTTATTTTGGAGTTCACGGTCTAACTTTTTGTGATACCAAGCAGTAGCGGCAAAATAAGGTAGGCGATTCGCGGCTTTTACTGGGCCATTGCGTTCAATACCAATATCGGTAGGTGATACTAATATTACGCCATTTAAATACATCCACTGGCGGTTTTGTAATTCAAGGGCTAAACCCGAAACTCGAGTAGTACCATAGCTTTCACCAATGAGGTATTTAGGCGAACGCCAGCGATTATGGCGAGTGACAAAGGTATTTACCCAATCTGCCAGGTAACTGATATCAGCGTTGACGCCAAAAAACATGCTCTTCTGTGCGTCCTTTGAAGGCATTTCACCTTCTTCATTCTTAAGTACGCGGCTGTACCCAGTATTAACGGGGTTAACAAATACGATGTCTGCTACATCTAATATTGAATATGGGTTGGTTTGCACGCCGTACGGCTGTAAGGGGTAGCCTTCATCATCAATATTTAAAATTCGAGGGCCTGTATAGGCCACGTGCATCCATACTGATGCTGAACCGGGGCCACCATTAAAAGAGATAACAAGCGGGCGAGACTCATTGTCTTTTATATCAGTGCGCTGATAGTAGGTGTAAAACAAGGTGGCGACCGCGTCATCCTTGCTATTCCACACCGGTTGCGTACCTGTTGTAGCGCTGTATTTCACGCGCTTACCTAATATTTTGGTTTCATGCTCGGTTACTACACTACTATCGATATCGATGGTGCGTTTATGTGTTTCTTCTGCTGCATTAGCGGTAATAGCGAACAATGCCACTAAAACAAACCACATAGCTTTGCTTTTGATTATTGAATTTATTGAGTTCATCGCGTTTTCTTTTCGTTGTTATTCATTTAATAAATGCCACGTACCTCACTATACCTTGCCGCAGAGGTATAGTGATATTTGCACGACAAAATAGCTAATATTTCCGACTTATACCTATGAGCCTTCCAGCTGAATAGAAAGTGATGGCATAAGCGAGTGTAGCTAGGAAAGGCGCGAAATCCCAAATACTCGCGCTAAGAAACTCAGCACTAAACTGAGCGAGAAGCTAATTTGCACATTCTACCGATGTGATGTTATAACATAATCAGTGCGGATTGATAAATAGTAAGGCTCTATTAAATGGACCCTTTGAAATCATATTCTTAGTTTACTGTTAATAAGGTAATCGAATGAAAACGCCAATCATTCCATCAAATTACGGGCAATGGGAACATTGCATTATAGAAGAGTGTGGTATTCCACTGACGGTATCTTTTGTCGATGAGCGCATCGCAGCAATGAGCGATGTGAAGAATGAGTACACACGACATTTTTTGAATTGCTACGGTAAAAATCATTACGACAATACGATGCGTTGGTTGATGCAAGCGAAGGAAACATTGTCATGAATCAGATAGTCGATAAGCAACAGCTTTTAGATGCCCCTACAGAAGAATATATGAACGAGGCCCAGCTTGATTTCTTCAAAACGCTACTTACCGATTTAAAGAGGAAAACAATGTTGCATATAGAGGAAATGAAGGTTCAATTAAGTGATCCTCCTGAGATAAATGATGATGTAGATCGAGCGCAATACGAGGAGGATTCGCGCATCGGTTTGCGCATTATGGATAGAGAAAGAAAGCTCATACGTAAAATAGACAAATCACTGAAGCGTATTTCAGATGGTGACTTTGGTTATTGCAAAGAGACGGGTGAACCTATTGGCATACCTCGGCTTTTGATTAGACCAATTTCAGAATATTGTGCAGACGTTAAACAAGTTAATGAAGGAAAAGAGCGCCATTTTCAACGAGAGCGAAAGTAACTTAAAAGGCCATTTATGGATGGCCTTTGTTTATTTTAAAAGCGCTAAGCGTTAGTGTTCACACGTTATGTAGATCAAAATTTATAAAAAGGTATATTCATGAAAAAGCCCTATTTAGCGGTCTCTTTACTCTTTTTTTCTAGTGTAGGGTTTGCAGTAAATGCACAGCAGCATGTGCACGGGCAAGGCGAGCTTTTAGTTTCTCAAGAGGGCAGCATGCTTCACCTTCAGCTTGTATTACCTGCCGCAGATGCCCTTGGTTTTGAGCACGAGCCTGAAACGACCGAGCAACTAAGTAGTCAAAATTTGCTTGCCGAAAGGTTCACCTTAAATACCAACGTGATAGATGTGGAGGGTAAATGCGAGTTAGTGGGTGTTGAGCACACATTAGAAGCGCATGATGACCATCATAAGAGCGACCATGAAGATGCTCACGAAGCGCACTCGGGTGATCACGACGAGGCGCACGAGAGCGAGCATGCTTTGCACAAAGAACATGACGAACATGAAGGGCACGAAGAAGAAAAGCATCAAAATATTGAAGTTGAATATCAATTTCACTGTGATGATGCGGTGTATGGCATTACCGTTACCCTATTTGAATCAATGCCATCGCTAAGTGCTATTCAAGCTCAGTGGATCACTGAACGTGGACAAGGTCTTTCTGAGTTATCTGCCCGTCAGCCAACGTTACGTTGGTAAGCTAAGAATCTGGTAGGTTAAAAATAAGGAACCATACTGAATGAATTTTCAAAAAATAAGCGATAAAACTGCCATAGCACTGTCTATGCTATGCGTGGTGCACTGCTTATTATTGCCTGTTTTATTACTTCTTCTCCCACCGCTAGCGGGTGTATTAGCTTTAGATGACGAGTTGTTTCATAAAACGTTGCTTTTCTTCGTTGTGCCAATCAGTGTTATTGCTCTCATGATGGGGTACTTTTATCACCGAAATCACACCATGCTTTTGGTGGGTGGTGTAGGGCTATCATTGCTTATTTTAGCCGTAGTGTTAGGACACGACGTGTTGGGTGAATACGGCGAAGTGGCGTTAACGATTATAGGGTCTAGCTTTATTGCATTTAGTCATATTCGAAACCTAAGACTACGCCGTCAAACAGATAATGAAACCGATTACCCGCACATCATCACACATAAATAACGGCGTACAGGAAGGGTGTGTATTACAACAAGTAAGCTTGAAAAATTAAGTGCTATTCCAACCAATATTATCAGTGGTTTTTTAGGTGTGGGAGCAACAATTAGTTGCATGCCAGCTAGATGAAAACCAAATGCCCTCTGTACTAAATGCTCACTAAATTCCCTTTAAATGCCTAGGATAATAGCTAACGCATACCTGTCAGCGTTTGTGAAAAATAGCGTCTATTATTCTTGATAAACCTAGTGAGCACGAAAGTCATCAGGCTGACCATGGTAAGCCTCAATGTCGAATACATTTAAGATGTACGCTGAGGTACCAAGGGGGTCTTCAAACATACCCTGTTCTAAAATACCCGTTAACGTAAATGCATCGGCCAAATTGTGATGGGCAAATCCATCGGGCAGTTGTACAAAAACAATTTGATTGGGTGGTGGAGGGGGAAGGTGAATACAAGCGCCGTAGTAAGGCACCACGAAAAAGCTCTGTAATGTGCGATCTTCATTCACTTCTATCGGTACAATAAAGCCGGAAATAGAAATCGCTTTGCCTAAAATGGTGTGTACTATATTGGTTGAGTGAAGGGCTGAAATGTAATTTTCATCGCTACTGGCTTGAATAGATAACAGCAGTTGATTCGTTATAGACTGGACGGTGCCGATTTGGGTAGGCGATAAGTCACTTGTGTCGTTCCCTGATTGATATTGACGTAAGGTGGCTGCTTCTTGTTCTGGCAGTAAGTCTTGCCAACCTAAGCGCATTACACCTTTTTGTTCAACTTCTTGGCTGAATAAGGCCTGTAACTGAGGGTTGCTGGTCTGATAAAGTGCTTCGCTAGTGTATAACTGATGTTTTATACTGGGCCAATATAGTTGAACTAGCCTAGTGAATACACTACCAGCCACTAAGAAAACGAAAAGAAGTAGTACTATCTTCAATGGTTTGCGCTTAGCGATAACTGCAGCCGGCTCGTTTTCTTTAGCAGCGACTTTACTCACTCCCTTATCCACTTTTTTATGCTGAGCGTAGTTCAATTTTCTGACTCAGTGAAAAAGGCTTCCCGTCACTTAACCCATTTATTTGGATGGAAATGTGCGATTGGCCTGGGCGCTTTACCGTAAACGTTAAGTTATAAACGCCAGCGTCTTGTTCCAGTAACACAGCGCTATTTCCCACTATTTCTACGCCATCGCTACCTATAAAACTAACGTTTACATCACGATAGCGTAGCGGTATCACGTAAGATATTTTCGCTGTGGCGGCTTCATCAACAACAACGTCTACCTGTTTAGCGTGTTTAACCGACAGGGTTTGGAAAGCCGACACCTGATAATGTTGCTGAGCAAGGGGGTGTAACCGATTAAAGCCAAAGCCCAAATTACCACCGCCATGCAGGCCGCAAGCATGTGCGGCAGAAACCACTGTCAAAGAGGCTAGCAGGGCAGATAATAGTTTATTAAATCGTGTCATCAATTATCCCTCGTATGGTTTCACATTGACGTGATCTAAACGGTACGCCGCGGTGCCCATCGCATTTTCAGTGGTGTCGATAGCCAAGGTGCCTTCGAACCAGAAAGGATCGTACAAACTTTCTAGTTCAACACCTTGCTCAATACTCACATATATAATCTGATTCGGGGGCGGTGGAGGCATATGAATGCATGCACCGAAGTAAGGTACGATAAAAAATTCTGTGACCATTTGCGATTCGCTGCTTTCAAGAGGAACAATAAAGCCAGGAATACGGATAGGCTTATTCTCAAAGGTTTTAACGACTTGCGTTGATGTCAGCGCTTGCTGAAAGCGGTTGGTAGCTTCGTTATCAAACTCTTGATTACCAAAGGCTTCCACAGAATCTTCTTGAGAGCCGTCTTCAATACCGGCTAAATAATCTGGTGGATTTAGCAGCGCAGCTAAATCTTCTTCAGGCATTAACTGTGTCCATTCCACCTCTTGGTAGTCAGATGCTTCGATATCTTCAGCATATGTTGTAGGATAAAAAAGCATGCCTGCTATCGCGACAAAAATACCAATGCGGGCGCGTAAGAAGAGGTTCATCATTTTATTTAGCCAAGAATTATTATAACAATTAGTGTAAAACGTTATAACATAACATGGTTAAGTTGTATATTTGAAGTCTGGCTGAGCGTACTCCTACAGCAAAGTAGGCTTAGTTTGGCTTGCATGGCGGCCTAATAGAATTAGAGTCAGCGACATCCACTTTTACGCAAGCATCGCGTAACGCATAAAGGAGATGATTCACATTGTCAGCAGCACCAGAGCAACCATTGAAAAATGAAGCACACTCCAAAAACACAGCGCCTAACCAAGGCAATGCTTTTGCGCTTAATGACGTTAAATATCATTATGCAGATTCAAACAGCAGTGGGCTGCATATACCTACGTGGAAGGTGAATTACGGTGATCGTGTTTTCCTACATGGTCATTCAGGCTCTGGCAAAACCACCTTGCTTAATTTGTTAGCAGGGGTGCTAACGCCACAAAGCGGCGAGTTATCGTTACTCGGCAAGCCATTTTCCGCCTTGTCAGCCAGGCAGCGCGATAAGTTTCGCGCGCAGCATATTGGCGTGGTATTTCAGCAATTCAATTTGATTCCCTACCTAAGCGTGCTTAAAAATATTGAGCTGGCCACATATTTCGCAAAAGCTGGCAAAACCAATGTGGCCGATGCGGCCGAAGCGTTGCTGATAGGGCTTAAATTGCCTGCTACTATTCTTCAGCAACCCGCTAATACGCTAAGTGTAGGCCAACAGCAGCGGGTAGCCATTGCCCGTGCGTTAATCAATAAACCAGAAATATTGCTTGTAGATGAACCCACGTCTGCCTTGGATGCTGCCGCACGAGACGCCTTTATGACCATTCTTATCGATATGTGTAAGCAGCACAACACGACACTGATATTTGTAAGTCACGATATGTATTTGAAAAAGTTTTTTGAAACCAGTGTAGAAATGTCCTCTCTAAAACAGCCAGCGGAGAGCATGTAATGTTAGTGTCGTTAGCGTGGAGTAGCTTAGGTAGTCGCAAAAAATCAGTGATATTAACGTTTCTTTCGTTGCTGATTAGTATCAGTGTATTGCTAAGCGTTGAGCACATTCGCCAGCAGGCAAAAGAGAGCTTTAACCGTACGATTTCAGATGTCGACCTTATCGTTGGCGCCCCAAGCGGTCAGCTCAATCTTTTATTGTATTCAGTGTTCAGGATGGGAAGCCCCACCAGTAACATCAACTATGCAAGCTATGAAGCACTGCAAGAAAGTAAATTAGTAGAGTGGGCAATTCCTATCTCTTTAGGAGATTCTCATCGCGGCTTTCGGGTAATGGGGACGAACGACAACTATTTTCAGCATTTCAAGTTTGGTAACAAGCAAGCGCTCAGTTTTCAAAACGGTAATGCCTTCGCGAGCTTATTTGAAGCGGTGATAGGCGCTGATGTGGCCAAAGAGCTGGGTTATAAAGTGGGAGACAGTGTGGTGATTTCTCATGGTATTGGTAACACCAGTTTTACCAATCATGACAATACCCCTTTCACTATCACCGGCATACTTTCAGCCACTGGCACGCCGGTAGATAAAACTGTGCATGTAAGCTTAAACGCGATTGAAGCTATTCATTTATCGGCGTCAAAGCAAAGCCAATTGCTCAACGATGCAACCTCGGTAAATACCACGCCAGACAGCGTAACAGCGGTAATGCTTGGGTTAACCTCAAAGTTTGCAACGTTTAAACTTCAGCGCGATATCAACAACTACAAAACAGATAGGCTTATGGCCATACTGCCTGGCGTGGCGCTAACCGAGCTTTGGCAAATGATGGGTACGGTAGAAAACCTACTGCGAGTGATTAGCATTTTAGTGCTTATATCTTCATTGTTTGGTTTATCGACTATGTTGTTAGCCTCTATGCAGCAGCGTAAAAACGAAATTGCCGTATTGCGAGTATTAGGTGCAGGCCCAGGCGTTATCTTTACCTTGGTATTAGTAGAAGCGTTAATCTTAGTATTGTTAGCGATTGTGGCGGCGATTGGGTTGCTTAGCGCAGCGTTAACCTTATCGAGTGATTGGCTTGCGTCTCAGTATGGTCTATTTTTAAGTGCGAATTTGCTTACCCTGGAAACGCTGAAAGTGGTAAGTGTGATTACCTTGGCGGCTATTGTCACTTCGGCAATCCCAGCCTTTGAAGCGTATAAAAACGCACTGCATAGTTCACTTTCTTCGAAGTAGCGGGTGGTACTGTATACTGATGGGTGACTGGTCAGCAACTTAGTTTACAGCGGCGAGCGTAGTCTTCACAAAGCACGCTTACGCGCTTAGTTAAATGGAATGATTTATATTCGCTCATAGCATGAGCCTGCAAGGAGCAAAAAATGAAAAAGTGCTTTAGTTTACTTCTCTTTATCTGCATTTTTAATGTGTCTGCGCAAAGCTTTGATACCGCTAAATTAGATAAGTATCTAGCTGCGCTTGATGAAAATGAAAAGGCAATGTTTAGTTTGGCAGTGGTAGAAGATGGCAAGCCTGTTTACGAAAATTCAATAGGTTATGCCGATTTAGCCACGAAGAAGAAAGCCAATAAACACACTCAGTATCGCATAGGGTCGATTACTAAAGTGTTTACATCTGTAATGATTTTTCAGCTCATCGAGGAGGGGAAACTTTCTTTAGATACTACATTGGCAGGCTTCTATCCCAATATTAAAAATGCCGATAAGATCACAATCTCTATGTTACTTAGCCACCGAAGTGGGATTCATAATTTCACTAACAAACCTGAATTTAGTCAATATATGACGTCACCCAAGTCAAAGGGTGAAATGATAGGAATTATCGAAGCGCTAGAAAGTGACTTTAAGCCAGGCAGCCAAACGCGCTATTCGAACAGCGGATATTTACTGCTGGGCTTCATCATAGAAGATATTACGAAAGCGACTTACGCCCATCAACTAAAACAGCGTATTAGCATGCCATTAAACCTAACGAGAACGATTTATGGTGCGGCTATTGATGTAAAGCGCAATCAAGCTAACTCATATAAACCTATCTCATCGGGTTGGGCTCCTGCAAGCCTCTCCGATATGAGTATCCCCCATGGCGCAGGTGCAATTGTCTCTACGCCCACCGAGGTCGCCTTGTTTCTCTCTGCCCTTTTTTCCGGTGAGCTAGTTTCTGAGGATTCGCTGAACCAAATGAAACAGGTAAATCAAGGTATAGGGCGTGGCTTGTTGCAATTCCCCTTTCACGACAAAAGGGCTTTTGGACACAACGGGCGAATTGACGGTTTTAATTCAGTCGTGGCTTATTTTGCTGACGATAACGTTGTTTTAAGCCTGGTTTCCAATGGGTTAAATTATGCGCTGAACGATATCAATATAGCCGTATTGAGTATTTATTATGGCCTTGATTATGAAATACCTGACTTGACCCAGATGCCAGTGGAGCTTGCGCAAGAATACCTTGTTAACTACGAAGGTGTGTTTATCTCCCCAGACATTCCTCTGAATATCACGTTAAAAGTCGATGATAGTGTGCTAACGGCGAAAGCTACAGGTCAACCGGTACTTGGTCTTACTCCGTATTCAGCCTCGGAATTTCGTTTCACGCCAGCAGGTATTGTTATTGTGTTTGAAAATGCCGGCGGTCTAGTTGACTATACTCGCTTCGAGTTACAACAAGGCGGCGGGAAGTTTAGGTTTACTCGAGAGTAAACCTAATATCGCGTATCTCGTGTGAACCGTGGCAAAGCCTTTCGGCGTATATTGAGTTTGCGATACACTGCAAAAAACGTTTACGAGGTTAGCCATGTCATTACCCCTTTCACTACTCGATCTTGCCCCTATTTCAGACGGGCAAAGCATAAGCGATGCATTAAGTAACTCGCGAGAGTTAGCTAAGCAAGCTGAGCGTAGTGGATATCAACGTGTGTGGTTGGCAGAACATCACGGTATGCATGGTGTGGCGAGTTCTGCTACCGCCGTTATGTTAGGCAACATTGCCGGCGCTACTAACCACATTCGTGTAGGTGCAGGTGGTGTAATGCTACCAAATCACGCACCATTGGTTATCGCCGAGCAATTCGGTACGTTGGAAACCTTGTACCCAGGTCGCATAGATTTAGGGCTTGGCCGAGCCCCAGGTACCGACATGGCTACCGCAAAAGCATTGCGTCGCAACCTTAGCAGCAACGCGCATGTAGACACCTACCCTGATGACATAAAAGAGCTTCAACATTATTTGGGAGCCCCAGAGCCTGGGCAGAAAATTATCGCGGTGCCGGGTGCCAACACACATATTCCGTTATGGTTGTTGGGTTCAAGTTTATACAGTGCGCAATTGGCTGCATCGGTTGGGTTGCCTTATTCTTTTGCGTCGCACTTTGCACCAGACCAGCTGTTCGATGCCTTGCATGTTTATCGTTCTATGTTTAAACCATCAGCGCAGCAAGAAACGCCTCACGTGATGGCGGGGTTAATGGCGGTTGTAGCCGATACCGATGAAGAAGCTCAGTACTTGTTCACGTCGGTTCAACAGCAGTTTATGAATATGCGGCGCGGGCTGAATAAGCCTTTCGCTAAACCTGTAGATGATTTATCTAATATTTGCAGCGAAGCCGATTACGCTATGCTGTCTCATGTATTGCGTTATGCGTTAGTAGGCTCAAAAGCGACGGTAACCACGCAGTTAGCTAAGTTTGTAGAAGCCACAGAAGTGGATGAGTTAATTGTTTCAATGCCCATTCATAATCTAGAGGCACGACTAAAAAGCGTTGCGCTTTTGGCCGAAGTGAAAATGTAGTCGAAACCAACGTCTAGCAGAAATGCTCCTATCTCTAAATGTGGATATGACACTTTGAATGGAATTAGAAAAGCCTGCTAAGAGCAGGCTTTTTACGTGTAGCAACGGGCATTATTTCTTATTCGCAAGGCGCTCAATAAGCGCTTTATGCTGAGGGAATTTTTCTAACAATTCATGCTGAAAAACTTCAATCATATCTTCAGGCTCCCACCCAGGGGATACCGCTTCGCTCACCAAACCATAGTCGCCATCAGTTAATTCGGCCGCTTTATAAGTGCCACCGGGAACAGCAAGCTGCAACTGCTGGCCGTTGGCAATATCAGGCCCTACTACCACTTTTTCGTAATGGCCATCTGGGTAAATCATATGGTAAGTAATGGGCGAGCCCATATGGTAAAACTCAATGCCATCGGAATACTTAGTATGAAAATGGTCAATACTATTGTCGTTCGTAAGCATATAATAAATAGCGGTCATGGTGGTGCGTTCACCACGCGCCGTTGTTACTTTGTCTCTGTGATCCGCTTTAAAGCTTTGGCGAAAATACCCACCTTCGAAGTGATGAGAGAGGTTGAGTTGTTCAATGACTTGTTCTTTCGTTAACGTCTTCATATTATTGTTCGTCATTTTCTGGTTCCTCATTTCGTTGTTAGCGATAGGCGAAAAGCTTGCCAGGCATAGGCTTAAACCTATACCTAGCGTTGTCATTTTTTTGCTAGAACATATATTTGGGGGAGTACTAGGGATAAGAGATTTTATTCGCCTCATAATATGGTTATTATCCTTGATAGGTTTAGCCGTAACGGGTTAGGCATTTTATATGGCCCTTAAATTATAATGGGCTCCAAATCATAGATGGTTAGTACGCTAGGGCACTTTTTAACGCTTAATCTAGCGCAAACTACCTACAATCACACTGATGGGTGTTTTAAGCCTATATTATACGAACTTCAGCTATGCAGCGAAGTCGATTAACACTATGATATTTCAAACTAATCACCTACTCACAAGCTTAATAGTTGGGCTAAATAAAGATGAAAAAAACGTCACTACTCATTGTGAGTATACTCCTTTGTTTTGTATTTCACGCTCAGGTTAACGCTAAACCACTACGTGTGGTCATAATAGAAACGGGTCCTTTACCGGTAGTGATAAATACAAAAGATGCCTTTATCGATGAACTTACGCTGGTTATGCCCGATCATGAAATAGACGTAGAAATATATAATGCAGAGGGTCTAGAAGAAAAGGCGAGGTCTATTGTGGAAACAATCACCGAGCAAGCAGCGCCGGACCTGTTAGTACCAATTGCTACGCTTGCCACTAGGGCGGTTTACAACTTTTCCGCTGCGGCTGAGATTCCTACTTTATTTATGACAGTGGCAGACCCTGTAAAAGAGGGCATAGTCACTGCGTTTGGCGAACATAGCACGTCAAACATAACCGGTGAATCTCACGTATTAGATGCCAAGGTGAAGTTGGATATGCTTGATGGCTTACTAAAAGCCTCTGCACTGGAGGAACCCATCACTATTGGGCTGGTGCACTCAGAATACCCATCTTCAAAAAGTTCGGTAGAAAGCCTGTTAGCACTCGAGAGTCAGTATGATAACGTGAAGTTTGTGACGGTGAGCACCGCCTATGTTGAAGGCACTTTAGGGTTAGGTGCTATGCGTGCTGGTATAGTGGAAGTGCTTAAAGAAAAAGTAGAAACATCTGGCCTCGATGCTTATTGGCTTTCCACTGGCCCCTTGCTTCAAGCCGACGATCTCATTAATGTTATTTACAAAGAAACTAAACTATTACCGATTTTTGCCGAAAGTATAGAGTCTGTACAGCAAGGTGCGTTACTTGGCGTTGTAGCAGATGAAAAGAGTATCGGTAAATCAGGTGCATTACGCGCCAAGAGGATCTTAAGTGGCGAGAGGGCGAATACCATGGCTGTCACTAGAATGGATAAATACACAATAGGGGTGAATGTATCTACCGCCATAAAGATGCACATTCCTATTCCCTCGACGTATTTAAAGTTATCGAAAGAGCACGTTTATCAATAAAGAGTAGTACCAGATATTTATGCGAATTAAGTCGAAGCTTTTAGCTATTTATATCCCCATTCTGTTTACAGGAATGGCGCTAACGGGCTATTGGGCCTATTTGACGGCTTATGAATCAGTGAGAGAGCGAGAGTATCAGTTACTGACTCAAACTCTGTCATTAACCTTTATTGAGTTTGTGCGAGAGCGGCACGATTTGTTAGTGGATTCGGGGTTAGAAAATGTGCCTGTATTTAGAGATGCCTATCAAAAAGAGGTATTTGACGAGTTAGCAGAGCTTCATCAGTCAACCGGTAAGCATTTTGCGGTAAGCGATAAGTCTACTGGCGCTGAGCTATTTAGTACCTATGAAGAGTGGGCGCCCATCAATACCGCTAACGCTAACATTACCACTATCAATGCTACCGATATTGCATTTGGCGAGTCTGAATGGAGAGACCAAGATGTACTCTTTGCCTGTAGTAAGTTCGACCCTTGGAACTGGAAGCTTACGGTTAGCCAATCTACCGATGAGCTAGAATTATCATTGTCAAAAATAGCCTGGCTGACCATTGCTATTACCTTGTTTACGGTGATTTTGGTGAGTTTATCTATAGGAAAAATTACCCAGTATTTTGTGATTTCCCCTATCGGCAAAATTAAGAATGCGACAAGCAGTATCGCAGGTAATCATAAACGGGTAAGCATTGATGTCAGCGGCAAAGATGAGTTGAGTGAATTAGCCCAAGATGTCGAAGCGATGTCTGCAGACATCGAAAATTATGTGGAACGGGCACAAGCTGCCAATAAAGCCAAAACGGACTTTCTTGCCGTCATGAGCCACGAAATTCGCACGCCGTTAAATGGTATTCAAGGGCTTGCTACTTTATTGCTAGATACGCCGTTAGATGACAAGCAAAAGCAATATGCTTCAGATTTACGCTCTTCAGCTACCATTCTTGCCAATGTGATCAATGACGTACTCGATTTATCCAAAATTGAATCTGGCATGTCAGACGTTGATGTGACTGAATTTAATTTAGATAGCATGCTGAACGATCTTATTACCTTGTTAGGTATTAATGCGAGTGCAAACCACACGCGGTTAGAATATAAAAGTAAGAATTTGGACTCGGTAATGGTCACGAGTGATGTGACTAAACTGCGCCAGATAGTGATTAACCTAGCCAGTAACGCCATCAAATTTACGCACAAAGGCACGGTGACGGTTACAGCGAGTCTTAAAAACGTAGCCGGTCCAACGGTAGAAGAAAACCGTTTAGTCATTTCTGTGAAAGATACAGGAATTGGTATAGAACCAGATAGGCTTGAACATATTTTCGATAAGTTTACTCAATCTGATTCTTCTATTTCCCGTCGTTATGGTGGTACCGGTTTAGGTTTATCCATTGCTAAAGAGCTATCGCAACTATTAGGTGGCGATGTCAAAGTGGCAAGCCAAGTGGGTGAAGGGTCGTGTTTCACAATGTCTGTCATGGTAAGCGCTCGTGTTATTGATAGCGCGTCACTGCAAGAAGCGCAAAGTAACCTAAATAAAAATATAATCCTTAAACCGGGTATTAGTGTATTACTGGCAGAAGACAATGCGATAAATGCTGTGGTGGCTCAAGCACTGTTAGAACAACTTGGGTGCACGGTTACTCATGTCGACAACGGTTTAAAAGCAGCCGTTAAAGTTGAAGAGGAAAAATTCGACGTTATCTTTATGGATATTCATATGCCTGTGATGGATGGTGTTGAAGCCACTAGACGCATTCGAAGTTTACCAAGTGACGCAAGCCAAGTCCCTATTATCGGGCTAACAGCAGAAGCCTTTAAAGAGCGCCATGACGCCTTTAAACAGGATGGTATGAACGACGTGGTCACCAAACCTATCACCATTGAAGCATTAAAAGATAGTCTACTTAAGCTAGTCTTATAGAAGCGTCTATACTTACTGAAAGAGGTTACCCATGTTGGGAGAAGCAGGTGGAAGTGGTTGGAAAGCATAGAGAGATTTTAAGACTTCGTGTTGCTCTTATTATCGGCGCTTTGTTGTTAGCCTCTTTTGTTCTCGCGGATATGGTGATGTTACCGTCCCCCTTGTACGAGTTTTATTTGCAAAACCGTCTTATGTATCAATTGCCCATCATTTTTACGGTTATTGTACTTTCGTTCTTTCGATTCTTTTATGCTGCCAAGAGCTGGATTTTTGCTGGGTTGATGGTGGTGTTAACTTTTGCGAATTATGTGCTTATTTACCAAAGTTGGGTATTACACCAATTTGCTTTTCCTTACGAGGGCACGATTTTATATGCATTCTATTGTGTATTCGCGTTGGGTGTTACTTACAAGCTGGCGCTGGTGGCATCGGTAATAAGCATCGCTGGGTTTATGGGGTTAATGGTAATAGCGCCGGTATATGGCGACCGCGTCATGATTTCAACGTCATTTGTGGTAGGCTCGTTATTTATATGTGCTTATGCAAAATATCGATTAGACAGAATAGTTATTCTTTTAAAATCAACAAATAAAAAGCTAAACACCTTAAGTCGAGAAGATCCGTTAACCAATCTTCTTAATAGACGCGCGCTGATGAAAGAAGGCGAGAGATTACTGTCGCTCAGTAAAAGGCAGAACCTTTCTTTCGCTGTATTTATGCTCGATTTAGACGACTTTAAGAAATACAACGATGCCTTCGGTCACCAACAAGGTGATGATGCCATTGTGGCGCAGGCCGATGTGATGCGCGCTGTATTTCAACGACAAACCGATATTTTGGGGCGTTATGGCGGCGAAGAGTTTATGGTTATTGTTAGTGGATTTTGCGCAAGGCAAGTAGAAAAAAGCTGCCAGCAAATACTCGATACATGGGATGAAAAAGCCTTACCACATGCACCAAATGCGTCAGCGAAAACCGTCTCTTGCTCTATTGGTGCAGTGGTTGTTAATAATGTGAAAGGGCAAACATTAGAAGGCTTAATTAACCAAGCTGATAATGAGCTTTACCAAGCAAAGTCTGCGGGGAAGGGGACTTATTTACTATCGACGCTAAGTGAAATTAGCGTCGATAGTTAATGTAGAAAACATAAGCGTTAGGCTTAAAGTTTAACGATCATTTTTCCTTTGTTATCTCCAGAAAACAGCATCTGCAAACCCGCTACTGCCGACTCGATCCCCTCAACCATATGAGAGCGATATTGAATCTTGCCTTGTTGTACGTAGGGCGATAGCTTTGCAACAAGTTGAGGTACTTCGCCCCAATGATCAGGCATGGCAAACCCGCGAACGTTAATGCGTTTTTTAATTAATGGGATCCAGTTCGGGCCGGGAGCAGGCTGTTCCGATTGATAATCGGCAATCATGCCGCAGACCACAATACGGCCATGCGTATTCATACGATTGAAAATATGATGTTGAATAGGGCCGCCGGTGTTTTCAAAGAACACGTCAATTTTATCGGGGGTGAGCTCAGTTAATTTCGCTTCTAAATCGTCAGTTTTGTAGTTTACGGCACCGTCGAAGCCGAGTTCGTTGATAATCCAGTCTGCTTTTTCATCACTGCCTACTACGCCAATAACGCGAAGGCCGTCTGCTTTTGCGAGCTGACCAACTATCGAGCCTACTGAGCCAGCAGCGCCAGTGACAACCAAGGTTTCACCTTCTTTAGGCTCACCAAAGTTATATAAGCCCGTGGTAGCGGTTAAACCAGGAAGCGCAAATACGCAAAGGGCCATTTCTTCGGTAATACCTGGCTGAAGTTTATTGAAGCCTTCACCACTACTCACCAAGTATTCTCGCCAGCCGGTCATCCCCATGACTTTGTCGCCAACAGAGAAATCCGCGTTATTAGACTCTATTACTTCACCCACACCGCTTGAGCGCATGACTTCACCAAGCTCGACAGGAGGGATGTAACTTTCACGATCTTCACTCATCCAACCTAGCATTGCAGGGTCGAGTGACATGTAAGTTTGTTTGATCAGTATTTCACCTTCACCCGGAGAAGGAATAGCTTGCTCACGAGTTTCGAACAAATGGGGACCAATTTTTCTATCGTTTGGGCGATTGACCAATAGAATTTCTTTATTGTTAGACATGTGAATCTCTCCTAAGACGGTTGAAATTATCTCGTACTATTGTTGTGGGGCTAGAAACTGCTTATACAAGCGTAATCGCTCGATAGGTCAAAAATAGCGTGTTTAATCAAGTCTCCTCCAATTGATTAGGGTGATAGGTAGACTCTCTCATTCACAAATAGTGTCAATTTTTGCAATCTATTATTTTCAAAATGTTTACAACTTCTTTAATTGTGTCGCTAAAATTGTAAAAAATGCGATAAAACAGCGTGAATGGCGTTAACTTGCATTGAACAAAACATACCGTAACCGTAGAATGCGCCACTGCATATTTCCTGTTCTATAAGAGTATTTTTATGAAGCAACATTTTTCTTTACGCGCCTCTGTATGCTTAGCACTCGCCTCTATGGCATCTTCTTCTGTGCTAGCTGCTGGTTTCCAAGTAAACGAGCATAGTGCGAATGGTTTTGGCCGCGCGATGGCGGGCCAAGCGGCAACGCCTGAAAATGCATCAATTCTTGCTACTAACCCTGCTGCTATTACTGAATTTAAAACTGCCCAGTTCAGTGCGCAGGTAAGCTACATCAACCCACAAATTGATATTCGTGGTGATATGGATGTTGCTGTGTATAACGAAAGCGGTGAAGTGCTGTTTGCTAATACTTATGATGCGAGTGAAGAAGATATTGCTACCACTGCTGTAGTGCCTTCTTTTTTCTATACTGCACCGGTTAACGACAAGGTGTCTTGGGGTATCGGCGCGTTCTCTAACTACGGCCTCGCTACCGACTACAGCAATAGCTATAACGGTTTGCACTTTGCTGATGACGCTGAAGTAACTTCATTTACACTAAACCCTGTTGTGGCTTATAAAGTAAACAACACGTTAAGCTTAGGTTTTGGCCTTAATGTGACCTACGCGGAAGCCGAAATTGGTACTGCTATTCCTCAAGCATTTGGTGCGTTGCTTGGCAGCGATGCACTAGGTAATGCAACTATCGTTAAGATGTCTGGTGACGATGTTGGCTTTGGTTGGAATGTTGGCGCGTTATGGCAAGCCACTGAGACGACTAAGTTGGCGTTTAGCTACCGAGCTGAAACTGAACTAGAGCTTGAAGGTGAAATTGAATCAGATCTAGGTGTTATTATTCCTGCAGTGGCAGAGCTATACAACCAAGGCGGTTCACTAGACCTTGATTTAGCTGCAATCACTGAAGTGGCTATTAACCAACAGCTTAACGATGAGTGGTCAGTGCAAGCCAGTGTTGTATTCACTGAGTGGAGTGCATTTGATAAGTTGAATGCAGAGCTTGATAGCGGTGACGATTTGCTACTTAAAGAAGAAGATTTCGAAGATTCATTCCGCGTAAGCGTAGGTGGAACCTACCTTTATAGTGACAAGGTTACCCTTCGTGCTGGCTACGCATACGATGATGGTGCTGTTAGCTACGAACACCGCTCGTTGAGTATTCCAGACACCGATCGTCATTGGTACACTGTAGGTGCAACATACGCATTAACTGAAAGCACCAGCATTGATATGGCTTATGCTTATATTAAAGGTCGTGAAGCGGCAGTTAGCCAGCAGCGCACTATTGGTACTATTGTCAGTGATCTTACGGCTACTGAGCATGCTAAAGCGAACGTATTTAGCTTACAGATAAATACCAGCTTCTAAGCAAATTTGATAAGAAAAAGGGCATCATATTGATGCCCTTTTTTATACTTCAGAAAGCGTCTATTTCGTATAACCTAAATCTCAGAGAACCAGTCTTGCAAGCATGTAATGGCTGCACTTATTTTGGCTGGCACCAGTTCACGTTTGGGCGTAACCGCGTAAACGGTGTAGTCAGGTAAAGACCACTCAGTAAATAGCTGTTTCATTGAACCGTCAGTAAGTAAGTGTCGCACCTCAGGCTCTGGCAGTACGGCATATCCTAGTCCGTCACGCGTAAGCTGAATCAAAGTTTGCATTGAATCCAGTTCAATGCGGCTAGATGTCAATGGGACTTTGCCTAATGTACTGTGTTTTATGACATATTCCTCTATGTGTCGATGAGACATATAGGAATATTCTTGCAATATTGCAGGTGACTCCAAATGGGATTTAGCCAACGGGTGGTCTGCCGATGCACACAGAATACGTCGCCATGTGGCCAATTCCAAACTGCTGAAATTAGTATCAGAAACCGGGGTGAATCCAAGCAGCAAGTCGGCACCAGATACAATAATATCTGTAGGCCTATCGGTAAGGGTTAGCGAGATATCTATTTTCGGAAAATCTTCACTTAACTTACGTAATGGCTGGCTTAGCAAGCCTCCACCAAAACCTTCTGGGGCAATAATATTCACTTTGCCTGAAGGTGCGTCTTGCAACGTTTCAATACGTTCTTGCGCTTCAATCGCGGTATTTAACATCTTTTTGCTGGTGTCGTAATAGATCCTTCCAGCCTCGGTAAGGCTCAAGTTTCGGGTATTACGATTAAATAAACTCAGCCCAATGTCTTGTTCAAGTTTTCTTAGTTGTTGGCTAATTGCCGAAACGGTCATATGCAGGTTTCGGGCTGCAATACTCATGCTACCGCTTTCAGCGACCTCAACAAAAATTTGCAGAGAGCGAAGTAGTTTCATGTTCATTGGTAATTGTATCCTCATCGATACGAGTCAGTTGTTCTCGCGTTGCTTTTTTAAGTCCTTTTATGTCCTATAAATGTAATCCAATAAGGGAAACTCTACATCCGTGTTCAGCTTATGAAACTGCAACTAAGCGCGTTTTATTCTATTGAGGACAAAGATCTAGGTTAAAAAGGAGAATAGAACGCCCCTCGACAAATGGAGTTTGTTAGGGGGTTGTATCCAGTGTTTTTAATATTTGTAAAATGCCGATATAACACTTTCTTTCATACCGAAAGCTGGTACGTTAAGAATTAACAGCGCACAGGCTATTGCCTCTGCCACTTCCAATAAAAAACTGAATAAGAATGGTGATTATGAAACTTCGCGTTATTTCGTTTCTGCTGTGTATGTCATTTGTTGTGGTGATATCAGGGTGTGCCAGCACTTCATCCGTAACTCAGCCTCAATATGGCCCAGTATCTTTTACTGGCGATGAATTTACCGCAGTTATGGTTGCCTACGCACCAGAAATGGAGGGGATTTTGGGAAGAATCGACTCTGATCCTAATGCACAAATTCATACCACCACCACAATAAAAGGTATTACTTATCGCATTGGCACCTACCACGATGAACCTATTCTTGTTTTCGCAACGGGAATGAGTATTGCCAACGCGGCCATGTCGACACAAATGGCGCTCGATTATTTCCCGGTTAAACAGGTGGTTTATATGGGCATAGCAGGAGCCGTAAACCCCAAGTGGCAACCAGGTGATGTTATTGTGCCAGAGCGTTGGTACTACCATGATGAAAGTGTTTACACCAATGAAGACCCTGAAAGTCCAGGTAAGTATGTATTACCAGAATACTACGCTAAGTTTATGGAAGAGCAGCCAGCACGCTTAGCAGAAGATCCACATTATCCTAAATACAAGCCTTTCCAGTTTATTCACCCTGACGAAGTGCTTATTACAAAAGACGGTATGGAAAAGCCAGAAGATACGGCTTACTTTACCGCATCATCTAGATTATTGAACGCAGCAAAAACCGCCATGGATGCGATGCCAGTTCAGCGTATTTTGAACGAACGTGATGCCAAGCTTCATGTAGGTGGAAATGGTGTTACAGGCTCAGTGTTTATGGATAACCGAGAATATCGTAAGTGGGTTCGAGATGTTTTCACGGCTGAAGTCACCGAAATGGAATCTACTGCGATTGGCCAAGTATGCACAATTAACGATGTGGATTGGGTCATTATTCGGGCTATCAGTGATTTAGCGGGTGGCCAAGAAGGCGTAAATACAGAAAATTTGTATGATAAAGAAGTGTCTCGTGTAGGCGCGAATGTATTATTTGCTGTGCTAGACGAGTTAGCTGAATAGATAGATTCTGATCTATTCAGAAGGCTGCATAGAACAGTGGCCGAGGATGAATAACATCCTTTCAAATACAAAGGGCGAGGCAGACTTATTACATTATCGAGTTTGCCTCGCTTTTTTGTTTTCTCTTTAGCTTTTTAGCGAATAGTACGCACCATATTGATGGTGGTGGTAGCCAGTTTTACTTCAACTAGAAAAACAACAAGCGCACAAATTAGAAACATCATTGCCAGTATAAATAGCGAAATAACGGGGGTTTTTAAATCGACAATCCACAAAGAACCAGCAAACAAAGCCACAATAACGGTGCACACCATTAGCCCCGAAGCCACGCATAAGCCAATGGCCCAGTTGATGACTTTCACCCTGCGCCAAAGTACTTTTATTTCTCGCTTTGAACGGTCAACAATATGAGGGTCTGAGAGGGTATGAATTTGTCTTTCCGCTACTCTTACTCTATCTGATATCCTGCCAAGTCGAGACGACATAACGTTTAAAAAACCCGCTATACCTGTCAGTAAAAAAACAGGGGCTACCGCAAATTCAATAAGTTGAGATAGGCTAGGTATTAAGGTATCCAAAAATTACCTCCGGTAATACATTGCTGCTGTGCTATCGCATTGACGCAGCTTATACGTAGATTAGCCCATTAGCGAGAAGAAGTACTGAGTGGTGGGTTAAGGCTTGCAACCAGTTTCCATGCCTCACCATCTTCGTTTTAGTGGCTAAGTCATTACTTTTACTATTCATCGCTAAATAGTTAACGATACAATTGGCGTTATAGCTAGCACCAATGTTGTGGTCGAATGACACACATTATACGTATGTTAATCTCGCCAAATCTATAGAAAGGACAAGCAATGAGCTCCACATTCAGGTTATTTTTACATAGCCTTAGTACCGTGACAGTGGTGTCGTTTTCTTCTTTTGCTGCCGCGCAAATCCCAGATGGCGCAAACAGTGGCAAAAGCATAGCGTCAATAGAACGCGTGGTAACAACGGGAAGTAGAATTGCTAATTCCACTGCAAATTCAGGGTATGTGGTGTCTACGGTTTCAAGCGACGACATAAACTTTGTGTCGCCAAGCCATATACAAGAAGTGTTGAATTTTATTGCAGGCGCTGGTGTTCAGCGAGGTAATGGGCAGGAATACCTACCTGCACTGCGTTCGCCAGTGCTTACCGGGGCGGGGGCGTGTGGCGGTATATTGGCCGCTGAAGATAACATTCCTTTACGCGCAGCAGGTTTTTGTAATATTAACGAGCTGTTTGAAGCGCATGGTGAAATGGCAGAACGCATAGAGGTGTTAAAAGGTCCTGCTTCCCCCTTGTATGGCTCTAACGCTATTCACGGCGTGATTAATGTTATAACCCCCGATGTAACCCAAGATACTGCCTTATATGGAATTGATTATGGTTCTTATGGTTATAGCAGGCTGAAACTGCGGCAAGGAAAAGACTTTGGTGAGTCTGGTATAGGCATTAACGCGAGTATTACCCGCGACGGCGGGTATCGAGACGAAGAAAGTGTAGATCAAGAAAAGGTTAATCTCAGGCATCGATACGAAGTTGATAACCTAAAAGTAACCAGTGGGTTGACGTACACCCATTTAGATCAAGAAACCGCCGGTTACATTACCGGATTTGAAAGCTATAAAGATGAAGATATCGCCCAAGGTAACGACAACCCTGAAGCCTTTCGAAAAGCGAAAAGTTTGCGTGTATGGAGCAAAGTAGATATGGCGTTAAGCGGCGACAACGCACTATCTATTACGCCGTATTATCGCGATCAAAGCATGGAATTTCGCATGCACTTTTTACCTGGTACACCGCTTGAAGAAAATGAACAAGAAGGGTTTGGTGTACTTTCCCAGTATCACCATGTGGTGAACAACACGTTAAGTTTTGATGCTGGGTTAGACGCTGAATATACCCAAGGTAGCTTGGTGCAAGCACAAGACGGCGCTACGACTGGCTCTGCATTCTTAGTGGAAACCGTACCAGCAGGGCTTCATTACGACTACCAAGTAGACGCTACCCTTTATGCGCCGTTCATTGCGCTAAATTGGCAACAAGCGGCGTGGGCAGTGTCATTAGGTGGTCGGTATGAGTATATGGATTACGATTACACCAATAACATGATATCAGGCCGCACTCGTGATGATGGAACCGAATGTGGTTTTGGTGGTTGCCGATACGCAAGGCCTGAAAGCGGCACCAACGATTACAGTAATTTTAGCCCTAAACTCTCGGTGAGCTTTCAAAGCAGTGAAACAACCCAGTGGTATGCAGGGTTATCGAGAGGTTACCGTGCTCCGCAAGCAACCGAACTTTATAGGTTACAGCGCGATCAACAAATTGCCGACTTAGACTCTGTCATCGCCACCAATGTAGAAGTTGGTGTTAAAGGGCAACACCAAGCATTTCGCTATGTGGTATCTGTTTATAGCCTAACCAAAGATAATGTAATTTATCGTGATAGTGATTTTTTCAATGTAAGCAATGGAGAAACCTGGCACAGAGGAGTCGAGTTAACTCTAAACTATCAAATTAGCCAAGGTTTTGATGTTGCATTTGCAGGAAGCTATGCCAAACATACCTATGAGCACAGTGAACGTGTGGGGGAAGTCGATATTAGGGGCAACGATATTGATACTGCGCCAAACCTTACCTTTAATACCCGCTTAGGGTACACGTTCACCGAAAGCACTCGAGCTGAACTTGAGTGGCAGCATATCGATGAATACTATACCGATGCTGAAAACCTCAACGAGTACGAAGGCCATGATTTATTGAATCTACGTGCCTCTTGGGCAATTTCGCCTAAAATCTCAGTGTATGCAAGAGTGAATAACTTACTCGATACCGCCTACGCCGAACGTGCTGATTACACCTCGTTTACCGCAGATAGGTACTTTCCTGGGCGGCCAAGAAACGTGATGTTTAGCGTTGATTATCAGTATTAGTTAAAACCATTATCTACTCTGGTATAAAAAGCGGTAGCCTGTAGTTCACGGTTACCGTTTTTGCTTTTTTGTCGTACGCCCTGCGAGAACCACCCTGTCAGGCTTGCGAGAGTATGCGTTCAGGCGTACTGTTAGCCTCACTCATGCAGCGGATACCGTTAGTCGCGCCAGGTATATCATTTCAATAATCTTGGATTATGAAAGATGAGATACGTGGAATGATTAAATTATAGGTAAACCCATGCAAAAAATAGTTGTTGTCGGCGGTGGCGCTGGAGGTCTTGAACTCGTAAGCCGCTTAAGCCGCACCCTCGGGAGAAAGAACGAAGCAGAAATAACCCTAGTTGATAGAAGTCGTACCCACATTTGGAAGCCCTTGCTTCATGAAGTGGCTGCTGGCGTTATAGACAAGCACTCAGATGGTGTTGATTATGCTATTCATGCTGCTGCAAATCACTACCGTTTTCAGTTAGGGAGTATGTGTGCCATTAACGCAGAAACCAAAACTATTACGCTTGCACCTTTATTTGATGATGAAGGTGTGTCGATTTTACCGGAGCGTGAAATACCTTACGACCAACTAATATTGGCTATTGGTAGTGTCAGCAACGATTTTGGTACCCCCGGTGTTGCGCAACATTGCTACTTTCTTGATTCACTGGTTCAAGCTGAACGCTTTCACAAAGGGTTGCTGAATCAGCTAATTCGTATTAACCAGCAAGAAGATGAGAATAGCTTTATTAAAGTGGCTATTGTGGGCGCGGGAGCGACGGGTACTGAATTAGCCGCTCAGCTACATCATGTTGCTAACTTATCCAAAACTTACGGCATGCCCGGTATGTCAGCATCCCGTTTAAAGATAACCATTGTAGAAGCCGGTGAGCGGATATTGCCCGCACTACCTGAGCGTATCGCCAATTCTGCTCGTAAGGCGCTGCATAAACTCGGTGTAGACATCAAAGAAAGCACGATGGTGGCAGAGGCTGATGAAAATGGCCTTATCACTAAAGATGGAAGCCGTGTGGATGCTGATTTGATGGTATGGGCGGCAGGGGTGAAAGCGCCTGACTTCGTAACCGAAATGGGCATTTTTGAGACCAATCGCGCAAACCAAATTCTTGTTAATGAGCACTTACAAAGCACTGGTGACGGTAATATTTGGGTCATTGGTGATTGCTGTGGCTTCAAGCAAGAAAACGGAAAGTGGGTGCCTCCTAGAGCGCAGTCTGCACATCAAATGGCAAACACGGCGGCAGAAAACATTATTGCATTGCAGCGGGGTAAAGCGCTAAAAGGCTATGTATATAAAGACTATGGTTCGTTAGTGCATTTAAGTAACTACAGTACTGTGGGCAGTTTGATGGGCTCGTTATCAAATTCAAGTATGTTTATTGAAGGTCGTTTAGCCAAATTGGTTTATATCTCTTTATACAACATGCACCAATTTGCGGTACACGGAAAGCTTAGAGGCGCACTTAAGCTGCTACTTAAGAAGCTTAGTTATGCGATTAGCCCTAAGTTAAAGCTACACTGATGTCTCAGGGTAAGACTGATGCCTAGGTAAACATTTTGCCTGTAAACGTAAAAAGCCCGCATCAGCGGGCTTTTTTATTTTATAAGCGAAAAGCGTTACTGTTTAACGCCTTCAACATGAAGTGAAAGCTCAACGGTTTGTGACGCGGGACCTAAGTCGTAGTCGATGCCATAGTCTTTTAGCGCAATAGTGGTAGTGCCTGAGAAGCCGGCGCGGTAACCGCCCCAAGGATCGCTACCTTCACCAATTTTTTTAGCTTCAATAGTCAGAGGCTTAGTGACACCATGCAGCGTTAGGTTACCCATGATGTCTAACATGCCGTTACCCTTGTCAGCCACTTTAGTACTAACGAATTTAGCTTCTGGGAAGTCGTCTGCATTTAAAAAATCATCACCTCTTAAATGCTTATCACGTTCTGAGTGGTTTGAATCTATGCTATCGGTATCGATAGTCACTGACACAGACGCTGCAGCAGGGTTATTTTCATCGTAGCTAAATGTGCCTTTAAAGTCGTTAAAGCGTCCAGTGAGCCATGAATAACCTAAATGCTGAATTTTAAAATTAACTGATGCATGAGCACCTTTTGAGTCAATAATATAATCAGCGGCGTGAGCTGAACTTAGCGACATGGCCGCGACTAACGCAAGTGTTAACTTCTTCATAAAATCTCCTTAATATAAGTATTTAGCGAAGCCTTAACATCTGCTTCAGTGTGTTGTCTTTATCAATAAAATGATGTTTCAATGCCGCCAACCCATGTAAAGAAGTCAGCGCGATTAATGTCCAAGCAAGGTAGAAATGCACCTCGCCAGCAAGGTCTTCTTGATTTTCAATAAACTCTCCAAATCCTGGTACCGCAAACCAGTTGAATACATCTATGGCTCTGCCATCGGCCGTTGAAATAAGATAGCCCGAGGTAAAAAGCGCTAAAAGGACAAGGTAAATAGCACGGTGTCCTAATTTACTGGCCAACGTCTCAAACTTGCTTCCAAAGGTCGGTGGTCTTTGTGTAAATGCACGTGCAATAAGCCTTACTAAAGTCATTGCGAACAATAGTAACCCTGCACTTTTGTGCCAATGGGGCGCGGTTTTGTACCAATCGCTATAGTAGGTCAAATCTACCATCCACAACCCAGAAGCAAACATACCTATCACTACCAGTAAGGTAAGCCAGTGAACTAAGACAAGCCAAAGAGGCCAACGTTTTTTCATAACTGAAATAAGCAATAGAACCAAATTATAGGGATAGTCTACTGGAACAACAGAAGAGTAAATATTGCAAAGCTTATAACAGTGCGTTCTATTTATTAGAATGAACCCGTAAGGTGTAACCAAAGCTATACTTGGTAATTAGAAAATAAGCGATAAATCGTCTAAAAATTGAGGCGGGTTTAAGTGATAGTGAACAAAAAAGCCATATAGTAATAATTAGGGGCAGCTTACCCGCTCACTTAATATCGCTGGAGTTCTTCTTTTGAATCTTTTGCTATTGCTACTAACCATGTCGTTCCTAGTACCTGAAAATGGTGCTGGCAATGTATTGAGCAAAGATTACTCGCAAGTATCGAATGACATCAGCATTCAATATTTAGCCTCTTCAAATCAAGAGCAAGCCAGTGACAAAGACGAGCTTGATGATGGCGCCTACTTTTTAAGTGCTTTCTTCGCGAGCACGACTGTTCCCAGCACTCGTTATTTTGCTTATACCCTTATCAGCGATGCAAACTTTGCAGCGCATCCCATTCGCGCTCCACCCCATCTTAGTTAGACAAAATATTTATCCATCTATTAAATTTGTTAACTATTTAAGGGGAAGGTAATGCATACCTTACAACTTCATAAAACCGATGCCGCCGATCGTCTAGCTTGGCCTGTAGTTGAAAACAAAGTGTCTGTCACATCATCAGCGATGGCGGTATTCACAGACTTCAAACAATACATGCCGCACGTGATTGACGAAAATGCACCCGCCACACGCGTCGAAAAAATCATGCGCCAATCTCATGTGCGTATGATGCTGGTGGTAGATGCCAATAATGCATTCACCGGCATTGTTACGTCACAAGACGTAAGCGAACAGCATATTGTGCAGAAAATTGCTGAATTAAAAGTGCCTAGAGACGGCTTAGTGGTGCGTGATTTCATGCAGGCGAAAACGTCTTTAATGTCATTCGATTTCACAGAATTGACAAAATCGTCAGTGGGAGATGTGGTAGAAACACTTAAAGACTATGGGCAGCATCATTGCCTAGTTCTGGACAGAGACTCTCACGAAGTACGGGGTGTTATTAGCGTTAGCGATATCGCCCGTGAATTGAGAGCACCGCTTGATGTTCAAGATAAGCCCACGTTTTCTCAGTTGATTCGAGTGTTGGCCGCGTAGCTAAGTTCATAATATTACCATGACCGAGGCTTTCGACAATGCCCGCTGTCGCTTGAGATAACCGGTTTTGATATCAGGCCCTCACCATTGTTGAGGGCCCCAAGCTTACTTTATTTCGAATCTTGAAATCATTGTCTATAGTTTGGTTGTGTAGTATTGCAGTGCAGAGAATTATGAAACCAGTACATGGCTCCTTTGTTGTTACTCGGTGTGGGAACGTTATGCTTACTCAAGCTTACGGACCTTGGAACAGTGAGTGTGTTGATGGCTTAGTACTTGATTATAGAGGTAAGTCTATCAATATGCATGGTAGCCGCTGGGGGGATATCGTGATTCTAGAAGGAGAATCCTTGCTAATTCCGGATGCTGAGAGCCTTCTCGCTGAACGTATATCCGCAGTACGTCACCTTGGACTAAGTCATTTGGCGTTAGTACTTGAATCATCATTCGTAAAATCAACAACCCGAAATCAACTTGACGCGGTATACCGCCAAACAGGTGTGGACTTTTCTTTCTATGATACCTATGCAGAAGCAAGGGCGTGGTTAACTCATTTAGGTTACACCCTTGATGAAGAAGCAGAGCGCGGCCACTTTGTGAAAACCAAACAACATTGCCAGTAGTTGCATGAAACTCAGCAAGTTGGAATGATTTTCGCAATGTTCTCGATAAGGAAGATGTTTTAAACGACTTAAATCGAGGCCAAACTATGATCCATAGCACCTATCCACCCAGTGTTGTTATAAAAGCTTTCACTTGGGCTTACCAAGAAGTTGGCTTGAATCAAGCAGAGGCTGCTGATTTACTTGGCGTTTCTGAAACATCCCTATCGCAAACTACTCTGCTTGGATTCGAGCACGGAACAACAGAGTATCGTAGACAGCTCTCTTTCATCCGTATGTATCATTTACTCATTGCGTTGTCAGAAGGGGACAGTGAGGCTATGCAATTATGGTTTCAGCAATACCAGAGTGGAATAAGAACCTCGCCTAAAAACCTGTGTTTTACATCAGACGGTATTGAAAAAGTGACTGATTACTTACGCGAGCTAAAGCAAACGGCTGAGTTAAGGCCAAGTCTGTCACATTTACGAAGTGCTAGCGTAAGCACTGCTGCTAGAGTGGTTACGCATTAGACGTATTACGCGGTGCATAAACAGGACGAGAAACTTAGTTTTGTTAAGAGCGCTTACTCTGTGCGTTTACGCCGTTCACTTTGTTGATAAAATTAAAACAGGCTTCTGGCTGTGTATTAATTATCATGTGCCCCGCGTTGGGGATCACCTCAGCCATACTATTGGGAAGCGACGCAGCAATATAAGACATATGCGCGTCGGGTGATAAAATGGCATCTTGTTCACCGTACAAAATACCCACCGGGCAAGAAATTTTGTCGTAATGTTCGAACTGTTTATACAAACTTTCTGTGGAAGCTACCATGTCACAGCTAGCTTGATAAAAGCTCTCTGAATGAAGCGCCAGTGCACCACCGCTTTCACTTCCAAAATTTGAGGGTACCCGCTCTGGGAAAAAGATTTGAGCGACCTGCTTTTTACCAAGAAATATACGCAGTGGTGCGGCCAGTGTACTACTAATAATACTGCGCAATCCTTGGTAAGGAATGTACAGCACAGACAATGGACCAGGTCCTTTCGTTAAGGGGACGGTTAAGGGGCAAAGCAGCGAGATTGATTTAATTCTATCCGGTGCATCCAGCGCCATGCGTAAAGCAATAGCGCCTCCCATAGAGTGCCCTGCAACAAAAGCTTCATGTATGTTCAACTGCGACATCCAATCTAAAATAGCGGCACTTTGAACGTTAAAATCTGCCGATGTGTTACGATGACGGGTAGAAAAGCCGCTTCCAGGGCGATCAATACTATACACGGTATAATGCTTGGCTAACTGATTCGCTAAGGCAGTAAAATTAAGCGCATTCCCGGATAGGCCGTGGATAAGAATAAGAGTAGGACCATCCCCTTGTTTGGTGTAGTGAATCTTTTCTTGCTGCACGTTTGAAAATTGGCCAGGTGGGCGGAAGCTTTTTTCGATTTTCTTATCGATGTGTTGAGTAAAAAACCATGACGCCAGTAACAGGCAGAAGGCAAATGCGACAACAATATAAATGATCACCACAATGTGTTTCCTTTATTAGTGTAATTAGTAAACTAATAAGAAATGAATAAACAGTCAATGTAAGCCTTTTTCAGAGGCTAAAAGTACAATGTATAAACCGTCAAATAACGTACAAGTGAAGAATTTAACCGTTAAGCTATGATTACGATTACCCCTACTATCACGCTAGAAGATAGCGACATTGAAATGCAAGCCATTAGAGCACAAGGTGCTGGCGGGCAAAATGTGAATAAAGTGAGCAGTGCTATCCATCTGCGCCTCGATATACCTGCTTCATCTTTGTCTCAAGAGGTGAAAGATACGTTGCTAAATACAAAAGACAGTCGAATTTCGAACGACGGTGTTTTTGTTTTAAAAGCACAAAATTCTCGAACCCAAGAACAGAATCGGGAAGATGCCATTGTACGTTTAAAAGCGTGGATAGTCAGTGCCACTAAAAAACAGAAACCAAGGAAGGCAACCCGCATGAGTCGAGCGGTTAAAGCGAGGCGTGGCGAGGCCAAAAAGCAACAAAGTGTGAGAAAGTCTATGCGGAAAAAAGTGGATATTTAACCTTCTTTAGCCTAAAGTATAGCTCTTCAGCGACGTCGTTTCGTAAAATGAATGGAACATTCTACGTATTAATGAGTTAAATACGAAAAATATACGATTAAAGAATACGTTTTGCGCTCAAGCTGTTATGGATATTAGGGAACATCTTCAATGACACGGTCTGACATTATACCAATGGTACTTTTCGCTGCCATCGTTGTATCGCTTGGGATAAATACGCCACAAGCGGCTAACGAAATAATAGCGAAACTCTTCGGTAAATCTATTTCAAATAGCGAACTACAACCTAGTCAAAGTGATGTCGATCGCTTCCAGTCAATTCTTAGTGACAAATCTGAAGTTGAAATCCGCAAACTGTTAGCTCAGCGTGCGTTAGGCACTAAAATTAGCGAATCTGTTATCGCTGACTTCGCCGACGAAAACAATATTGAGCCTTCAAAAAGCGAAGTTGAGTCTGCTTACGCGGTAATTAAAACCTGGACAATCGATTTAAGCCACAATGCTGAATACTCAGATGAAGAAGTTGAACGTTATCGTTTAGCCATGGCAGAGGGTATGGCCAAGAGTTGGAAAGTGTCTAAGTCACTGTATGAAGCCTTTGGTGGAGACGTTGTTTTCCAGCAAAGTAACCCGCTTACGCCTGTTGGTGCCTATAAAGAATTGTTCGAGCAATATCGTTCACAAGGCGAGTTTGTCATTTACGATCCTGTCTTCAAAGCGGCTTTTTGGGAGTCGGTAAGAATGCGTTACTCCAATGTACTTTCTCAAGAAGATATCGATTATTCATCGCCTTGGTGGGAAGCTGGACTCAATGCTTCTGGTGATTAATGTCTTTATATGACATTGTTTTATATAACGTTTATAATATATTGAGTTGAATAAAACGCCCCGCTTTAAGCGGGGTTTTTTTATTTGTGAAAAATTTTTATCGTTTGTTGGGAATAAACTCTGAGGTTCATCCGTTATTTAAGTGTCTTTGATGAAAAACAGGAAATAAACGAATGAACAAACTACATACTGCTTTAATTGTTGCACTAGGTCTTACTTCAAACGTGGCGCTGGCTCAGGCTGTAACAACGTCTGTTTCAGTGTCCAATAGCACCCAAGCTTCAACCAATGTATCTGGTGAGCAAGCAAGTGCTACTCAGTCAATGTCCTCACAAACTTCAGCTTCTGCAAACGTAGATGCACAGTCAAATAGTGTTACAGAAACTGAAACTGAAGCTGGCAGCGAAACGCAAAACGCAGACCAGGCTGATGCTACTGCCACTACTAACGACACATCAGAAACATCTGATGCGGCAAGCGGCGAAATGCTTACTCAACTTACCAGTGCCCAAAGTGCTCTTGTAGGCAGCGGTGCGGCAACGCAAACCATTGCTTCTAATGCTGCAGGCGCCTTAGATATTACCGCTTCAACAGCCACAGATAGGGTATCAGGCGCCGTTGATAGCAGTGTATCGCAGGCGGTTGATATCAATGGGATGGTGTCATCAACACTAACCCAGTCGGTTGAGACGGTAGCGCAATCGCAGGTTGAAGAAAGCGTGGCTAGCCAGGTATCTGGTCAAGTAAGTGGGCAAATCGAAAATACGGTTTCAAGCACTGTTGAAAATACGGTGACTGAAAGTATTACTGGCATTCTAAACCAGTAACAGTCGCGCGGATTAACGTGTTCGACGAACCGTGATCAGCCGCCACCTCTCGTTATTCCTATAACCTTGCAGGTTATAAAAAATAGGAGGGGTGGCGCTATCCTCAGCCACGCTTTTAACCACATCGTTATTCGATTTAGTAGGAAACCTGCATGAGTCATAAAACCCCCACACCAATATTGAGCGTATTGAGCTTGTCTATTGCATTAAGCTTAATTGGCAAAATTGCCATGGCGAGTCAGTCAGAAAACAGTACAGAAACTGACGAGCACAAGGTGGTAAATGTGACTGGAGAAGCCTATATCGGTGCTCATCACGACTCAAATGTGAACGTTAGTGAACTTGATACGAATACCGACACATCCGACTCAGCAATTAAAGGGAATGCGAAGCTTAAGCTAGCGTTAATGCCTACCGATAAATGGCAATTCACTGCGTCTGCACAGCATAGTGAAACGCGCTACAACGCACTGTCAGATTTTGACCTAGCTATCACTACCTTGTCGGGCGAGGCGAGTTACCAATTGTCTTGGACTAAAGTTGGCGTTCATCACTATTACGCAAATGCTGACCTTGATAACAATGCTTTTCTCACTTACCAACAAAGCGGTGTTTCATTGGCCAACAGTGCGTTTACGCAAGGTTACTGGCGATTAAGTGTCGACACCATCGATAAGTCGTTTGAATCGGTGCCAGAGCGCGACGCCGATGCGCTATCTAGCCGCATTGACGGTTTCTGGTTTTTTGAAAACCAAAGCTTTATTCAAATGGGTGTGAAATATCAAAATGAAGAAGCCCTGAACCAAGCGTTCGACTATACCAGCTATGGTATTGACGCCAGTTATACCTACCCCGCCAACTTGTGGGGTAATGCGCTCGACATAAAGCTCGGTTATGAAATGGAGAATAGGCATTATGGTCAAGGTAGCCAGCGCAGTGAGCCAACCTCTTCAGGAGCGCCTTTTAGTGAGTTTGAACAACAAGCAGGCGGTAGAAGGGAGGACGATAGGCATGTCTTTAAAGCGAGCATAGAATATGCTGCTATGGAGAACTTGGATTTTATCGTAAGCACGCAATACAAAGACTATGCATCAACCCTAGTGTCGGCGGACTATCAAGAAACCATTGCTGAAATTGGTGTTAGATTTCATTTTTAATAGCACAATAGCATTCACTGTTGATTTCACTAATGGAGAATACCTACGCCAAACACCGGGTCCCGTCCCGGTGCTCCAGCATCTATAGCTTGGTCGCGCAATGTGGCTAACGCTTGGGCTGGATTTGAACTAGCACGAAATAGGCAGGCATAGCGGGCTGAAACGAGAGGGGTTGCCATCGATGTGCCTGTCTCACGGCTAGTCGTACCATCTGGATGTGCGACTTCCACTGAAACACCGCTGGCAGCAAAATCAACATAATTACCTTGGTTTGCCCATCGATAGATAACGTGCTTACTGTCTACCGCAGTTACCGCAATAGTCGATGGATATGCTGCGGGAAACATGGGTGGTGAGGCGGGTCCTTCGTTCCCAACTGCGGCCAAAATTTGTACCCCTTGCTCACTTATTTTTTGTATAACTTTTGACAGCACTGGGTTTTCTGGTCCTGCTAAACTCATATTAATAGCATCAACTTGCTTGGCGACTAAATAGTTGAGACCATCAATTAATGATAATAAAGTCGCGCCCTGACTAATACTGTTTCGCGTATAAAAGACGCTAGCGTTATAAAGGTGGCTCCCTGCAAGCATGTTATCTGCTAATAAGCCGGCTACTGACGTACCGTGTGCTTGAGTAGTCGGTAACGCTTGTGGAAGAAAAGATTGCTGTTCAATGACAAGGTGTTTCAATAACTCGTGGTTTTGCGCAATGCTGGTATCTATCATTCCTATACGAACAGGCGCTTGGCAAACTTTCGGTTTATCAGTGGGCGTTGTGTTAGCGAGCACGTGTTGGCTGTTATTCTGGCTATCTGGGTTGCCCTTGCTTTGCGCTAAATAAATGTGATTTCGGCCTACCTGAGCTTTTAGAGATTCCGGTAAATTGTTTCTTATTTGAGACAGTTCATCAAGGCTAGTACTTACCTTTAAACGGTAAATCCATTGGCCTATAGCGGTTAAATAGTGAGACGACTCAATGGTGATGTCGGGGTGAGAAAAGTGAGTTCTGTCAGCCTCGCTACCCACAAACAACCACTCTCTTTCCACCGCTAAAAATCCATCAGGGGCTTTTATTTCTTTTAGTACAAGACTGCCTGCAGGCGAAGTGAGGCTAAGGGGAGATGGTACAGTAAATTGTGGGGTAGGTATGTTAGCTAAGGAGCCAAATGTGCTTTCAACGCCTTGTTCTACCTGAGCTTCAAGCACATCTCGCACGGTGCCTACATCGACCGGTACACTATCAATAATAGGTGTAACGGGTTCGATTATTTGACGGCCAATAGTTAGCTGAGCATTGGCATTCGAGCTGGTCACGCTGCCCACTGAAAGTATAAAGCTGCCTACTACGAGCTGACAAAGCGATCTGCACTTCATAATTTTACCTCATTTGCTTTATGGCTGAACCTAAACTGGCATCACACGGCCTAGTGTGCTTTTTACTCACCACGAGTGGTTCACTCAATCCATAAATAAAGCTGGCATAAAACGTGCCCTTATTAATGGATAACCCTTTTCTAGTACTTAGTTAACGTTTGTTGGTGTAAAAAATTCCCTTTTCATGGGAATAAATCACGGCATCAAACGTTAACTAGGTATAAAGCATGATTTCATAGGAAGTTGTATGAAAGAAGAAGTGACTGAACTCGTTCCATCATTGAGAAAATTTGCGTTTTCACTTACCGGCAATATACACGATGCTGATGATTTACTGCAAAATACGATTGAGAAGCTACTGACTAAACCTTTGCCACAAGATGCGACACTGATGGCATGGGCGTTTCGTGTTTGTCGCAACATATGGATTGATGAATATCGTGCGCAAAAAGTGAGGGCAAATGCGGCGGTTAGCCCTGAATTACAGGTGCAGGATGAGGCGCACTTGGATGAAGCGCTTTCAGGTGGCATTACGCTAAAGCAAGTGAGTAAAGCCATGGGGGAATTACCCCCAGAGCAACGAGAGACCTTGTCACTTATTGCTATACAAGGAATGAGCTACGCAGATGCTTCAGAGGTACTTGAGGTGCCTGCTGGGACTATTATGAGCAGACTTGCTAGGGCAAGAAGCAAACTCAGTAATATGCTAAACCCACAACAAGAGGTGGTGTTATGACAATATCTGACGAAATGCTTTGTGCATTTTTAGACGCAGAACTTAGCGATGACGACATGGAACATGTCAGAACTGCTATTGCCAGTGATCTTGCACTGTCAGACCGCTTAGCGTCTTTAGCGCAGGTAGACATGATGGTGAAAGCAGCGGCTGATGCTGCAACGCAAAAACCTTTACCTAATAGCGTAGTGGCATTACTTGCAGATGATGCGACCTCAGAAGCCTATCTTAAGCAAGCGGATTTCGACTCAGACCATGTAAGTGCAAGCCAGGCAAGTGAGAGCATGCCAAGCAATGTTACTTCGTTTAATCGCAAAGCCCAAGACGCTAAACGTAGTGGAAAGTGGAAAGTCCCTTTATCGTTAGCGGCTGGAGTGGCGTTAGTGGCAGGGCTAACCTTGATGCAATCAGAGTATACAGACCCCCTTGACCCTGCTGGCACTTCGTCAACGAATAACCATTGGGCGAATGTATCTACAGCCCTCGATAATAATTTAACGGGTGAGGTGATGGTAACCGATGCGGGCATGGAGATAGTGCCACAACTGTCGTTTATGAATAAACAATCACAGTTGTGCAGACAAGCGCAAATACAAGGTGAAGATGAACTGAATATCATGATTGCGTGTAAAAATGAACAAGGCATTTGGCAACTTCACGCGAGTAAGCTGATGACAGCGGGTCGCAACAAAAGTGAGTATCAAACGGCAAGTGCCAATAAAGTACTTGATGAAGAGATAGATTTGTTAATGGTATCGACGCCATTAAACAGAGAACAAGAGCAGCAAGCTATTAATCATGGATGGCAGTCTAAGACTGCCGAAGGAGTCGTTTATGAAAACTAAATTTATAGCGTTTCTAGCAGTAATGCTAATGGCGGGGTGCGCGAGTCAACCCGATTATCGACAGGCATCTAATGGTGGTTTTGGGTATACCGAAAGTAAATTAAGTGAAACCCAATACCGCGTTCACTTCAAAGGTAGAGGGTCTGATAAGAGTAAGGCTATGGACTATGCCATGTACCGTTCAGCGGAGCTGACCTTACTGAAAGGGTATGATTGGTTTGTAGTAACCGATCGGGAAACCATGGTAGATAAAGAGCGCGTACAAGCATCGCCTCAGGTTGGCTTTAGCCAACGCTATGCACGTGTCACTGAATGTGGTGTCATTACGTGTAGAACGTCTTATCACCCTACAACCCAGTTTGAATCTGGCATCTTCGTAGGCGGCTCGCAAAAGAGCGAAATTGAAAGTATCTTGAATATTGAGATGGGAAAAGGTATACGGCCCACGTCGGCCACCAGTTTTGATGCGAGAGAGATAAGCAACAACTTAAAACCAGACACAGAAACCTGAGGCAAATTCCTGACCCGGAATTTTACCTCTACTGGTTACGTTGTTTTATATATAAAAAAAGCCCCAAATGGGGCTTTTTTTGTACTTCGAGCCATTAAGGCTTAGGTGAAGTGCCTAGTTGAAATGGTTATCCACTTCTTTTTCGGCTTCTTCACGGCTCTTGCCGTATGCTTGCTGAATTTTACCTACTAATTCTTCACGACGACCATCTATTACGTCTAGGTCATCATCGGTAAGTTTACCCCATTGCTGTTGTACCTTACCTTTCATTTCTTTCCAGTTGCCTTCGATACGATCATTGTTCATATGTTGCTCCTTTAAAAAGAATAACCGAGTGGTTATTGTGAACTGCACTAAATAAGTAGCAATCCCCATTCCAAAGATTAACATCATGAAAAATATAGATTTTTACTGGTTTAGAAGAGGGGGCTATTGCCAGCGCTCTGCATTATTTACAGGGCGCTGAAAGTCATACAGGGTTTTATGTTTCAGCGCGCCCTAGTTAGGCAAGTTGTTGTGCAAAGGCTTCAACATCTTGGCGCTTGTCTATCTTATGCTGGTCTTCACTGCGCCCTTCACGCCAATAGCTGCTAATGTACACTTGGCTGTGGGGCACCTCTTTTTCGTCCTTAAGCCACGAACGAATTTTTCTCATTTGAGAAAATTCACAGGCAACCCATACAGCAGGGGTTCCTTGTTGCCAGTCAATACGCTGCAAGGCGTCAGACAATGTTGCTTCTTTTTTAGATATCCACTGAATCGATACGCCTTCAGGCTTTTCTAACGTGGTAGCATCGGTTTCATGTTCAATAGCTATAACTGCAATGCCTTTAGTATGGCTAGGAAGTGCTTGTAAATAGTTTCTAATACTGGGCAGCGCTGTCATGTCGCCTGCGAAAAGTACCCAGTCATAATTCTCTGCTAACGCTTTACTGCTACCAGGGCCTGCAATAGTTAGCTTGTCACCTTCTTTTGCGCTTAGCGCCCATGCGGCGGCGGGGCCAGTTACTCCATCTTTTGCATGGACTACCATATCAATGGACATTTGTGCTTTTTGTCTATCGAAGCTGTTTATCGTGTAGGTACGCATAGCAACGGGTTTATCTTTGGCAGGCTGAACGACAGGGTCACCATTTAAATCAAAAAGTAACTTAACGTAAGCACCAGGGCGAGTGTCTGGAAAGTCTTCTAATGTAGCGCCGCCAAGGACAATACGTTGCATGTTTGGTGTTATACGGAAAGACTCGATAACTTCAACAACACGAGGTGCGGGTTTAGACATGATTTTCTCCAAATACGACAGTGGATATAGCTTATTTGATAATAGTTCTCATTTCCATTTCTAAGATTGGGATGAAATCTAGCTAATAATTCTGGTTTTTAGAAAAGTAATTTTGAAGCAGGAAGTGGCATTTTATTACAGGCAAAAAGAAAGGGGCTAAAGAGCCCCTTAAGAAAAACACAACATAACTTGGAAAACACATTTACACTTCACAAAGCCAACACACTAAATGACTTCATGTATTAGTAAGAGCGGTGAAATAAAGAAAAGTTCAGCAAAATACAAAAATAAATAAAAAGTTTTTAAAACAGTGATTTTTAGGGCTTCTTTGACCTTAGATATAGTTGTTTAAAAAGAAAAAGTAAGTGCATAAAGTCACAAGCAAAAAAATGCCCGCCAAAGGCGGGCTAAAATCAGAGGTATATAAAAGGCCGGGAAGGGCCTTAGAGGGGAGAGGCACGCTGTCGAGTGACAGCACACTAATAATATCTATGATATTATTAGTGTTCCTCGATATGGCCATTGCTGAAGGCATAATGCCGGGTCAACAGAGCCAAATAGGTTACAATCCTTTGTTGCACATGGACATCAATGTCTGTGCCAGTGATGTGGGTATCCAGTAGCAATCGCGATAATAGCGTTTACTACTCTGCATCCTGCAGGCCTTTACGACTTAATCCAAGTCACCATCACATTCAACTGGCGCAAAAACAGATAATCGGTCATTCACGTCAACAAGTCCTTAAAGCAAATCAACCCACTCCGTGGTGATTGCTTTGTCGACATCAATGTCAACCTTGCTCGTCATCAAGACGCATCCTTTTTCAACATCCGTGTTGGCGTTAAACGTATTTAACTTTCCGATAAACAACAGAGCGACGTTAACCTTGCTATCAATCCTTGCATCCTTGGCCGACGAAGTTCCTTTTACGTCCAATGTTGTCAGCCTGCGCAGATAAAGTCTGTAATGTCATGGTTACCTTCGTGGTAACGGTATGCCTTCCTAGCATCATGCTCTACACCTGTTGTTATCCGTTAGTCTAATTAATGCTAAACTTGTGCCAAAACTAAAGGTCGTTCAAGTTTATTTGTAAATTGTTGATGTGTATCTATTTTGATCTATATTTTAAACGTTTGGGGTTTTATAGGCGTATGTTTATAAAACGAGGTGGGAAATTTTTTCCTACTGCTGTGTCGTTTTTTACCGACATGTACATACACAATGTCAATCACGGTTACCTTGCTTGAAAATGTGCTTGTTTACTGCACAATTTACAAATATAATAAAAATCTAATATATTAAGGTTTTTGATATGAAATTAGCAATTGATATGCTTTTGCATGTAAGCACGCACAAAGGGCGATGGGTGTATTTTTTTCTCGCCGTGATAACGGCATTTGCCGCTTTTCAAATGCGGTTAATTCAGATTGATACCGATCCTGAAAACATGCTGGCGGAATCTCATCGTGCTCGTACCTTTCATAATGAGGTAAAGCAAACCTTCGCCATGCACGATGCGATAGTGGTTGGCTTGGTGGTAGCGGACAATCTTGCAAAAAGCGACGAGTCCAAAAACGGCATATACACGCCAGAAACCTTGGCGGCCATCCACCAGGTGACTAACCATGTACTTGCCATAGAGGGTGTTATTAGCCAAGACGTCATGGCATTTTCAACGGTAGACAACATTAAGCAAGGTAGTGACGGTAGTCTTGAATTTTCATGGTTAATGGCCAGCCCACCTGAAACCGAAAGCGCAAGTGCTGAACTACAAAAATCTATCGAAAGACTGCCGTTACTGTACGACACACTGGCTGCGTCTTCAGGTAACGCTGCTGCTATTTATATCCCTATTGCCGACAAGAATGAAAGTTATCGCATTGCCCAAGATATTCGCGCTTATTTAACGAATGTTCACACGGCAGGCCAATGGCACATCACAGGTTTACCTGTTGCTGAAGATCAGTTTGGGGTAGAAATGTTTGTGCAAATGGCCATTGCTGCACCTGCGGCTGGTGCCATGATTTTTATTCTTCTGTTCTTCTTTTTCAGAAATTGGTCGCTTATTACTGCGCCCATGATAGTGGCGATGGCTACAGTTATCATTACCATGGGTGCTCTCATTGGCATGGGATTCACTGTGCACATCATGTCATCCATGATTGCCATTTTTCTCATGCCAATCGCGGTAGTCGACTCAGTACACATATTGTCTGAATTTTCCGACCGTTATAAGCCAGGTGAAAATGCAGGTAAGGTGATCACTCACGTGGTTGAGCACCTGTTTAAGCCCATGCTGTTTACCTCACTCACTTCATCAGCAGGCTTTTTCTCTTTAATGCTAACCCCGATACCGCCCGTGCAGATCTTTGGTGCTTATATTGGCTTTGGCATTTTATTGGCATTTTTAATTACCCTTACGTTTATTCCCGCTTATATATCCCGTATGTCACCTGCGGCATTAAACAAACTTCAAGTCGCGCTGCATCAAAATGAAGAAGCTGACAATAGTGAAGGCAATACCACGTTACTAAAACGTACCGTTAATAAACTACGTTATATTGCGCTGAATCACAGAGCGCTGATTATCGCAGTATTTGGTGCAATTACTCTTGTATCAGCGTGGGGGATTACCCAAATTAATATTAACGACAACCCCGTACGTTGGTTCAAAAAAGACCATGAAATAAGGGTGGCAGACAGGGCCTTAAATACAGAGTTTGCGGGCACGTATAATGCCTATTTGGTGATTACAGATACCAATGAAAACATTGATGCAAGTAAGGTGTTAAATGAGGCAAAACTACCTTCAAGTTTAGATGAATGGGTTGAGCAAACCCAGGCCGCGATAAGCCAGAACGATGACGCTAACAAAATGTCGGAGCTTGCCATGCGCATTGATGATGCGTTGTTTAGCAATCTCAACGATAATGAACAAACGGCGTTAGACAGCTTATTGCAAGTCGTTGATGCCGCGAATGGGAATGCCAATACCTTCCAACAGCCCGCAGTACTTGAGCATATTGAAAGGTTACAAGCGTACTTGGCTACTCAGCCTTTAGTTGGTAAATCACAGTCTTTGGTTGATGTAGTTAAAGTGGTGAATCGTGAGCTTCGCTCTGGTAACGAGGAAGATTATGTATTGCCTGCTAACAACCGAGGCGTGGCACAAACACTAATGCAATATCAGTCTTCCCATCGTCCGCAAGACCTGTGGCACTTTGTCACGCCGGATTATCGCCAAACCCTGATTTGGCTGCAGCTAACCAGCGGTGATAACCAAGATATGACGAATGTGATTTCGCTTGTTGAAGATTATTTTGCGAATAACCCACTACCGGAAGGGCTGAACTACGACTGGGCGGGTAAAGCCTATTTAAATGTGGTGTGGCAAGAAAACATGGTAACAGGCATGTTGGAAAGTTTGCTTAGCGCTTTTGTCATTGTATTTGTGATGATGGTACTGCTATTTCGTTCTTTTGTTTTTGGCGTACTCGCCATGCTCCCCCTTACCATCACGATTACCTTTATTTACGGGCTTATTGGCATTGTGGGAAAAGACTACGACATGCCTATTGCTGTACTTTCGGCGCTTACCTTGGGACTATCTGTCGATTTCGCTATTCACTTCCTTGCTCGGGCGCGGGAAATCTATAAGGAGACGGGCAGTGTGCCAGACACCTTAGACGCTATGTTTGATGAGCCTGCCAGTGCAATAACGCGCAATGCGTTGGTGATAGCACTGGGCTTCACCCCTTTACTGCTAGCGCCGTTAGTGCCTTACATAACGGTGGGTGTTTTCTTGGCGAGTATCATGGCGGTATCAGCCTTGGTTACGTTGTTGGTCTTACCCGCGGCCATGGTATTTCTAAAACGTTGGGTTTTTAAAGGAGCTTAATATGCGTAAATCTGTGCTTCACATCACAAATGTTAATCGCGATTTCCCTGGTATGGCACGCGCTAATACTCACATTAACACTCACATCAACACAAAGACCTCCAACTCGAGTGTTCGTGTTTGGCTAACGAGTATGTTGCTACTTTGCTTTTCTTTTGCCGCGGTGACTCCCGTTACCGCGAATGCGCAAGAAGACGTGGCGAGTATTATTGCGAAGTCAGAAAAGGCCGCCTATTACGCAGGCAATGACGGTAAATCAATGGCGCGAATGATCATTGTAGATAGTCAAGGGCGCAAACAAATGCGTCAGTTCACGATTTTGCGTAAAGACGTGCTAAACAATGAAGGTACTGAAAGCGGCGACCAAAAAATGCTGGTGTTTTTCAGCCGCCCAACCGAAGTAAAAGGCACGGTGTTTAGAGTTGAAAAGCACACCAACATTGATACCGATGATGATCGTTGGTTGTATTTGCCGGCCCTTGATTTAGTAAAGCGCATTGCCGCTGGCGATAAACGCACCTCGTTTGTCGGTTCACACTTTTTTTATGAAGATGTGTCGGGCCGTGCAGTGTCAGAAGACAACTTCACTATGCAAAATACCACCGATACCCACTATGTGTTACGCGCAACGCCTAAAAGCGCCGGTAGCGTAGAGTTCTCACATTATGTCGTAGAGATAGACAAGCAAACCTATTTACCTACGCTAATAAACTTTTTCAAAGGAGATGATAATTACCGCCGTGTTGAAGCGGTATCAGTAGACACAGTTCAAGGGTACCCAACGGTAGTACGAAGCAAGGTGTCTGATTTAGCATCAGGCGGTTATACCTTAATGGAATTTCGCGGTATTCAGTACGATATCGCCTTGCCGGACAGCATATTCAGTGAACGGAGCTTGCGGGTTCCTCCACGAGAGTTTGTGGAGTAATCGTGATGCGGGGAGCACAGCTTTTTTCAGGGAAATGTTTTGATAGCGCACCTTTTGAGACCGAGCCACTGGGAATCGCGCTATTGGGAAAGAAATCACGTGGAGCGGCGCTACTTGCACTAGCGCTGCTGGGAATAAGTGTTTCACTACCGGTGTATTCACAAGAACTGCAGAATGAAATTGCACAAGATATACCCGCTAAAACTGAACAAATCGACAACCCTGAGCCTGCTAGTGACGATAGTTTGGAAAATGAAGGCTGGGAGGATGACAGCTGGGGCAACGAAGGTTGGAGTGACGATAATTGGGATAGCGAAGACTGGGGCGAGAAGGATATTAACGCTACCGCTTACACCTTAAGCGGATTTGTCGAGCTCGCGGCAGGAAACCGAGTGGCTAATGATGCCGCCATTGATGCTAGCAGCACCTTGCGAGATGCAAGAGTGCAATTGCGTGCTGACTATGCGCTAGCAGCATCAAAACTTAGTTTTCGGGGCGATGCGTGGTACGACGGCGTTAAACATCAACGAGAATTTCAGATACGTGAGCTAGCATGGCAAGGCAATCTTGCTGCCTTGGGCCAATGGGGCAATGCTTTTGATCTAAAAATCGGACAGCAGGTGCTTACCTGGGGAACTGGTGATTATGTTTTTCTAAACGATCTTTTTCCAAAAGATTATCAGTCATTTTTTTCTGGCCGTGATGATGAGTATTTAAAAGCGCCCAGTGCTTCTATTAAGCTATCGGGGTATTGGGAGGCCATAAATATAGATGTTGTGGTGACACCTGAATTTGAACCTGATATCGGTATTACAGGAGAAGTATTTTCCTTTTTTAGCCCCCAAGCCAATGAAAATATCGCGCCAGCTTATACCGTAAGTAATGACAATACGCCAAGTGGTAGTGAAGTGGCGTTGCGGGCGCATCGTACATTTAGCAGCTCGTTTGGGAGTATTGAGGCTGCGCTTTACGGATATCGAGGCTATACCAAGCAACCTACGGCCACAGATGAATTGGGTGCGCCGCGTTATAGCCGCTTAAATGCCATTGGCGCCAGCGTAGTTATGCCGTTGGGTAAAGGGATTGCAAATGCAGAGTATGCGTATTACCGGAGTGTAGATGATAGCGAAGGAACTGATCCATCTGTGAGTAACTCCCAGAGCCGGTATTTACTTGGTTATAGCCAAGAAGTAATGGCTAATGTAACGGGCGCTGTGCAGTGGTATACCGAAGCCACTCAACATCATGATGCTTTATTGGTTCACTCACTCTACCCAGAATATGAGCAAGAAGCGTATCGGTATTGGGTTACAGGTCGTATTACATGGCAGGCATGGCGACAAACCCTCACCATCAATAGCTTTCTATTTTATTCGCCTACGGATAATGATGGTTACTTGAAAGCTAGCGCCAGCTATTCCCCTACCGATAAGTGGCAGGTTCGAGGCGGTGTTAATTTATTTAGTGGCGAAGAATCGCATACGTTCTTTGCTCAATTCGAAGACGCCAGTAACGTCTATTTTGCATTTAGGTTTTTTTATTAGTTTGCGCAGCAAACAAATGTAGTCGCGATTTTTGTACGAATTAGCGGTGTACCATTAATTAACTGGGTGCGATTATTTAAGAGGAAATGATAATGTCTCAAGAAAAAGCATTAACCGCTTTTGCGGGTTTCATGGTGTTGTTATCGGTAGTGTTAACGGTGTGGGTTCATCCAAACTTTGTATGGTTTACGGTATTTGTTGGCGCCAACCTATTTCAGCAGAGTTTTACTGGCTTTTGCCCCGCCAGCCTTTTTTTTAAAAAGGTATTGGGGCTAAAAAGCGAAAGAGAGCTGGCTCAACAGCAAAACTAGTTTAACGATAAGCTAATTACAGTACTAGTTAGGGCACCAGTTAGGCTTAAGCGTTTAAGGCTAACTACGCTTACCAAGAACCATACATAGGGTTAGGTAAAATAAACAAGCTAGTACCGACTTCAGGCAGTATCGCTGGCAGATAAGCGTCTTCCTGCGTTACTCCTTGAAAATCTTCAATATTATCGCCAATTTGCATAATAATATTATGCGGTTTGTTCCAACTATCACTTGCTGCTTCATTAGTAAGTGAGCAAGCTGGCGAGCCTTGTTTTACAGCATTACGGCGACGATCTTTATCGTTCACAATGTACTTATGATCAACGGCCTCTTTGTCGGCAGGTAATCTGCCCATAATACAGGTGTTGCTTGGTGTAAGCGGCAAGCCCATAGCAAGCAAGTTATTCCATGTGTGGGCGTCTAAGGTTTTATCGCGATTAGTAATAAGGGCAATTTTCCCGCCTCTTTCAATCACCGTTGCTAGAAACTTGTCTACACCAGGAACCAACGTAGCTTCTTCTCGTTTAATCCATGCATTCCAGCTTTCGCTTGAATAACCCATGCCTTTCGACTCACGCTCTTCTTGATAAAGGCTGTTATCAAGCACAGTTTCATCTACATCTAATACAATCACCGATGGGGTTTGTTGATTATCAAAAGACGCGGGCAATGCAGCGGTAGCTTGTTTGTAAACATAGGCACTAAGGAGTGGATATTCTTTGCTCTGGCGTTGGTATTTCACTGAGTTTGATAGTGAAAACGAAGCTTCTGGTGCGACGGCCGCGGTGTCAGCCTGTTGTGTGGTAACACATGCCGATAGCGCACTTAGCGCTAAACAAGACACGGCAATAGGTCGCAGTGCGGTCTTAAAAGAAATCGAAGCAGTGGTAAACATGTTTATAGTCCTTGCTTAGCGTTAACAGTCTGTATTCGCCAATGAAAATTTTGATGCGTTACTTTGACACAAAACGTTCCGGCTTCAAAATAAAGGTAACTTGCCCGAGCTTCACTTTGTCGTATTACTGATAAAACTGACTAGCGCCGGGCCTAATGCTTCTGCAAAGTCTCAGGCAAAGTCGAGTAAATCGGTGCCAAAGAAGTTATCGATAATGCATCGCCATTCACCGCTGTCGTTTCGCTGCATCACATACACCGCTCGTTTGCCTTCGCAAGGTAATGTGTGGGGAGCGGCTTTTGGCACTAGGTAAAGCTTAGCGATTACTAAGGCTACATCACCCGCCTCAATTACAATTTCATCGCCGGTGGTAACGATATGCTCCGGCATGTATTTGCGTTGGAAAGTTTGTAGTGCGCTAACACAATCGTGCTGGGCTGTGCCTTTCAGCGGCGTAGATACCACCTTGGCATTATCGCCATAGCAGGCGCTAACCGAAGCAGGGTCGTTTTCGTTTACCGCGTTGTGCAAACGGGCTAATAACTGAGTGATGTTGTTCATGGCTGTCGTCTCGTTTGTTTTTACCGCGAAGACAGACTTAAGAAAAACCCGCCTTGGCGGCGGGTTTTAGTGATGTTTTACGTACGCACTAACTTTCCCGCCAATTATTAATAATAATAGCGAGGAGGATAATTGAGTTTAACGCCAAACCTTGGCGCGGTGCTGAAAACAGCAATGTGCGTAATGTCATAACCGCAGTATTTAATTTGCCGAATAAAAAGTCAACGACTTTGTATTGTTTCAATAGTCAGTGAGGGCGAAGCGCATGCCTCATGACACGCCGTAAACCCATCCATGGGGGCTCCGCTGCCGCATCCTTGCGGTAGAGGGTCATGAGGCTCGCTCTCAACCCTCACTCTGAAACATAGCGGGCTACTTCGCCACAGCATCCATGCTGTGGAGGGTTCCGATTGCCCTAGTACACCATCTATACTGAGTTCGTACGGTAGTAATCGGCAAGCCTGTGAATCACATCGTCCACTCTTTGCTAGCGTGCGACAAGATGCGTAGCACTTTTTTATCTCATGGGTATGCTTTTATAAGTGGAGTTACGGTAAATGAGGATGAAACATGAATAAAGTGAGCGTAGCAATTTATTTCCTTTCTATGTCTATTAGCTTACTTTGCGCTTACGCTTTGGCAGATCCTATTAAAATTGACGACATAAACTACACATCAACCATTGTTGAAGTAGGGGCTGGGCAACCAACAATTGTCGCATCTGATATTAACGCCGATGGAAACCAAGATGTGGTTATTGCTAACGCATCCGACAATAATATCATTACCTATCTTTCAGACGGGAAGGGTACCCTAAATCGCGGCGGAATTTTTGCTGCAGGGGATAGCCCTTCGGGGTTAGCGTTATCAGACATAAACGCAGACGGACACGTTGATGTGGTTGTTGCCAATCATGAAACTTCGTACATTACTGTGCTCTTTGGCAAGGGGGGTGGAACCTTTGTCGAGCCGCCGCATTCCCCCTTAAATATTAACGTAAAGCCTCATCCCCACGTTGTGAAATTAAGTGACCTTGATGGTGATGAAACGCCAGATTTAATTGTAGATAACAGAAGCCACAATGGGCTTCTGGTACTAAAAGGCTTAAGTGCAGGAAGATTTAAAACGCCTGGTAAGGTTATTAACGCTGGTGGTGACCCATACCGAGGGTTTGCTGTTCGCGACATCAATAACGATGGTTTTGAAGATATTGTTACTCCAAATCAGCGAGATATTGGCGTATTGCTAAATACTGGCGATAAGCAAATGCGCTTTTCTTTAAGCATGTTAGCCCAACCGGAATCGCCCTTTGCTATTGAACTTGCTGATATGAATGGCGATGGAAACCATGATGTTATCGTAGCGACAAATGGCAGTGTGATTACCATTATGCTGGGCGATGGTCGTGGTAATTTTCTAAAAGTCGCTAAATCAGAATTTAACGCTTCAGCAGGCGCTAAACAAATTGCCACGGGCGATATAAATGATGACGGAATTGATGATGTGTTAATCAGCAGTTGGTCAGGTGAAGTGCTTGCAATATTGGGAACTAAGTCGTCATTTAAGTCTATAAGTTTCAAGCACCCTCAAATTTCAAACCCCTGGAGCCTTGCCATTCTCGATATAAATCAAGATGGTAAAAGTGATTTTGTCATTGGAGATGGTGACAGTAAACGGGCTGCTGTGTATGTTAGTAGCAATGACTTGTAGGCGTTGAGTTATTTAGTGTAGCTTTTAAGTAATCAACAACGTCAGAAATAATATTCGTGCGCTAATAAAAGGGATATTTTGACAGAGCTTACTGTCGAAGATGTTGAAAAGTACCTGAATTCACTTGGTTCGCAGGGCTGGGAAATTATCGACCTAGATTTTCAAATGGACCCGACGATGCTCGTTGGTCCTATGCCTTTGCTTAAAGTGGCCAAAAGACCTAAAAAACAATGCTAACGCTAGTTTAGTTAAACTGAAAAGGAAGCAGGATATACAATGTTTTTACCAGAAAATGAGCTTGATGCCGGATCAGTTGTGCTGGTGCCTTTGCGGGAAGAACATGCTGATGATTTGGCAGACGCTGCGAGTGATGGAAAACTATGGGAGCTCTGGTTTACTTCGGTGCCACGACCAGACGCTATTGACACTTATATTTCTCTGGCATTGCAGCAGCAAAAAGATGGCTTGTCCCAACCCTTCGTGGTGGTTGAAAAACTAAGTGGGAAAGTGATCGGCAGTACCCGTTTTTGCAATCTAGATTATGCAAACAAGCGAGTAGAAATTGGTTATACCTGGTATGCAAAAAGTCATCAGCGCTCGTCGGTAAACACGGAATGTAAATTAGCGCTACTGAACCATGCATTCGAGGTGCTTGACGTTATTGCTGTTGAGTTTAGAACTCACTGGCACAATCTTGAATCGCGTAAGGCAATTGCTCGTCTCGGCGCAAAACAGGATGGGGTACTTAGGCAGCATCAACGTCTACCAGATGGTTCGTTTAGAGACACAGTGGTATTTTCCATTATTAATTCTGAATGGGCGGCGGTAAAAAATAACTTAGTGTACAAGTTGGCAAGTTTTCGACAATAGAGCCACGTGATAGCGCTAATAACAAGGTGAGTCATGACAAAAATTGTCGTTTTTGGAAACTCAGGTTCAGGAAAGTCTACCTTAGCTAAGAATTTGGTAAAGGTGCGCCACATCGCGCATTTAGATTTGGACGCGGTGGCCTGGGCGCCCTCAAATGCGTCCTCTAGCCCACCTAGTCGTTTGCCTATCAGCGAATCAAAGGTGCTTATTGAAACTTTCTTATCTAAAAATACATCGTGGGTTATTGAGGGTTGCTATTCCGATTTGCTCGCTGAAGTCTTGCCTTATGCCGATGAGCTTATCTTCTTAAATCTACCCATTAACCTTTGTGTAGAGAATGCTAAGGCACGCCCATGGGAACCTCATAAGTATGCGTCTAAGCAAGCACAAGATGCTAATTTAAGTATGTTGTTAGACTGGATAAAGGACTATGAAAATAGAACAGATACCTTTTCCAAGCAAAGTCATCAAGCCTTGTACGATAGCTTTGAGGGAACCAAAACCATGTACACCTCAAACAGCCACAGTGAAAGACAATGAAAGATAGTGAAGCACAGTGACCTACGACGAGTTTAATCAGTTTTGTGGTGGCTTAAAGGCTACAACTTATGTAATGCAATGGAATAAGTCCCATGTATGGAAGGTGGGCGGTAAAGTATTTGCCATAGGCGGTTTAGGCAAAAACGGTGAACCCGCTTTTATTTTCAAAACCTCAGAGCTTAATTACCATTTTTTGAGCGAAAAACCCGGGTATCGCCCCGCGCCTTATTTTGCGTCTCGGGGCATGAAATGGATCCAGCAATTTGGTGGCGCTGAAGCTCAACCTAAAATAAACATTGAACAAAGTGTAGAAGATCTCAACGAAGAGTTGAGGTACTACTTACATGAGTCTTACAAAATAGTGTCGCTAGGACTTACTAAGAAAAAACAAAAGGAACTAGGGCTGAACCAAGTGTAGCAGATGTTTGTTCAATAAAGGTGTAACGGCTTTGACTATAACACTCAATTACCGGAAGATAGGGCGATAATTTAACATGGCCCGCCAATCGTTAAAGGCCATTAATAACAGGGTAAGACCATGCCAAAGGCAAGTGAAATTAAAAAGAATCACACCATCGTTTATGGTGGTAAAACGTGTATTGTGAGAGATATCGAACGTTCAGTACCTCAGGGCCGTGCGGGTGGTAGTATTTATCGCATGCGCATGTATGACGTGGTTAGCGGCGCTAAGTTTGATGAAACCTTCAAAGATTCAGACATGCTAGAAATGGCTGATTTAGTGCGTCGCCCTGTGATGTTCTCTTACATTGATGGCGACGAGTATGTATTCCTCGATAACGAAGATTACACGCCATACCACCTAAACAAAGAAAGCATTGCTGACGAAGCTTTGTTTATTAACGAAAAGACTGAGTCTATTCAGGTGTTAATTGTAAGCGATGTGCCAGTGGCGCTAGATTTGCCAATGAGTGTAGAACTCGAGGTAACTGAAACTGACCCTTCTATTAAAGGTGCATCTGCAACCTCGCGGACTAAGCCTGCTACGTTATCGACGGGGCTAGTGGTTCAAGTGCCTGAGTACATCAGTACTGGCGAGTGGATAAAGGTAAATACCGAAGAGCGTAAATTCCAAAGTCGCGCGTAAGTTCACGAATTTTAGTTGCGCCTTAAAGAATACCAAGGCGCAACTATGTCATGTTTTGTTTCCTGCAAGCCTTAGCGTTTAAAAGCAAATACATTACCCAATGTTAGTTTCAAGCTCACATTCCTTATTAAATTAATCGTTTAAGCTGGCATTGGGCAGTGTATAATCACTGGCTAAGGTGATGTTATAGCATTACAAAAACAATCTATTTTATATCGAAAACTAGGTAAAAATATGAAGTTTAAAACGTATTCTTGGGTCAGTATCCTCTCTATTTGTTTTTTATTAGTTGGGTTTGGGGCAAGTGCAAAAGACATAGAAGTTGCAGGCACTTTAGTGGCCGAAGGTAGCCGAGAAAACATTAGTATTCCTGTGGGAACGGGTGGGGGGAACAGCACTGAACCAGAAACCTTTATCCCAGTAACCGTTATCAATGGGGGTAAGTCAGGACCTGTACTTGCTACCATCGCTGGCGTTCATGGCTATGAATATAATTCAATATTGGCCACTGAAAAATGGCTTGCGAATATCGATCCTAGTACGATAGCCGGTACTATCATTGCGGTGCGAGTAGCGCATATACCTGCTTTTGAAGAGAAAAGTATTTACGTAAACCCTTATGATAGAAAGAACCTAAACAGAAGCTTTCCGGGCAAGGTTGAAGGCACGCAGACAGAGCAAATAGCGTGGAATCTATCGAACCACGTTATTGCAAAAGCCGACTTTATTATCGACCTTCATAGTGGTGATGGAGCTGAGTGGCTTGCCGGTTTTGTGGGTGTCTATGGTGGGCCGCTTTCCAGTAATTACGCACAAGCCATGTTAGTGGCAGAAGGGTTTCAATTCCCAAATATCGTAACCTACAAAATGAAAACACAAAAACAAGTTGATACTCGTCGTTCGCTCAATCGCCAAGCGGTAGCCCATGGTGCACCTACCATTTTGGTTGAAATTGGTGAGAACGGCTCAAAAAAAGAAGAGCACATAAATGCGATGGTAACAGGGCTTGAAGAGGCCACTCGTATTTTGGGTATTACTTCGCCTTCTAGTATTAATACCAGCAAAGCTGACTTAGCTTCACAGGGGGCACCTGACCGTCGATATTTTGAAGGTACTTTTTCTGTACCGGTTAACTTTTCGGGTTTATGGTTTCCTGAAATTACTACAGGCCAATTTTTGAAAAAAGGTGATATGTTAGGGGTAGTAAAAGACTATTTTGGCAATACGGTTGAAACTGTTATTGCGCCAGAAAGCGGCTTTGCGCTTTACGGATTATCGGGGCCTTCAGTAAAACAAGGGCAAAGCATTATGACTATTGCCAAGCAAGTAAAATAGGAAGATTTGGCTCAAGAATTAGCTTAAAAATTTGTTTTAATCTTAATATAGCAAGATGAGGCAGTGGCATTCCCGCTTGCGGTAATGTCACTGCCCACAATACTAGATGTTTGCTACAACTGCGTTGTAGAAAGCTTCTGGGCTAGTTGCTTCGTTTGCTGCAACTGATAATGCCATTTCAGCACGAACAGCCGTAACAACATCAGCGCGAGCCGTTTCGTTTACTTCTAAAATATCAAGCATTGCCGTTAGGTGTGCGCCTGAACCTTGGCTAGCTTCTTCAATAACGTTGTTAAAGTTATTTTGAATGAATACAGCAGCAGTAGCCATTTTACCTTCACAAGAATCAGCAGATGATACTTTTGAAGAAACCGCAGTTGTCCCTAAATCCCAAATAATGTTTGAAATTGCAGCAGCTGTGCCATTGTCATCAAAGATAACAGCGCCAATACCACAGTGCTTCCACGGGTTAATGTTGTCATCAGCTGATACGTTCCCAGCAAAAGCGGTAGTCGTAAGAAGAGCGGCAAGTGTTAGTTTTTTAAACATGTTTATATTCCTCTGATTGTTATTAGTAATAATGTGAAATGAGCAAGCCGAAGTCAGTACCATGCTTGTTATCAATATTTGCTCTCACGTCCCAGCGCTGATTAATTGCATATCGCGCGGTAACAGAGAGGTAATGTTGATCCTTCGATGGCTGGTTAACAAACCATTGTTGTCCTACTGCCAATGACATTGCTATTTCTGGCGCAACATGCGCTACGCCACCCACTTCTGAACCCACAGCGATAAAGCCGCCATTCAGATTAGAGCTGGTAATAGAAGTACTAAGCGCCGCGTAACCTACAAGGTTGTGACGAAACGCCCAAGACTTCCCAATAAAACTGTCGATATAACCTGCGCCGCAGTGGGTGCAGTTATTAGCTTGTTCTTTGTAGCCAAAGGCCAGTTTCCAGGCCCAATTGCTATCAAGTGGTAATCCTGATTCAGATGCATTTAAGTTAATAATTCGCACCGGCGTAAATTCTTTTACTGCTAGTCCTTCACCCTCTAGGTAGCGAAGACGAAGATTAAAGGTAGTGAGTTCAGAGTAGGGAATTCGCCCCGCATTTAGCGTGAGTAGGTCGTAATAATTAGCCCGAAAGTTCAACTCCCCCGCTAAGTCGCCTGCTGGTGTGTTATACAAACCAAGGCCAATACGTGTGGTATCTTGTGCCTCATGAGGAGGGCGTCTATCTACGCTTTTCCAGTTTGGTTTACCTGGCGCCATCGCAAACCGCCTTATCATGGCCTGCCGCTTTTGTGCTTGTTGTGTAACGGTGAGGTCGTCTTCTTTTTGTTCAATAAACGCAAAGTAGTCGTAAAGGGTATCGATAACCCGTATCGCCGATGCGTCACCTAAAGCAGCAAGTTGCTGTTGCGTGTCTTTAGGCGCACTTTCTAGAATTTGCAGTAAGGTTTGCTGTTCTTTGCTGGTTAATTGTTGCCAGCGATCATAAAGTGTTTGCTGACGTGAGCCATGGTAGATAACGTCATTAAACATGGGGCGGGTAGCTTGATGGCGCTGCATCATTACCACTAAATCAAACGGCATCACCCATACCTTATTGGGGGCAATCAGGGGGGCATCGAAAACCAAACTGAGTAACTTCGCCAATTGGTAGGCACAGTTTTGCTCAAAAAAGTAATAGGTCATAGTGGCATTTTCTAGCTCCCATAAATGGGCAAGTAGAAATTGAATATCGTCTTGGGATAGGGCAAGTTTATATTCCCACATATCGCGAAGCTCGGTTTCGCTATAAGTTAAATGATGATGGTGGTATTGCTGGTTAGAGAACTTACCTTGATAGCCGCCCAATATGCCTTTAGTGATGTAAACCAACTTGTTTTCGTTATCGGGCACCTTGGCCCCATAAGAGAAGGTGTTATCGAGTAAGCCGTCTTCTGATTCACCATTAAACTTCAAAAATACATGGCCAAACATCGACGCGGGGTTACCTAAGTAGCCTGAAGCAAAAATAAGGCTGGCGCTGTGGGTAGAAAAAGCATCTAAATATTCTTCATACTGTGGGCATGCCACGTCAGGGAAGCTAAGTGTGGGTAACTGTTTTTCTATAAAACGTTTACGTGCGGGAAATTGACACTGGCTTTTGGGGTTTTGCGAAAAGGCGTGAATAGTCGCTTCAAGTTCTGAAAGTGGATTTTCAAAGCCATTTTCTGCTAAATAGAAGTTACTGCCATTGTGGTTTAGCGTTACTGCGGTTTGCTCAGCATGTAATAGCTGCTTCCACACCTTGTGTGATGCTAGGTTATTTATATGTTGAGACGCATCGTTAGCGTAAACTAGCGTTACGGTACAAAAAAATACAATACAACAGCGGCTGAAAAAGGAATACAACGCAACTTCCTAGACTAAATCCATTTAAATTCGCGACAACGACGTAAAATAAACCGTTTCGTTGCGCAATGAAGATTGCAGAATATGCCTTCGCTGCGGGGTATATACAAGTTCCAATTACAGATAATTTGTTACTAATTGCTACTAGGTGCCTTAAATTTCGCTTCAAAAAGGTGAGGTGAAAACCATTTTCTTTCACCTCGTTTGTGCTTAAGGGAAACTAAAAATCAATAAATTAAAAAAGGAGGGCTGTAATTGGATCTCGTTACTTATTGGCTAACCGCTGATGGCGCTATCTCGATAACTACCGCCGCAGTGCTAATAGCAACCTCTACGATGACGTCCTTGATAACCGCCACCTTTGGTATTGGCGGTGGCGTGTTGCTTATTGCGGTAATGGCGGGAAGCTTGCCAGTATCTGCACTTATCCCTGTGCATGGGTTGGTACAGTTAGGTTCAAACGGCAACCGAGCACTAATGACCTTTCGTTATGTTGATTGGTCTATGGTGAAGTTCTTTTCGTTTGGGTCGTTGTTGGGGGCGGTGCTGGCTACGTTTATAGTCGTGCAATTGCCTTTAGTGGTTATTCAATTTGCTGTAGCGGGTTTTATCTTATTTTTGGTGTGGGGCAGCAAACCGAAAGCGCAGGAAATGCAACCCGCAGGGCGAAGTCTAGCGGGGCTGGTCACCACGTTAATTTCTATGTTTGTCGGGGCTACGGGGCCGTTAGTAGCCGCTTTTGTGCATCGAAATAACTACAATAAAATGCAGATAACCGCCACCATGGCCTCGTGCCTTACCTTTCAGCATGGGTTAAAAGCGTTCGTTTTTACCTTTGTTGGATTTTCTTTTTTTCAATGGTTAGGGTTAATTTTTGCCATGATTATAAGTGGCGCAGTGGGGACTTACGTGGGGCTAAAAGTACTCAAGAAAATTCCAGCCGACAAATTTCTCGTGTTATTTAAAGTTATTGTCACCTTATTAGCTTTTCGCTTAATTGTTCAAGCAACAGCTGACTTAGTGTAGGTCAGCCTGTTCGCTATTGTTTGTCTATGAATTACTCAACGTAAGCGTGATAGGCGAATATCTTCGCCTATCACTTTACATTTTTTATCGTAATTTACATGTTAGCTCGCTTTGGGAACGGGCCAGCTAAAAGCGATAGCTTGCTGAGACCTGCCATTCCCTGCCAGTCCCAGGCAGTTTATCCCCTACCGCAATATCGACATCTGATACGCGGTTAACACCCGCGGTATGAGCGGTATAGTACTTATCAAACGCATTTTGAAGCTGTGCCGACACGCTGAAAGCTTGAGTAAGTTGCCAGCGTGCGCCTATATGTATAAGCCCGTAACCTGATGTACTGCTTTCATTTTGGAGGGCAGACGTATGATTTTGCGCACCCGCTAAATGAGAAGTAACCGACAACATAAGCGGCGATTGCATTAGCTCGCTTTGCCACTCGATACGGGTAGTTAGTTGCTCGGGGGCAATGCGAAATAGCGCGTCGTCTATATCGTCACGGTTACCATGGCTAACACTGGCGGTTGAGGTTAACAACAAGTTATTCGATAGCTTAGCGTTAATAGTTACATCAGCTCCTTTAATAACAGCGTCAGTATTAGTCCATTGAAATGGTGTATCTGACCCCATCATGGTTGAGAACATAACTGCGGCTGCATTGCTGCTCGGTGTGCCAGCAATGTAGTCTTTTATGTCTTGGTAATAAAGCCGTGGTGAAACCGTCCAGTTGTTTTTGCTGTAAGTAACACCAAACTCAATTTGACGAGCAGTTTCCTTATCAAGTTCAAGGTTACCAATGTAATTGAGCCCGTCAGCCATGCCGCCTGTAATGCCTAACGGTAACCAGGTGTAACGTTCGTAATAGTTGGGCGCACGGTTTTTTTGTGAGATACCCGTAAATACTGTCATGGTTTCGCTTACGGGTACTTGAATAGTGGCTGCCGCATCTAGCATATTGTAGGTTTCACTACGTTCGGCATTGTTGAAGTTAGACGCTAGCATAGCCACCGCATCGTTCATCATCACCATGTTAGAGCCAATTGCATCAGCGTCCATATCAATTTGGGTATAACGAAGGCCCAGCAAGTAATCAGCGGTGTCGGTTGTTCGATGCCATTCGGTGAAACCACTGTAGGTATCGCGGGTAATATCGCTAAAGTTGTTGATATAAAATGCGCTGTTATTCGGGTTGGTGATAACAGAATTATTTCGGCTGTGTAAATGGCTAAAGCCTACTTCGAGTTCACCATCAAGGGCAGGGGTAATGTAAGTTGCCTCTACACCCTGCGCCACAGAATCGGCGTCGTTTTGTCTAGCCATGCTTGCCATTGAAATCGCGCGTTGGGAAGCATTATCCATGGCGTGTTGGTTGCTATTGCCAAACACGCTCATTTTCAACATACGCTCATCATCGGCTTGATATTGATAACCTAAGCGATACCACGCCGCGTCTATAAACGAAATATCCATTGCAAGCGCCGCAGTGCCGCTGTTGTTAGTGTTCAGTGTTTGGTAGCTGACATCTAGACTATGCTTGCCCCAACTATAGCCCGCGCGCAGTTTTCCGCCGTTTCTTTGGTACTGAGAATTAGGAATAGTTATGTTTGAGGCGGTATTGCTAGAACCAGCCTCGCGATCTTCGCGTTGCTGGTGGGTGAATGCGCCGGTAAAAAAGCCATTGTCTGCGCCATAAAACGCATTGGCTTGGTACTGCTGTGCATCGCCGGGAGAAAATGCACTGGCGCTGGCATTAAACTGCAGGCCGTTAGCTTGTGAAAATAAGTGCTGAGCGTCGGCACGAATGTCTAGCTTACCACCTAAGGTTTCAACCCCTGCACTTACCGGTACTATTCCGCGATACAGCACGGCCTGAAGCCCTGGTTCAGGTAACACGTGTGAAAGCGGGGAGTCCATGGAATTTGGACCTGCGCCCGCTATATCTACTCCATCAATAGTCACGCCGACTCTGTCACCATAAAGGCCACGATACTGGATTAGCCCAGTTACGGGGCCATTTCGCGAAATAGTCACGCCAGGTAGCGTGGCGAGTTGATCACCATAGTCAGCTTCGGTATTGGTAGAGGCTGAAACGGGCGCATTATTGGTGGCGGTGAGCGGTTCGCCAATAACGGTAATCACTTCTGTTGATGAAGTTTCTTGAGCATACAAAAAGGGGGATAAGCCAGCAGAACATACTGCTAGTGCAATGGCTGTTTTTTTCATAATTATTCCATTTCTAATTAAACAACGTCAGCGATAAAGCTGATTAAAGCGCGTTATAAGTAAAGTGTGATGGGAAAACTATGAAAGAGGTGGAGCGCGCGAGAGCGGAGCTGCGTAGGCGTATGCCGTGTAGGGTCGCTGTGCAATGGCAGTAGCTAGGTTGTTAAAGCGAACAAAGGTGATTAAAGGAAGTGAAAAGTCAGGAGCCGTAACCGCATTGGGTAAATCAGAAAGTAGACTGTTGGTACAGTCGATATGTTCTACCGGTACCTTGCTGATATCGACACTAACATAAACAAATTCACCGGCATGCTCAGTAGCGCTTAATGATATCCAGCGCATGGTACTGCCAGTACAAATGAGTTCTATATCGTTACTGCTGTCATTCAATTCAGTAGTCAGTTGCTGCGCCTTTTCCATTGTTACAGCCGCAAGCTTCAATGCCATCGCATTTTGCAATAGCAAGGTTAGGCAAACTAGCAGTGTAAATAATGACTTCAATGGCAAAGCGCTATTCTATTTCTACCGGAACTTACTTAATAATACGTTAAATATAGGATGTTGAAAGGGGTTTTTACCGCGTGTTATTTAATCTTTAGTCCTAACGCTTGAAGCTTACGGTACAAGGTTCGCTGGCTGATACCCAGTGCTATGGCAAGGGAATCTATACTGCCTTCATGTTTTGCTATTACCTCTTCTAGGTACTTAGCTTCAGCAGCTTCCAGAGTGAGAACACTTGCGCTGTTATGGGATGTGGGCTCGCAGACTAACTCGGGTAAGTCTGTGGGGTAAATAACATTTTCATCTGCCAATAAGTACGCTTGCTCCACAATATTCTTAAGCTCACGAATGTTACCTGGATAGGTATAGTGACTTAGCACTTCAAGAGTGGATTTGTGTAAGCGTTTTTTCGAGGGGAGTTCATGCAACATGTGGCTGCACAGCATGGCAATATCGCTTTGACGCTCGCGAAGCGGCGGAAGGTGTATGGGGAAGCCCGCAATTCGGTAGTAGAGGTCTTGTCTAAATTCACCTTTTTCCACCAAGGACTTTAAGTCTTTATGGGTAGCGCATACTAAACGGAAATCGGCTTTTTTAACTTGAACGCTTCCAACTGGGCGGTAGGTTTGAGTTTCAAGCAGCCGCAGTAACTTCACTTGCATGGTAAGAGGAACATCGCCAATTTCGTCAAAAAACAGCGTTCCACCTTGGGCGGCATCAACCAACCCCTTCTTGTTCGATTGCGCGCCTGTAAAAGCACCTTTCTCGTAGCCGAATAACTCCGATTCAAAAAGCGAATCAGCTAACCCAGTACACTCTATTACTACAAAAGGTTTTTCGGCGCGGTGGCTACTGGTATGCAGGGCATGAGAAACCAGCTCTTTACCTGTACCCGTTTCACCTTGAAGCAACACGGCTATATCGGATTTTGCGGCCCGATTAATTTTATTCAGCATCGCTTTAAAGGCGGCAGACTCACCTATCATTTTACCCTTAGTCGGGTAATTTGAGGCGAACGCGAGTTTATCTAATATTTCTAAGTAACCAAGCAGGTCGCCGTTAGCATCGTGAACCGGTCGCATGAGAATATCACAGTAGCTTTGACCGCTTTTTGTGGTGTGAATGTGAACCACACTTGCAGTGCGGCCGGTTTCTTTGCATTGTTGAATAGGGCAACTTTCACCGCATTGATCACAAGGCTTGGTATTACCGTGTGACACCTTAAAGCACTGGCTATCTCCCGGAATAATATCCACAGGATAGGTATTACGATAAGGCTGATTAACCGCTTCTATTACATATTGATGATTGATGAAAATAGCGGGTTTATCGATGGCGTCTATCATGGCTTGAACAATCGAGATATTCATGTAACAGCTTCACCTAGCAATACGGGCTGGGTATGCATGACGTATGCACACAATTCGAACCCACAAGATAACTAATCTAGGTTTAAGGTATCACATTGGCACGCGCCTTGTAGGTCTGTTGATGAACAAGTGTGTAACTTCAAACCCAACATATGTAGGTGGGTAACTCTCCGGTACGAGGAAAAAAAATGAAAATGACATTAACGGTTGGTGTAATAGGTGGATTACTTTTGTCAACTGGGCTGTCGGCCAAAACTCTGCAGCCGCAAGACAGCTTAGCGACACAACAGGAAACGGAAGCCGTCATACTAGCAGGACCCGAAGGCAAGTTAAATCAAGCACGTACCAATGCTAAAGCATTGGGTGGTGCTTTAAAAGCACGGCTGCAACAAGCGATAGCTAAGGGCGGTTTAGAAGAAGGTGTAGAAGCATGTTATGTGGCCGCTGGGCCTATCGCGCAAGCACTCAAGAAGGATGGTTGGACCGTGGGGCGCACCGCGCTGCGGGTGCGTAATCAAGACAACCAACCAGATGGATGGGAAGAAACCCAATTGCACGAGTTTGCAGATGCCTTATCTAAGCAATTGCCTATGCCGTTAGAGGCATCACGTTGGAATGAGGAAACCGGTGAATTACGCTATATGTCAGCGATTGTTACGGGGCAAGTGTGTACGGCTTGTCATGGCAATAACGTGGATCCTGCGGTGTTAGGTATTATTAGGGAAAAATACCCTGAAGACACCGCAACGGGCTTTGCGCCAGGAAGTTTAAGAGGTGCTTTTACACTTACCTATTCACCCGAATAGCCTTTTCTTTTTTCAAGGAAATGCAACGTGTCTTTACCGGCATCCGTTAACGGCACGCCATGCATTTTTTCCTGCATTCCCCACCTTTCCTGTAAACGCCCCACTCTCAAACCTTTCCGCTACTGCTCATATCACTTTTTTGTGTCAAAAATGGCACTGATTGACATTTTTGGCGCATTCTCCTCTCATCTTGTTTGAGGTGGATCAAGGCGGTAAATCCAACTTGATGGAATAATTGCGCCGCATGGTAGGGAATACAGGTGGTGATGGGCAATCGTGCCATAGCTGGCGCAAAGCTTGCTAAACCTCCTTCAGAAGTACAAGTCTTACGGTGCGGCCTTATTTTTAAGGTTATTGATTTAAAAGAATTTTAGCGGCTTGCCGTACTGTTTTTTAACTAGGGAGAAAACCCATGAGCGATACGTTAGTCGAGCTATCGCGGTGGCAATTTGCGCTAACTGCGATGTTCCACTTTATATTTGTGCCCTTAACCTTAGGGTTGAGTTTCATGCTTGCCATTATGGAATCCGTTTATGTAATGACAGGCAAAGAAATTTACAAACAAATGACTCAGTTTTGGGGCAAGTTGTTTGGTATTAACTTCGCCATTGGTGTGGCTACCGGGCTCACTATGGAGTTCCAATTCGGAATGAATTGGTCATACTATTCTCACTATGTTGGGGATATTTTTGGGGCACCGCTGGCTATTGAAGGTCTGATGGCGTTCTTCCTAGAATCTACTTTTGTTGGGCTGTTCTTCTTCGGCTGGGATAAAATGTCAAAGGGAAGGCATTTAATGACCACTTGGTTAGTGGCTATTGGCTCTAACTTCTCAGCACTATGGATCCTCATTGCCAACGGCTGGATGCAATACCCTATAGGGGCTGAATTCAATTTTGAAGCCATGCGCATGGAAATGACAAGCTTTGCTGAGGTTATCTTTAACCCGGTAGCACAAGTTAAGTTTGTGCATACTGTTTCAGCTGGTTACGTAACGGGGGCCATGTTTGTATTGGCTATTTCGAGTTACTACTTACTAAACCATAAGCATATTGCCTTCGCTCGACGTTCCTTTGCCATTGCTGCGAGTTTTGGCTTAGCGGCTACCTTGTCAGTTATTGTGCTTGGTGACGAAAGTGGCTACGAATTAGGAGAAGTGCAAAAAGTAAAATTGGCAGCGGTTGAAGCGGAATATGAGACCCATCCAGCACCTGCGCCTTTTACTGTATTTGGTATTCCTAATGATGACAAAGAAGAAACCGAATACGCACTTCAAATTCCTTGGGCGATGGGCATTATTGCTACTCGTTCACTTACTGAGGAAGTTAAAGGCTTAAAAGACATTAAAGCAGAAAACCGCTTACGTATTCTTGATGGTATTAAAGCGTACGGTTTGCTCGATAGTGTTCGAGATGGAACGGCTTCAGCAGAAGAACTCGCGCTGTTTGAGGCACACAAAGATAATATGGGTTACGCCATGTTGTTAGAGCCATTTACGGACGATGTAACACAGCCTTCTGAAGCAGCCTTACAAAAAGCAGTGGATTACAGTATTCCTCAAGTTGCCCCCTTATTTTGGAGTTTCCGCTTAATGGTGGCATCAGGCTTTATTATGTTAGCTGTGTTCTTAGCTGCCTTCTACTACAGCACCCAACATAAAATTACGCAGCCTCGCTGGTTATTAAAAGCTTCATTGTATAGCTTGCCGCTTCCTTGGGTGGCGTGTGAAGCCGGTTGGTTTGTGGCTGAGTTTGGTCGCCAGCCTTGGTCTATTGCAGAGATTTTACCGGTGCATGCGTCAACGTCTAATTTGTCTATCTCTGACATTGTCACTACGTTAGTCGCTTACTCAGCGTTTTACACTGTGATGTTCATTGTTGCCTTCTACTTAATGAAGAAATTTGCCAAAAAAGGGCCAGTGCCCCCTGAAGATAACCATAGTGATGAAGATGACGATTTAATCGACTTTGATGCAAAAGGAGCAAACGCATGATTGATTATGAATTTCTTCGCGTAGCCTGGTGGTGCCTTATTGGTGTGTTGTTGATTGGTTTCGCAGTAACCGATGGGTTCGATTTAGGTGTAGGTTCATTGCTGACCATTATTGGTAAAACAGACAAAGAACGTCGCGTAATGATTAATACCATTGGGCCGCATTGGGATGGAAACCAAGTGTGGTTCATTACGGCTGGTGGTGCCATTTTTGCAGCATGGCCGATGATTTATGCTACTGCTTTTTCTGGCTTTTACTTAGCCCTAGCACTAACGCTTATTGCGCTTTGGATGCGCCCAATTGGATTTGATTATCGCAGTAAATTGCCAAATGCTCAGTGGCGAAAAGCATGGGATTGGGCGTTATTTGCTGGCGGTTTCATCCCTGCGCTTATTTTTGGCGTGGCATTTGGTAACTTGTTATTAGGTGTGCCGTTTGAATTCGACAACACGCTTAAATCAACGTACACCGGCTCTTTCTTTGGGTTGCTTACCCCATTCGCTTTGTTGTCTGGGTTGTTGTCAGTGGCTATTTTACTTAATCACGGCGCAGCATGGTTACAAATGAAAACGGATGGTTTCATTGAATCTAGAGCACGTGTAACGTCGTTTATACTGAGCCTAGTGGCAGTAGTCTTATTCCTGATTGCCGGTGCGTGGGTAGCATTTGGGTTAGATGGTTTTGTTATTACCTCTACCGTAGATGCCTTAGCCACCTCGAATCCAATGAAAAAAGAAGTCGCTATTGAAGCGGGCGCATGGATGACGAACTACTCACGATATCCATGGATGATTATTGCGCCTGTTTTAGGTGTGTCAGCAGGGCTCGCATGTGCCATGTTTTCTCGCAAAGGAAACGCAGGGATGGCATTTGTTTCAAGTGCACTGCTGATTACTGGCGTTATATTAACTGCGGGCTTCTCAATGTTCCCGTTCTTGATGCCCAGTATCACTATGCCGGAAGCTAGCCTTACGGTATGGGATGCCACCTCTAGTCACTTAACCCTAAATATCATGTTTATTGTGGCTTGTATCTTTGTGCCTATCATCTTGTGCTATACCGCCTATGGCTACTATGTAATGCGTGGGCGAGTCAAAAATAGCGACTTAGATCAATCTCACACTATTTATTAAGGAGTAGCATATGTGGTATTTCACTTGGATCCTCGGCGTACTGCTAGCGTGTTCATTCGGTATTTTAAATGCCATGTGGCTAGAGTCTACCGAAGATATGGACCGCCCTGAAGACGCCGAATAGCTGATTTATTTAATGTTCACGGCGTAATATAAAACGTAAAAGGCAACGAGCTGGTGTATTCAACGCTCGTTGTCTTTAGTTTAACCGTTATTTTAACCAGCTATTTTAAAAGATAGGCAGTGCGATAAAGTCAATGAAAAAGTTAGACAGGCAGACATTTCAAGCTAAGTTTAATCAACTCGACAACACGCACAAGCTTGGCGCGCGCAGGCGGGTTTTGATCATCACTTTGGTGAAGTGTCTGTCTCTTTTTTCACTGATTATCGCTTTTTATTTTTTCGCTCATGCTATGCATGACTGGATAGTAGATACCCATAAAGCAAGCCAATTTCATATTGTAGGTTTATCTGTCGCGTTGTTTATTAGCTGGATAGCTCAAGGGTTGGTAAACACGCTTACGCTGTCATGTAAGAGTCAGTTGATGCAGGCTATGGAGCAAAAGTTACAACTTATTTTCGCCGAGCAACAGCACGCCCTCATTCGTCAACATTCACTTTTTTATTGGCAATCACTTTGGGTGAAGCATATTCGCTCTATTGCCAATTGGGCTTTCGATTACCGCGTACAGCAATATGTTGCAGTACTTGTCCCATTGATGGCGCTAGTCATTATTTTTTACGTTAACCCCGTAATAGGAATGGGGTTAGCTATAGCCCTTCCTATTGTTCCTTTATTTATGGTTATTGTTGGTAAAGGAGCCGCCAGCTTACATCGCAAGCATTTCGTGGCGCTTGAACGGCTAGGTGGGCTTTTTACCGATAGACTTAATGCACTGCCTTTAATGGCGAGTTATCGGGCTCACAATACGCAGATGCGTTTGCTTAATAACGCCAGCGAACAACTCAATAAACGCACCATGCGGGTGGTAGGCGTCGCGTTCTTATCATCGTCAGTATTAGATTTTTTTGCCACTTTATCGGTAGCCTTAGTTGCTGTCTTTATAGGTTTTTCACTGCTCGGCGAGCTTAACTTGGGGCCTGAAATTTCCTTACAGCAAGGGCTTTGGGTGTTACTAACGGTGCCGCTAATTTTAAGTGAAATGAAAAAACTGGGGCAGGTTTATCACCAAAAAGCTGAAGCTGAAGCGGCCAGCGAGTGTTTGTTTTCGTTGTTTGATACGTTGAACGACAATGTGTCTGTGAAGAAAGGGGAAGTGAGCAAAGGCGAAATGAAGAACAAACCATTTTCTGGGTTTGATGCGCAAAATTTCCGTGTATCCAATTTACTTAAAGCCGAGCACCTTAAGGTTGCTTTAGGAGAACATATTCGCCTAAATGGCGTTTCTGGAAGTGGTAAAACGGTATTGCTAGAGGCGTTAGCTGGCCATCGCAAAGCCTCTCACGGCTTTGACGGACATTGTGTCTGGGTGAGTCAAACTCCCGTTGTTTTACCTGGCAGCGTGAGAGAGAACCTCATACTTGATGCCCACTATAGCGATAGTGCGTTGTGCGAGGTGCTAAATTCAGTTGAGCTCGCTGATTGGCTTTCGTCGCTGCCTGATGGCCTCGATACTTTGATGACTGAGTACCCCAACCTTTCCGGTGGTGAAGCGCAACGGCTTGCGTTGGCTCGTGGTCTATTAAGAGATCCAGATATCTGGTTATTAGATGAACCCACCGCGCATATTCCCGATGAACAGCACCATCGTCTTTCGCAGCTTATTTCCCGTGTCACTCAAGGCAAGACTGTGATTTGGGCATCGCATAAGTTATTGCCCGCGCATTGGTTTGACGCGCATTGGCATATTGCAAACGGGGAGGTAACGGTGAAATGAAATACTTACCTTCAAAAGCAGCACCTGATTCATCAAAAGCGCCTTCGTCACTAACCGGGCAGACGTCAATGGCTGCGTATGGTGCTCTGGGTTTGGCCTTGCTTCATGGTATCGCGGGTCTGAGTATTCTTATCATATCATCTTGGTTTATTGCCATTAGCGCGATAGCACCTTTAGGGTTTAACTATGTTATTCCAGCGGTGGTCATAAGGGGGCTTGCGCTACTTCGAATTGCTAGTGGTTACACCACCATGTGGCTTGGTCACAACGATTTATTAACGCGCATTGCCAAAGCGCGCTTAGCCGTGTTTGAACAATTAGCGTCAAAGCGTCTTGAAAGCAAAGCATGGACAGTTGAAGCTCTCGCGAACCATACGGAGCAACTTGCATCAGCCTTTATTGCGTGGGTTTCGCCACTAGCCTCGGTTGCGCTGCTAATGACAGGGTTATTGTTCACTGGGTATCTCATGAATGTGCCGGGTTATGGTTTTTTCATAGCCCTAGCCATGCTGTGGTTGGTGATGAGTGTTATCACCACGCTTTGCGGGCTTAAAACCGTGGCTAAAACGGCGCAGGAAGAGCTTGAGTTTCGGCACCAAAGCGCAACGTTTTTTCAAGCAAGTAGTTTGTGGCACCTTAAATCGAAAACTTCGAAAGGCTTGTTTAATGCCCCCAGTACCCAACAGGCACAAGATGCGCAATTAAAAGAGCAGGCGCTAGTGTCCAGAGCCATGTGGCTTTTTCAAGGTGGCGTATTCAGTTTGGTTGTTCTGGTTGTTGTTAGTGCTAACTCAGCGGCTTATTTCGTTCCGCTCGCATTAATCACGCCTATGGTTCTGTTAGCAGCGCCAGACTGGGCAAACGCCACTTTTAGTAGTGTGGTTAAGTTCGCAAAGTGGCAACATAGCAAAGCAGAGCTACAAGCAATGCACACTCAGTCTTTACCTTTACTAAATGCGCATAAACCTAGGGTATCACTTTCATTAAAAGATTTTATCGCACAAGACAGAAACCTACCTACGGTCAATATGCAGTTTGAGGCTACAGGGCTTAGCGTGCTCAAGGGGTATTCAGGGTGCGGTAAGTCGAGCATTCTACAAGCCATATGTGGGCTAATTCCTTTTGAAGGGCGCCGCTCAATAGACAATGTTGCCACTGTGCAAGGCATGTTAGAAAAATGGATTTACGTTGAACAGCAACCCATTATTTTGGCAGGTACCATTAAACTGAACTTAGATCCTGCTGCCACTGGGATCAGTGAAGAGTCCATGCACGAAGTTTTAGCGCGTGTTGGTTTACAGCACCTTTCTGCGTTAACTGAATGGGTTGGTAAAGGAGGAAGGGCTTTATCAGGCGGTGAAAGTAAACGCTTAGCATTGGCCAGAGCCTTATTAGCAAAACCTGATGTGCTGTTAATCGATGAGCCCTTTGAAGGGCTAGATAGCGAAGCACAGCAGCGAGTCGCTGAGGTCATTAATGAGAGTGCGCTTTCGGGATTAGTTATCGTTGCTACTCATTTTGTTCCGGTGGCCCTGCAGCCTAATGCAGCGTTTACTCTGGATGAAAAAGGTGACCAAAGCAAATCCCATCATTCTCGTCAAAATCACAGTCATCAATACACGTATGGCGATGATGAATTACCTATAACTTCATCGGTCTACTCAACGCTAACGCCTAATGAGCAACAGCAACAAGCGCTAGCAGAACTGCAACGCCATGAACGCAACACGGTACTTGGTTTTAAGCCGCGATAAACTACACGGCGAGGCTTGATACGTATGCGGGCTATTATTTGTTAAGCCAAAAAGCGAACAAAAAAAGGCGCCTTAACGGCGCCTTAAACACACATGTTTAAATTGTCTTTAGAATCTAGCGCGAAGTTGCACGCCAAAGTAACGGTCTGCATCACGCGGGATTTGATAACGGAAGTTATCACCGCTGTAGGTCGTTACATAGCTTTCGTCAGTCAAGTTCTTACCAATAAGGCTGATGCGGTAGTCATCATCTTGGAACGAGAACGCCAAGCTTGCATTCACAATGGCATAGTCTGGTAACACAGCAGGATCGTTTTCCTCTGCAAACGCACCTGGTGCACCAACGAACATTTCGTCAGTGTAAACGTAAGAACCGTTTAAGATAATGTCCATGTTGTCCATCTCCCAAATGTACTCACCGGTTACTGAGTATTTAAGGTCTGGAGAGAAAGGTAAGTCTGCGCCAGAACTGCCAGTACAAGGGTTATCGATATCTGTATCGGTTATTGGGCATAAGAACTCATCCACTTCAGCATCTACTTTCGATAAACCACCGGTTAACGATAGGTTATCTGTTGCTTGCCACATGAAGTCAAACTCGAAACCTTGAGTAGTTACTGAGCCAGCATTGGTTAAGCGGGTAATAGTAACGCCATCTAGCAATTCTGAGTTATTCGCTTGGAAACCGTCGATATCTGTTCTAAAGATAGCGGCATTGAAGATAATGTCACGGCTGGCGTACTTATAACCTAGCTCGTAAGCATCCGAAGTTTCTTCACCAATAGGCAAGGTATCTGAGTCTGACATGTTGTAGAACACGTTAAACGCAGGGCCTTTATAGCCTTGTGAGAAGGTGAAATACGTCATGCTGTTATCAGTTAAGTCATACTGCACACCCAACTTGCCTGATACATTAGTTTCGTCAGTCTTGCCGCTGTAGTCAGTATCGAAGCTCCGTACACCTACACCAGTACGACTGTATTGATCATTACTGCTACGGTTGTGCGAGTAGCTTACTTCGTCATCGGTATAACGAATTCCAAATAGCAGGCGTAAATCGTCATTAATATGGTATTTACCATCAGCAAATAATGCCCAGTTATCAAACTGGGTTTCCATGTAAGCCGTTGCGCTTACAATATCGTTTGAATTACAGCTAAGACCTTCATCAGCAATAAACTGGTTAACTTGATCGTCAGTTGGGTCAGCTATACCTAATGTGTCAGTTAAGTAAGCGCTGATAGCCTTAGGGAATTGTAAATCGTTATTTTGACAACTAGCATCACGGGTAAAATTACGCTCAGATTTTTGTGTCCACCAGAACGCGCCCACTTGATAATCGAATGCCTCACCCACAGGCGATGCAATACGGAATTCTTGTGACGTTTGCTTCCAGTTTTGTGCGCCAATATCGTGTAACTGGAACGGTTCGCCAAACACTGGGAACGGACGTGTGCCCGCTGTTGAGGTGAAGTCACCTTCACGGAATTCAGTATTATCCCAATCACGGTAAGCAGTGATTGAAGTGAATTGGTGATCGCCAAACATGGTATCAACCTGCATAGAGAAACCCGTGGTTTCATCTAACGTACGAGTTTCAAAGTCATGGTCTATAAGGCGCTGTTCTAAATCTAAGTCGCCATCACCAGTACTGTTTGGTAGTGCTTCAGAATCAGGGTGACGGCCACTTGGTGAAAGTTCTAAATCGGCACAGCAGCTATCATCAGATTTCACGTTTTCAAAGATAAACAGAATGTCGGTGTCGTTACCCGCTTCCATATCAAGCATGGCGCGAACGCCTTCTTTGTCGTAGCCGTTAGTCATTTCGTTGTTATAAACGTTTTTAATGTATCCATCGAACTGCGATTTAAGCACCGTTAGACTACCGTTTACATTATCGTTTAATGCACCAGACACACTGGTTTTTAATCGGTATTCATTGTCTTGAAACAGGCTTATTTCGGCTGTCCCTTCAAACTCATCAGTAGGGCGCTTGGTCGTGATATTTACCACACCCGCCGATGCATTCTTACCGAATAATGTACCCTGTGGGCCACGTAAAACTTCAATGCGCTCAAGGTCATATAAGTCAACAAACGCTTGACCGGCACGGCCTAACACAACGCCGTCTACTACGGTAGAGACACTCGGCTCAGCAGCCACACTAAATGAAATAGTTCCAATACCACGAACGGTAATGGCGGAGTTTCGTGTTGTATTGCCTTTACGGAAACTGACCGATGGGACTAATGCTTGTAGACCTTCAATGTTGTTAGAAAATGCAGCGTTAATTTGATCTTCGCGTAAAACCGAAACCGCAACAGGCACTTCATTTAGGCTTTCCACTCGTTTTTGTGATGTAACTGTTATTTTTTCCAAGCCCTTTGGCTCGGCAGTTTCTGCTTCTTGCGCGCTGGCTGCAAAGCCAATAGTCATACAAGTACCAATGGCTAATGCCCGAGTAATACTTGAATGTAGTGTGCTAGGTCTTAGTAACATGGTGTTCTCCACGAATTCTCTTTTATGGGTTTTATCCAGTTTTATCTGCCGTGTGTCCGACGGTCTTTTCTTAGGTCTTATTAATTTTATATAAACTAGGTATTGCTCATTTGTCTTATATAAGACAGAAGATAGTCAAAATTTAACCAAAAAGTAAATCAATTGCAATCTTTTTGTTAATTAAGTTTTGGGGGTCTTTGAATTGTTATGCAAGTAAATGATTTTAGATTAACTGTTTGTTTTAATTGGCTTTATTTTGCTTCTTGCTGAGTTTTTCCAACTCATTAATAGTCGCTATATATTTTATTAATACAAGTTTATAACAATAAGGGTGCTGGTTTGTCTTGCATTAGACCGTTAAGTTTAGGGGCTGGTGAGTCGCGAAAGTAGGCAAGTCTAAAATTAACAGGTAATTCGGTTAATGGCTTTTAATGCTATCCCTAAAGTGTCACAGTTATGTGAGCATAATTATTGATTTAACTAGAAATATCGAAATGGATGGAAGGAAGTTAGGTATGGGTGTGAGTAAAAGTATGTTGTTTAAAGGTCTATGGACTATGTTGTGCATAGGCAGCGCTACAAGTGGGTACGCAGAGAATAGAATTGATACCCAACGCTCTGATGCGCCAGCGCTTTCGGCCTACGGCGAGTATGATATTGGGGTTCGTAAGCTTGAGGTGGTCAATCCCAAGCAGATTGATATTCTAGCGCTTGATGCTAGCCAACCTAAACCAAGCACTCTTCCTACTTATGACCGCCCACTAACCCTAGAGGTTTGGTATCCAGCACAAAAAGGCAGTACTGGCGATACAGTGCTAAATGCGTTTATTCGCGATGGCAAACAGCAAGTTGAATTGCATGGCAAAGCGGTAAGGGATGCTGCGCCTTTAGAAACTAAAAAGGCGTTCCCATTAGTATTGGTATCTCATGGGTATCCTGGTAACCGTTTTTTATTAGCACATTTAGCGGAAAACATTGCCTCGAAAGGCTATGTGGTGGTGTCGATTGATCACACCGACTCTACCTATCGTACACAAGCGGCCTTTGCATCTACGTTAGTGAATCGCTCTGTCGATCAGTTATTCGTGCTATCGCAAATTGAAACCATGGCAAAAGAGGAAGGTTCATTCTTATACCAATTAGCCGATGCCAGTAACACAGGTATTATTGGCTATTCTATGGGGGGATATGGTGCGGTAATTAACGCGGGTGCTGGCATTACCGAACAAGCGGTAAATAGCAAATTGAGTGCGCCCTTTGGTACCTTAGCTCGCCATCAAACTGGTATTAGAGACAAGGTCGACCCTCGTGTAAAAACGATTATTGGTTTTGCGCCTTGGGGTATGAACTACCGTATGTTTAATTTAGACAGTGTGGCTATTCCTATGATGCTGGTGGCAGGTTCTCAAGATGATGTGTCAGGGTATGAAAACGGCGTGAGAGCCATTTGGGAAGGGGCAAAAAACGTAGACCGCACTTTGTTAACCTACGATAACGCCAATCATAATGCGGGAGCAGTAATGCCAGCCCCTGAAGAGTCTTTCGTATTTGATGAAGCATTAGGTTTCGATGTAAGTTCACATTATATCGACGCGGTATGGGGTAACGCACGCATGAACAACATTGCACAGCATTTTGTTACCGCGTGGTTAGGTAAATACCTTAAAAATGAAAGCCGCATGCAAGCTTATTTAGACGTAGTACCGGTATCAAATGACGGCGTGTGGGCTATGGATGAAGATGGCAATCCGAAGGCAGAGCATACTTATTGGGAAGGTTTCCCTCATCGCACCGCAAAAGGCTTAAGATTAGAGCAACTGCCAGCATGGCAATAGTACTTTCGAAGTTTTATACGGCGCTTTGAAGTAGCGAATGTGAAAAATTAACTATAAAAAAGCGGCGTAGAGGTTAACTCTACGGCGCTTTGTTTTTCTAGCTAGTGCTTTTAATTATAGCTTCCAAATACTGCTTTAAACCTGCAATGTTAGAATGAGTAACGTGCACCAAAGGTGTAGCGAGGCCCGTATTGACGAGCAAATAAGAACTGCTCTTCAAAACGCCCGTAACCTTGCTCAGTTTCATCGTTGATATTCACACCCTCAAGGAACACGGTTAGGTTTTCATTTACATCGTAGTTCACGCTGGCATCAACCTGCCCGTATGTATCGAACTGTGTCGCTGGATTATCAGCAGACCCTTGATCTTGACCCATACCGACGAGGTAGTCCGAACGCCATGCGTAAGTCACTTTCACAGATAAGCCATCTTTTTCGTAAAACACTTGGAAGTTAGCTGAGTCACTAATACCCGCAAGTGGGTTTTGCTCAGCGCTTAAATCGTAAGGGTCATACTTAACATCGCCGTCAACGAAAGTCGCATTTGCACCTACGCCAAACCCAGTATCACCGAAGGTATGTTGAACGGCTAATTCGACACCCTCAACCGAGCGGGTATCGCTTAGGTTACGAGGTTTGGTTACCCGCCAGGTAATTAAAGGGTCATCAGCGTTAGGGGTTACTACGCCATCAGCATCCGCATAACCGTTATCTACAAAGTATCCGTAGATGGCGCTATCAGTTGCTTGCACGCCTGCTGCTTCTAACGCAGACACAGCTTCGTTCCAGCGTGGGCCTTGGTAAATGTCGTTTAAGCCTTCAAAGGTTTCTTCTTGTGCTGAGTAAGCAATGTAGTTTTTAACAGACTTTTTGAATAAACCGACAGAGGCGTAACTCGCTTCGTCGTAATACCACTCAAAAGAAAGGTCAATATTCGTCGATTCATATGGCAGCAAACTTGTGTTTCCTTCGGAAACCGTTCGAGAACCAATTTTAGGGCTTCCACTGAAAGCTCGGCCGCCTTGTAGTTCACCGATAGGCGCACGAGTAATCGATTTGCCCCAAGAGAAACGAGCAACAACATCGTCGGTGACATCGACTTTGACATCTAGCATAGGCAGTAAGATATCGTACTTACCCGTAAAGTCTTGAAGTTGTAAGTCAGCCTCAAATTGTGTTATCCACTCTGATGCCGCTACCCAATTGACCTGTGTTGGTACGCGAACTTCGGCTGCACTTGGTACTTCTGTTTCTTCATAGCGCAGGCCTGCGTTCACTTGAACATAATAATCGCTGACTTCGAATTCCCACTCTGATTGTACATAAATAGAGTCGGTGGTCTCTTCAACATTACTCACTGACGGGGCGCCACTAAAATAAGGGTCAATGGAGTAAGCGTTACTTTCACCTACCACGTCAGCGGTAAGGTAAGCTAGCTGACGAGCAATGGCTTCGTCAAAGTCAAACGTGTAATAGTACCCAGGATTCATGCTAGCGCCGCCACCAGAGAATGCGTCTAGGAAGCCACTGGTGTCGTTTCTCACGAACATATCATCAGGAAAAATTTCAGTGAAAGAAGGGCTAAAGCCCGGTCCACCACGTAAGCCACTCCACGCGGTAAATCCTGATAGGGCTTGCTCAGTACGGGCAATACCAAAATCGATTTTTACTAGTGGAATATCAAAGGCTGAGTTGAACCAGGTTCCATCTATTTGAAGCTGCTCAATGTCAGAGCGGCCTGGGGAATAAATAAACTGGCTAAAGTTGGAGTCAATTTCACCCGGGTTAATTTCATTGGTGCCATTGTTCCAGTTAATATAGACCTGTGGAATTTCGCCTTCTCGGTAGTCATATACTTTAGAGCTAAGCTGATTAGAACCCAAAATAACTTGGCCTGCACTACCTAACCCTTCATCGTAGCCATTGTCTGTTTCATTGTACGAATCATGGTAATCAAGAGTGAAAAACCAGTCGTCATTCATTTCCCAATCTAAATTCACGCCAAACGAACGAGCATCAACCCGCGTTGTATCCCGGCTGGCAGTATATGAGCCATCGTCACCACTGATATCAGCATAAACAGCGGTACCATTGGCATCGAGTTCGTAGGCATTTATGTTAGAGCCAAAGTTATTCCATATGCCCCAGCCAACCGTATTTGTTCCAGTCGTGGCGCGGGTAGCGGTATAATCAACAGTGGCAGTAAAATTATCTACGGGGCGAAATTGAAAGGTAACCTGACCATTTGAACGTTCGCGCTGTACATCATTAATGCTGTAATTCATATCTTTTGGGAAGAATGCAGCGTCAGTGATATTGGTGCGATTATCGATAACGTTAGCAGCATCTAAATCTGGTAAATCTGCGTTTTCTTGCAACACCCAGCCTTGAACACTGGCAGCCTGTTGTTGGAAATCACGCTCTTGATGAGAAAAAGACACCCCAAAACCAAACATATCGTCAGCGAAGGTGTTGCTGTAAACCCCAGCAATTTCTGGTGTTACATCATCGCCTTCAACATTCGAGGTATCGTGAATACCTTTTACAGAAAACGAGGCTTGTTGACCAGGGCGAGCAAGGGGCTTCATGGTAATGATATTTACCGTTGCACCTAACCCACCACTTGGGTTTTCAGCGCGCGCTGTCTTGTGTAGCTCAAGGGTATTAACCCCTTCAGAAGACAAGTTTTCCAAGTTAAAAGAACGGGTGAAACCTGTGCCTGGCATTTGACGACCGTTAAGCGTCACCAAGTTAAATTCTGGGCCAAAGCCACGTACGGTAATTTGGCTACCCTCACCGTTTGAACGGCTGATAGTTACACCGGTAATACGCTGTAATGATTCTGCAAGGTTAGTATCAGGAAACTTCCCTAACTCTTCTGCCGAAATGGCATCTACAACACCGCTCGAGCTGCGTTTTACGTCCATTGAACGAATCATACTGCCGCGAATACCACTAACCTGTATAACTTCAACTTCGCTAGGTACGCTATTGTCAGAGACGGCAGCTTCTGTCGTTTGAGTTTCTGGTCTTTCTACTTCTTGTGCATAAGAGGGAATTGCCAAGGTTGAACCCATCAACAAAGCCATTGATGTGGCGAGCTGGGTCTTTTTAAATGTTGTATTTTTCATAATTGACCTACTAAATCTTTATCAATTTATTGCTGCCGCTTGAGTGTGCAAACGGCAGAAGCTTTGTTATTGCGCTGCAATTTCAGCATTATCTATACGGTATACCGCACCTTCACCGGTGCCCCACGCTGGGAACACCATCACAACATCGATAGCGCTGATGTCTAACCCAGCGTCGTACAAGGTTTGAAGTGGGAAGGTGTAGGTTTGCCATTCGCCAGTAATTGGATCTGCGCCTTCTAGACTCTCTGAAATAGCAAGCTCAACCGCGGTGGAGGTATCGCCTGATTCAATCTTAAATAGCCAAGGTGCTGATGCATCGTTAGGCGCCGAGCTTACCTTCATTTCGAAGCGGACTACGCCTGTTGAAAGCAATGAAGAGGCATCAAAATAAACATCGTCGTCGGCAAGAAAGCCCATTACGGTAGGTGTCGCACCAATGCGGAATTCAGCTACTGTACCGTGGTCGGTATCATCCACTTCTTCTGTGGGTGTAGAACCGCCACAGCAATCCCAAATTGACCATTGGTCAGCCGCTGTATCAGCGAATATAGTTAATTCGGTTGCAGCAGGTGTGTCACCATCTGGGTGGTAAAATTTCACGTTATCTAAGCGATATACCGCGCCTTCACCTGCGCCCCAGGCTGGAAATACCATAATCACATCTATGGCACTTAGGTCTAGGCCTGCCGCTTGTAGGTCAGCAATAGGAAAGGTATAAGTTTGCCACTCACCGGCAGTTGGCGCTTGTCCTTCAACGCTATCAGAGATGGGTAACTCAACCGCAGTGGCACCGTCGCTAGATTCAACTTTAAATAACCAGCCGGCACTCGCATCGTTTGGCATGTTGACAACGCGCATATCAAATTGCAGTAAACCGCCATCGGCTAAGGCAGAAGCATCAAACGGCGTGTCGCCACCGCCTGACGCTGAACGGGTGATAAAGCCCATAACAGTAGGCTCTGCGCCAATACGAAACTCGGCCGTTAAACCATGTTCTTCATTGTCGATTTCTTCTGTAGGGGTTGAGCCACCACAGCAATCCCACATCGGCCAGTCAGGGTTCATTTCATCTTCAAATATCACTAATTCCGGATACGCAGACTCTTGCGAAATTTCAACATTGTTTACACGGTATACCGCACCTTCACCGGCACCCCATGCTGGGAATATCATGATGACATCAATAGCGCTGGTGTCTAAACCGGCATCAGCTAAAGCGCTTAATGGAAATTCATAAGACTCCCATACGCCTTGCTCAGGTGTATCGCCACCGGTATCAGCAGGACCGACATAGCCAGTCATTAAAGGTAGCTCGACGGCGGTAGTACCTTCACCACTTTCAATCTTAAACAACCAAGTAGCAGTCGTGTCGTTAGGGGCAGACATCACCTTCAGGTCGAATTTTACGCTACCGTTTTCTTCCATAGGCGAGGCATCGAAGGGTGATGCTTGACCTGCTGGGTCGGTAATAAATAGCTCGCGGCTAATAAAGCCCATGACAGTAGGTTCTGCACCAATGCTGAATTCATATACCTGACCTTCAGCACTATCTTCTACTAACGCAGGTGTTGAACCTCCGCAGCAATCCCATGCTGGCCAATTAGGGTTGGTGGTACCTTCAAAAATAGTGAGGTTTTCTGCAATGCCTGTTGAAGGTGGAGAAGGAATAGGGGCGGCGCCTTCCACTAGCGCATCGTCTAGTGAGTCGTAGCCTGGACGAACGGTTTCACATCCTGCACCCGTATCTGGGTTTGAGGCACATTCGTAAACCCGAACATAGTCGATCTCAAAGCGCTGGCCATTTTCAAACGCACTGGCATCAATACCCGTTTCGTTTACCGCTTCAGGCCATTCTCCACCTACTGCTAGGTTCAAAATAAGATAGAATTCTTGATCGTATGGCGCGTTATCCCAATGGGTAACTAGTTCTCCAGTACCTTGCTCGAAGTATTCGGTGTACCAACCACGATGTGACAAGCCTGTGGCGTCGCCATTGCTGTTGTAACGTACTTCAGAACGACGCTGAGTGGCATACAAGTAGTCGTCCATATACCAACGAATTTCACCTTCTTGCCATTCTATCGCGTAGGTATGAAAGTCATCTGCTGGGTTAGCGCCATCAGGCAATGAATAGGCTTGGCCTGAGCTGTCGTTGTTTGGCCATTCTTGCCCATAATGCAAGGTGCCGTAGATATGCGCTTCAGGGTTGCCATCTGCATCGGCAGCTTTAAGGTTAACTGCTTCAAAAATATCGATTTCACCGGAACGCGGCCAGCCACCATACACTTCGTCGGTAGGCATCATCCAAAATGCAGGCCAACTGCCTTGACCCGATGGCATTTTAGCGCGCATTTCAATGCGGCCATATTTAAAGTCTGCTTTGTAACGAGTAATTAAGCGGGCTGAGGTATAAGGCTTTTGTGCACCGTCTTCAGCAGGTAATGCAACAATGCTTAATGCGCCATCACTAACGAATGCGTTTTCGTCGCTGTCGGTATAGCACTGTGCCTCGTTATTGCCACCGCCATCGCAGTTAACTTCGTGTGTCCAGTTATTATCGTCAATGGTCGCGTCTTCGAATTCGTCGCTCCACACTAGTTCCCAGCCTGTGGTAGGGGCGCTAGTGTCAACGGCGTCTATGTCGGTAGAAGTGGTTGCTCCACCGCCACAGCCAACCAAAGCTGTGACCGTTAACGCGGCAGCAATCCGAGAAAGTTGAGTTACATTTTTAGTCATTATCTTCAGCCCTAATGCTAAGTAAATGGTTATCTAAAACGCCGCGTTGGCCACGTCGAGTTATGTTTTGTAAGCGCTTCCATTTAAAGTTGTTATTTTTCTTTTTGAAAGCGCTTACATAAGGTTAATGCACGTTAATTGAAAGATCAACAACCCTCTTTGATATTTTTAACATTTGGTTTACTTGATACAAGTAAAAGTACGCAGGTTATGTAATTAACCTTATGTAAATTAGGAATTTTATTTTTCGCAATGCATGGTTATTGCATTTAATACAAAAATTTAACCTTGTATTCTGGTGAATAAAAATAAAATGTTAATTAATTCGCCGGGGCGTTATTAGTGCAAAACTCTCAGGAATGTTGCGCTTGCAAATTAAAATGTAAAGACAGCTATGCCAGCAGGTAAAAGTGTTTATGGTATTTCATGAAACGTTAGGCGTTGAGGTGAGTTCTTATCTTTCTAATAAAATGGGCAATACGTGTAGGGAAGCGGCTTCGACAAAAGCTTCTATTGTTTTGTTAGCAAGCTTTCTCGAGTGACCGAATACGGGCCGCTACGGTATTCGGTATCGTAATAATGGTCATGACAAACTGAAGTAGAAGCAGCGGGAGCGACAAGGCGGTAAAACGAAGGAGACGCATTGTTATTAGGCAATAGCATCAGTTCAGGATGTTGGATAAAAATCGTTGGATTAATTGAGCTAAGTGCTTGATAAGCGGCAAGCTGACAAAGGCGTTCGGCGGAACTCGATTCTAATCGATGAAGTGAGTTTTGAATAAGTTCTTGTACATCCTCTAATATAAATTCTAATCGCCAATGCGCTCCTGTGAATCGTGCTGATGGACTTATGAAAGCGTGACTAAAAGTTGGGTGTTGATTGAGTTTTTGTAATATCATTTTTGCTTCGCTAAATAGGTCAAACCTTCCAACTGTCACATAGGTTAATCCCGCACTATGATTGCGATGAAATTGGATTGACTCAGGTGCGATGGGCAAATGTTTCATCACTTCAAAAATAGAACGAGAATGCCTGAATATACCAATTTGAATTTCATATTTGCCGGTGGTGTCGGGGCTCGAAACCGGCTGAACGGTTGCAGAATGGTTTGCAAGGTTTTCGTTCGGTAATGCCGTTTCTCGCGCAAGCAAAATATCATCTACGAAAACGGAATCACCTTTTGCAGGTGCTGTAAATGAAAGGGCATCTGATTGAATAGTTAAACCTTGCTGAATGAGATAATCATTATCTATTTCAATGTGATAATCACCAGGGGGGATAGCGTTAACATAAAAATAGCCATCGCTCTCCGTTCGCGTTTTAACGACTATTTGTTCGGTATTGTCGATAATCGCTATATCAACATAAGCCGCACCACGGCTAGAAGAATCACCTACTACGTAAATGGTTCCTTCAACATCATTAAAGGTATGTACTGGGAATTGTGCTGTATTAACTCCGCCTGGGTGGGTTAATACTTGAACTTTTCCAGCGGCTGGCAACATATATGGGTCAGGCAGCGAATCAGATTTTAAGATGAGATTTTGTGTTCTAGCCCCAGTATTGAGCCTGACCATTCCATTGGCGTCGGTACTTTTATCACGCCACAGTGAACTTCCGGCAAACATGACTCCTTCTATGGGAGCTTCATTGGTGTCTTGGCGTAAATTTCGATTCTCGTCTAAGTAGGCAAACGCATCTATACGCCCAGCAGTGGCACCCGCTGAACGTTCAAAATTCAAACTTTGCGTATACGGGTTAACATTGGTATTACCCGTTAAAGAAAGGTTTACTGACCAATCTCCGCCCTCCATTACGCTGGCTGCCAACCCAATATTCAACGACTCAAAACGCCAGTTGTGTTGGTGTCTAATTTCCAAAGCATTGTCAGTATCGCCTCTATAACGTAAGCGAGTTTCGCGATGTTGGGAGAGTGTTTGCGGCCATCGCATCGACACATAGAAGTTGTCAGTTGAAAAGCGATCAGAGGGAATAAAGTTCCAAGCACTGGAAAGATTCCATCCATTAACGTCTTTGGCGTAATACAATCGACCAGTGACCGCAGCACTACTGTTGTTAGACACGCTGAACCCTGAAGCAAATGTGCCCCCCAGAAAGTTGTCATTTAAATTTACGTTTAGCGCACTTTGGGGATCATCGAATTCATAGGCTCGGTGGGTCATACTGGTGTTCCAACCAAAACGTCCAAGCCACTCAGTTTTGCCGTTCAAACGCAACGAGGAAATATACTTAATATCATCATCTTGTGAGTATGCATCACTATAAAAATTGTTGAAGTAGCGAGTAGAAAAGTTCAAATTGAGGCTATTGCTGAACCTGCCGTTCCAGCCTAAAAACATACCGTAACCACCAGTATTCTGATCTGATACCTCAAATTTAAGCGCCGATCCGAAAAGCTGGGTGTTAATACCCGCAGTGACATACGAGGCAATTCCATCTTCCAGCCAAAGGCGTTGAACGCTAGCAGATAAGGTAGCGCTATCGGTAAGACCGTAGCCGAGCCTTGCGACAGTGGCTTTTCCTACCCCTGTTGTAGATACTTGACCATCAAGTAAGCGAAATTGATTGTCGGTAAGCCCAAATAAGAAGTCGAATTTTCCCTGCCTTAGCTGGTTATTACCAACATTGACGGTTTTAGTTCGAACCTCTTGCTGGCCTTCAGGTCCATATAACTTTAACTCAAATAAGTTTGCCCCGTAGAACGTTTCAATATCTTCGAAAAGTACCTTATTCTCCTCGTTACTGAATTGCTCATCGATAAATTGCCCATTTCTGAAGAGCTGTATTCGCCAGCCAGGTAATACGAACTCTTCAATGCTAGTGCTTGAAAAACTGCGCCGTTGCCGCGTGTCGCCATTGTGTACAATCAAGCCGAGTGACTGTCCAGAGCGTGTAATAAGTTCATCCCTTTGCAGCTGTATATCGCCAAATTCATAGGCAAAACTATTTAAGGCGTTGTCAGTGTTTTGGTAGTTTTCGTTTAAGGTTTTGCCAAACCGAAGGTAATGAATACTCGTGTCATCAACTCTGCTTACACGAAGGTTGGCTGAATGATATAAAAAATCGAATCCTGCATTTATATTGGCGGAAAAGCGATTATCGCTGCTCGCGCTATCCTGCTTAGATAAACGGTATGTAACCAGTGGCGAAGTGAAAAGTTGATATTGATCTTCAACAACTTTACTTGCAGGTACTACGCTAGGCGTAAAGTGTAGAGGCGGATTATCAGCGCTTGCGTTTGTAGATGAATTTAAGGGAAGACGGCCAGTGAGGTTGAGTTGAAGCAATGTATAATTAAATTTTTGTTCAATCTGCAATAATGCAGCAATCATGCGTGTATCGATATAAATATCGAATTCATCGGCTGCCCAAAGAAATGCATCAGGCCTTGTATTACTTAGAATGGGCAAGGTTTGATTAAATGTATGGTTGAAGCTGCAGAAATCTTCACTACCCTCTGACTGAATCGACCCCTGAGCCATTGATACTTCCCAATCTAGGGAAAGCGCGTCGGCGAACAGTGATGCGGGAACGAGGTATCGTTCACCTACAGGGTAAACGTCAAAGCCGTCCCAAAGGGGGCGGCCGTTAACGCGTAACACACTGATCAATAACTGGTCTTCGTCTAATGCCACCCGACTCGTGGAAGAAATGGGAGGGCAGGGTTCCGCCCATGAGACGAATACCGTAAGACACAAGAAGATGAAGGATAGTATCCTCATGACACGTTAGCGGGCTGCTATTTTATGACGTGATCAATAGATAGCGCTATATCACCACCGAATTTATCAATTTCAGTAAACCGAATAACAACAGGCCCTTTTTTTACGTTCTGCAGGGGAATTAGCACTTTTCGACGTTCAAGAGGGCGATACACAGCTACGTTGTTCAGTACACCGATTTCTTCGCCTTTAGCATCTTCTATGATGAAGTTTCCAAATAACGAACGGTTGCCCGAACGTTTAAGCCACACTTGTACGTGTGGTTTCCCGTTATAAATAATGGTGGATGGATTCACCATTGAAGCCTCAGCAGTAATGCGTCCATGACGCACTATAATCGGAATGTTGTATGCAAGTTTGCTGGCAAGGTTTACATTCCCGTTCGTACTAGGTGCTATTTCTGTTATTAAGCGAAGGTTAGCGCGGTACTCACCATCTGCAAGTCCAGCTGGCTTTCGCAAAGCGAAGCGTAGTGCTTGACGTTCTCCGGGTAGAATATTGCCGCGTTTTGGAGAGTACCTAATAAAGGATGATGCAGTGAGTGGGTCTTCTGTTACGGCGTAGACTAATCCCTCTTCAGTCATCGCATTAATAGATAGCTCTGCTCGGTAAGACATTTGCGTTGAGCTTGTGTTACGAATCTGGATAGAGTCTGAACGGGATTTTGAGTCAAAATAAATGCGAAATTTAGATAGCGAAACATCTGCATTAGCGACATTGGAAACAAATAGAGCAACAGAGATAATAAGAAAAGTAGAAAGGCGAATAGGTGTTAACAGCCGTATCAGTATCATATTTACTTTTGATTTCGAATATAGAAAAGAATAGGCGAACGCAGTTCGCTCGCCTCAAAACGATTACTGGAACGTAACGTCAACTATGTAGTTTGCAGTATAAGAGTCACCTGGCGTTAACGCCGAATCAACCGTCATATCACCATATACATCGATAGTAAGATCAGTACCTGATGCGTCTGTAGTAACCGCAGTCAAAGTGCCATCTGCGATATTATCGTGTGTTGCCGCAGCGGCGTTGATATCGTAGTTAGCTTCAAAAGTAACATTGGTGCCAGATGCACCTGTCACTGTTACATTCACAGGAACATTTGAAGCTAAGCCTGAAACGGTAATTAGACCAATAGCAATGTTTGCATTAGAAACATCGCAATCGCCTGATACTGTGCCCGCATTATCCATAGTACACACAGAACCTACAGTCGGTTGCATTGCACCGAAGTGAAGCGTAGCCGTCTCTGCAATAGTGGCATCGGACATTGCGTCTACATTCGCCTGAAATGTTTCACTTGCTGCTAATGTTGACGCAGAAATAGTAGAAAGTAGCGCTATTGTCATTATTCTTTTTTTCATTTTATTTCCTCTCATACCTTTAGTCGGGGCTGTCTAACGAATTATTTTACAATTGTTCTAAAATCAGTGAGTTGCTTGGAAGTTATTATTCGAACTCAATTGACAGCGAAAATATATAACCACAGTATTTACGCTTTTAAAAGACGTTAAACCTTATGCTTACTTATTGAATTTAATAACTATTCTAGAGAAGAAAAAAAACAAGTATTCAAGGTGTTGATTATAGTTAAGTTTTTTTTAATTCACTTTTTAAAGTTATACTTTTGTATACAGGCATAATTTTTTAAATTTTCAACTTTTTTTATAAGAAATATTTTTTTATGTAGGCTAGAAGAGCGTTTTTATCATTTTATTGCGCCATTGAACTGATTTTGAACCGCATGTTTTTTTACAAGCATCGTGTTTTCAAGGAAGCGGTTTATAATTTCAGTATGAAGTGGGCATGCTATTTAAGGAGCGACAGATCATGCACCATCATTCTCACGATCATGAACATAGTCACGCAGAAACCGACAGTGGCCGCATAGGTTGGGCATTCTGGTTAAACTTCTGCTTTACCATTATTGAATTTATCGGCGGTTGGCTTACCAATAGTGTCGCTATTATGGCTGATGCGGTTCACGATTTGGGCGATACTCTATCTATTGGCCTTGCGTGGTACTTAAGTAAGCTTGGTCATAAAGCGGCCACCGACAAATATTCTTATGGGTTCAAGCGATTGAGCCTACTGGGCGCCATGATTAATGGACTCATTCTTGTCGCAGGTTCGGTGTGGATATTATCTGAGGCTATCCCTCGCCTAGCAAACCCAGAAATGCCGATGACAGAGGGTATGATTGGCCTAGCGATAATGGGCATTGTCGTAAATGGATTTGCTGCCTATAAACTAAGTGGAGGCCATTCAATGAATGAGAAGGTGCTTAATTGGCACCTTATCGAAGACACTATGGGGTGGGTGGCTGTACTTGTTGTGGCTATCGTTTTACATTTTGTAGAATGGCCTATTCTCGACCCAATCCTATCTATTCTATTTACCCTATTTATCTTATTCAACGTGCTGAGATATGTGGTGCAAACCATGAAGTTGTTTTTGCAGGGGTCGCCAGATGATAACCAAAAGCAGGCTATTTCTGACGTATTGCTAAGCATAGAACATGTTGAAGAATTGCATCATGTTCACTTTTGGTCTCTTGATGGCGAGCAGCATGTGCTAACGGCGCATGTGGTGATTAATTGCAGTATCGATAACCCAAAAATTCTGTCTCTAAAGCAAGAGGTGTCACATCGATTAGCCCCGTTTAATTTGGCACATACCACCATTGAATTTGAATTGCCTGGTGAGCCTTGTCGCGATGACACAGACAATTTGCACGTTCATCCACACCATCATGAACATGTTCATCTTAAATAAAAAAGGCGGCCAAGGCCGCCTGATTTTATGATTGATGCGCTAAGCGCTTTAACCCTAATTCATATCTGGTACGCCACCATTTAAGGCTTATACCGATGGCTACGAAGCATGTGCTCCAAAGACCAATCAATGAAGGGATAAAGGCGTTACTGATACCGCCCACAAAACCCACAGGTGAGAACATCAGGTACAAAGTTACAATTAAGCCAACCAATACAATTGCGCAAGGTATAGCGTAGCGCCACGGTGTCATATCCACTTCCGCTTTAGGCACAAAACGCCATGGTTTTGCCATAGGGTAGAAATGGCCAATTGCCAACATAATACCTAGCTCGATAGCAAACAAAATGGCATAGATATGGATGAAATTAATCTCAACTTGCCATACAAACTTCAGTAACCCGTAAGCAATAACATGAAAAATAATAGCGACTTTTGCCGCAAGAGCGGGCACGTTTTTGGTAAATAAACCGACCAATACGATAGTAATAACCGGAATATTATAAAAGCCTGTGAAGATACGAATAATCTGCCATAACCCTTCAGGTGCCAGCATTAGTAAAGGCGCAGTAACGAAAGACATCACCGCAATCACTAAGCTGGTAATTTTGGCTACGCGGATAAGCTGAGAATCAGTGACGTTATCTTTCTTAAACGGCTTATACACGTCTAGACAAAACAGTGTGGCGGCACTATTTAATAGTGAGTTAAATGAACTAAATACGGCACCTAACAACACGGCTAAGAAAAAACCAGACAAGTATTGTGGTAGTACTTCTTTCACTAAGTGAGGGTAAGCGAGGTCGATGGTTTGAAGATTTTCGTTTTGGTACAAGTGATAAGCAATCACCCCAGGTAACATCATCATAAAGGGTACGAGAACTTTAAAGTAGCCGGAAAACAACACGCCCTTTTGCCCTTCAATTAAGTTCTTAGCACCAAGTGTGCGTTGAATCACATATTGGTTGGTACCCCAGTAAAACAGATTCGCCAATATCATACCGGTAAAAATAGTCCCAAAGGGCACGGGATCATCCGCCCCGCCTATGGCGTTAAGCTTTTCAGTTTCGGTTGTCGCAATAGTGGTTAGGCCGGCCGCGAAGCTGCCATCACCCAATGCAATTAAGCCTAAAATTGGCACCAATAACCCAACAATAAGAAGGCCTACACCGTTAATGGTATCTGACACTGCCACCGCTTTTAAGCCACCAAATATGGCGTACAAGGCACCGATACTGCCTACCATTATAATGGTGACAATAAGACTGGCTTCATAACTTAAATTCAATAACCCAGGCACATCAAACAACCGAAGAACGGCAATAGAGCCTGAATAGAGCACAGAAGGAATAGTAATTAAGGTGTAACCCACCATAAATAACACCACGGTCATTCTTCTTACGTTATCGTCAAAACGGTCACGTAAAAACTCAGGTAGGGTGGAGAAAGCGCCCGCTAAGTATCGGGGCAAGAATATCAGCGCCATAATAATGGTGGATATACCTGCGGTAACCTCCCATGCCATCGCGCTTAAATTGTACCCGAAAGCAGAGCCGTTAAGCCCAATAAGCTGCTCTGCCGACAGGTTGGTCAGGATCATCGAGCCTGCAATGAAGGTGCCGGTTAACCCCCTACCGGCTAAAAAATAGCCGTCTTGTGTATTCACTTCGCCTTTCGTTTTTATGTACGAAATAATGGCGACCACGGCCATAAAGGCCATACAGGTCAGTAAGGTAAGCGTCACATTCATGCTAATACTCCGACGACTACTGCGGCCACATAGTGGTAGCAGACATATCCATTTCGGTATGCTCTACCTCAGGGCCTAGAATCACTTGTTCACCTTTGCGAACAAATACCGCTAGCTCATTTAAACTTAAAATTTGCTCGTAGTACTTGCCGCCTTGGTAGGTGTCTTCGTCTATTGGTGAAGTGCTATCGGCATTAAAACGAACCCAATCACCTTCTGGTAAATAGAACTTCACTTTTCCACCAGGCACAATACAAGGCACCACTAACAAACTTTCACCGCACATGAATTGTTGTTCAAACTGACGGGCAAGTGGGTCGTTAGGGAACGCAAGCGCCATAGAACGCTGTACAGGCAAGCCGGTTTCACTGGCTTGTTGTGTGGCTTTTTCTAAATAGGGCAGTAAGCGATAACGAAGTTTTAACGCACTAAAAACAGCATCAGACGCTGCTTCGCCATATGACCAAGGTTCGCGAGGGCCAATACCATGCAGGCGCATATGGGCAGAGAATACAGATGCCTGTGCCCAACGAACGTATAATTCAGCGTCACGAGTATCTTTATAGAAACCGCCGATGTCGGTGGCAAAGAAGGGACCACCTGACATGCCCCACGATAAGCTACCGCGAATACTAGCGGCTAGTCCATGCCAGTCGGCTTGAGGATCGCCGCCCCACTGGGCAGGAAAACGCTGGCTGCCTGTCCATGCTGAACGACTGAACAAAAATGGTCCGGTTTTACAGTATTTCTCAGCCGCCTCGTAAACACAGCGGTTATACAGCATGCTGTATACGTTATGCAGTCGGTCGCCAGAATCGCCGCTGTAAGAGAGCATGTTGTCATCTTCTAACTGCTCACCAAAGTCGGCTTTAATCATATCAACACCCAATTCGAACAAGGGCTTGTGTGATTCTTTCCAAAATTCGTACGCATCTGGGTGGGTAAAATCTAAAATACCTGAATCGGGTAGTGGGGTAAGTACTTCACCGAAGGGGCTTAAATCCCATTCGTAGCGATAAGCTTCACCTGTGCGTTTGTCTTTAATTAACCAGCCTTTTTCTGCGGCCTTTGCATACAGTGGGTTTTTCACTGAAATCATGGGGTATTCCCATACGCAAATCTTAAAGTCCATTGCTTTTAGTTCATCAATAACCGGCTTAGGATCGGCATAGCGAGTTGGGTCCCATTCAAATGCAAAACGCGTATCGGTATCTTGCCACGCGCGGCCATCTAGGGTAATGACATCGCAAGGCATGTTCTTTTCACGCACTTCGCGGGCCACGGCTAATAGCTCTTCTGAATCTTTGTAGTAGGCCTTAGAAAGAATAACCCCTAGGCTCCACTTTGGTGGAACAGGGGCGAACCCTGTGAGGCTGCTGTAAGTATGAATACTTTGCGCTGGGCTATCACAATGATACAAGAACATATCTAGCAAGGTGTCTTCGACCACGCAAACGTACGCGCGCTGCGACCATGGCGCATAGCCCACACCATGAGTCACAGGCGTTGGCGTGTGAACAAAAAGGTTCCAGCCTTCAGAGCTCCATGCGTAAGGGGTATTTTTATAAGACTTTTCAGTGTTTACGCCAAGTGCATCATGATTATATGAACGAACCAACTGGCCGCGTTTATCTAGCTTGCCCCATTTTTCACCTAAGCCGTATATGGATTCATCGTCGCCAAGTTCTAAGCAAACCATCCAGCCCGCATCGGTTTTCGCGAAAGGCGGTAGGCGATGTTGGCGAACAAAGTGACCGTCGGTAGCCGATTCTTGTACTACCTTATCGTTTCGATAAAGTTTGAAATGAAGCGGAGCAGAAAAAAGCGCTAAACGATATTCACCGGCATTAATGGTGCAGTGCTTATCGTCTCCAGAAAACACGAGTTGCTGAGCATCCGGTGTGGCAACCAGCATGCCATAGTCAAAGCCATCAACTAGGGTCGCATTTTCACCGCACGACTGAATACGTAAGCCGAATTGGCTGATAGAAAATAGTAAACTACCATATTGGGTAGGCACCGCTAGGTGGTGATCGTCTACTAGATAAGGGCTAGCGGTAATATCCGCCGCTTTTATGCTGTTCCAGTCAGGTTCGGTTACCGAAAATGCATTGCTCATATCACTTCACTCTTAATGTCTTATATAAGACATAAGTTAATGAAATGTAACTTGGCTGTCAACGAGCAATTACAGTTTTCAGTGCAAATTATTACAAGTGGGCGTGATATGAGAAGCGGTGAATGGCGTTATTACTATCAGTAGCGGCTTCCCAACCAGTACTTAGCTGAATACGTGGGGCACGTTTTGAAGAATCAAGGTTAGCCCACTAAGCGCTAATGTACTAATGGCCAGTAATCTTACCACGCTAGGCTCAATCCGCGCAGCTAGCAGCCTACCAAGGCGTGTAAATACCAATATCAAGGGGATAGCAAAGAGGGTAGATATAACCGTAGTATGATCGGGCAGTGTACCAAACGGCACCATGGCTAAACGGATAAGCGCGGTAACACTGAAGATTGCAAGCAGGGTGTATCGCACTTCGTGCACAGACCAATTTTGGCGATAACACTGAAATACAACGGGTGGACCAAAAGTAGAAAACAGCCCACCTAATATGCCGCCCAATGCACCAGACACCAAAAATCCCCAGCCTTTGCCTGAGGCGGCAGATTGGCTTCTTTTCACAATAAGTAGCAAACAGCAGGTTAATATTGCCAGCCCAAGCAGAATATTTAACCAAACCGACAATCCAGCGGACAGATATTCAAGCAGAGCATAGCCTACTGCGATAAAAGGTATGCCGCCAATCAACACAAGCGTGAAGGCTTTGCGGTGGATAAGGTGAACATTCTTCAAGACAATACTGGTTGAATTAACTAACCCTAAAACGCTAATTAAAAAAGTGGTCGCCGTAAGGGGAAGTAAATTAAACAAGGTGAAACTAGATACCACCATCAACCCAAAGCCAAACCCGCTTAAGGTTTGCAGTACAGTAGCAAAGCCCAATAGAATGAACATAGGTACTAGGGTTTCAAGTAACATTTTGCATCTACACCTGTAGTTGTATGTGATTTACATCAAAAATGCGCTATAACTCTTGTGTATGATATAACAACAAAAATTAAGCATTAGGTTAGGGTTTCATGTCTTCATCTCAGTTCGACCACAAATTAAGTGGTCCCAGTCTTGCGTTCCAACCGCTCTATCAGCAAGTTGCCGAGTATATCAAGCAGCTCATTGTGGAACGTCGGTGGCAGCCTGGTGAAATGTTGCCAAGCGAGTTTCGACTGGCTGATGAATTTAATGTTAGCCAAGGCACGGTTCGTAAAGCGTTAACCTTGCTTACCGACACTAAAATTGTAACACGCCGTCAAGGTGTAGGTACTTTCGTTTCCGAGCATACTGCACAAGATGCCCTGTTTCGATTTTTCCCGCTGCAAGCTGATGGCAAGGGTGCAGACCTACCTAAAGCCGAGTTGCTTGGCATGGAATTAATATCCCCAGATAAAAGCGTACAAGCCGCGTTAAAGCTATCGGGCAAAGAGCGAGTGACAAAACTTGAACGTCGACGCATTTTAGATAACGAATTTTGTATGTTGGAAACGATTTTCCTACCTGCTAAATATTTTGCCGGCATGCACGAACGCAAAGATATTCCTCATACTTTGTACCATTTCTATCAAACCGATTTTAATCAAACCGTGTTTAAAACCCGAGACGGTATTAAAGCAGTACTCGCGTCAGATAACGATGCCAAGCTTCTACAAATAAAGGCCGGCGAGCCGCTGTTACTGGTAACACGGGTGACAGAATCTATAGACGGCAAACTGATTGAATATCGTGAAAGCAAATGTAGAAGCGATCATTATCATTACCAAGTAGAACTTGATTAAAGCAGGCCGCAGGCCTAGCCACCCCTATACTCGCTTAACGCATGGCAGTGTGAAATCGCTATGCTCTTGTTAACGCTGTTCCCGCCAAAGCTCTACTCTTTAATACTAGCCCTTTAACGCTAGGGCTTGGGCACATCGTTATTCGATAACGTCACTTCGCAATAAGCAAAAAGATAACGTCGAGAGTATCAAAAAGTAAGTGCCTCATTAATTTTGTTAACACTTTGTTGACATGGCATTCCTCCTATAATAACTTATATCTTATACAAGACTAAAGTCTTTTCTATTAAACAGGATTAAAGATATGAACGCGTTGGAAAAAATCCCTGAAGTCGGGTTTGGCTTCTGGAAAGTCGATACGGCTATCTGTGCTGATACTGCGTACGAAGCGATTAAAGCGGGCTATCGACACTTAGACTGCGCTTCTGATTATGGCAACGAGAAAGAAGTGGGCGAAGGTATTCAGCGTGCTATTAACAATGGCCTTTGTACCCGTGAAGAGCTTTGGATCACGTCTAAACTGTGGAATACCTTTCACGCGCCAGAGCATGTGCCGCTAGCACTTGAAAAAACATTGAGCGATTTACAACTCGACTATCTCGATTTGTATCTGATTCATTTCCCTATAGCGCAAAAATTTGTGCCGATAGAAACCCGCTATCCACCTGAGTGGTTTTACGATACCACGCAAGACAACCCAACAATGGAGTTGGCGCCTGTTCCACTTTATAAAACATGGGAAGCCATGGAAGGTTTGGTAGATAGCAAGAAAGTAAGCCGTATTGGTGTGTGTAATTACAATACTGGGCTACTTCACGACCTAATGGGCTATGCCCGTATCAAGCCTGCCATGTTGCAAATTGAGTCACACCCTTACCTAACACAAGAACGATTGATTCGTTTAGCGAAAGACTACGACATGAACGTTACTGCGTTCTCGCCACTTGGTGCACTGTCTTATCTTGAGCTAGAAATGGCGGATAAAACGGAGTCGGTACTAGAGCAAGACGTCGTGAAAAAAGCAGCTACGGCTCATGGAAGAACACCTGCACAAGTGGTACTTCGCTGGGGCGTACAACGTGGCAATGCCATTGTCCCTAAAACGTCGAAGCCTGAAAGAATGCGTGAGAACTTAGCGTTGTTTGATTTTGAACTTACCGACGAAGAAATGCAGGCTATTTGTGCGCTTAACATGAATCGACGTTTTAACGATCCGGGGCACTTCTGTGAAGCAGCCTTTAATCGTTTCCACCCTATTTACGACTAGGAGAGTACTATGAGCAACGCAATCGAATATGCCAATGTGCCAACCCAACACCGCTATAACGGTCAAGTCTTCCCGCAAATTGTGGTGAATAACGATGGCTGTAAAACCGTTGAAGAAACGGTGATGTTTATTCAACAAAATCAGGCTGAGCTAGAAGCACAACTCGCCATATCGGGGGCGTTGTTGTTTAGAGGGTTTCCTTTAAACTCTGCGGAAACCTTTGATATTTTTTCAGCCGGTTTTGGTTATGCAAACTTCACCTACAAAGAGTCGCTATCTAATGCAGTTCGCATTAATTTCACAGAACGGGTTTTTACTGCAAACGAAGCGCCTAAAGATGTAGAAATTTTCTTACATCACGAAATGGCACAAACGCCAATTTCACCTAGCAAAGTATTCTTTTACTGCCAGTCAGCAGCCGACGAGGGTGGTGCGACACCCTTATGCCGTTCAGATAAATTGTTTGAAGCATTAAAGGCTGAAAACCCAACGCTTGCTAGCGATTTTGCTGAAAAAGGCTTGAAGTACACTACCACCATGCCTGCTGCCGATGATGCTAATTCTGGTCAAGGCCGCAGCTGGAAAAGCACGTTAAGTGTAGAAAGTACAGCAGAAGGCGAAGCCAAATTAAAAGAGCTCGGCTACAGCTGGGAATGGTTGGAAGATGGTAGCTTACGCGCCGTTACTCCTGTGTTACCCGCGGTTATTGATTTAGGCGATGGTTCACATTCATTTTATAACCAATTAATCGCGGCTTACATGGGGTGGAAAGGTGTGCGTGAAAATCCATCTTCAGCCATCACCTTTGGCGATGGCTCTGCTATTCCAAAAGAAGGGTTAGAGCGAATTGCTGAACTATCGCAGCAGTTTACTTTCGACCTCGAGTGGCAAGATGGGGATGTTGCCTTGGTTGATAACTATCGTGCTATGCATGGCCGCCGCCCCTTCTCTGGTGAAAGAAAGCGCCAAGTGTTAGTGGCACTTGTGGCCGCTGAGCGTTAATTGTTATGACCGAGTTTGCCGCAAAGTGTAAATCGATTTGGCCTGGTTTTGGTATTGCTACAATAACCGGTATGGCAGCGCTTTTTTTAAGTGAGCATTATGGCGCGCCCGCCATGTTGTTCGCGCTGCTACTGGGTATGGCAATCTCATTTTTGTATCAGGCCGATGGGGTGTGCAAGTGCGGCATTGATTTTACTGCCAGTACGCTATTGCGTGCAGGCGTGGTGTTGCTGGGGTTGCGTATTGCTTTGGGCGACTTAGTCGTTCTTGGCTGGCAAACCGCAGCCATGCTAGCCTTTGCGATTTTCTCAACCATAGTGTTGGGTGTGGTAATGGCAAAAAGTGTAGGTATGCAAAAGCGCTTCGGTGCACTCACCGGTGGCTCGGTAGCTATTTGCGGTGCGTCTGCGGCATTAGCGATTTCTACTATTCTGCCTGCTGGGAAAAACCACGAGCGAGATACCTTGCTTACGGTGATTGGCGTAACGGCCATGTCTACTATTGCCATGATTGTTTACCCTATTATCGCTGGGCAATTGGGTATGAACGATATCGAAGCGGGTATTTTTCTAGGTGGCACGATTCACGATGTGGCGCAAGTAGTAGGCGCCGGTTATTCGGTGTCTGAAGACGCGGGCGATATGGCTACGTTAACTAAATTAGTCCGCGTTGCCATGTTGTTACCCGTTGTTATGATCATGATGGTGATAGTAAAACGTGCGCACAGTAGCGTGCAGGATTTAGATGGCGAGATGCCTAAGCTACCCGTGTTCTTAGTGGGATTTGTGGCACTTATGCTATTAAATAGTTTTGTTACCCTACCTGAAGTGGTTATCGATTCAGGTTCACAGATATCACGATTTTTCCTTGTGGTATCAATCACTGCCATTGGTATGAAATCAAACTTAGGTAAGCTGGCTGAAGTGGGCATGTTACCTATAGTACTTATCGTGACGGAAACCCTGTGGATAGCTTTACTCATTTTAGGGTACCTGTTTTTGAGCTAGTTCTTGAGTTAGCTTTTTTAAGTTAGTTTTTCGTCAAAAATGCACTCGTAAAGGAGGCAATGCGTGCCTATCTCAAACAAATCTAAGCAGGGTGTGAGCACGCATTCTGAATCATCAGACCAACAGCCTTCAGTAAACAAAACCGGTATACATGCCCTTTACGCCGAAAATCCTATCGCCGCCGACGAACAGGTATTTGGGCGTAAAACCGATGGCCTTACACGCCGTGGTTTTCTATCAGGATTTAAAACCCTCTCATTGTTACTAGGCGCAGAAATTGTTTATGGCCGGTTTATGCCAGCAGGGCTTATTCCCGCTGCATTAGCACAAACAGAAACGCCTTTTAGCATTGAAGGCAAAGATGGGTTAGTGGTGCTAAACGACAGACCGATTAACGCCGAAACACCCGCGCATTTACTTGACGATAAGATTACGCCAGCGTCGAAATTATTTGTGCGAAACAACGGGATTGTACCTGAAATAACGCCTAAAGATTTTGATGAAAATGCGTGGACACTCACTATTGAAGGGGAGTCGGCAGCAACATCACGCACTTTCACATTAAGTGAGCTTAAAGCCAATTTTAAACACTACACCTATCAATTAACGCTTGAGTGCGGTGGTAATGGTAGAGCTGAATTTTCGCCTGCGGCCAGCGGAAATCAATGGACTACCGGCGCGGTAGGCTGCCCGTCATGGACGGGAGTACGTTTAAAAGACGTACTTAACGCAGTAGGTATCAAAGATGATGCTGTCTACATCGGTTATTACGGTGAAGACTTACATTTGAGTCGAACGCCGGGCAAAGCAGCGATCTCTCGTGGCGTACCTATTAGCAAAGCGCTAGAAGATGAATCGTTAATTGCTTTTGAAATGAATGGCGAACCGTTACCGCTAATGAACGGCTTCCCTATGCGGTTAATGTTTGGCGGCTGGCCTGCTTCTACGTCGGGAAAGTGGTTGTCGAAAATTGTTATTCGCGATCGTGTACACGATGGCGCGAAAATGGGCGGTAATGCATATCGCATTCCCTGCAAGCCCGTTGCCCCGGGGACGAGCGTCCCAGAAGACGAAATGTGCATTATTGAAGCTATGCCGGTGAAATCCTTAATTACCCATCCTAAGTCAGGTGCCGAGCACAGCAAAGGTAAAGCATTGGCAGTGCGTGGGCATGCATGGAGCGGCGAAGCCGAGATAGCCAAGGTTTTTACTTCCATTGATTTTGGACAAACTTGGCAGCAAAGCGCGTTGTCGAAACCCGTTAATCGCCACGCGTGGCAACATTTCAACGCCGATATAAGTTTTAAACAAGCCGGGTATTACGAAATTTGGGCGCGAGCTGAAGATGCAAATGGCCGGTCTCAGCCAATGGTACTGCCTGGTTGGAACCCTAAAGGCTACCTAAACAATGCGTGTCATCGCGTTGCAGTGAAGGTGGTGTAGCCAATGAGCAGGCTGACAAACCGTTTAATGCTATCAGTGCTTACATCCGTCTTAAGCATAGCACCTGTGCTAGGCCAAGCTAACGAACATAAGTTGAACCCTGCGACAGGACTTATTGATACCACGGGGCATAACATGGTGGCTGCACATTGTACGGCCTGTCATTCCGCTAAGCTTATTTCGCAAAATAAAATGAGCCGTGAACGTTGGCTTGATACCATTCGCTGGATGCAAAGCACACAAAAGTTATGGCCCTTAGGTGATGCTGAACCTGTCATTTTAGATTATCTAACTACGTGGTATGGACCTAAAACACAGAGTCGCCGTGCACCCATTCCGGCCCATTTAATGCCGAAAGAATCTGACTAGTTTTATCGCAATTAAAAGCTAAAACACCTAGATGACAAACATAAAAAACGGGAGCCTAGGCTCCCGTTTTTAATATTTATATTGCAAGTGCTAACTTAAGGCTAGCTTAGGGCTAACTTAAGCCAAGATAGGCCAAGATAAGCACTAGCCCGTTAGCCCTGCAATCATGCACTATGGGCACGCAATGTCTGACACTGCCGCATCATCGCTAGATGCATTCGCTTCCAAACGTACATTGGACACCAATAGTGACGCCGAGGTGTGAGCGTTAAGCGCAAATGGTGAGAAAAGCTCAGCAAATGACGCGCCTGCTTCTACGAAACAGCGTGAAGGAATAACAACCGTTTGCCATTCGTTTGAATTCGCCGCGAAGCTATTTAACGGCAAAGACACACCGCAATCACTGCTACTACAACCAATAGAAACACTAAGGTTATCTCGGCCTTCTGCTAATTTCACATCTAGAACAAGCGCAGATTCATCTTCACTGTAATCACGCATATCTTCAGGGAAGGGCGAATAGAAGCCTACAGTCGCTTGGTCAGTAAACGTTAGCGATAGGCTATCTTCTTGCACCATGCGGTCAGTGGTACGCACGCTTGCGCCTTCAGATTCCACCGTATTGCTTGCTACCGTAGTATCACCCGAGGCGTCTTTAATCATTAGCTGCCAAGGCTTTTGTGTAGAAAGTACGTAAATATCATGAGCAGGTAACGGTGCGTTTGCATCAACGCCAGTCGACTCAGACAGCGGCGCTTCGATAGGATCAGACTCGCCGAATGCTAAACCATAACCGTAAGCAAATTGTGCAGTATTGCCGTCATCTTTATTCACAATTTGGGTCGGCGTTGCTGGCCATGAGAATGACAATTTACCGTGCATAGGATAGTTAATTTCACCGTTTTGCTTGGTGAATAATACATCGGCAACACCTTGGCCTTCAGAGCCAGGTAACCAGGCTACTACAAATGCATCACTGGCGTTAATTTCTGGGTTTACCCACAGTGGACGGCCGGTAATGAAAACAGACACAACAGGAATACCTTGGGCTTGGAAAGATTTCAACAGCGCAAGATCTGACTTGTCGCCACGTTGATATTCAACATTTGAAATATCGCCATTGCCTTCAGCATAAGGATTTTCACCAAATACGATAATCGCCACATCAGGTTTTGCTTTTGAAGCGGTTTCAATCACACCTGCTTCAAACGCTGTTCCTTCAAATAGCGTAGCGGTTCCGCCGGCTTCGCTAACCGCTTGCTCAATACCCTCAAAAATAGAGGTTGCACCTGGGAAGTCGCTGTTCTGATTACCCGTGCCTTGCCACGTTATAGTCCAGCCGCCTGATTGCTTACCTATATTATGGGCAGCATCACCAGCCACAACCACGTTCATATTTGGCGCTAGGGGCAGCAAGTTATCTTGGTTTTTAAGCATCACTAGCGACTTTCGAACCGCTGCACGAGCAATATCGCGATGTGCTTGTGCACCAATAATTTCGCTATTACCCGACAACGCACGGTTAGCCGGAGAGGGTTGCTCAAACAGACCCATGCGCACTTTAACCCGCAATACGCGGCGTACCGCATCGTCTAAACGAGACTGTGGAATAATGCCTGATTTAACCTGTGCAATGGTGTTTTCGTACAAAGGTTTCCAAGCACTGGTAGGCACCATAAAGACATCAAGCCCTGCATTCATAGCTTGTGGGCAGCTTTCGTTAGTACAGCCTTCAATTTGACCGTGACCATTCCAATCACCGACTACAAAACCGTCAAAGCCCATCTTGTCTTTAAGTACATCGGTTAGCAGGTATTTGCTGCCGTGAATTTTCTTGCCATGCCAGCTGTTGAATGAGGCCATTACCGACTGTGAGCCAGCATTTAAGCCTTCAACGTAGCCTTGTGCGTGAATGCGAAATAAGGTTTCTTCGTCGGCAATGTTGTTACCTTGATCGTCGCCACCTTGTGTTCCGCCATCACCAATAAAGTGCTTTACCGTTGAGATAACATGGTTATCGTCAATGCTGCCACTGGCAATATCGCCTTGCATGCCAGATACAATAGCCTTGGCATAAGCGCCTACAATGGCAGGGTCTTCTGAATAGCTTTCATAAGTTCTACCCCAACGATCATCACGGGCTACCGCAACAGTTGGCGCGAATATCCAATCAATGCCAGTTGCACGTACTTCTTTGGCAGTCGCTTCGGCAATTTGAGTGATAATGGCAGGGTCGTTCATCGCACCCAAACCAATATTATGTGGAAACAAGGTAGCGCCAATGACATTGTTGTGACCATGTACTGCATCGGTTCCCCACATAGTAGGAATGGTGCTTCCGTCAATAGAGTCGTCTATTGATGCTTGATACATGGCATCCGCAATGGCAATCCAATCTTGAGGTGTAGCGTGCTTATCATTATTGGGAAATGCACCACCGCCATTTAAGTACGAACCAAACCCGTAGGTACGCATGTCTTCTAGAGTCACATCGCGAATTTCAGGCTGTATAGTTTGCGCCACTTTTTGCTCAAGGGTCATGGTGGCTAAAATAGCGTTTACTTTTTCTTCTACCGCTTCGCTGTTTTCTGTACTAAAAGTAATTTCAGGCCAAAAGTCGGGGACTGATTTTTGTGATGCTTGCTCAATCAGCTCAGTTTTCGGCGTGCTAGCCTCGTCTGTCGCTGGCTGACAACCTGCCATAACCAATGCTGCGGCAATTAATGAATATGAACTTAGTTTCATAGCAAATCCCTTGTTTATTTGTGGCTAGCAGCCAAGTTAACGGTAGCACCACGAAGCCCGTAATAAGCAATATATAAATAGCAAATAACCGGCAATAAGAAAGAAAGTTGTACACCCGCGTTGTCAGCAATAACACCTTGTAGTAGTGGCACAATAGCGCCGCCCACTATGGCTAAACACAACATGCCAGAGGCTTGTGCGGTTTTTTGGCCTAGCCCTTTAAGTGCAAGACTGAAAATGGTGGGGAACATAATAGAGTTGCAAAGACCTACTGCTAAAATTGACCACATGGCGATATTGCCGCTGCTGCATACTGACACAACAATGAGTGTACATGAGGCAAATGAATTAACGGCGAGTAGTTTACCCGCGGCCACTTTTTGCATTACCGCAGCACCAATGAAACGCCCTACCATAGCGCCACCCCAATAATAGGCTATGTACTTAGATGCTTGGCTTTCGCTCATGCCTTTAATGCTTTCTAGTCCAAAGTAGTTGACTAAAAAGCTGCCAATCGCAACTTCAGCGCCTACGTATAAAAACAAACCTAGCGCACCCAATGACAGGTGGCGATGTTTTAATAAACCGGTATCTGTCGTGGTAGCGACATCCATTTCACTATGCGTGGGTGAGGGAAGCTTCACTTTAACCATAACTACAGCCATGGCCACTAATACAGCGGCCAATGTTAAATAGGGAAGGACTACCGCATTTGCATCTACTGCTGCGTTTTCCATTCCTTCATGGGCACCAAATAATACGATGCCACCAATAATTGGCGCGACTGTAGTACCCAACGAGTTAAACCCTTGGGTCATGGTGAGTCGACTAGAAGCGGTATCTGGGTTACCCATAATGGTTACCAAGGGGTTTGCAGCCACTTGCAAAATAGTGATACCTGAAGCCAATACAAACAATGCCCCTAAGAACATCCAATACTGAGTGAAAAGCGCAGAAGGAATAAACAAGACACAGCCCACTGCAGCAGTGATTAACCCCACACCAATGCCTTTTTGATACCCAGTCGCACTCACTAACTTTCCGGCTGGAATAGAAATAAGAAAGTAGGCGCCAAAGAAGCACGATTGCACCAGCATAGCTTGTGTATAAGAGAGCGAAAATAAGGCTTTCAAATGGGGTATTAGAATGTCATTAAGTGCGGTAATAAAACCCCACATGAAAAATAACGATGTTAGCGTAGCTAGCGCAAGTTGACTGGTGGTTGTCGACCCGGCCGTGGTTTTTATTGTTTGATTCATAGGTAACGCCCTGAACTCACTTATTAGTAGACGGAATTTCGTGTTCGCATTTGGCTTATTGGTTACTTTGCGTTAACGAATTAGTTCGGTATTTGTTAACACTTTGTTGGTCAGTATAGGGTGCGAAAATGAAAATGCAAGCGCTTACATTGTTTGATTGTATGCGTTTACATTTTTAGTTAAATATTACAAATACCTGCTGTCTTTTCCCACTTTTTTAACAGTTTGACATCGTAACGTTTAGATTATTTTCCATTAGCGCTTGCTTTTTTTGTTCAAACAAATAAGATCAAATGCAAATTGTTATCATTTGCATTATCAGGTAAGAGCTGAATTAAATGACTTATTTTTATACGGTTACCTTGTTGTTAACGGGCTCGCTATTGCCATCACTTGCATTAGCTGACGTAGAGGCGCCGGTTGAACACGTAGTCGTTACGGGAACACGTACACCCAAGCTTTTAGGTGCATCACCGGTAAAAATCGATGTGGTAGATAAAGCGGAAATTTCCAGGCTTAGCAAGGGAACGCTAAGGCAAGTGTTAGAAGTTATGCCCGGTGTGGTAGTTCGGCGCAGCCAAAAAGACGGCTACAACGTACAGCTGAATGGGTTTAACGGCGACCATGTCTTGGTGTTAATTAACGGACAGCCAGTTATTTCTCCTACAGGCTCTTCGGTCGATTTAGATCAAATTAGCGTTGCCAACATTCGACAGATTGAAATTGTACGCGGCGCAGCATCGGTTCTTTATGGTAGTTCGGCCATGGGAGGCGTTATTAATATTATTACTGATGTGCCAGAAGGCGCACAGTTATCCGCCGACTATGAACTTTCTCACTACAGTGATGATGGGCTCGACGGCGATACCCTAGGGCATACGGCTAAGGTTAGTGCGGCTAAAGCGATAAAGCACTGGCAGCTAGGATTGACCGCACAGCATATTACGAACCCCGGCTTCGATTATGACCCAGAATCCGTGTCTCAGGATGGTGGTGCGGTGGATAAATCCTTTGTGCAGTTTTCCTTATCAACAGGTATCAGAGACCTTGATTTTAGTTACAAAGGCCAATGGCTGGATGAACAGAAAGACAAACCTCAGTCCTCTATTCCAGGGCAAGTCAGCATTATCAGCTATGTGTCTAGCGTTACCCAGTGGCAGCACGATGTAAAATTTGCTCAACAGCAGAATTGGCATATTAATGGGCGCTATTTGTCTCACGATGAACAAAGCGGAAACACCAACGGCCTGCGCCAAACCGATATTCAATTAGCAGAAATTGAAGCGCAGAAAATTCTATCTTTGGGCGATGTTGAGTGGGTAGGGGGATTGGTAGCCCATGCTGATAACTTAGATCAGCAAAATGTGGCAACGGGAACGGTAGAAGTTGACGACGTTAGCCGAGAAAGTACCGAAGCCTACTTGCAAGCCAATTGGCAGCAAAACGACACCCAAGCATTGCTGGGCCTTCGAGTACAAAATGATTCTGATTTTGGTTGGCATACGGCGGCAAAGCTTAGTGGTAGTCAAAGCTGGAAACTTGATGAAACCACATTCCAAGTGCGTGGCGGTGGTGGTACTAGTTATCGAGTACCTAATTTAAAAGAACGTTACTACGTGTTCGATCACAGTAACTTAGGCTACATGGTTTTGGGCAATGAAGACCTTGTGCCGGAAACTGCGCTAAGTGCCAATGTAGGGGTGAATGCGCGATTAGCATCTAAACAAAGTCGCTGGTGGTATCAGGCCGATATCGATTTTCACTACACAGAAGCAGAAGACTTTATTACCACCGCGGTAGATGTGGAAGCGTCGCAAGAAGCAGGTCTTGATATTTCTATGTACGAAAACCTTGATGAAGCCACGCTTTATGGTGCTGATTTGAGCGTAAGCGCGCAAAACGATAACTGGCAGTGGCAACTTAATTATAGCTACTTGCATGCCGTAGATGGTGATTCTGAGCGTTTGCCTGAACGACCCACTCATCTAGTGAAAGCCTCAGTGACCTATCAATTTGAAAAAAGTGATACCAGCGTTCAACTGTATGGCGTGCATGAAAACGACGTCTCTCCAACTTCTGGTTACACCATTACCGTGAAAGACAGCTACACCACCTTAAATGCCGTGGTTCAGCACGACTTTTCTCGCCATTGGCAAACCCGTTTGGGGGTTGAAAACCTTACCGATGAACATCGCTCACCAGATTCACTCGCGGTGGGGGCTTTTGATGCTCGGCCTATTTCAGCTCGCCGAGTTTATTTGGGCGTGAGTTACCAATACTAACCCTCTGGAAAGATCCAGTACTTAAAAACAAAAAACTTAAAAATAGAGAACTTAGGAACCAATATCTAAAGACAGAAAAAGCCAGCAATAAGAAACAATAACAGAATTAGATCATAGCGCCGTTTACTCAATTAATCCCAACGGCTAAACACACAATATAGAAAAGGAAAGAACACATGAATAAAAAATACTTAGCATTATTACTTGCTGTGTCTCTGGGGCTTGTGGCCTGTGGTGGCTCTGATAGTAGCGATCCAATCGTTGAAACGCCTGACCAAAGCGGTGAAGACAGTGACGAGGAAGCAGATGACAGCTCGGGTGATGAAGGTGAAAGCAGCAATGAAGTGGCCACAATTTACGGGCCATATAGCACAGGCAGTACATCTGAACCTGTTGCTGTTTATTTTGATTTAGATACACAAACCCAAGTGACCCTGACTGAAGAAGAAGCCGCAAGCGACACCACCTGGGATATAGGCTTTAAACGCACTTCGGTATTTTTAAACACAGCACAAGAGACGCCGGTAAGCGTCTACTTTACTGCCAACAACAGTGATTTCTACGACGAAAATGGCGCAGCTGTGGCAGATTTATTTCTAAATGCGACCGCTGATAGCGAACTTGATGATTATTTAGCGGTGACAACGAGCGACGTGCCAGATGCAGAGGCATTTTCTACTGATGCTGAGTCTGCCGTTATTGGCGATACCTTTTATAATTATGACACCACAACCCATGTAGTAAGCGCGGCTAGCGATATCTACTACGTAGTGTCATCCGATGAAAACTACACCAAATTCCATGTGACTGACATTGTGACTGAAGGGCGCGGTATTGGTGAAATCACATTGGGCGTCATGCATCAAAGTGTACTCGATGGACAAACTACGTTTGCTGAAGAAGTGTCGCTAAGTGTTAATGCAGTAGGCTGTACTGCGCCTATTTACATCGATTTCGATGTGCAGCAAGAGGTGACTGAAACCGATGCATGGGATATCACTATCCCTTGCGCTGATGAAGCGGGTGAATTTACCCTGTCTATTGCCGACGATGCTACTGTACTTCGTACCGATGCTGACACCTATGCCGGAATAGATACCGAAGCCGCTGCATTTTATGGTTTCAGTGCTGAAACCGTTAGTGACTATGCGTTTACGGCTAACAACTGGTACTACTACGACAGCACAAGTCACTTACTGTATTCCCAGTTTGGGGTATACCTTATTCAAGCGGGCGACAGCGTATTTAAATTCCAAATAACTAGCTACTACGATGAAGACGGTACATCAGGCGCATACAGTTTCCGCGCCGATCCCGTTACCGAGGAATAAGTAATGGCGAAAACCAAATTGCCCAGCTTATTCAGCACGAGAAAAATGCTATATGTACTAAGCGTAATGAGTGTATTTTGGTGTTTAAGTAGTGGCAGCGTTCATGCTGCCACTACGTTCTCAGCACTCACAGCCTCCTCAGCACCTATGGCTCACAACCATCAGCAACCTGAAACGCCCCGAATTATTGCTGCAGGTGGCAGTGTAACGGAAATCATTTATGCGCTAGGGCGGGGTGATTGGGTGGTGGCGACAGACAGCACAAGTATGTTTCCCGCCGCGGCAACTGAGGTCCCAAAACTAGGCTATTTTCGCCAACTTAGTACCGAAGGTGTATTAGCTCAACAGCCTTCTTTGCTATTGGGGGCAAGTGCTACAGGCCCCGAACCCATGTTAGAGCAGGTGGCAAATGCAGGGGTTGATGTACACGTTTATCATGTCTCGAAAGACCTCGACGGCTTAAACAAGATGATTCTTGATATCGGTCACAGAGTATCGGCGGTGGAAAAAGCCAAGCAGCTTGTTACTGACTTACATCGTCAAGTGGACGCACAGCGAGTGCAATATTCTGAAGCAATAGCGTCTTACGGAAGTACAGATTATTCCAACACCATTAGTGCACTTTTCGTGGTTGCGAATAATGATAGAGGCATTACTGTGGCAGGGGCCGATACTGTGCCGCAAGCACTGTTTGATACCTTGGGTATGACCAATATTGCAAGCGATCTCAATGGCTACAAGTTAATGGATGCTGAGTCGGTACTCACCCGTAACCCTGATATTGTGTTTGCTGCAGGGCATATGCTGCATGGCGAGAGTGCGCTGAATTCTCTGTGTTCACACCATGCGATTGCCGCAACATTTGCAGGTCAACATTGTTTAGTCAAAGCAATGGATAGCAATATTGGGTTAGGACTGTCCCCCCGTTTTGCTATTGCGCTAAAAACGGTTGCTGAACATGGGTTACGTGCTTTATCTATAAAAGCGCCAAATACCGCAATTCAAGAGCAGGCTATTCAAGAGAGTATTGTTAAAAGACCTATTAAAGAAAGTACGGCCGTAGATAAAAGCACAAAGACAGAAACTCAGGGTATGGGAAGGTTCGAGTGACAGCGTCTACCTCAACCCACGACTCTGCCACTAGCTCACCGCTGGCAAAAGCGTCGCCGACAAAGCCCCGGGTGACAAATAACACGCTGTCAAAAAAGATGCAGAAACATAATGCATCAGCAGTCATAGTAAACCTACTTGTAACGAGGGCAAAGCGTAAACAACATGGTCTAGCACTCCTCGGTGCGATGTTGCTGTTAAGCGTTTACGTAGGCGTTGTGAGTGGTAGTTTATCGATTAACGTGGGCGAGCTTTTGTGGCACGAACTTTCTCAGCTAACTGGGCAGTTTTTCTCTCAAGGCGCGTTGATTGAAGAAAGCGGCGCTAATCGACAGGCAACGCCATTAGGCGTTTCAACAACATTTAATAGCACGCACTGGTATGTGCTTACTGAACTGCGACTACCACGGGTTATTATGACCCTATTTATTGGCGCGCTATTGGCAGTGTCAGGTTGTGCTATGCAGGGCTTGGTGAGAAACCCATTGGCGGATCCAGGTTTAATCGGTATTGCCGGCGGCGCGGCAGCGGCAGCAGCAGTCAGCATGGCTATCGTGCCACCACTTGTACCCGCGCTTGCCTCTGTTTGGGTGGCACTTTGGGCGTTTGGCGGGGCGTTATTGTCCGTGTGGACCGTGTTACGTTTTGCTAATAGTGCGCAAGGTGTATCGGTGGCTACGCTAATACTTGCTGGGGTAGCAATAAATGCGTTCACCGGCACCATTATTGGCGCCATTAGCTATGTGGCTAGCGACGATGCACTTCGCCAAATCACCTATTGGACAATGGGCAGTTTAGCAGGCGCTAGCTGGACAATATGCGCGCTGGTGGCGGCGGCCGGCGTTATCGCTATTACAGGCTTAATGGTGTCTCGAAATGCACTTAATTTATTAGCCTTAGGTGAAAACGAGGCGGCTTACATGGGGCTGAATGTAGCGCGTTATAAGCAAATTATACTGTGGTTGGTGGCATTTGCTGTCGCCCTAGCAACCGCTCTGTGCGGCATTATCGGGTTTGTGGGTTTAGTTGTGCCGCACATGTGTCGCACACTGTTTGGCGTTAATCACAATGTACTCATTCCTGCTTGTGCATTAATGGGGGCTCTGTTGTTGACGGTTGCCGATACGTTGTCTCGTACATTATTCACTCCAATGGAAATCCCTATAGGTATTGTCACATCCGCCATAGGAGCACCTTTTTTCTTGTATCTGTTATGGCAACAAAAAGGGGTATTTAATGGCTCGCTGTAACCAAACTGAATCACAGACGCATGAAACGCTACTCACCCTCATTAATGTCGATGTTATCAGGGGAAAACGACAGCTATTGTGCAACCTCAACCTTGTCTTTAATGCGGGTGAATTTATTGCCCTTGCGGGCGAAAACGGCTGCGGGAAATCATCCCTGCTTACTGTGATAGGCGGCTTAGCGCCACTTGAGAAAGGCGCGCTTTTGTTTAACGGTGAGCCCCTAAGTGAAATAGGTTTGCGAAATCTTGCAGACTATCGCGCAGTCATGGCGCAAAGTGCCTCAACTCCTTTTGGCTTTTTGGTCGATGAAATATTGCAGTTAGCGCGTCATCACATTGTTGAGTCACCTGAAAATCGACATCACATTATCGGCAAGATTGCTGAGCAGTTTGACATTACTCACTTGTTGTCACGAAATATTCAAACCTTGTCAGGGGGAGAGCGACAAAGGGTATTTTTAAGCAAAGCAATATTGCAGTTACTGCCAGTAAACCCACAGAGCAGCTTAGTGGGAAAGTTGTTGTTGCTTGATGAGCCTACCTCGGCACTAGACTTACGCCATCAAAAGTTGGTGATGCAGCAATTGGTCAGTCTCAGTAACCAGGGGCTATGCATAGTTTGTGTGAGTCACGATCTCAATTTAATTTCACCCTATTGCAGCAGAATGATTTTACTGGCTGAGCAGGGGTGTATAGCCGATGATAAGCCGGAAAATGTGCTAACGATAGACACATTAGCACGCTGCTATCACACCCAATTAAACGTTATTCGTAACCAAGAGCACGATGTGTTTGTTACGCATTAATTTGAACAGAAGGAGTTTCTTATGAGCATGCGAGATATTGCATTTTCAGCAAAACAATTAAGCCGAACTCACCACAGTGGTGTGCTAGGAACCCATTCCACTTCAATGCCTGGGTATCCTTTTGGCTCGGTTGTTCCCTATTACCTTACCCCTGCCGGTGATGCCATTATCTACATTAGTGATATTGCCCTGCACACTCGTAATATTAAAGCGAATGATAAAGTTAGTTTGACCATATTCGATGCTGGTGAGGATGACTCTCAAGCCAATGGTCGAGTGACTATTATGGGTAACGCAGAACTGGCTAAAAAAGAGGATGTGAAAGCACAATATCTAAGATTGTTTCCACAGGCTAAAGGTTATGAGCAAACCCACGACTTTAATTTTTACGTTATCCGCGCTGAGCGTGTGAGATTTATCGGCGGGTTCGGGAAAATTCATTGGATCGATAAAGCGTACTGGCAGGTTGAAGAGCAAGAGTGGCATAAGTCGCCAGACGGTATGATTACTCACATGAATGAAGATCATCAAAATGCCATGCAGTTAATTTTACAGCATAAAATCGGGGTGAATATTGAGCATCCTATTATGCACAGTGCCTTTCCAGAAGGTATGCATTGTGGCAGCGAAGAAGCGACCTGGTTTATTCCATTTGAAGCCACCTGTGAAACCTCCACCGATGTTCGAAAAGCCCTTGTCAAACTGACTAACGATGCACGCACGGCATTGAACATACCCAAAGCGAGCTAAAAGATTCGCGCTATCGAAACGTCGTGTTCTTTTATCGCCGCATGTGCTAGACAGCCTGCCATTAATGATAACCCAGCGAAGTGCTTCGCTGGGTTATCATCTGTGAATGAAATGTAAAATTCTTCCCTGTTACTACTTGTCGCTATATGAAAGCGCTTACATATAATGCTACACTTCGTTTCGTAGGGTGGCACTATACACAAGCTGCCAATAGAGCACCTTACATATAGTGCTAATACAACTTGGCTTCACACAATCTCAACATCGTTAGTGACCGTCGTATTTATTTTTTTAACGACTGCTTTAGACAGGCGCTGATACATTCATTCGAATAAGGTTTTGTACACATGGAAATTTTAGCCCAACCAGGCTCTCCCTTTATGCAATCAGATTTCACCATGGGTGTGGCGACATCGTCATTTCAAATTGAGGGCGATGCAGACAACAGAGAGCCAAGCATTTGGGATACCTTTTGCAATACACCTGGAAAGATTGCCGATGGCAGTCACGGCCTCGTGGCATGTGATCATGTGAACCGTTTGGAAGAAGACTTAAGCATTATTGATTCGTTAAATGTAGACGCTTATCGGTTCTCTATCAGCTGGCCACGAATTATTAGAAAAGATGGTTCGGTCAATCAGCAAGGGCTTGATTTCTACCTTGCTTTGCTAGCAAAGTTAAAGCAAAACAACATTAAGCCATATGTCACTCTGTATCACTGGGATTTGCCTCAGTATTTAGAAGATGACGGAGGCTGGCTAAATAGAAAAACGGCCTATGCGTTTGCTGAATATGTGGATGTGGTGAGTAAAGCTTTTGGTGATAAGGTTTACTCATACGCCACATTAAACGAACCCTTTTGTAGTGCCTATTTAGGTTACGAAGTAGGGGTTCATGCTCCAGGGAAAGTGGGCAAAGAATTTGGAAAAAAAGCGATACATCACTTGTTGTTGGCCCACGGTTTAGGCATGCGCGTTCTACGCAAAAATGCACCCAATATCGAGGCTGGCGTAGTACTTAACTTTACGCCGTTCTACGCAAATTCTAGTGATGAAAAAGATATTCGCGCCACAAAATTAGCACATGATCATCATAACGACTGGTACATTAAACCGTTAATGCATGGTTGTTACCCTGCTCTTATCGATGACATTCCGGCAGCTCACCGGCCAGATATTCTCGATGGCGATATGGATATCATTTCTGAGAAAATAGATTACTTAGGTGTGAATTATTACACTCGCGCTAAAGTCACCGATGATGGCTCTGAAGATCCTTGTCAATTGCCAGCCCCAGAGGAAAGTGAAACTACCGCAATGGGCTGGGAAGTTTACCCGCAAGGGTTAACTGATTTACTGCTACAGTTGCATAATGACTACCAACTACCACCGCTTATTATCACTGAAAATGGCTTGGCCAGTGATGATACGTTATCGATGGATGGTGTCGTGAACGATGAGCAGCGTATTCGATATCTAACCACTCACTTGCAGGCGGTAGCTGATGCAATTGAAGCAGGGGTCAATATAACAGGCTATTTTGTTTGGAGCTTGTTAGATAATTTTGAATGGGCGCTGGGTTACGAGAAACGCTTTGGTATTATTTACGTTGATTACGATACGCAAAAACGAACGTTAAAAGCCAGTGCACTAAGACTACAACAATTGCTAGAAGAAAGACGAAAAGCGTTAAACGCAGCCTGATAGATGCGCAATTGATTAAAAGTATAAAATAATAAAGATAACGGTGAAGCCAATGGTAAGTGCAAAGGAAAAGATTGCCTACGGGTTAGGCGATACGGCAAGTAATTTCATTTTTCAAACCGTCATGCTGTTTTTGACATTTTATTATACCGACGTTGTTGGCATACCGGCTGCAGCGGTAGGGAGTATGTTTTTACTCGTACGAGTATTTGATGCCGTTACCGACCCTTTAATGGGTTCTTTGGCCGACAGAACAAGAACGCGGTGGGGCGCATACCGCCCCTATTTATTATGGTTGGCTTTGCCTTTTGCGCTTTGCAGCGTGCTTGCGTTTACCTCTCCTGAATGGCTTACCGAAGAAGGTAAGCTTTACTATGCATTTATCACCTACGCACTGCTAATGATAATGTATACCGCCATTAATATTCCTTATTCTGCATTAGGCGGCGTGCTAAGTGCCGATGCTTCAGAACGCGTATCTATTCAGTCTTATCGATTTGTATTTGCCATGGGCGGAGGCCTGCTGGTGACATCATTTATGCTGCCATTGGTTGATTACTTAGGTAATGGCAACGAAGCACTTGGGTATCAGCGCGCCATGATAGTGATGAGCATAGTGGGGATGGTACTTTTTCTGCTTTGCTTTGCCGGTACTAAAGAGCGGGTGAAACCTGCCAATGAAACGCCTGCGCCTTACAAAACCCAGTTAGCGGCTATTTGGCAAAATGATCAGTGCCGAGTGCTTTGTATGGTAGCTATCGTGTTACTCACCGGCATGGTAATGCGAAACACGCTAGCGCTCTACTATGTGAAGTACGTGTTGCAGCGGCCAGAGTCGGCCACATTATTTGTTACCGCCGGTATGGTGGGAAGCATTATAGGCTGTGCGTTGGCGAACCCAGTAGCTAAACGATTTTGTAAAATCAAAGTTTACACCTGGCTTCAGTTAGCCAGCGCAGTAGTGTGTATCGTGAATTATTTTGTGCCTTATCAAGAGTGGTTTACGGCCATTTCACTGCATTTCCTTTGGGGCCTTATCTTGCAAATGGCTACGCCGCTACTGTGGGCAAAAATTGCTGATGTGGTGGACTATGGCGAAGATAAAACGGGGCTTCGTATGACTGGGTTAACGTATTCAACTGTGGTCTTTTTCATTAAAGTTGGACTGGCCTTGGGCGGCGCACTTGCGGGGTGGTTACTCGCATCAGTTAACTATCAACCAGACGCCTTTTCACCGGATGTGGCAAAAGGCATAGTGGCGTTATTTTGTATCGGGCCAGCAATCGCTTCGATAGGTGTTGCGATTATTATGCGCTGGTATACATTAGATAACCAAAAAATGTTGGCAATTCAGCAGCGACTTGGGTTGACCACAGAAGACGCGCATCGCGGGTCGTAATAATAACTACGCAAAGCAAGGATATACACAGCGCACGTATGCACTGTTAATGCTCTATGGTAACGATTAAGCAAGTAAGTGAACTAGCTGGCGTGTCGTCAGCAACAGTATCTCGAGTTATAAACAACACAGATACCGTTAAAGAGAAAACGCGCCAGCAAGTGCTTGATGCGATGGAGAAGCTTGGCTATCGACACAATGTCATAGCGGCTTCCCTTGCCTCAAATAAAACCCATACCGTGGGGTATGTGGTACCTGAACTACATGGCTCATTCTTTGGTGCCATGATGGCGGGCTCTGAAAAAGTGCTTAGACAAGCCAATAAGCATATGTTTGTGGTGACCGGACACAGTGATGAAGCTTTAGAGAAAAAAGAAATTGAAGCCTTGCTGAGTCGCCGTTGCGATGCGCTTATTCTGCATGTTGAGGCGGTCAGCGATGAGTACCTTGTAGACCTTGCCAGCCAAGATGTTCCTATTGTTGTGGTTAACCGCTATATAGAAGCTATTGGTGAAAAATGTATCAGCCTAGACAATGTGCTCGGCGCATATCTAGCCACTAAGCACCTTATCGATTTGGGCCATACTCAAATTGCTTACGCCGCCGGTGCCTTGTTTAAAGCGGATGGTATCAACCGTTTACTTGGGCATAAAAAAGCATTAAAAGAGGCCAGCTTTCATTTCGATGAAGACTCTGTAGCAGAAGGGAATTTCCAAGCTTTCTCTGGTGAGAAGTGTGTGGATGAACTGTTTAGTCGCAACGTAAGTTTTAGTGCAATCGCCTGTGCAAATGATGAAATGGCATCAGGCGCCATTAACTCACTAAGAAAGCATGGTAAACGCGTACCGGAAGATATCTCTGTCATTGGGTTCGATAACGTCGATTTTGCTAGTTACCTTACCCCTAAGTTAACGACTGTGAACTACCCTGTGCGCGAGATTGGTGCTATGGCATCACGCTGGATTTTAAATCAGGCTTATGGCGATAGGAAAATGACAATGGAACATATTTTATCGCCTAAATTGATTATTCGAGGGACCACCAGAAAATTTGAGTAAATTCAACCAACGACGAATGGTGAAGTTACGCTTTTTTCTGTTATGCTAAATTTTCACACAAATAAAATTTGGTCACCCTATGTTCGTTTCTCGAAGCAAATACTTAGAAAAAGAGTCTCAGGCCTCTCAACTTGAAAGCCGCTATCAAGTTGCCCTTGATAAAATATCAGACTTAGAGTCTGAAAATGCAGAACTTCATCGGCAAGTTACCGAGTTAAGCGATGCCTCAAGGCAAATTGATGACGATGTGGTAACACGTTGTTTAGTTACCTCTTTGAACCAAGTGGAAGGTATACGAGAAACCGTTTTAGGGTCTTATCAAAAAATAAACGCCGAAAACCAATCAATATCAGATATTAATGAATTGTTTGAGCAATCTTCCCACGTACTTACTAAAATTGTTAAAGACATGAGCGGTTTGAATACTCAAATGGTGAGTATGAGCGAGCGCATTTCTGGCTTATCAAGCACAGCCGATAACATTAATAAGTTTGTTTCTACCATTACCAGTATATCGGATCAAACCAACCTACTGGCATTGAATGCCGCTATTGAAGCGGCGCGAGCAGGTGATGCTGGTCGCGGTTTCAGTGTAGTTGCCGATGAGGTGCGCGCACTGGCAACTGAAACAAACAAATCAGCCACAGAAGTGTCTGAACTGGTAAACGATATTATTCAATCTACGGCAAAAGCGGTTTCGGGTGTCAACGAATTAAGAGGTAATAACGAAGAGCTAGAAGAGGGAATTAGCACCCTTAATAGCAGCTATGAAACCATGGTTTCTCATTGCGATAGTATGAAAACGACTATCAACGAGGGCTCCTTAAGTACCTTTATACAGACGGTTAAGCTCGATCACGTAGTGTGGAAGTCTGATGTATATGCGGTTTTATTTGGTTTCAGCGATAAAAAACCAAGTGATTTTGCTGATCACGCCAGTTGCCGTTTAGGAAAATGGTACAGCGAAAATCAAGGTGCTGCTATTGGTAAGTCGTCGTCATTTAGAGAATTAGAAACACCTCATGCGGCAGTACATCGTGCGGGTGTGGCTGCTATCAACGCAAAAGCAGAAGGTGATACTTCAACACTAGAATCAAAAGTAGTTGAAATGGAACGCTCTAGCGAGAAAGTAATGTTGTTACTAGATAAGATAGCCAGCTAACCAGTTAACTCATATACCTTGAATGTGTTTAAAGCGGTATAGACTAAAAGGCTTTTATATTGAGCGATGCTTCAATACCCCCTAGCCCTAAGGAAGTTGCTGACTTAAAAGCTCAAGTGAAAACACTTGAGCGACAACTTAAGCGCCAAAAAGTAGCGAGGGAAAACGCTGAGTGGTTTTTAGAAAGCTACTCAAGCGATGCCTATTCGGCAACCCAAGCCCTGCGTAAAGCATTACATGAATCGAAAAAAAGAGAGCGGGAATTAATTTTTCTAAATCGCTCCGCTTCCCACCTTAAATCTTCCGATAGCGGTGCTAGTTTTATCTTTTCAGCCATTGAATCAGCAGTTGAATTCAGTGATGCCTATTGTGGTCTGGCCTTCATTACGAAAGCGGGAAAGGTGATTCAGGGAGGTGACAACAAGGTTTGGCAAATAGAGAACGGTTGGGTTGATGGCAATGATTTTGCCAAGGTTATTTTAAATGAGCTGCCACTCTCTGTAACAGATAATTATAGCCAATGGTGTGTAAATATCGTTGAAAGGCCAGACACTCATGAAGAAGCTTACGTATTACACTTCATGCAGAATTTGGGCAACGGCGAGCAGGCTTGGCTTGCATTGCTGACCAAAAACAGCGAATTAGATGAAGAGATGTTGTATGTGCTTGATGCAAATAAGCACTACTTACAGTTTGGAATAGGCTACAGAAGTTCCAAACACGAAATCAAGCATCATAAAGCCGCCCTCTCATCGATGGAAAAAGACCAACGCTATTTGCAAGAAAAGCTAATAACTGCAGATAAAATGGCCATGCTGGGTCAGTTGGCGGCAGGTATAGCTCATGAGATTAACAATCCTATAGGTTACGTACGCAGTAACACGTCAGTGGCTGGCGATATTTTTAAGGATTATCAAAGTGCTTTATCGGAAATAAAGGTACTTTGTAAAGACGCAGGTGGAGAAATAGAAGCCCGTTATTTGGCGCTTGAAAACACTTACTCATTAAAAGAGAGTGCCGAGGCTATCTCTGAAATGTTTGAAGAGTCTTCAGAGGGTATCGAAAGAATTATCGATATCGTTAAAGCGCTAAGAGGCTTTTCCTATCCCAGCGGTGGAAAGCGTGTCGCCATCAATGTTGCCGAAGCGATAAACTCAGCCTTGCGAATTACTAACAATCTGCATAAGTACAAAAATAAAGTCATATTCACGCCCCCTGAGACCGCTGTAGAAGTCATTGGCAATGCGGGGCAAATACAGCAAGTACTTGTCAATCTGCTCACTAACGCCATTTACGCCACGGATGAAGGCAAATGCATTAAGTTTGATGTTGAATCAGTAGAAGGGGATGCGGTCATTACTTTGCAAGATGAGGGCAAAGGTATGTCAGAGGAAGTCATTGGCAAAATGTTTACGCCATTTTTCACCACTAAACCGCCTGGCGATGGTACTGGTCTTGGCATGTCTATTTCACTCACTATTATTGAAGAACACGGCGGCCAGTTTGAAGTAACTAGTGAAATCGATAAGGGAACCACAATTAAGGTGCGCCTACCGCTCGCGTAACTTTTTAGATTATATCAATATAATTATTATCTTATTCTTTTGCTACTTTAGTATTAATCTTCCCAATAATGTTCTACGCTTTTAGGCAATTACCAAGAAATAGGGTTCTCCTATTTACTTTTAACACCGCTATAGCAATGGATCTTATTAGTGAAGAAAAGCCAGTCTGTCACCCAACGCGAATACAAATTCCCTTCTCATTACCGCCTTATCTCTTCTACTGACAAACGTGGTGTTATACAACATTGCAATGACGAATTTGTGGAGGCAAGCGGGTATAAACGAGAAGACTTGATAGGAAAAAACCACAACATTATTCGTCATCCGGATATGCCCTCTGGTGTGTTTAAAGAAATGTGGCGAACCCTAGAGTCGGGACAAAGCTGGGCTGGGTTGGTCAAAAATAGAAGAGAAAATGGCGACCACTATTGGGTGTCAGCATTCGTCACTCCCGTATACGAGGGGGGGAACGCGGTGGGTTATGAGTCAGTTAGAATTCATGCCGCCGATAAAGAGATAATACGCGCGTCGAGCATATATGGCAGACTATCTGCCGGAAAATCGCCAATTCCCTTTGCTGCAAAGCTTGGTCAAACACTTTCACCCATGTCACCCATGATAGTGGTAACTTTACTATTGTTGGTAGCGATTGGCTTTACCGCTGGTTTTGTACCCCTAGGTGTTACTTTCATTGCATTACTGACTATGATGTTTTGGCAATCGGCAAAAAGCCGGAGCTACTGGCGGGAATTTCTTTCGTTAAGCCCTGCCAGTTACAGTAATGCACTTGTGGCACAAACATATTATGCCGATGTGGATTATATCGCTCAGGCTAAGTTGGCGTTAGGTTGCGAACTAGCGCGTACTCGCACGGCATTAACCCGTATTAAAGATGCATCTGACGGGTTAGAAGGTATTGCGGTTTCAACTCACAGCCAAGCTGAGTTAACCAGTAAAACGATTATTCAGCAGAATCTTGCCACCCAGCAAATTGCCACAGCAGTAACTCAAATGAGCCAGGCTATTCAAGAAGTGGCTGAACGGGTAGAGAGCAATGCGGTTAGCGCTAGAACTGCCGCGACTAACGTACAAATGGGTAACGACAAAGCTGAAGAAGCGATGCAGGCCATACTGTCATTAAAAGGCGCGGTGGAGTCAATTTCCGATACCGTTACCGAGCTTGCTCAGTCCACCAGTGATATTGGCGAAGCCGCTAGCATCATTTCTAGCATCGCTGATCAAACTAACCTGCTAGCACTAAATGCTGCTATAGAAGCTGCTCGTGCTGGTGAGCAAGGGCGCGGCTTTGCTGTTGTTGCCGATGAGGTGCGTACGCTGGCTTCTAAAACTCGCGTGTCCACTGATAAAATTCACAACATTATTCAAGAGCTTGTTGATAGAACGGAACGGGCCGTAAAGGTGTCTTCGGAAGGATTGGTGTCTGCTGAGCACGGCAGTGCAATTGTTGAAGAAACCCGAGGCGCACTACAAGAAATCAATAATGCAGTAAGCGGTATTGCCTCTGCAACCGTTGAAATGTCCTCTGCTGTAGAAGAACAAAGTACCGTGGCCGAGCATATTAATCAGCAGCTCGTAGATGTAGCTGATAGTGCGGAAGAAACGCAGAAGTCATCAGAAGCCTCGCTCAAAGTTGGTCGAGATCTTCGTGACACCGTAAATCAAGTTAACGGGTTAATTGCTCGTTTTAACACGGATAAACGCACAGGATAATCTGTGCTGATTGTTTTTGAGCGTGCTTTTAACCATTTTATATTTACGTTAGCTCCACGTAAAAGCACGCCGAGCTTTTCTGCAACGCCTATCCGTTGGCTTTAAGCTTTACCACGTCGGCACTCTCATCTTCTAGTACACTCTGGGCTGTCGCACCTTTAAAAATTTTGCTCACCTTGTCTTTATTCTTAGACAACATGATAGTGAGTTCTTCAACAAGGCTATCTTCAATGCCTAAGCCCTTTGCTTGAATGTATTCAGCAAGGTTGTCGGCAGCGTCGAGCATTTTATCGTACTGATCTGCTTCTTTTTTATCGGTAGTTACCAATTTTTCTACCCCTTTGTGCGTGACAACATACTGCGTGGTAATGGCCATGTTAGGTCCCCTTAAATGAATAGACCATAAAACTGTACAATATTTAACTGGATAAATAAACAGTATTTAAGGTTTTTTGATATTATTTTTTTTCAACTTAAGTATAGTGACTACATGGGCGAAAAAACCGCTTTAACATCGCTACGCCCAAGGTCAAAAATTTACGTTTTTCTTTTTAATTGCAGTCTTCAATTAGTCTTTATCTAGCAATGTAACATCGAATAACAGTAAATTTATCAAGAGGTGCGTCACTGTTTCTTATTAGAGCGTGAAATCGAGTGCCGAAAATCGGCGTGATAAAGATGACTTAGATACGAAGAGGATGTAATGAATTCTTCAATTGAGCGAGATATTCGCACTATTCAATCGATAGAAGCTGTTCCACATATTATGAAAATGTTATCAGACGCCACAGGTCTTCGCTTTATTTGCGTGGCCAGAGTGACTGAAGATAATTGGACAATGTGTGCTGTTCTCGACGAGGTGAATTTTAATTTAATACCTGGCGATGAACTCGATATCAAAACCACCTTTTGCAATCAGGTAAGAAAATCTACGAAACCAGTAGTGATTGAGCACACTAAAGAAGATACCGTTTATCGAGAAAGCGAAATACCCATCATGTATGGCTTCGAAAGTTACTTTTCTTACCCCATTTACAACAAAAATGGTGACTTTTTCGGTACGCTTTGTGGTTTAGACCCACTTCCTGCGGTATTAAAAACCGATAAAATTGAAAATCAAATAAAGTCTTTCGCCGAGCTGATTTCAAGGCAGATGGAAGTGGATGAGCGCCTAATCGCGGCTGAAACTAATCTTATCAGCGAGCAAGCTGCCGCTAAATTGCGTGAGCAATATATTGCTATTTTAGGCCACGATTTGAGAACACCATTATCGGCGCTTAAAATGGGTGTAGACTTCCTTGTTGACCATGCCAGCGATGCCACTTCCCAAAAAGTGCTATCTCGAATGGATAACAGCGCTAAACGCATGACGCGACTCATTAGTGACGTGATGGATTTTACGCACGGGCAAATGGGCAAGGGGATTCAATTAAACGTTAAGCCAGTGAGCGATTTAGAAAGCGTTTTAGCTCATACGGTAACTGAACTATCGAGCTTGCATTCAGACCGAGACATACGTGCGAATATCAATATAGACGGCACCTTTTCATGTGACCCGGAGCGTATCAGCCAGTTACTGTCTAACTTGCTGATTAACGCGATCGTACACGGCGATAGAGCGCAGCCTATTAAAGTGATAGCCAATGTAGAACAAGAAACACTTACAGTTAGCGTGTCTAATGGGGGGGCCCCAATAAGCGCTGATGTTATCGATAAGCTATTTCATCCATTTTGGCGAAATGAAAACAACAAAAAAAACGGTGGCTTGGGTTTAGGTTTGTTTATCGCCTCGCAAATTGCTGAAGCACATAAAGGCAGCTTGATGGTGCATTCCGATGAGAATGAAACCGTGTTTTCTTTTAAGGCAGCATTGTAAACTACAAGGTTAAGCATCGGGCTTAGCCTTTTAAACACCTAAACTTTTAAACAATTAGCTCGGTTTTATTGCAGTTATAGTTTTGCTCTCTACCTGAATCAACCATGGCTTTTGATAGCCGCTTCAAAAGGTCGACGAGTCCCGCTACCAACCTCATTATTAAGCGTATTTAGCCCTATATCATCAAAACATGCGCAAACATAAAATTTGCCGGTGATTAATGCTTGTACAAAAGCAGGTATGTGCGTATAATCCGCGCCCTTACAGCCACCCTAACTAGGTTCCTTGTCTCTATACAGTCTGGCTGTACTGTCGAGGCTACAACCGTAAGGAGCAATAATGCGTCATTACGAAATCGTATTTATGGTTCACCCTGATCAGAGTGAACAAGTACCTGGTATGATCGAACGTTATACCACTATTCTTAAGCAAAACGATGGTCAGATTCATCGTTTAGAAGATTGGGGCCGTCGTCAATTGGCATACCCAATTGAAAAGCTGCACAAAGCCCACTATGTATTGATCAATGCTGAAGCGACTGCTGAAGCTGTTGACGAGCTGGAAAATGCTTTCCGCTACAACGACGTTATCTTACGTAACATGGTAATGCGCACTAAAAACGCTGTAACCGAGCCTTCTCCTATGACTAAAGAAGAGCGTCGTGAGCGTCGTGACGATTCTGCACCTCGTACAGAGCGCGCAGAAAGAAGACCTGAATCCACTGAAGATAACGCTTAAGGAGATCACCCATGGCTCGTTTTTTCAGACGTCGTAAATTCTGCCGTTTCACTGCAGATGGTGTGACTGAAATCGATTATAAAGATATCGCTACTCTTAAGAATTATATCACAGAGAGCGGTAAGATTGTCCCTAGCCGTATCACTGGTACAAGCGCAAAATATCAGCGTCAGCTGTCTTCTGCGATTAAGCGCGCACGTTTTCTTGCGTTGCTTCCGTACACTGATTCACACAAGTAATTTGGCGTAATTAAGGGGTAGTTAAGATGAACATCATCCTACTAGATAAAGTCGCCAATCTTGGCGGTCTGGGCGACCAAGTAGCTGTTAAAGCTGGTTACGCTCGTAATTTCCTGTTTCCACAGGGTAAAGCAGTTCCTGCAACTAAAGCGAACGTTGAAAAGTTTGAAGCACGTCGTGCTGAACTTGAAGCGAAAATCGCTGAGCAGCTTGATGCTGCTAATACACGTGCTGAAAAACTAAATGAACTTGCAGAAGTAACTCTTGCGGCGCCAGCTGGCGACGAAGGTAAACTTTTCGGTTCTATCGGTACACGTGACATTGCTGATGCAATCACAGCAGCTGGTGTTGAAGTAGCTAAAGCGGAAGTTAAACTTCCTACTGGCACACTTCGCGACACTGGCGAATATGACATCGACTTACAACTTCATTCTGATGTAACCACTTCTATTAAAGTGATCATCATTGCTGAAGCATAAGCGCTGACGTATACGAAAAAACCGCTCTTATGAGCGGTTTTTTTATATCTGCATGCATCTCAACCACCTCAAGGTTATTCGCATTACATACTTCCTCATAAAAGACTCACTATACTTTCGCGTTTTCTAGATTTTCCCACGTACTCTTCTTATGATCTCATACACAAATATGATGCTCATCAACATCGGTCGTCAATATGTAACAAGTTATTAATTATTTCGTTAAATTAATGATAAATTACGACCGTTGGTCGTCGATAGATTGCTGTTTTTTACAGCATTAAACGAAAATGTCGGTTAACCCATAAATTGTTCTTAATATAGCTTTAAACTTTTCCTGTCACAGTTGCGACCTATAGTAATCCAAACTACAAAAAGCATAGTGCTTCATTATGGACATTACACGTGCAGCAATAAAAAATGCGTCTGGGGTAGGAATTGGCATCGCAATATTAGTCTTTCTTGGGCTATATAGCTTATTCAATTTGCCAGTTCAGCTTTTTCCAGACATTGAAAGACCCAATATCAATATCCAAACTTCCTGGCGGGCAGCGTCTCCTCAAGAAATTGAATCGGAAATAATAGAACCACAAGAAGAGGTGCTTCAGGGAATACCTGGGCTGGTCTCGATGAACGCGTGGTCGAATCAGGGAAATGCGTGGATTAACCTCCAATTTAGTTTGGGTACAGACATGCAAAAAACCCTTATTGAAGTGATAAGCCGCATGAACAGAGTGCCGCCATTACCTAGGGATGCGTTGTCACCCAATATTATGTTGGCAGGCAGCGGGGGGGATGCGCCTGCGCTAACCTACTTTTTTATGCAGCGACTGCCCGGCAACCCTAACGAAATAAATACCTACGTTACCTACTTCTCGGACGTGATAAAACCTCAGCTAGAATCTATACCCGGCGTAGCCCGTGCCCGTATGGAAAGTGGGGTAGGTGGCGAAGAAGAATTCCAAATTGTGTTCGACCCTTTCAAGGCGGCGCAACTCGGTATCGATTTAACCGCTATCACTACCGCATTGGGGCAAGCTAACGATGTTTCTGGTGGGTTTGTGGATGTTGGACGCCGCCGGTATACCCTGCGTTTTGAGGGGCGTTACGAACCGCAAAAAATGGGCGAAATGATTTTAGAATGGCGTGATGGCAGCCCAATTACACTAAGTGATATTGCTGAAATTACTATTACCCGCGCAGATGGAGCTAATTATAGTGTACAAAACGGCAACCCCGCTATTTCTATTCGCGTTGATAGACGAAACGACGCTAATGTTCTCGCTACGCTGGATGCGGTAAAGAAAAAAGTTACCGAGATAAACAAAACTTACCTAGAAGCTGAACAATTGGTAATGGTTCAGTCCTTTGATGCTTCTATATTTATTAAGCGAGCGGTGCAATTGGTTACCAGTAACCTGTTCATCGGGGTTATGCTCGCTATCGGCATCTTGTGGTTGTTTATGCGCCAATTAAAAGCCACGCTCATTGTCGCGCTTGCTATTCCTATCTCTTTACTCAGCACGTTTGTTGTACTTCAAATCACGGGGCGTTCACTGAATATCATTTCTCTTGCTGGGTTAGCGTTTGCGGTAGGAATGGTCTTAGATGCCGCCATTGTGGTGCTAGAGAATATTGTTCGCTTAAATAAAAAGGCCATGTGTCGCCAGGAAAGTGCTTATTTAGCCACAAAGGAAGTATTCGGGGCCTTAATGGCTTCGACAGCCACAACGGTTGCTATTTTTATTCCGGTGATGTTCTTAAATGATGTTGAAGGACAGTTGTTTGCAGACTTAGCCTTAACCATCGCTATTGCCGTATGTATGTCGTTAGTGGTTGCCGTAACGGTTTTACCCGTTGTGGCTAGCCGTTGGCTTATAGAAGATGTACCCGAAGACAAATTATTGCCACTGTGGAAATCCATCACCACTAAAATTATGACCTTATCATCAACAGGTATGCGTCGAATTATTATGATAGTGGCTCTGATGGGCATTCCCATCACAGGCAGCTACTTGTTAATGCCATCAATGGACTATTTGCCCCCCGTTAAGCGAGATGCGGTAGATGCCTTCTTAATGTTACCCGCAGGTGCGAGTGAAAATTTTGTCGCTGAAGAGGTGATGCCGGTCATTGTCGAGCGATTAAAGCCCTACATGGAGGGTGAAAAATCTCCGGCGCTTAAAAACTACTACATCATCACTTGGCCCAACGGCGGCACTTTAGGGGTAAGGGCTAAAGATCAGTCTCAAGTAAAAGCGTTAGAGGCCATTGTGCGAGATGAGGTACTAAAAGATTTACCTGATACTCAAGCGTTCGCGCAACAAGGTAATTTATTCGGTGGCTTTGGTAACGGTCGCTCGATTGATATTCATTTACAGGGTACAGATCAAGCCATGCTGAGCGTAGCGGCGCAAGCGGGCATTGATAAACTAAGAAGTATTTTCCCCACCGCCAATGCGCGGGCGAATCCACCGTTGGAACAGTCTGAGCCTGAACTGCAATTTTATCCCAACGACAGTCGATTAGTTGAGGTAGGGTTAAATCGCGGGCGTATGGCGGGTTTAGTGCGCGCAATGGGCGATGGAATGTATGTGGGTGAGTATTTTAATGGCACAAAGCGGATGAATATCATTTTCCGCTCAGAACCATGGTCAACCCCTGAAGATTTAAGTGCTACGCCAATAATGACCCCCATGGGGGAAGTGGTGCAATTAGGTGAGCTTGTCGAGATGAAACGAACGGTAGGGCCTAGTCGCATTCAGCGTATTGATGGTAAACGCACACTTACGCTCAATTTTAATCCGCCTGACGGTATGAGTTTAGAAGATGCCATGACGGTGATTAAAGCCGATGTTGAACCGGCTATTATGGCGATGATGCCAACCGATGGGGCAATTCATTATGGCGGCAGTGCCGATAGCTTGAAAGGGGCAATTGCCTCAATGGCAGATAATTTCTTGTTTGCTATGTTATTGCTTCTTCTTTTAATGGCAGGGCTATTCAAATCGCTTAAAGACAGCGTGTTAGTGGTACTGTCTATTCCACTGGCCACCGTGGGCGGCGTGGCGGCCATTAAAATCATGAATAGTTTTACCTTTCAACCGATGGATTTACTTACCATGATTGGTTTCATTATTCTGCTTGGGCTAGTGGTAAATAATGCCATTTTATTGGTGCACCAAACCCGAGTGGGGCAAGCTAATGGGCTCAATCGTGACGATGCCGTGGAGCAGGCAATCCAATTGCGGCTTCGACCTATTTTTATGAGCACACTGACGTCTATTTTCGGCATGCTCCCTCTTTTATTACTCCCTGGCGCTGGCAGTGTTATCTATCGCGGGTTGGCAGCGGTGATAGTCGGAGGGATGTCAATTAGCACGGTGTTCACCTTAGTGTTGCTGCCCACTCTACTTAGACTGACAAGAGCCGACTTTGGCTTCAAAGACAAAGTAAAAGTCCCGATTGATGGTACGCCGAGCGGTATGCCAACAAAAATCGTAAAACTAAGCAAATTTTCAGACTTAAATTAAAGGATGCAACCACTATGAACATTAAAATAGCCCTCGTAGGCATTAGCGTGTGTTGCTTGTCGCTGAACCTTATTGCACAAGAAGCGGAGCAAGTGCCTCCTGCGATGTTGGTTCAAGTTGATGAAGCTAGAGAAGAGGCGATAACCGCATTAACTTGGGTGCCTGGTACCGTAATGAGTCGAACTGATTCAGATGTCGCCTCTGAGGTTGATGGCCGAATCACGTGGATGGCGAATGTAGGAGATAGTGTCGCAGCGGGTGAGGCTTTAGCAAAAATTGATGATACCCGATTGCAAATCACGCTCAGTCAAAATCAATCTAATATTGCAAGGTGGCGCGCTCAGGTTACCTTGTTCGAAAAGCGCTTGGCACGTTACGAAAATTTGGAAGCCAGTAAAAACACGTCGCGAGGAGAATTGGAAACCGTAGTGGCTGATTTAGAAAATGCACGTCAGGAGCTAGAGCAAGCCACACTGGCAAAAAATTTAACTGAATATCACATTCGACAAAGTAGTGTAAAAGCGCCATTTAACGCCTTGGTGGTTGACCGCATACAAACCCCAGGGGAATACACGAGTATTGGTCAAACACTGATTCGGGTGGTAAATCCCAATAATATCGAGGTGCAGGTGAAGGCGCCGCTCTCCGTATTACCCTTTATCGAGAGTGGCATGCAGGTTAATGTGCTAAGTAAAACCCACGGGGTAATGGAGTCGGTGCGGGCTATTGTCCCTGTGGGCAATGAAAATTCTCGCATGATGGAAATGCGTATCGCGCTTAAACCTGGAGACTTTCCAATTGGAAGTGCGGTAAGGGTGGCGGTGCCGAGTAGTGAGGAGCATGGTGGCGTGACTATTCCTAGAGATGCACTCGTTTTAAGAAAATCCGGTACTTACATTTACCAGCTCAATCAAGACAATGAGGCTCAGCAAGTTAAAGTAGAAACCGGTATAGGTATGGGGAGTAGAATTGAAGTATTTGGTGAAGTAGACCCCACTCAATTAGTTGTCATTCGCGGGGCCGAGCGTTTAAAACAAGGACAAAAAGTGCGTCACGAGTGGGAGGGGGATAGCCTGACAGCGCGCAACTAGCCTTTTCGGCTTATGCGTGCGCATTTATCCCGCCATTCATCATCAATAATGGTTAAGTTAGCCAAGTTGGTCGCTAATTCGACATCGGTTTTTGTGTGCGCACAGCGCATGAGTGTTTGCACATTAACGGTGTCGTCCTCTCTGTTAACCAAGGTTACTGAGTCACCGACGTTAATTGCACCGGTTTCAAGCACGCGGTAATACCAACCTGTTATCCCTCGCTCGCCTACAAATTTGTCTAGGTTTTGAATATTGAAACGCTGGGATATTTTACTGCATGGTGCTCGCGGTGCACTCACTTGCAGCACAACCTCACCAAACTTCCATACGTCGCCGATATAAACCGTGGCATCGTCCATACCATCCACACTGATATTTTCCCCAATACTACCGGGTTCAAACACACCCTCTGGGAAATGTTTGCGCAGCGTGAAGTAATGAAGGGGGCTAAATTGATGCAAAACCTTTTCAGGCCCACCATGAAGTTTCTTGTTTGATTGTTGATCTTCATCGGTACAATCAAGATGAACGGTTAGCTGTGAAACCGCGCTTTTTACAATACTACTCGGGGCACCACGAGGGCCAAGTGGTTGGGGCTGACCTGCGAATAAAGCATCAACTTTCAAGGGTGAGGACATACAAACTCCAAAAATAAGTTATTGCTAATTTAAACCTTTATCACATAGGGTACGACTAACCTTTTAAGAATAACAAGAAGGTAAGCCAAAAATGTTGAAAAAATCGGTTTACGAAAAAAAATGAGATTGTCATGGAGCGCACTTTAGCAAAGGTTACCAACTTGACTAACGATGATGAAAGCCAGCACGAAGCCGCGGTTCTCCTCGCGGCTAAGCAGGGTGATAAAGTGGCCTACAAAACCTTGTATCATAACCATGTCGGGCGAGTGTACGCGCTGTGCTTCCGTTTAACAGGCGACCGTGGTCTCGCCGAAGACGCCACACAAGAAGTATTTATTCAGTTATGGTCAAAGTTAGACAGATTTGACGGACAAAGCCAGTTTTCAACTTGGTTACATAGTGTATCAGCCAATGTGACCGTGTCGTATTTGCGCAAACAGCGCAATTGGGTGCAGCGTATGTTTAATATTGAAACCAGTCCAGCGATGGAGATGCCAGCAGAGGCAGACAGTAGCCAAGTCGATTTAGAAGCATTAGTGGTTAGATTGCCACAAAGAGCACGAATGGTCTTCGTACTGCACGCTATTGAAGGCTATAGGCATGAAGAAATTGCACAAATGTTAGACATGGCAGTAGGCACCAGCAAAGCGCAGTTTCACCGCGCTAAACAACTGCTAAAAACCTGGATGGGGTGTGAAGATGAATAAGTTTGATAACGCCTTAGAGGCTGAGATTCAACGCCTACCTAAAACTCGTGAGCCTGAAAGAGATTTATGGCGCGGTATTGAATTGTCACTACACAGCCAAGTAAGCGGCAAAGCCGATGAAAATGGGCTAAATAACGAGCCCTCAGGCCAAGACAAGCGCGGCACAATTGCTCGCTTATCTACCAAACCTTGGTTGGCGATGGCAGCGAGTGCGATGCTAGTCAGTGTTATATGGTTTTTCTCGCCAGCTTTTACCACGGATGAAACAAGTGGTGAACAACCTAAGCTCGCAGGCTATGCGTTAGTTGATGCACTAAGTGAGCAGCAAGATGATCAGATGACATCCTTGCTAGCAAGTTACGACAGTGCGCCAGAATTAAGTGAAAACTGGCAGGCGCAATTAAAAGAATTAGACGATGCTGCTGGCGTGATAAAAGCAGCATTAAAAGATGATCCAAATAATCGAGCACTATTAAAGATGTTAAAACACGTATATCAACAGCAAATCACATTAATTGAGCGAGTGCACGCGCCCAAATGGCAACAAATTTAAGGAGTTTTATTATGACTATCATTCGCAAAACCTTAGCTAGTGTACTTTTTCATGGTGTACTTTTAAGTAGCACAATGTTGGCGTTTACTGCGCATGCCGGCGAGAAAATAGACCGCGTACTTGATGCCCCAAATAACGTTAAAATTGATATAGAGCACGTCAACGGTGACGCTGAAATTAGAGGTTGGGATAAACCTCAAGTACACGTTACCGGTGAACTGGGTGAAAACACCGATGAGTTTATATTCGAACAACGTGGCAATGTTATCGTTATTCATGTTGAAGTGGAGCGTAGCGGCAAGCACTGGTGGAAAAACAAAGATGAAGGCGATGACCTGATTATTTTTGTGCCCAAATCCAGCGACGTTAACTACACCGCGATTAATGCTGATGTGCAAATAAACGACATTATCCAAAGTGTTAATGTTGAAGTGGTAAACGGAGATGTAGACCTAACCGACATTGGAAATCGGGTTAAAGTAGAGTCGGTAAACGGTGACATTGTGTTAAATAATGTTAAAGGAAAACTGGATATTGAAACGGTAAATGGCGATGTAGAAGCCGTTCATTCAGGTAAGGAAGGTGTGTCTTTCGTTGCCGTTAATGGTGACCTAAGGTTAAGTACATCCAGTCCTGACGTAGCTGTGGAAACGGTTAATGGTGGCATAGATTTAACCCTAGAGAAGATAGACTCTCTTAGTGTGACCACCGTGAATGGTACCACGAATGCGCGCCTGCATTTAAATGAAAACGGGCGACTGAAAGCCAGTTCAGTAGGCGGAGAGTTACGTTTTAATCTTCAACCTAAAGTATCTGCACAATTTGATATTGAGACCCATGCAGGTGGCAAGATTATTAATAACGTTAGTAGCGATGCGGTTAAAAAACCAAAATACGGCCCCAGCAGCTGGCTGCGATTTATCAATAATGGTGGTTCTGCGAGTGTTGATATCTCAACGGTAAATGGGCGTATTACCTTAGATACTCAGTAGCAACAGCAGCCGAGGGAAGCAAAGCATTGGCGTTTTTGCTTGAAATAAGCACTAACGCCCCCATATATAAATTAAGTTAAGGCAGATTAGTACCAGATTGCGACAGGGTGCTAATCCATATTGCGCATAATTAATACGCAATTGATCTGCCTGCCGCAGTTTTGTGTCTATTTACCCCACGCTAGTGAACGTAACGAATCTCCCCACGTCAAAATAGCAACGTCGATATCCGCAAATAGCGCTAAATTATCAATAATTAGGGAAAGAGCTTTGAATATTCTTAGCCATTTAAAACGCTTTTGGCGCTTTCACGGTCTGATAGCCGGTGCAATAAGCATTAGCGTATTAACATTAGGGTGCGCAGTACAAGATCCTGCTTTCTTTGAAGGCACATGGGTGGTAACCCAAGTTTACCAGCCAGGTATCTCAGCACACAGCGCTACAGAAGCTAACGACGTGTTAGGTAGTTCGTTGGTTTACCATTCAGATGGTGCACATTTAAATCAGCAGGCATGTGAATTACCCGAGTATACCGAGAAGAAAATTGATTCTGACGAAATAGCCGCTAGTTTTAAAATAGAGGGAAATGCGTTAGGTTTCGACGAGGGGAAAATCTCGCAGGTCGAGCTTTCTTGTGCAAATGGCCCGCAGGCGTTAGGCTCAGTGCTGCTGTTTCAAGAGCATAATGTTGCTTATACCGTTTTTGACGGCACCTTTTTTCGCATTGAAAAAACGCTCTAAGATAACCATCTTGGGGTGAAGTTGTTGGAAGAGCCCTTACAAGACAAGCGCTTCACAAACGTTAGGATTTCGCTAGTCGTTAATAATTTTTGTTAACCTTCATTTATGATCCCTTCCTCCATTGTTCAACGTTGCGCAAAAGCGCATAATAGTGAGCCGTGCTTCAAGTAAACAGAGTAGGTAGTGTAAGTGGTATCCCCTCCAAAAGGCGATAATAATGTAGAGAAGTTGAAAGTTCCCCCTCATAGTATTGAGGCAGAACAGTCTGTTCTTGGCAGTATGCTTATTGATCCAGAAAGTTGGGACAAAGTAGCGGAACTTGTTACCGATACCGATTTTTACAACCGCTCGCATCAAACCATATATAGCGCCATAACTCGTTTATTAAACAGAAGCGCACCGGTCGACCTCATCACGGTTTCTGAAGAGCTTGAAAAGCACGATGAACTTGAAAATGCAGGTGGCTTTGCTTATCTCGGAGAGCTCGCAAAAAATACGCCAAGTTCTGCGAATGTGGTGTCATATGCGCAAATTATCAGTGAACGTGCAATTACACGTGAGCTTATCGGTGTAGCCCATGAAATCGCAGAAGTTGGATATAACCCCGAGGGTCGTGACAGCGCTGATATTCTCGACTTAGCGGAAAGCAAAGTATTTGAAATAGCAGAGCGTCGCACCGGCGAAAATGAAGGCCCCCGTGATGTAGAAGCGGTTTTAGGTAAGACCATTGACCGTCTTGAAGTCTTGGTTAAAACCAACAAAGAAGTAACCGGTGTTACTACAGGTTTCACGGACTTAGATAAAAAGACCAGTGGTTTACAGCCCTCAGACCTTATTATTGTTGCGGCGCGTCCCTCAATGGGTAAAACCACCTTTGCGATGAACTTGGTTGAAAATGCCATGATGTCCGAGGAAAAGCCGGTTTTAGTGTTTAGTTTAGAGATGCCCTCTGAACAAATCATGATGCGTATGCTGGCGTCACTTAGTCGAGTGGATCAAACCAAAATTCGTACCGCTCAGTTAGATGACGAAGATTGGGCGCGTATCTCTAACACCATGGCGATGCTCAAAGACAAAGACAGATTATTTGTTGATGATTCATCTGGCCTTACGCCCATGGATGTGAGAAGCCGTGCGCGTAAACTCGCTCGCGAACGTGGTGGTATAAGCTTGATCATGATTGATTACCTTCAACTTATGCGTGTGCCCTCACTAAGTGACAACAGAACCTTGGAAATTGCTGAAATTTCTCGCTCACTCAAAGCATTAGCAAAAGAATTAGAAGTGCCAGTAGTTGCCCTATCGCAGCTTAACCGAAGTCTAGAGCAACGAGCAGATAAACGCCCAGTAAACTCAGACTTGCGTGAATCTGGCTCTATCGAGCAGGATGCCGACCTTATTATGTTTATCTATCGTGATGAGGTTTATCATGAGAACAGTGAAGAGAAAGGCGTAGCAGAGATTATTATAGGTAAACAGCGTAATGGTCCTATCGGAACCAGTCGCCTTACGTTCCAAGGCCAGTTCTCTCGTTTTGACAATTATGCCGGCCCAGCAATGCCTGACGAATATTAACCAAGTATAAACGTTTGCTGTCGATGAATGGCAACAAGGTTAATTGTTGAAAAGAAAAGAAAAGAAAAGAAAAGAAAAGAAAAAAGCAATAAAAAAGGCGCCATTAGGCGCCTTTTTTTGTGTCTGAAAGAAGCTTACTTCTCTTCAGGAACCTTAACAGTATCTTTAACAGTCACAGAGATGCGACGGTTAACACGATGTGCTTCGGCATTTTTAGCTGTATCTAGTAAACGAGTCTCACCGTAACCAACAGTTTCTAAACGGCTAGCATCGATATCGTACATGTCTACCATTACTTCTTTGAAAGATGCAGCACGGTCTTCAGAAAGATCCATGTTGTATGCTTCAGAACCTGGTGCAGAAGTGTGACCTTCAATTACTGCAGTAGTGTTAGTGTACTGCTTCATGAATTCAGCGAATTCAGAGATTTCTGGGTCACGAGGTGCTTTAACAACAGAACTTTCATTGTCGAAAAGAACGCGTAGTGTAATTTCTACCGTTTCTTCGTCAAATACTGTACAACCTTTAGCGTCAACTTTAACGCCAGCAGCTGTGTCTGGGCACATGTCTTTCGCATCTACAACGCCGTCGTTGTCAGCATCTTTAAGTGCACAACCTTTAGCATCAACAGTAGTACCTGCTGGCGTGTTAGGGCACTGATCTACACTGTTAAGTACGCCATCGTTGTCGTTATCCACGCTACAACCCGTTGCGTCAACACGAACACCAGCTGGTGTCATAGGGCACTGATCACGGCTGTCGATTACACCATCGTTGTCTGCGTCTTTTGGCGCAGAAGGTGTAGATTTACCGAAAGGAATAGCTAAACCAAGTTTCACACTGTAGTCGTTATAGTCTTCACCAAAGTCATGGTAAGTAGCAATCTCTGTAACAATCTTAACAGACTCAGAGATATCCCAGTGTTTACCAATACCGATGTTACCTAGTGTTGTTGACTCGCCGACTGATTGGCGTTTAACACCACCGAATAAGTACCATGCATCGTTAGGCATGAAATAAAGTGCATCTACACCTACCATTTCGCCATCATCGCTAGAACCACCAACGTAGTCTAGTTCTAGAGCCGTAAATTCAACACGTGCTGCCCAGCTTTGAGTGAAACGGAAACCGTATTCGAATGATACGCCTTGACCGTCATCTAGCACTTCAGTAGTAGGACGTTCAACGTCAGTGTTGTAATACAGACCAGAAATACCAAACCAGTTTTTGTACTCTGGCTCAGAAGAATCTTGTGCAAAGGCAGTTGATGAAAGTACGGCAAGCGAAAGCGCCGCTAATTTAAAGTGTTTTTTCATAGTCACATCCTGTTAAACGTTGAGTGATTATCGATTTATGATAATTCTAGCTTGTGCTTAGTTGTTCTAAGCAATTAATATGCCGCTTTGTTATATAGGCGATGTCGCTAGCCCTTGTAATGTGGCAATAATCGTTCGTTGGCCGCCAATATCTCGGTGCTCGCCTAGCATGATGCCCTGCCAAGTACCAAGTTGTAGCCTCCCTTTTTCCACCGGTATTGAAACCTGACACCCCAATAAACTTGATTTCAAGTGAGCTGGCATATCATCACTACCTTCGTAAGTATGCCGGAAAAAGGGCAAGTTTTCTTTTACACTATAGTTAAAGAAGGCCTCCATATCCGACCTAACAGTCGGATCTGCATTTTCATTTATTGTTAAGCTAGCACTGGTGTGTTTCAGCCATAAATGAAGAAGGCCTACCTCCATACTTTCCAGCATGGGCAAAGCGTTAATTATATACTCTGTTACTAAATGAAAGCCACGAGGAAATTCAGGTAATGTAATTTTTTCAGAGTACCAGGAATTATTTGTCAAAGCAGATCTCTAAGTGCGCCAATCCTTCATCGCACATAAATGGAAGGATGATTTTCGCGCCGCTGACCTGATGGCTAATGGTGTGCTGCTTACCAGACACAACAATTGGTGTCGCCATTCCAAATTCAAAACCGCGATCTGCAAGGTCGCGTTTTGCATTTCCGCATATCATGTTGGTGACTTCACCAACCATATCCCCAACCTCTGCATCGAGTTTTTCAGGGCGTTCTCCAACCATGCGCTCCATAATTGTTAGCGCTAACGACTCTTCGAAGGTAATAGACATAGAGCCACGTACGTTAGGGCCCACCATACCAATTAATCCAGATACATCACCTTTAGCTACTTCACCTTGCTTACGCTTAGGTTTACCTGGAGTAAGCTTGGTTTGCGCCATGGTTTCTAACACATTGAGTAAACCCGAGATAAACGGATTAACGAACTCAGCATTCATGGGAGTGCTCCTTTGCAACGGTATTTTCCGTTTGTTGACAATCAGCACAAAGACCATGCGCCTCTATTGTTTGTTTAGATACTTTGAAGCCATTGGCCTCTGCCTGACTATCTAATGTTTCTTTCAAACCTTCAGACTGTATCTCTGCAACGTCACCACAACTGTCGCAAATAAGAAACTGTACAGGATGGTTACAACCAAAATGATAACAGGCGACAAATGCATTGGTCGACTCAAGACGGTGAATAAAACCGAAATCGAGTAAAAAATCAAGCGCTCGGTATACGGTGGCAGGTTTTGCACCGGACTCTGTCTCTTTTAGCGCATCTAATAATTCATAGGCCCCCATTGGACCATGCTTAGCGACTAATATTTCGTACACTTTCTCTCTAAGAGGGGTAAATCTAGCGCCTCTTTGCTCGCAGTATGCGCGAGCTTTGTGGATAAGCGTGGCTTTATTCATTTATTGTTACCGTGGCTATTTTACTAATTATATTGATAATGACGTCATTAATGACAGATGTTCGCCTACTTTACTTACTCTACATTGGCGTACATGTGTGCGATTAATTGATCCTCTAAAGCAAAGCGCTCTTCAAGAGTTTCACCAATATTCGCAAGCTCACTGTCAAAAACAGCAGCTTGTTCAATAGTAAGTGCCTCTGCGAATTTATCATTAAACTGTAGGGCTGAGTCGGTGGTTTGCGTAAGTTTTGGGTAAAGACGCTGTTTTAACGCTTTTCCTTCTACCTCATCGTCAACCAACATATCAAAGACCTCGAAGTGCCCAGCGGAAAGGTAATCCATTAGGTTTTCACAAAAATTAGCAATGTCATTTGCCTCAGGCAATGACTCGCCTTGCTGGTCTAAACCGGCTAAGTGACAATAGGACACAAGCAGTGACTGTCTGGCTAACAGCCAATTATCGACAGTGTCACTTTTACCGCCCCATTTTACTTTTACCTTCTCTAACTGCTGTAACATTTCATGATCCTTTCAATCAGCGCTTGTTCTAATTCAGCGCCTGTTATTTACCAGCATTTTAACCTAGTATAACACTCAGCCTATACGACACAAATTGAACCCACTGAGTTGTCGTAATTAAATATATGTTACCTTACCTTGTATATCTTTAATGGGTGGATGACAGTTTTATGATGATAAAGCGTAGTGACAGTGAAATCGAGACTGAAATCGGGCAGTGGATCATTTTTACCAAAGGTCGGATAGTCATTCGTAAGGGCGAAATAAACGTTCCTTTAGCGCATATCAATGAGTTTACCTTTCTCGAAAATTATCGCGAAGAGGTTCATCAACTCCCTCCATTGCACGAATCTGCTCAGAGAAACGAACCTGTCTTTGTTGTAGATCTTGGCGCTGAAACGATAGAAGATGAACAATGGGAGTCGGTTTCGTTACGGCAATTATTGTTCGAGCAACAAGATATTGGTTTTTCAGTCATAGGTCGCGCTTGGCAATATGTCCATTTTTTAAGAACTCATCAGTTCTGTGGGCAATGTGGTTCGCACACCGAAAGAGTAAATTGGGAAATGGCAGTACATTGCCATCGGTGTCATCACAGAAGTTATCCTCGCGTATCGCCATGCATTATTGTGTCAATTCACAACAATGAAAAGCTGCTACTGGCAAAAGGCGTCAGGCATAAAGAAGCGAATATGTATTCTACCCTTGCTGGATTTGTAGAAAGTGGCGAAAGCTTAGAAGAAGCCGTCCATCGGGAAGTATTCGAAGAAGTAGGGGTAAAAGTAAAGAACCTACGTTACATCGATAGCCAGCCTTGGCCATTTCCACACTCAATAATGGTTGGATTTATTGCTGAGTATGAAAGTGGTGAAATTCGGTGTCAGGAAAACGAAATTGATGATGCACAGTGGTTTAGCGTTGATGCATTGCCAACTATTCCACCGCCATTCTCGATTGCAGGCCAGCTCATCGCTAAAACACTGTCGCAATTAGAAGACAAATAAAAAACCCTGCCGAAGCAGGGTTTCAATGAGTTTAGCACGGTCCCTTTGCGGGCTTCTTTCTCGTTGCTGTATATATTAGTAGCAAACACTTACTATTAGTGCAAGCCCCTTTTTCAAGTATTGTTCGTCGCAATATTAGGCATAAGTGTCGCAAGTTGCCAAATTACGACAGCTTTTTAGCACAAAAGGAAATGAATACTGGTATAATTTCGCCGTTTTATTTTTCTAATTTCAGGTGAACATATGTCGCAAAAAGCTACCAGTGCTGCTAAACCCGCTTTAAAGAATGATCGTTACCTACGGGCGTTATCAAAGCAACCTGTCGATGTCACGCCTGTATGGATGATGCGACAAGCTGGTCGCTATTTACCTGAATACAAAGCAACTCGTGCTGTTGCTGGCGACTTTATGTCTTTATGCAAAAATGCCGAGCTTGCCTGTGAGGTTACCTTACAGCCTCTTCGTCGTTTTCCCTTAGATGCTGCTATTTTATTTTCAGACATCCTAACGATTCCAGATGCGATGGGCTTAGAGCTCTATTTTGAAACGGGGGAAGGTCCGCGATTCAAAAAACCGATCACCTGCAAAGCTGACGTAGATAAAATTGGTTTGCCAGACCCAGAAGGCGAACTGCAGTATGTAATGAATGCAGTGCGCACCATCCGCCGTGAACTGAATGGCGACGTGCCTTTAATTGGTTTCTCTGGCAGCCCATGGACACTTGCTACCTATATGGTAGAAGGTGGCTCTAGTAAAGCCTTCACTAAAATCAAAAAAATGGCGTTTGCTGAACCGGCGATATTGCATGCTTTATTAGAGAAACTGGCCGATTCCGTAACGGAATACCTGAATGCCCAAATAGCAGCAGGTGCACAATCAGTCATGATTTTCGATACATGGGGCGGTGTGTTGTCACCACGAGACTATAAAGACTTTTCATTGCAATATATGGCGCGTATTGTTGATGGACTTACCCGTGAAGCCGATGGCAGAAAAGTACCGGTTACTTTGTTTACCAAGAACGGTGGCATGTGGTTAGAGTCTATTGCTGCTACTGGTTGCGATGCAGTCGGCCTTGATTGGACTATTGATATTGCAGAAGCTCGTGCGCGCATTGGCGACAAAGTAGCGTTACAAGGCAATATGGACCCTTCCATGCTTTATGCCTCACCAGAAAGAATTCGTGAAGAAGTGGGCACTATCTTATCGGGCTATGGCGAAGGTTCTGGCCATGTATTCAATCTAGGCCACGGTATTCACTTAGATGTACCACCAGAAAATGCAGGTGTGTTTGTGAATTCAGTTCACGAACTCAGTGCGCCTTATCATAAGTAGTTATATGAGTAGCTATATCAGTAGCTACGATTCGCCAACAAGCTGGTAAGGAAATCATGAAACCCTGGGTTGTTATTGTACTCATCCTCTTTATTGCCGTGACAGGTTATCAGTTCGGCTTTTACCACGGAAAGTTGGCAAGTTCCAACGTGGAGAAAGAGCGCTTGAATACTGTGCTGGAGCGTTCGCGTACCACTGCAAGTAGCAATCTCAGGGTGATTAAAGCCACCCCTCAAATGTCTGGCGAATCAAACATTCAGACCCCAGAAAACAGTCACAATTTTGCTATGAATGAAGGCCTATCAGACTTTCAGGTTCAAAACGAAATAACGGAATTTTTAGCGTTTCACCCGAGTGGGCAAAAACTGACCCTGAATACGTTTCAATGCACGCAATCCGAATGTGAGTTTACTGGGGAATATTTAGGCAGTCATGCGGGCTTCGAGCAAATGCTTATCGACTTGAAAGCCCAGTCGTGGTGGCAATTTGGTGAAATGCTTGAAGTAAGTAATATTGAAGAGGGAAACACCCAAGTTGGTGTTAAGTTTTCATCTAGGTCCGTGCTCATCAGCGATGCAACTACCTAGTAGATTTTAATATAACCTGCTTTATTTAACCAGTACCTTCGTGCTTAAGCGTCTCTTGGTAACCCTTTCTCTACTGCTCTGGTTAATCTTTTTTGTTGTCTATTGGCCTTCTCTTCGAACGCTACGCCTGCTTTCTTATTCTCTTGTTGTGCTAACGCCCACAAAATGTGCCGATCCACTTTATCGCTTACCTTTCCAAGGTTTGTCTGAAGGGCGTTAACAGTTTGTGCACTATAATTGGCGTTGCCCAGTGCAACGGCAATATTACGTTGCCATTTTTCAAACCCAATTCGGCGAATGGGGGAACCTTCGGTATTGGTCAAAAAGGTTGCTTCATCCCATGAAAAAAGCGTGGTTAGGCTTTGCCCATGCAATACCTTTCTTGGGTGAAAGTCTTCTTCTTCAGTAATATTGGCATAACGATTCCACGGGCAAATTAGCTGACAATCGTCACAACCATAAATTCGATTTCCCATTAAGGGGCGAAGGTCCTCGGGAATATCCTTGTCTGATTCAATAGTAAGATAGGAAATACAACGTCGAGCATCCACTTTATAAGGAGCGACAATGGCATTAGTAGGGCAGATTGTTAAACATGCTGTACATGTACCACAGCCTTCTTCTACTGGTGAATCAACGGGTAAAGGTAAGTTGATAAAAAGCTCACCTAAAAAGAACCAAGACCCCGCTTCTTTGTTAATGGTTAAGCTGTGCTTCCCTGTCCAGCCTATGCCGGCTTTCTCAGCAATTGCGTGCTCTAAAACAGGCGCTGAATCTACAAACGGCCGGTATTCCGTGTTGCTCAGCGCGGTGGTAATTTTATCACCTAGTTGCTTTAGGCGTTTTCGCAGCACCTTATGATAATCACGGCCGAGTGCATATCGACTGATATATCCTGTGTCTGATTGGCTTAAATGTTTTGCAAATGAAGCATCTGGAGGGAGATAGTTCATTCGCACACTAATAACCCGCAGTGTGCCCGGCACAAGTTCATCGGGGCGAGCCCGTTTCATGCCATGGTTAGCCATAAAGGCCATGTCACCGTGATAGCCGTTCTCTAACCATTCGGTTAAATAGGCTTCATGCTGATGTAAATCAATGTCGCTAATGCCAACTTGCTGAAAGCCTAGCGCGCGGCCCCAAGCCTTGATATCTTGGGTCAATTGAATTAGGTCGATAGAATTAATAGTGGACATGTACTTATGCTAGATACTCAACTCACCTCAAGTTTATCATACAAACTGTTTCGGGCCGATCAGGTCAGAGAAAATGAAGCCGAAGCGGCTGCTCAGTCTGGCTGTGATATGTTCACGTTAATGCAACGCGCCGGTGGTGCGGTATTTGAACAATGCCAAAGCTTATTCGCAAATTCTGACGTGTATTTAGTCTTACTAGGTCAAGGTAACAATGCTGGCGACGGTTACATTACCGCACAAAAGGCGAAAAAAGCGGGTAAAAAAGTACATGTATGCGCCATTGAGCCTGATCGTGTTTTGGAAGGCGATGCGGGCAAAGCACAGCAGCAATGGATAGATGCTGGCGGAAATATAAAACCTTTCGATGATTCCTTGATTGAAAAAGCAGACGTGGTAATCGATGCACTATTAGGTACGGGAATTAACAGCTACATTCGCAATGAATTCGCCGACGTTATCGATGCTATCAACGAATCATCAACTCCTGTGGTAAGTATCGACGTACCATCAGGATTAGACGCGAACACAGGTCAAAGTTTAGGGCGCTGTGTGCAAGCTGATGTCACTGTCACCTTTGTGGGAATAAAGCCTGGTTTGGTCACAGGGGCTGGTAAACAGTCTTGCGGAAAGCTGGTGTACGCTGATTTAGGCATAGGTAAAGCTTTTCAAACTTTAGCGAAAGCCAGTGCAACCTTATTGAATATTGAGCATTTCAAGGGCATGGGGCCTCGCGATGTTCACAGCCATAAAGGTACCTATGGCAGGTTGCTGTGTGTGGGCGGAAATCGCGGAACGGCGGGCGCTATTAGGCTGGCTGGAGAGGCAGCCCTTAGAAGTGGTGCCGGTATGGTACGAGTTTATACCCATGAGGCCTCTACTATCCAAGTAAGCGCAGGTCGCCCTGAATTGATGGTGACATCAAGCCATTTAGATGAGGCCCTAGCGTGGGCGTCATGCGTAGTGATAGGTCCTGGGCTTGGTCAAGATGAATGGTCACAAAGTGTATTCGCTGCTGTACTCAAACACTGTCAAAGTGAGAATAAACCTATTGTCATCGATGCTGACGCGCTAAACCTTTTATGCAAACAGTCAACCGCATTCACACTAGAACACTGCGTGCTGACCCCTCACGCGGGAGAGGCAAGTCGACTGCTGGGTGTGTCGGTTGAAGATGTAGAAAGTGACCGTTTTAATTACGCCAGACAATGTTCACAGCGCTACCATGCGGTATGTGTTTTAAAAGGGGCTGGTACGCTTATCGACAACGAAAAGAAAACATGGGTTTGCCGCCATGGTAACCCTGGCATGGCAACGGCGGGCAGCGGTGATGTACTAAGCGGCATATTAGGGGCGCTTATGGCACAAGGCCTTAGTGTTGATATTGCCGCTAAGTACGGCGTGGTGCTCCATGCTAAAGCGGGCGATGATATTGCCCAGCTTTATGGACAACGTGGTATGATAGCCAGTGATCTATTTGATGCAGTACGTGCATTAATTAATCAGTAAATCTGTTGGCATAGGCTGGTTTGGGCTTAATGCCGATATCAGCCTTTTAGTTTGATTATGTGGAACGTTAAAAAGATGTCTTACCCACACTCTTCATTTTTTGCTGCAACGCCTGAAGATACGTCAGCAATGGCAAATGATCTGGCGAATGCTGTAGCGGCTCAACAGCCAATAGATGCCATTATATTTTTAAACGGTGACTTGGGCGCAGGAAAGACCACCTTCAGCCGGTATTTCATTCAAGCACTAGGGCATGACGGAAATGTAAAAAGTCCGACGTATACCTTGGTGGAACCTTACGAATTAGAAAATGTCTCAATATATCATTTCGACCTGTATCGTTTATCCGACCCAGAAGAGCTTGAGTTCATGGGGATTCGAGATTATTTCGGCACAGGAAACATTGCCCTTATAGAATGGTCAGAAAATGGCGCTGAATACTTGGCATCGCCAGATATAGTGATTAGTATAAATATTGTGCCAACTGGTCGTCAGTTCAGTGTTGAAGCGACAAGCGTGAAAGGCGCAAAGATATTGCAAGGTTGTAAAACGCTATAAATAGTGAGCTGTGATAAACAATAACGACTATAAGCTTGTGGCAACAAGCAAAATAAAGGCGAAGCATGGTACGTAAAATTCTATCGGTTATGTGCATTTGGGTTGTAGTGCAAACTGTCCATGCAGCCCAAAATCAAATTGATGGGCTAAGAATTTGGCCATCGCCAGACAACACGCGAATTGTTCTCGATATGTCGTCTGCGCCTGAATTCACCTACTTCCCCCTTAAAAACCCACATCGCTTAGTTATCGATTTATCGAATACGAGTGATAGCAAGGTGTTATCGCTTCAATCTGAGTCTGGCGATTTAGTGCGCAAGGTACGCTATTCAACACCGAAAAATAAACATTCTGCGCGGGTAGTAATTGAGTTAAACCGTGCGGCGTCGCCGTCTTTGTTTGCCATGACGCCCACTAAACCCTACGGGCATAGGCTAGTCATTGATTTGAAAGACAGTGGTGCGCCAGCTGCGAGTTCAAGCAGTTCAAATACTTCCGCATCTAGCAAGTCACCGTCAAATAGCTCAACCTCCTCTGTCGTAATGGATGGCTCGAGTAGCCATCGAAATCGGGATATTATTGTGGCCATCGATGCGGGCCATGGCGGTGAGGACCCTGGTTCCATAGGGCCTGCCGGAACGTATGAAAAGCACATTACGCTAAGCATCGCCAAAAAACTTGAAGCCATGATTAATGGGGAGCGTGGTATGCGGGCCATAATGACTCGCAGTGGTGATTACTACGTATCGCCGAACAAACGTCCTGAGCTGGCTCGCAAGAAAAAAGCCGATTTATTGATATCTATTCACGCCGACGCATTTAGCCAACCACAACCCAAAGGTGGGTCTGTGTGGGTATTATCGATGCGCCGCGCTGATACAGAACTAGGTCGCTGGCTAGAAAAATCAGAGCGTCACTCTGAATTACTGGGTGGTGCCGCAGAAGTGATCAGCGACAAATCGAGTGAGCGTTATTTAGCGGAAACTATTCTTGGGCTGTCGATGGACCACAGTATGGCAACCAGCCATGATTTGGGCAACAAAGTGATTGAGGAAATGAAGCAGGTGACTTCTCTGCACAAGCGTTCACCTCAAGCGGCCAGCTTTGCTGTGCTTACAGCGCCAGATATTCCATCAATTTTGGTTGAAGTAGGGTTCATTTCTAACCCGCAAGAAGAGAAAAACCTTAACTGGGGTAAACATAGGGAAAAACTGGCGAAAGCCATGTTTACCGCAGCAAAACGCTATTTCAAACAAGTCCCCCCAGATGGTACATTATGGGCACTGGAACGTGCTGATAGTCGAACCCATACGGTAAGAAGTGGAGAGTCGCTTTCGCTTCTTGCTCAGCGCTACAATGTGAATGTTAGCCGCTTAAAAGCTGCCAATAATTTAAATAGTGATGTGGTGAGAATAGGGCAAATACTAACTATTCCAAGAACCTAGCATCACGTTAATCAATTTCTACCTACGAGTGTCTTTTGTCTATACAATTATTATCGCCACAATTGGCCAACCAGATTGCCGCAGGGGAAGTGGTTGAACGCCCTGCGTCAGTGGTTAAAGAGTTACTAGAAAATAGCCTAGATGCAGGCGCCGATAGAATTGAAATAGATATTGAGAAAGGTGGCCATAAACGCATTCGTCTTAAAGATAACGGCGGAGGCATTGCCAAAGATGAGTTGCAGCTTGCGCTTAGCCGTCACGCTACCAGTAAAATTTCAACATTAGATGATTTAGAGCGCATCTTATCATTAGGCTTTCGGGGCGAGGCCCTTGCTAGTATAAGTTCAGTTAGCCGTTTAACGTTAACCTCAAAAACCGAATCACAAAGCGAAGCGTGGCAAGCCTACTGTGAAGGCCGGGAAATGGCGGTTAATGTTCAGCCAGCCGCACACCCAAAAGGGACCACCATTGATGTGGCTGACCTTTTTTACAATACGCCGGCTAGGCGCAAGTTTCTGCGCGCCGAAAAAACGGAGTTTCAACATATTGAAGATGTGGTGAAGCGCATTGCCCTTAGTTATCCCCATGCTAGTTTTATTCTGAAACACAACGGTAAGACGACTAAGCGCTATATTGCCGATAAACACGGCTCACTTGCCCCTCGTATTGCCGCTGTAGTAGGGCAAAAGTTTATTGATAACGCAGTGCATATCAATGTGGAATACGAAGGAATTACCATGAATGCGTGGCTAGGCAGCGAAGTAATGCTGCGTAGCAGTAACGATTGCCAGTTTAGCTTCGTAAACGGGCGCGGTATGCGAGATAAGTTAATTATGCACGCTATTAGGCAAGCTTACGAAAGTGTGTGGGGTGTACTAGAGCAGCCTTCATTTGTTGTTTATCTAACACTGGATCCAAAAGACGTGGACGTGAACGTACACCCGGCAAAGCATGAAGTTCGCTTTCAGCAAGGGCGCTTGGTACATGATTTTATTTGTAAGACAGTGTGTGATGCATTGCACTCAATTACTAATGAGCGTGAAACTCACCATCATGGTGAAGCTGAAAGCTGTGATGAACCTGTGAGATTTAATCCACCGCAACAAAGTCATGACTATATACGTCCTTTAAGTCATTCTCCGGCCTCGTCATCGCAATCAGGGGGGAGGGCCTCAGGTGGCAACGCTTTATCGGGGCATAGGCAATCGAAAGCACCAACTGCAGCTTATCAATCTAACTTTAATCGATTAATGACGCCAAATAGCGACACGCCAGCATCAAGCGGTCGTGAGCAAAGTCAGCATCTTACACTAAACTCATATTGTAGAATTTACGTACATAATGAAAATGTTTACCTGCTGGACGTAAAATCTTTCGCGAACGTGTATTTACAAAATGTATTTGAAACAGCTGAACATTCACAACCTTTGTTAATGCCAGTGGCGCTTGAAGTTGCCCACGTTGAGCCTGAAAAAATTGCGGCACTTAACGCTCTTAACTTTGAAATTAATCAAGTGGCGGGTAAATACCGATTGCAGCAAGTCCCCGCGGGTACTAGGCACTTCCCATGGATACGTTGGTTTGAAAGGCTGTTAGAGAGCGACGTTGTAAATGATGATAAACGCTATCAATTAGTTTCAACTGACGACCAAGATTTAGATGAAATGTTGTGCGAACAATTATGGCACTGGTTGGATGAGAGAAACGACGTGAAACAATGGGAATATATAGAGCGATTTGGTAAAGTGCGCTCCCTAGAGAGCCTGCTTTCATCATGGGGAAATAACCATGGTTGATGGCATAAAATCTGCATCGAACCAGTATCAGTCTCAATTACCTGTTATTTCCATTATGGGGCCAACAGCGTCAGGCAAGACGGGTTTGTCACTGGCGCTAGCTGAAACAATGGACTGTGAAATTATCAGTGTTGATTCAGCATTGGTCTACACTGAAATGGATATAGGAACGGCGAAACCCACGGCTGCCGAGAAATCGTTAGTTCCCCACCACCTTATTGATATTATTGACCCCGCACAAAGTTACTCTGTCTCACAGTTTTGTAACGATGCGATTAGGCTTATAGAAGAAATTCATGGTCGAAATAGGGTACCAATATTGGCGGGGGGAACAATGATGTACTTTAATGCCTTGATAAATGGAATTTCGCCACTACCTAAGTCAGATGAAAAGATTCGCAGTGAAATCGCCAGTGAAGCAGAAGCTTCTGGTTGGCAAAAATTGCACGACGAGCTTTGCCGAGTGGATCCTATTAGTGGTGACAGAATTCACCCTAACGACCCTCAAAGATTGACCAGAGCATTAGAAGTATTTCGTGGAACGGGCAAAACGCTAACAGACTGGCAAAACGAGAAAGGCAGTCCTTGCCCCTACGATATTAGCCAATTTGCTATTGCTCCAAAAGATAGAAGCGTCTTACATGAGCGGATTGCCCAGCGATTCGACATGATGCTAGGCGATGGATTTGAACAAGAGGTTAAGCGACTGTTTGAACGGGGCGATCTTCATGAAGACCTCCCGTCAATTCGTTCGGTTGGCTATAGGCAAATGTGGCAATATTTAGAGGGCCAATTGTCCTATGAGCAAATGCGCGAAAGGGGCATCATTGCAACTAGGCAACTCGCTAAGCGTCAGCTTACGTGGCTTAGAGGGTGGGAAAACCTCACTTGGCTAGACACATTTTGTAAAGATAATTTGACTAAAATTACAGCGAAAGTCACACTCTAATAAGTTGAGTGTGGTATACATTAGACGTGCAGTGGCCGTGAGTAAGGGCCACGAATAATAAAAACTAAGGATATCAAATGGCTAAAGGGCAATCTTTACAAGACCCATTCTTAAATGCATTACGCAAGGAGCGTATTCCAGTATCTATTTATCTGGTAAACGGCATTAAATTACAGGGACAAGTTGAATCATTTGATCAGTTCGTGATTCTACTTAAAAATACAGTAAGCCAAATGGTGTATAAGCACGCTATTTCCACCGTTGTTCCCGCTCGTGCTATTACTATGCCGAGTGCTACAGGAGAATCTGAAAATACTAAAGCTGAATAAATTAAAAGGTAACGCGCTTGTTTGACCGTTATGAAGCCGGTGAACAGGCTGTACTAGTTCATGTTAATTTTACTGATGAAAACAGCAAAGAAGATTTAGCTGAGCTCGAATTGCTTGTGTCTTCTGCGGGTGTAAACGCGGTAGAAGTTATTACAACTTCGCGAAGTGCACCCCAAGCTAAATTCTTTGTGGGTTCGGGTAAAGCGGAAGAAATTGCAGCAGCAGTTAAAGCGCACGACGCTAATGTCGTAATCTTTAACCATAGTTTGTCGCCCTCTCAAGAGCGGAACTTAGAAGCGGTCTGCCAATGTAGAGTGCTAGATAGAACGGGGCTGATCCTCGATATATTTGCGCAAAGAGCAAGAACACATGAAGGTAAGCTTCAAGTTGAACTCGCTCAGCTGCGTCACATCTCTACCCGTCTTATTCGAGGTTGGACTCACTTAGAGCGTCAAAAAGGGGGTATAGGTTTGCGTGGGCCGGGTGAAACCCAGCTTGAAACTGACCGCCGATTACTCCGTGGGCGCATAAAAGCCATTCTTCGTCGTTTAGAAAAAGTACAAAAACAGCGCGAACAAGGACGTAGGTCTAGAAAGCGTGCTGAAATTCCCACAGTATCCTTAGTGGGCTATACCAATGCTGGTAAGTCTACCCTTTTCAATACTATTACCGATGCGCACGTGTATGCGGCAGACCAATTGTTTGCTACGTTAGACCCTACGCTTAGAAAAATAGATTTGAAAGACGTAGGCCCTGCCATTTTAGCCGATACGGTAGGCTTTATTAGGCATCTTCCACATGACCTCGTGGCGGCATTTAAAGCCACGCTTCAAGAAACCCAAGAAGCTGATCTCTTGCTTCATGTGGTGGATATTGCAGACGCGAAATATCGCGAAACCATTGATGAAGTGAACGCGGTATTGGAAGAAATAGACGCCAGCGAGATTCAACAATTACTAATATGTAATAAGATTGATAAACTAGATGACATAAACCCTCGTATTGAAAGAAACGAGGAAGGTGTTCCAACCCGAGTTTGGCTATCAGCACAAACCGGTGAAGGCACCGAATTGCTGGGGCAAGCGTTAACAGAATGCCTGAGCAAAAGTATGGTTAACTACACGCTTAAAATACCCCCAGCACAAAGTAGTCTGCGTGGTGTACTATTTGAATTGAATTGTATATCTAGCGAGGAATACGATAATCAAGGTGATTGGGTGGTAGATGTTCGAATGCCAATGGCAGATTGGAACAGGCTTGAAAAGCGTTTAGAAAACGGAATATCAGAGTATGTTGTGCGACATTAACCGCTGCTAAATTTTAGCACGGCAATGCATGCGAATTTCAAAAATAAAACTGTAATCTATGGAGTATCAGCATGGCTTGGAATGAGCCGGGTGGCAATAATAACGACCCGTGGAAAAATCGCGGCGGACGTGATCAAGGTCCACCCGATTTAGATGATGTATTCAAGAACTTATTCGGTAAGTTCGGAAAGTCTGGCGGCGGTAGCGGTGGCTCGGGTAAGAGCTTGGGCGGTATCGGTGCTGGTATTTTAATTGGCTTGGTAGTGATCATTTGGGCTGTAAGCGGTTTTTACACCATTCGTGAAGCTGAGCGAGGCGTAGTATTACGTTTCGGTGAGTACGCTAAGCAAGTTGAACCTGGATTACGTTGGGCACCAACGTTTATCGACAGAGTTATTCCTGTGGATGTGCAATCTATTCGCGACCAATCATCGTCAGGCTCTATGCTAACGGAAGACGAGAACGTGGTTAGCGTACAGATGGAAATGCAATTTCGCGTTGTAGATCCGTACCGCTGGACGTTTGCTGTCGAAAGCCCGGAAACGAGCTTAAGCCAGTCTTTAGACAGTGCGATTCGCTACGTAGTAGGCCATTCAACAATGGATGATGTGCTTACTGACGGTCGTGAAGTGGCTCGCCAACGTGTTTGGGAAGAGCTTCAAGCTATTATTGAACCTTACAACATGGGGGTGTCGATTATCGACATGAACTTCCGTGATGCACGCCCACCTGAGCAAGTGAAAGATGCATTTGATGATGCAATTTCAGCACAGGAAGATGAACAGCGTTTCATTCGAGAAGCCGAAGCCTACGCACGAGAGATTGAACCTCGCGCTCGTGGTCAAGTTAATCGTATGAACGAAGAAGCGCAGGCATATAAAGAGCGTGTAACGCTTGAAGCGCAGGGTGAAGTTGCTCGCTTTGAAGAGTTGCTACCTCAATACGAGAGAGCACCTGTAGTAACACGTGAACGTATCTACATCGAAACAATGGAAGAGGTATTAAGCAATACCAGCAAAATCCTTGTGGATAGTAAAGGTGGGAACAACATGATGTATCTTCCTTTAGATAAAATCATGGAACGCCAGCAAGGCAGTTCAACACCGCGTTCACGCAGCACCTTAGAAGGCTTACAAATGCCAGTGGCTGACGAAGGTCAAAACAGCCGTAATTCATCATCCACCTCTGGTGTGCGTGGTGACAGCTACAGAGAGGGGAGATAATCATGATGAAGAATTTAGCTATTGCAGTATTAGTACTTCTAGTGGTTCTTGCTTCGGGCTCTTTGTTCGTAGTAACTGAGGGCGAACGTGCCATTGTTATTCAATTTGGTAAAGTTCAACGAGATGATGCTACAGGTGACACAAAAGTATTTGAACCTGGTCTTCATTTCAAATTGCCATTCATTGACTCTGTTCGTCACTTAGACGCACGTGTACAAACGTTGGATGACACACCTGACCGTTTCGTTACCAGTGAAAAGAAAGACTTAATTGTTGATTCATACGTGAAATGGCGCATTGACGACTTTGCCCGTTATTACCTATCAACAGGTGGTAATAAGTTGCAAGCTGAAGCGCTATTGAAGCAAAAAGTGAATAACGGATTACGTTCTGAATTTGGTACTCGTACTATTGCACAGATTGTATCTGGTGAGCGCTCAGCATTAATGAACCAAGCAATGGAGCAGGCTTCAACGTCTTCTGATGAGCTTGGTATCGAAATTGTTGATGTACGTGTTAAGCAAATCAACCTACCTACGGAAGTGAGTAACTCAATCTTCCAACGTATGCGTGCTGAGCGTGCTGCAGTAGCAAGAGAACACCGTTCAGAAGGTCAAGAGCAAGCTGAAGTTATCCGCGCTGATATAGACGCAAAGGTAACGGTAATGCTTGCTGATGCTGAACGTAATGCTCGTCAGCTTAAAGGTGAAGGTGATGCCTTAGCAGCAGAAATTTATGCAGATGTTTATTCTAAAAATGCTGATTTTTACAGCTTCTTAAGAAGTATGGATGCATACAAAGCCAGCTTCAATAATAAGCAAGATGTGATGGTGATCGCGCCTGATAGCGACTTTTTCCGCTACATGAACGCATCTAAAGGTAATTAATACCTAACATCGTTTTTCTGTTAAAAAGCCAGTCTTTAGACTGGCTTTTTTGTGCCTGCTGTAAAGTGCATAATTAATTGAAATTTATAGGTTTTACTGAGTTTTTTCGGCGATTTACAAAGGTTTTAAATTGTTCAATTTACCCACCTACTGCCAAAATTGCTCAAAATACGTTAAAATAAGCGCGAATTTATTATTATAAAACGCAGCATTATTGAACTTCATGGCAGATATCACTGCTGCTTAGTGAGTAATGACTGGGTAATAAAAACGACAGAGGGAATGTTTTGATTCCGGAAAATACAAAAGATAAATTTGCCCAAAATCGGGGCGGACAGGGTGGTTTATTCTCCCGATTCCTCGCCACTGTGGAATTTCTTGGAAATTTGCTACCACACCCCGTGACTTTATTCGCGATGTTAGCCTGCTTTATCGTGGTGTTAAGCGGTATTCTTGGCTATTTCGATTTAGCGGTAGTTGACCCTCGTCCTGAAGGAGCAAAAGGTCGCGAAGCTGATGGCATGATAGAAGTCATCTCATTAATGAGCGCGGAAGGCTTGCAGCGTATTGTTACTGGTTTGGTGACTAACTTTACCGGCTTTGCTCCTCTTGGCACTGTGTTGGTTGCATTGCTTGGTGTGTCGGTTGCTGAGCATTCAGGCTTGTTGTCAGCCACCATGCGTTCATTAGTGATGAATGCTTCAAAGCGCACGGTTACTTTTGCTGTCGTGTTTGCAGGTATTATTTCAAATACCGCCTCAGAGCTTGGCTATGTGGTGTTAATACCGCTTGCCGCTATGATATTTCATTCGTTAGGTCGCCACCCTCTCGCGGGTCTTGCCGCCGCCTTCGCCGGTGTATCCGCAGGTTACAGTGCTAACTTGTTGCTTGGCACGGTAGATCCCTTGCTCTCAGGTATTACCGAAGCCGCTGCTCACATGATTGATCCTGATTATGTCGTAGGGCCAGAAGTTAACTGGTATTTCATGTTTATCAGTACCTTTGTGGTGGCCACTATGGGTGCTTTGGTTACTGAGAAAGTCGTAGAGCCTCGACTCGGTAAGTTCGACGAATCAGAAGCTTCTGTAGATTTAAGTAAGCAATCAATGGATGCGCCTTCTGATATTGAGAAGAAAGGGCTTCGTTGGGCAGGCATCGCCTTTGTAGCGGTATGCGGTATTTTGGCGCTCACTATTGTGCCTGAAAACGGTATTTTGCGTCACCCTGAAACCGGCGCGGTAGCGGGTTCTCCTTTCTTAAAAGGCATAGTTGCCTTTATCTTTGTTTCTTTTGCCGTGCCTGGCTTTGTTTATGGCCGTGTTACAGGCTCGATGAAAAATGATCGTGATGTAATTGATGCCATGGCAAAAAGCATGGGCGCAATGGGGTTGTATATTACCCTGGTCTTCTTTGCTGCGCAGTTTGTGGCTTTCTTTAAATGGACTAACTTGGGCACAGTGTTAGCCGTTAAAGGCGCAGCGCTTCTTCAAGCGGCTGGCCTAGATGGCCCGTCAGTGTTTATTTTATTCATCTTAATGTGTGGTGTGGTTAACTTATCGTTAGGTAGCGCCTCGGCGCAATGGGCAGTAACTGCCCCTATTTTTGTGCCTATGCTGATGTTGATTGGCTATTCACCAGAGGTTATTCAGGCGGCGTATCGTATCGGAGATTCAGTAACGAATGTTATTGCGCCAATGATGAGTTACTTCGGGCTTATTTTAGCCATGGCAGCACGGTATAAGAAGGACCTAGGTATGGGCACCTTGATTGCGATGATGCTGCCTTATTCCATGGTATTTATCGTGGGTTGGACCATACTGTTTTATCTGTGGGTCTTTGTATTAGGTATGCCTGTTGGGCCAGGTGCAGCCACCTACTATCAGCCTTAACTGGTTGAAAATATTAAGACTAAAAAGGTGGCAAAGGCCACCTTTTTTAATCGCTAAATTTAATTGCGCCAATCGTGCTAAATTTGTGGTCTATTCACCCAAAATTGCCGTAAATTCAGTATACTAGTTATATTGTTTTTTCAGTGCGGAATAGTTGATGAAGTTCAAAAGCAATCAGGGTTTTACTCACAGTCAATCAGACAAAATAGGCGTGTTGGTTACCAATTTAGGTACACCTGAAAGCCCCACTGCGGCCGCCTTGCGCCCTTACTTAAAAGAGTTTCTTTCAGACCCACGGGTAGTAGAGATCCCTCGTGCGCTTTGGTGGTTCATTTTAAACCTCATTATATTAAATACTCGCCCTAAGCGTTCAGCTGAAGCTTATAAAACCGTTTGGACGGAAGAAGGTTCACCGTTACTGACTATTACGAAAGCCCAAGCAACGGCAATAGAGGCGCGTTGCAAAGCAGAATATGGCGACGATGTCGTGGTTGATTTTGCTATGCGCTACGGCAACCCTGCTATTAGCGACACCATTGAACGTATGTTGTCGCAAGGTGTAAGAAAGTTAGTGGTATTGCCTTTGTACCCTCAATATAGCGCCTCTACTACGGCGTCTACCTTTGATGCTATTGCGAAAGACTTTACTAAGCGCCGCTGGTTACCAGAACTACGTTTTGTGAATCATTACAACGACAGGCCTGATTATATTAAAGCGTTGGCAAATAAAGTGCGCGCATATTGGGAAGAACATGGAAGAGCTGACAAGCTTATTCTTTCTTATCATGGTATTCCAAAGCGTTACTTGTTGAACGGCGACCCCTATCACTGTGAATGTCATAAGACATCACGCTTGTTAGCAGAAGAACTCGGGCTAACTCATGACGAGTACATGACTACCTTCCAGTCTCGTTTTGGTAAAGCAGAGTGGTTAAAACCCTATACTGACGAAACGATGAAGTCTTTGCCAGGCAATGGGGTGAAATCAATTCAAGTGATGTGCCCAGGTTTTTCTGCAGACTGCTTAGAAACTATTGAAGAGATAGGTGAAGAAAATCGTGAATACTTCATGGAAGCGGGTGGTGAAAAATACGAGTATATTCCTGCGCTGAACAGTGACGAAGAACATATCGATATGCTGTTTGATTTAGTTAAAGAGAATTTACATGGTTGGACTGTGAATAAAGATACTGCACTACGAGCTGGCTTAGCTCGCGCCTTAGGTGCCGATAAATAGCCAGTATTTGTTATTACGTTAATAAGGTAGCTAAACATGGATAGTAAAGCCCCAAAGGCACTGTTAAAAGCACAAAAGTTAGCAAATTTACTTGATACCGCTGTTAAGTTACCGATTATTCCTATTCGGATAGGCCTAGACTCTATCGTTGGCCTTATTCCAGGTGCGGGTGATGCACTAATGCTGCTCGTTTCTTTACGCATTGTGTGGCTGGGGAAATCATTGGGAATGCCCAGTGCATTGGTTGCGCAAATGGTAAAGAATTCCGCTATCGATTTTGGCTTAGGCTTTGTTCCCTTCATTGGCGATATCGTTGACGTATTTTATAAAGCAAACCAAAAGAACGTACGCTTAATGGAAAAGTGGTGGATAAGCGAAAATAAAGCCGATGTAGATAGTGCAACCCAAAAGAAGCTGGCGAAGTGGAGCGCCGCGCTAGATAAAGAATAACTTTTCGACTGTAAAGGTAGAGTAAAGAATAAAACTTTATCTGAGATTTTGAATCAAGATTATGCAATCGATGGTTCAACATTCTCAGGTGGGTTATGACAAAAATAGACAATGTCTTGCTGGTAAATCGGCGAACAATAATAAAGGCGGTAGCAGGTGTTTCTGCCATTCCCTTAGTATTTTCGTTTATGGGATGTGGCGGTTCAAGTTCTGATTCGTCTTCAAATCTCAATACGGGTACCTCCGACGATACGTCTGATGATGTATCGGACGATATCGCTGATACGACAGATGGTTGGGCTTCTGGCGGAACGTCCTCAATGACCGACGACTTTCCTGATGATTCGCTTTTTGACGACACTTCCGCCTGCTCGATTACTCTTACTCAGGCGCTAACAGAAGGTCCATGTTATTTTCAAAGTGAATACTTAGACGATATTTCAGATGAGCAAACTGGCCTGCCAATGATGCTTTGTTTACAACTGGTAGACGAAAGCTGTGCCCCGTTATCAGGATATGAAATTGAAGTATGGCATTGCGATGTAGATGGGATTTATTCTGGCGATACCAGCAGTAGTGCAGATAGCAGCAATTTTAATACCTCATTTTGCACAGGAAACGATAGCGACGCTTTACAGTCACAGTGGTTTAGAGGTATCGCCGTTACCGATGCGAGCGGGCGTATTAATCTTAAAAGTTGCTTCCCTGGTTGGTATAGCAGTCGCGCTATTCATATTCACTTTAGAATAAAGCAAAATAATAGCGATGAACTTATCTCTCAATTTGGTTTCTCAGATACGTTTGTGCAAGACATTTGCGTCAATCACACTGATTACGAACATCGAGGCGCGCCTGATACCTTGCTTGGAAGCGACACTGTGTTTAGCAGTGATTCCGACAGTTATTTATTCAATACCGCACAAAACAGCGATGGCTCTCTGCTGGCCTATAAACGAATTATGCTGAGCGCTTAGCATTATTGAATAGGCTTCATGGCATTAACTGGCTATGAAGCCTAGATCAGCGTTTAAATTAAGTAATTATCCTAGATTCATAAATACCACACTAATCGTTATCTATACTCATTGCGTAGCAACCTTTACTAATACGTGTTTGCCACGTAAAAATTAACGGAAAATGGAGTGTAGGATTAATGAAAGCGTCTGACCTTTTCGTAAAAGCGTTGGAAGCTGAAGGTGTAGAGTACATCTTTGGTATTCCTGGCGAAGAAAACCTCGACTTGCTTGAGTCGTTAAGAACCTCCTCAATTAAACTCGTACTCACCCGCCATGAACAAGGCGCGGGCTTTATGGCCGCCACTTACGGTAGATTAACCGGTAAAGTGGGTGTGTGCTTATCTACTTTAGGGCCCGGTGCCACAAACCTCGTTACTCCAGCCGCGTATGCACAGCTTGGCGCTATGCCCATGTTAATGATCACGGGGCAAAAGCCAATTAAAACCAGTAAACAAGGCCGATTTCAGGTTATCGATATTGTCGACATGATGCGCCCCATTACTAAATTTACTACGCAAGTGGTCAGCGGTGACCGTATTCCCTCGGTAGTACGCGAAGCATTTCGGTTAGCATCGGAAGAGCGCCCTGGTGCTGTCCATATAGAGCTTCCGGAAGATGTTGCTGATGAGCACACCTCAGTACCATTGTTAACGCCTAGTACATCAAGACGCCCCATCGCCGAATACAAAGCAATTTCATCAGCCATTTCAATGATTGAAGAAGCTACCTCTCCGTTGTTGTTAATTGGAGCGGGGGCAAATAGGAAATTAACCGCAAAAATGCTGCGCGAGTTTGTCGATAAAACGTGTATACCGTTCGTGACTACGCAAATGGGTAAAGGGGTGCTAAATGAAAGTGACCCTAGATTCGCTGGAAATACGGCATTATCTGATCATGACTTTGTGCACAGAGCGATAGAGAGAGCCGACCTTATCATTAATGTTGGCCATGACGTGGTGGAAAAGCCGCCATTCTTTATGCATGACAATGGCAAGAAAGTGATTCATATGAACTTCGAGTCAGCCGCCGTGGACCCTGTGTATTTTCCACAGCTTGAGGTAGTGGGGGATATTGCCAATAGCATTTGGCAAATTAAAGAAGGAATTACACCGCAAAGTGACTGGAAGCTCGACTTTTACAAAGACGTGCACGATGCCTATGAAAGACACAGAGCGGAAGCAGAAAACGATAATCGATTCCCCATTCTGCCGGAACGCTTTGTGCGTGACATCAGGAAGGTCATGCCAGATGATGGCATAGTGACCCTAGACAACGGTGTGTACAAAATCTGGTTTGCTCGCAATTACCCCGCGTACCACCCCAATACCTTGTTGCTAGATAATGCGTTAGCATCAATGGGCGCTGGTTTACCGTCGGCAATAGCAGCAAAGCTGGTGAAGCCTGATGTGCCTGTTATGAGCGTATGCGGCGATGGCGGCTTCATGATGAACAGCCAAGAAATAGAAACCGCGGTTCGTCTTAAGCTTGACCTAGTTGTGATCATCCTGCGTGACGATGCGTACGGAATGATTAAGTGGAAACAAGCTAATATGCAGTTTGATGAATTTGGTTTGGATTACGGCAATCCGGATTTTGTGAAGTATGCAAAAAGTTACGGTGCTCATGGTTGGCGTGTAGACAGCACAGAATTGCTCATTCCTATGGTGGAGAGTTGTTTAAGGACACCAGGTGTTCACGTTATTGATTGCCCCGTAGACTACAGCATGAACGATAAAACACTGAACCAGACGATTGCCGAGTTAAGCGCGAAATTATAAGGAGTGATCATGTTAAAAGGCAGCTATCCCTATTACCTTGCAAGCGAACCTTGTTTTGCAAATACCGATTTAGACGTAACCAATAAATACACAGGCGAAGTGGCCACAAAAGTGGCATTAGCCGATGCACAAGTCATTGATAAGGCCATTGAGGCTGCCGAAAAAGCACAGCCTGCAATGACGGCATTGGCGCCCTACGAGCGCCAAGCGATATTAGAACATTGCGTTAAGCGATTCACTGAACGTGCGGATGAACTAGGTAAAGCTCTGTGTATTGAAGCAGGTAAGCCGATTAAGGATGCTAAAGGCGAGGTCAGTCGGCTAATTGATACTTTTAAAATAGCCGCTGAGGAATCGGTGAGAATTAACGGGGAAGTGGTTAATTTAGAAATCTCTGCCCGCGCCAAAGGCTACCAAGGTATGACGAAGAAAGTGCCTATTGGCCCTTGTTCGTTTATCTCTCCGTTTAACTTTCCGCTGAACCTAGCCGCGCACAAAGTGGCGCCGGCTATTGCTGCTGGGTGTACGTTTGTGCTTAAGCCCGCTTCTCGCACCCCCATTGGTGCATTGATTATTGGCGAAGTGTTAGCCGAGTGCGAGTTGATGCCCAAAGGGGCATTTTCAATTCTTCCTTGTAGCCGCGATGGTGCCGATTTATTTACGACCGATGAGCGATTGAAGCTACTTAGTTTTACGGGTTCACCTGATGTAGGTTGGGCGCTAAAAGCGAAAGCAGGCAAGAAGCCTGTGGTGTTGGAACTTGGTGGTAACGCCGCTTGTATAGTAGATGAAGATGCTAACATAAGTGATGCTATCGACCGAATTATCATTGGGGCCTATTACCAGTCTGGTCAAAGCTGTATTTCTGTGCAGCGCTTATTGGTGCATTCTTCAATCTACGATGAATTTAAGTCTCGCTATGTAGAACGGGTTGAAGGCTTAGTGTCTGGCGATCCTAGCGATGAAGATACTTTCATTGGCCCCATGATTTCAGAAGGTGAGGCCAAGCGTTTGGAAGGTTGGGTTAATGACGCGAAAGAAGCTGGCGCAAGTTTGCTATGCGGCGGTGAAAGAGACGGTGCCATGCTGCAAGCGACAGTCATGGAGAACGTGCCAAAAGGCTGTGATGCCAACGCTGAAGAAGCGTTTGGTCCGTTATCTATTTTGCAGCCGTTCGACGATTACGACAGTGCCTTAGAGGAAGTGAATAACAGTCGATATGGGCTACAAGCGGGTATTTTTACTCGTGATATCTATAAAGCCCATAAAGCTTGGAACGTGCTTGAAGTGGGTGGAGTAGTAATAGGTGATGTTCCCAGCTGGCGTGTAGATAATATGCCTTATGGCGGTGTAAAAGATTCAGGTCTTGGCCGCGAAGGTATTCGCTATGCCATAGAAGACATGACAGAAACACGCCTAATGGTTATTCGAACGCCCTAGGCTTTAATAGGCAACATAGTTAATAAGCGGGCGCTTCTGATGGCAGCCCCCGCTTTTTTACTCCGCTGCAAAGGCTTCAAGGGTGGTTAGAGGAATAATATCAAGCGCACGCTCGTGGGTTGCTTCTAATCTAACTTTGGGCGCAACCCCCGCTTCATAAGCCTGTAACCATCTGGCGGCGCACAAGCACCATCTATCGCCGGGAAGTAAGCCTGCAAAGTCCATACTGGGCCAAGGCGTGATCAAGTCATTGCCTTGGCGGAGGGAAAATTGTAAAAATTCATTGGTAACTACCGCACACACACTGTGGTTACCCACATCTGCATCGGGCACATAGCAAAAGCCTTCTCTGGTGTAACCTGTGTTACCGCAACACAGTTGTAGTGGTCGTCCATAGACATTTTTAGCATTAGCCAAAACGAATACCTCTTTTTGCGCGTATAAGCATTGATTGTATACCTATTTCTAGTAAAACTCAGGCACCTGCAAGGCGGTGCTTGCACAATGCCCCAAGTGTTCTAGTTACGGGAACCTAGCGTAGATAGATTTGAATGACTTCCTATTTTGTAAACTGGTGTTAGTGCATGTTAGATAAAAGCCAAAAATCAGCGCCCATTAATTTTTCTCAGCAGGAAATTGACCGCTTTGATGCGCTAGCAGAAAGCTGGTGGGATCCCAATGGAAATTACAAAACCGCGTTAGATTTTAATCGTGCACGGCTATCTGTGATTGAGTCTCAAATAACCAGTCACTTTTTACAAAGTGGGCAAGCGCAGGGCTTTTCTCAAAATGCGTCTACAGCAAATTCCCAAACGAATTCCATTGATAAAACAAAGCCTTTCACAGGGCTTTCAATCGTAGATATTGGATGTGGTGGTGGGCTCATCAGTGAACCGCTTGCATTAAAGGGGGCGGATGTCACAGGCATAGATGCAAGCGCCATGAGTATTGAAGTGGCGAAACGGCACGCGAAGCGAAGCAATGTGAAGGTTAACTACATACATGGGCTTTCGTCCGACTTAGTAAGTCAAGATCGCCAATTTGATATAGTAGTTAATGCGGAAGTTGTTGAACATGTGCCTGACCAAGCGCAATTAGTACAAGAGTGTGCAAGCCTAGTGAAGCCAGGCGGATTATTGGTGCTTGCCACGTTAAATAGAACCATTAAAAGTTTTATTATTGCGATTGTAGGCGCTGAATATGTCATGCGATATTTACCCATTGGTACTCACGACTGGCAAAAATTTGTTAAACCCACTGAACTCAACCAATGGGTAGGTAAAGAGTTTACGCTTAGTCATGAGACCGGCATGGCATTAAATCCACTCACCAATGTATGGAAACTTACGCCTAGCCTCAGTGTAAATTATCTCCAAGTTTACCTTCGTACGTTATAAACCCAATAGTAGGTACATTGCCCTCTCGTCGTAGGCCTATTTAAATGCGACCTATTATAAATGTGGCCGCTACTTACTATTTACTTTCGTCAGCTATTCACTCTCGCTATTTTCTTTATTCGCGCATTAAATAGTATGAGGGCGCATACCCTTTCAGAGGACTAGCCCTCTGAATATAAAGTGTTTTACATTTATGCTCCTCGATAACCAAGCTCGCCACTAAAACCTTAAACCAAATCAGCTGAGCATGACTCTCTCATTTTCCTTGTTATTTACATTAATTTAACATAGAAATAACACAGGTCTGGCCTCAGACCACTAATGTTTATAATTCAAGGAACATGCAATGAAACTAAGAACGAAAATAACAACGCTCATGCTGTTTTTGCTTGTCGCAGTATTGCCATCTCAATCTTGGGCAGGCAACTATGCTAAAACACAATACCCTATTGTACTGGTTCACGGTCTCTTCGGCTTTGATGACATCTTGTTTGTAGATTACTTTTACAAGGTGCCTCAAAAACTATCTCGAAACGGCGCAGTAGTTTATATCGCAGAAGTGTCTCCTTCTAATTCAACCGAAGTGAGGGGAGAGCAGTTGCTCAACTATATTGACGATGTACTTGCACTTTCTGGCGCCCAGAAAGTTAACCTAATTGGCCATAGCCATGGGGGCCCAACAGCAAGGTATGCCGCGAGCGTAGCACCAAGTAAAGTGGCGTCAGTGACATCGGTAGCTGGTGTGAACTGGGGAAGCGCTGTGGCAGATGTATTAAAAAGTGGTCTTACGGAAGGGTCTGTACAAGAAGGTACGGTGGGGTTGATCACCGACGCTTTTGCTAATCTTATCGAACTTGCATCGGGTTCAGATCCTCGAGATAAACCCACAGATTCTGTGGCGGCACTAACCTCGCTATCCACCTCTGGTTCAGTGGCCTTCAACGCTCGTTACCCCGAAGGCATGCCCTCGGCCTACTGCCGCAATGACGGCAAACAGGTAGGCGAGAATGGTGTTTACTATTATTCTTGGAGTGGTGGTAGAACTTACACAAATGCGCTGGACGTGGTTGACCCTTTTCTTGCCATCACTGGATTAGCATTTGGTGAAACCAATGATGGGTTAGTGTCTTCGTGCAGTTCTCATTTAGGTAAAGTGCTTAAAGATAACTACAAGATGAACCACCTAGATGAAGTTAACCAAAGCTTTGGCATCACCCATTGGTTTGAAACGAATCCAGTGGATGTATTTGTTGACCAAGCCAACCGTTTGAAAAACCAAGGCTTATAATGAGCAGGTGGGTATTAATGGGAGGGGGCGTTGCCCTCTTTTTCGTACTCGTAGTTATTATTTCAATAAGCGAGAGTCAGAATGTTGGTGATGGGGAGATACGTGAAAATCGCCAACTTTCAACGTCAGCATTACCCAATAAAGAAGCGACAGAAACTGAAATTAAAAAAGCGCTTCAGCCAGTCAAGAAACTCAATGACCACGGCTCAAAATTGCCAGTATTCACCTTATATTTTGGTGTAAAAGACAATTTCGATCGCTTTATTTTTGCTAATAAAGGTGCTTCAGATAGCGAGGTTACTGAACGGTTTGCTGTAAATGCTAATAATATGTATGAGATTAGGTCGGCCATATACGCCGCTGATGTATTCACCCGATATGTTGAATATAAAGTGGCATTGGCAACTACCGATGCCGAAATCGAAAAGGTGCTCACTGTATCAAAAGAGAGCACCGTCACCGATGTTACTTATGCTGGTATTTCGTTAAGTGACGTTGAACAAAAGCTAGCAACGAGAGACAAGCTGCGACTTAGTTACTTTTCTCAACAAGAGTATGAGTACTTGTTTTCTGCCGATACGGCCATTGACGCAAGGGCTCTTGCCCGTCTTGCTATTGCTAACGATCGGGGCCTCTCGAGGGAGCAAAAACGCAATGAAATCTTTGGTCAATTAAACGCATTAGATAAGCAAGCAAAAGCGGCATTTCAACCTACCTTAAACATGGAGAAAATTAATCAACTTAAGCAAAAACTTGTAGATTCAGAGTCTCGTTACCACGCCATTGCAGCTGAATTTGGCCATCAGACAGCCGAGCGGTTTTCGGCATTATGGGAGGCGCAAGCACTATGGCAACAACGCGTAGATGCCTACCGCAAATATCAGCAACTCATAAGCGCTAGCGGAATGAAAGAGGATGCACGGCAAGATGCCTTGTCAACGTACAGGCACACTCACTTCTCGAAGACCGAACAAAAGCGGCTGCGAGTGTTAATCGACGCAAATCCGTGAACAGGTATAACCATTCAAACTTTTAATAGTTGTACCCTAATGGAATATGATTTGAACCCATGCGCAAGCAGTACTAGTCTGGTTGTTTACATCCTAACAATACGATATTGCCCATGAAAATTTACGAGACCAAAACAGCGCCTAATCCTCGCCGTGTTCGCATGTTCCTTGCCGAAAAAGGGATAGATAAGTCACAAATAGAGTATGTACAAGTAGATATTCAAAAGGGTGAAAATTTAAGCGCAGAAATGCGCGCTAAAAATCCACTAGGTAAAATTCCTATTTTAGAGTTGGATGACGGTACTTGTATTGCAGAAACCGACGCTATTTGTACTTACTTTGAAGCCATTCATCCTGAGCCTTCATTATTAGGCGCTACCCCTATTGAAAAAGCCACTATTTCGATGTGGCAACGGCAAGTTGAAATGGCGCTAATGTTACAAGTAGGCATGTGCTTTCAACACACCACAGGTTATTTTAAAGACAGAATGGTGCCGGTACCGGAATACGGTAAAGAAGCCGGTATCAATGCCTCGAAGTACTTTAATATTCTCGAACGCCGACTCGAACTACACGAGTTCATAGCGGGAGATACTTTTTCCATTGCGGATATTACTGCGCTATGTGCCATCGATTTTGCACGGGTGATCAATATTCGAATTAAAGATGAACAAACTAATCTACAACGTTGGTACGACAACGTTAGCAGCAGAGCGAGTGCAAAAGCCTAATGATAGATTTATACACCGCAGCCACACCCAATGGTTGGAAAGCGTCAGTAGCACTAGAAGAAATGGAACTCGATTATACTGTGCACGCCGTAAATTTAATGAAAGGCGAGCAAAAAAACGCTGAGTTCCTCGCCATGAACCCGAATGGCAGAATCCCCGTTATTGTGGATAAAAGCGAAGGCGACCATGTGGTTTTTGAATCTGGCGCTATCATGCTTTACCTAGCTGAAAAGACGGGTAAATTTTTACCCACAGATGCCAAAGGCCGAAGCCAAGTAATGCAATGGGTTATGTTTCAAATGGGGGGTGTTGGGCCAATGATGGGGCAGGCGAATGTGTTCCATCGCTATTTAGAAGAAAAAATCCCCATTGCTATCGACCGATATCAAAATGAAGTACGCCGATTGTTTACGGTGCTAGATGGTCGATTGAAAGACAACGAATATTTAGCCGGTGATTACAGCATTGCCGATATGGCGAACTGGTGCTGGGTGCGAACCTATGAATGGTCGGGCGTGAGCATTGAAGGGCTAGATAATTTAACTCGCTGGAAAAACAGTATCGAGGCACGCCCTGCGGCGCGCCGTGGCGTTGAAGTTCCCAATAAAATCGATAAAGAAGCGTTAATAAAAGGCGCTAAAAACGTGGTAACCCGATAGCACGTTACTCTAATGTGTTAACGAATCCCTGCGCCAGTACTTTTATGTGCGCAGGGCCTATGCCGCAACATCCGCCCACAATCGAAGCGCCAGCGTTCACCCACGTTTGTGCGTACGCTAAATATTTTTCAGGGGTGACATCCTCACGCAACGTAGACAGCATTTCATTAGCATCGTGCTTTCTAACATGCTCTGAAAAACTATTGGCATAAACACCAATGGGAATATCGGCATTGTGCGAGTGCGTAAACGTAATGGCTGCTTCCATCTCTTCAGGCTGCGAGCAGTTAAACAACACGGCATCCAAGTTTTCTAGTGTGGGCAGTATTGCATTCAGTGGCTCACTAGAACGTAAGGTCACAGGGTTTGAAAAGTCATGACGATTACTGAGTGAGTAAGAAAGCCAAATTGGTTTAGATGAGTGTTTTTTTATTAAAGAGGTTACGGCGATGGCTTCTTCTACCGAAGATACGGTTTCTACAAGCCAAAAGTCGATGTAGGGTGTTTGTGCTTCAATCAACGGCCGCAAAATAGCAGCGAGTTTCTCGGCACAGAATAGCTCAGGTTTGTAAGAGCCAAAAGCCGGAGGAATACAGCCAGCAACAGACACATCACGCTTCTTAGCCATATTGCTGGCAATAGTAGCCGCGCGCTCTGCGAGCGAAAATGCTTGCTCATCAAACTGTTTTTGCCCTATATGAAAAGGCACTAACGCGTAAGTGTTGGTGGTAATAATTTTTGCACCCGCATCCACGAAGTTCTGATGTACTTGGGCTACTAAATCGGGCGCTTCGATTAATGAAAGAGCCGACCATTCAGGTTGCCTAAAGGGGGCTCCAACTTTTTCTAATTCTCGGCCTAATCCACCATCAAGAATTATAACGTTTGACGATGTCCCTACCGATGAGGCTTTTGTAGCCTTGCCTGTGAGTGAAGTTGTAACCACGTTACCCCTGCTTTTGTTTAACATATATACACTAATAGTAGTTCGCGATTAGCGACAAGTTTGCGCTGCCGATAGACTGCGCTTTGCTCCCTACGTTACCTGCACTAATACTACCTTGAGTAACGCCTCGAAGATCAGCATCTTTTAACGCGCTTTGCACGCAGGTAACCAATTCTTGTTTTATATTCTGTGGCATGGCTCCATCGATAATAATGCCATCTAGGTCGAGCATGCTAAATGCGCAATGTGTGGCAAAGGCAATACCCTTGGCTGCCTGTTCCATCCACACTTGAACGATGTGCATAAATTCTGGATTAGTTTTTAATCCAGACCAATGTTCCGGAGCCTCATATAATTTATTGCCATTTAGTCCCGCGTCATTCAGTTGTTTTTCTAGCAAGTATAGCGATGACTGGGTTATTAGTTGTTGCTGTTGGATTTGGGCGTTGGATAAAAAAGGTAAAGAACCAATTGCGCCTGCATTCCCCGATTTTCCAGTAAATAGCTGATTGTTAATGACCAAGCCGCCGCCAAGAAAAGTGCCAACAAATACATAGAGGAAGTGGTTAAATCGATGCGGGTTGCCGAAAGCCATTTCTGCACTACACGCCGCCGTTGCATCGTTACTCACATAGATGGGTAACTCTAGAAGCTCAAAGAGCGCAGCCTGAATATCAAGACGCTTCCATGCTTCTAACGCGTCAGCAGGAGCCCCGGCTTCTTCTGCCCAACTCCAGATTTCAAACGGCATGGCAATGCCTAGTCCGCGGATACGGGTTCGTTGCTCGTTACTGAGCTGTTGCGTTATTACCGACACACCGCGCTGGGTAAATGACAATAAGTGATCGACGGTGGGGTAGTCGACTTTTTCGTGAAGCGACGATCTTACATTGCCAGCCAAGTCTAGCAAGGTCATGTCAAAACTGCGGCGACCAATTTTTAAACCCAATCCAAACGCACCCTCTGCATTCAATCCAAAAGGCACTTTAGGTTGCCCAACACCACCGCGAACCGGCGGCAATCTCTTAACGAGGTCGTCAGATTCTAGTTTCTTAATAATGACCGTTGCCGACTGCGCAGATAAACCTGTGCGTTGCGCGATGTCGGCTTTTGGAATGGCGCCATCTTGACGAATAAGGGTGAGTATATCCCGTTCATTTTGAGTACGGTTGTCTAGTGGGGCAGTTGCACAGTAGTGCATGTCTCTTTCTAATGCGCTTTCTGATGAACCCGTGTGCTCGTGGGATTTTGTCATTTACAGTGTACCTGAATCATTATGGAGTGAATGTTATAACAAACAGCATCAATAAGTCATGGATAGATACTAATTCAATATCTTCAACATAATTCACCGAGGCGAGTTTTTCTCTACCAATCAAGCCGATAGATTACGCATTCATCACTATGGATGTCAAAGTGATAAAATAATAAATCAACAAGGTTGATTTATCTGTGGTGCTAGTTAATACTATGCCCCAATTAATTAACTATAATTTAACGTGCCCGTCGGAATATCCTTCGGCTACGCTTATTATCCATGACTACAGCGGCATGAAGACTAATGTCATCGCTGTTAGCTTCAGCCAGAGGTGTTTATGAAAATTTTATGTTTAGGCGAAGTACTTATCGATATGTTAAGTGCGGGTGCGGCGGACCAAAGCGAAATGCCAGCAATGAATTCATTTCAGCCATATGCTGGTGGTGCGCCCGCAAATGTAGCGGTTGCTGTTGCTAAGCTTGGCGGCCAAGGCGCTATGGTGTCTAAAGTAGGGGACGATACCTTTGGCCGTTTTCTTCAAGATATGCTTAGCTATCACAATGTAAACACTGATTATGTTTGGAGTACGAAAGACGCCAATACGGCACTGGCCTTTGTTAATCTAGATAAAGACGGTGAACGTTCTTTCGACTTCTATGTTGATAATGCCGCACATAAGCACATTGGCGAAGATGACTTAGCCACGGTTGCCTGTGACGATACTAGCGTGCTGCATTTTTGTTCTGGCTCAATTTCAGGCCCAGAATTGCTACCTGGCACCGACTATATTCTAAATAAAGCCAAGCAAGAAAATATGCTTGTCTGTTTAGATATAAACTATCGCTCAGCGTTTTGGGACGACACAGCTAATGCCCCAGGCCGAATTGACGACGTGGCTAAGAAAGTGAGTATCTTGAAAGCAAGCCGCGAAGAGTTGTCAGAGCTTTACGGTGAAGAAAATGCCCAGACTCACGTACAACAATGGCTAGATAGCGGCGTTAAAGTGGTATTAGTGACTGATGGCGGAGAACCTATTCAGTACATAACAAAAGATTTCAGCGGTACCTTGGCTTCGCCAAAAATGGACGTAAAAGATACGACTGCCGCGGGCGACTCATTCATTGGTGGCTTTTTGTATTTCTTATCTACTAAAGTGGCTAACAGTGCAGAATTCGATAAGTGGGCAAGCAGCTTCGAAAACGTAAGCGAAGCCACCGAGTTTGCTATTCGTTGTGGTGCATACACAGTAACGCAATACGGCGCGTTTAGTGCACTGCCTACCATGGAACATATTGCGAAATAGGGAATGTATTGGCGCACAAAGTGTTGATATGAATATAGAGATATTATTAAAAAAGCAAGGCGAGTATGCCTTGCTTTTTTATTGCCGGAAATACATAGCGATACAATTTAAGCGAAGAGAGTAGGGCTTCTCACCTCTATACCGTTTCGTCTAGATTTAGTTTTGATGGAAAGAGCCATACAAATCGAAAGTAGCAAAATGACTAATGAACTTGGCTCGGGAACGAAATAGTTATCTACGCCACTGTCTGCAACTAAAGCTAGAGATGCGACCCCCGAATTAATTTGCGCCCATTCTAAGAAGGCATCGAAGTGATCTGTGCGAGGTAAAGATAGATTTCGACCCATTATACTGTTGTTTCTGATGAGCTCTTCTGGGTTTAGTGCGCCGCCGCTGTATTCATCGAATAAACCTATCATATGGCCGAACTCATGAGCAGCTATTACCCCTTGACGATTATACGAATAACCTGATGGGCTACCCGTATACCAATGAGTCAAGTTCACATTTCCATCACCTTCAGTGACATAAACAGTATGGTCAGCGCCCGCATTCGTGCTTAACCAATCCACATTAAATACAGTGTCGTAAAAATAAGTACCGTCAGATAAATCAAAGGCATTACTCCAAATGGATTCAATGCCTTCTTCCCATATGTCCCGCAGTGCGCTACCGGGGTCATCATCAGTGAGAAAAACGTCAACATCAATAAGTAAATCCTGATCAACAAAGCCAATATCGTAACTTGCCGTCCACGTAAAATTACCCCAAGGGTTTTGAGATAAAATACTATAGCTGACAGTCTCAGTTGCGATATTAGTAATTAGGCCAGCGTTACTCGCTGTGGAAAAAAGGAAAAGGAAACCAATAAGGCAATGTTTGAACGATCGCGAATACAGCATTATTTTTTGTCCTTGGCGAAGCATTAATTTAGGCTCGCGCACATTTAAAATGTATAACAATTTCTTTTCTAACAGTAAGTTAGATGAAATAGAAAAAGCTAATATACATTAAGTGTAAGCCAAAACTAGCGTTTGTAAAAAAAATGTTTCATTCAGCTCATGATTCAATAAGCGCTTTCACGTTGATAAGTGAGTCAGCCTCGTTGGCAGGCTTATCCCAACGGATACGGTGTATGCGAGGAAATCGTAATGCCACCCCTGATTTATGCCGTTTGGACGGGTGAACCGCATCGAAAGCAACTTCTAGGACCAGCTCTTTTTTTACTTCTCGAACAGGGCCAAAACGGCCTATCGCGTTTCTTCTTACCCAGTTATCTAGCTTCTTAAGCTCTTCATCGGTAAAGCCTGAGTAGGCTTTACCGATAGGCAGTAATTGCTCATCTTGCCATGCGCCAAAGGTGTAATCGGAATAAAAGCTAGAGCGCTTACCGTGCCCTCGCTGGGCATACATCACCACGGCATCGACCACCAGAGGATCTCGCTTCCACTTATACCATTGTCCTTTTGGTCTGCCAGGTACATAGTGGCTACTTGAACGTTTTATCATCAACCCTTCTACAGCACGGTTTTCACACACCTTTTTGTGTAGCGTTCGAAGCCCTTTAGGTGAATCGGCATATAAACGCACTGACAGATGCAAGCGAGAGGGCGTATCTTTGTCTTGAGTACCATTGTGATAAAACCAATCTTCGAGTGCTTGACGTCGCGCACTAAGGGGGGAGTCGGTTAAATGCTTCCCCTCTAACACCAATGCATCGTAAACAATAAGCCCCGCGGGGTTTGTTTTCATTAACGCGGCAGTGGGCTTCTTCTTATTTAACCTTTGTTGTAGGGCGTTGAAGGTATCTACTTCTTGGTTATGCATCACCAACAGTTCGCCGTCTAGCACCATGTTGCCACTAACACTGTCGAGAAGGTCGGGAAATGCGTGACTGATGTCATCACCAGTGCGGGAAAACAGGGCCTTTTCAGGCTTTTCTTTTGTGGTGTTGCAAACGAGTTGCACCCGAATACCGTCAAACTTATGTTCTATTTGCCATGCTTCGGGGTCGAAATTGTCAATATCGCTTTGTTCAATGGGATGAGACAGCATGACTGGGTGGAAGGTAACCGCGTTACTGATATCAGGTTTAGCCCCGTTACCTTCTAGCCATTCGAGAAGGTCGGTATAAGGCGGTGCGACGCCATGCCATAACTTTTCTATTTCAATGATATCTTGGTTGCCGTAGTCAGCCAAAATCTGTTTGATAGAGCGAGCAGATACACCAATTCGTAGCCCCCGTGTACCAAGTTTTAAGAGTGCCCAGCGCTGAGGTGGGGTCATTATAGTGAGGTAATTCGCCAACGTTGCTGCGACTTTTTGTTTACTTATACTCGCAAACGTATCTACCACTTCAGACAAGCTAGGCAGTGCTTCATCAGGTGCATTTTCAGGCGCTAGTTCGGGCCACAAGTGGGCTACGGTTTCACTAACTTCGCCCACATAATCGTAGCTCATTGCAAATAGCTCTGGGTCTACCCGCTCGGTGATCAGCTTTTTAACTGTATTTCGTTTGAAGAAATCAAACTTAAGCGTACCTGCCATAGCGGCGATTGCCCAGCCCCTATCGGGGTCAGGCGTAGTAGCAAGGTATTGCAGAATAAGCTGTGCTTTGGCTTTAGTGCCTGAGGTGTAGTAAAGCTGTTCTAATAATTCGCTAAACGCCTGCATTACTATTCCTCCTGCGCCGCTTCATCGTAACCTACCAGCGATAGCGCTCGTGCTTTAAACCCCATTTTCTGTGCCTGATATATTAAGGCATCTTCACGACCGTGGGTCACCCATACCTCACTAGGGTTGACTTCGGTAAGGGTTTGCAATAACTCTGGCCAATCACAATGATCTGAAATAATAAGTGGCAACTCAGCGTTGCGCTGCTTAGCTCTGGCGCGAATTTGCATCCAGCCAGACGCCAACACAGCACGAACGTGGGGTAAGCTTCTCGACCACCTATCGGCCAAGGCTGAAGGGGGCGCCAACACGATTTCGCCCGCTAATAACGCCTTATCCTCTACCTCGCTAACCGGAATAATACGACCAAGGGCGATACCTTCTCGTTCATATAAGTCACATAACTTTAGTAGCGCACCGTGAAGATAAATAGGTTTGGCATAGCCGGCTTCACGAAGCGCTAAAATAACCCGCTGGCATTTTCCTAGCGCATAAGTGCCAACTAGATGGCAGCGTGTTGGAAACACCTCAAGGGAGTGCAACAGCTTTTGCATTTCTTGTTCAATTGGCGGGTGGGCAAATACCGGTAAACCAAAAGTAGCTTCGGTAATGAGTACATCGCAAGGTACTACCTCAAACGGTGGGCATGTAGGATCGTGCCTACGTTTGTAATCGCCAGATATCACCAGCCGATAACCCGCATACTCAATGAGCAATTGTGACGACCCTAAAATATGGCCAGCAGGGTAAAAGGTGACCTTTATCTTGCGTTGGCCTTCTTTACTTGGGTCACTGTGACTTTCAGTAGTGGCTACTTCATCAAATTCTACGCTTTCACGATAGGGCACGGCTATCTGTTCTTCAGCCATATCATCACCGTACCGAGTGGTCATAATAGCCATGGTTTGCGGGTGGGCGAATACTCGTTTGTGACCGGCTCTAGCATGATCAGCATGACCATGTGTAACAAGTGCGGTTTCAACGGGCTGCATAGGATCGATATAAAAATTGCCCGGCACACAATACAAACCTGCGTCGTCTGTCTTCATCCACTTTGAAGGGTGTATTGTATTTTCAGCCGTCATATAAAACCTGCATGCTCTTCGTTAGCGTTTCATATGACTACGGTGGTTTTACGTAATTGGTTGAGCGTAGTGGAAAATTAAACTCTTCTGCCGAATGAACGTATACGTACTATTGCTTACCATCGAAACAGCAGAGTAACGAAAAAATTATGGCGCAGGAGAAGTTCGGGCGATGGCATAAAGTTGTGCGCAGTTTTTATATCAGAAGACATGTCTGTAAATATGCCTAAGACCAAAGCATCACCTAAGAAAGCAATTGAAACCGGTAGTGGTATTTTGCCCCCGGCGTTTAGCCAATGGTTCAACAATAAAGGCTGGGCGCTTCGAGATTACCAAAAGCAGATGCTTGCGCAAGATAGTTACAATACGACATTATTGATTGCCCCAACCGGAGCTGGTAAAACTTTATCGGGCTTTCTACCTAGCTTAGTCGAGTTAGCTCAATCGCCACAGCAAGGGCTTCACACCTTATACATTTCACCGCTTAAAGCACTAACCCAAGATATTCATCGCAACTTATTGCAACCTATTGAAGAAATGGAATTGCCGATAACGGCAGAAACCCGAACAGGCGATACACCTTCGCATAAAAGACAGCGCCAACGAAAAAAACCGCCAAATTTGCTGCTCACTACCCCTGAATCGCTCATGTTAATGCTGAGCTATGCTGATGCTGACAAACTATTTGGAAAATTAAAGCGAGTCATTATTGATGAAACCCATAGCCTAGTAGCAAACAAGCGAGGAGACTTTTTGTCATTAGCGCTAGCACGGCTTTCAGTATTGTCACCCGACATGAAGCGGGTAGGGTTGTCGGCCACGGTCGCTTACCCAGAAACGCTAGGTGCATGGCTTGCTGGCACAGAAGGTACCGCTAATATCATCAGCGTGAAAGCGGGTGAAAAACCAAAAGTAGACATGCTGCAATCTGAAAACCGTATGCCCTTCGGTGGCTTTATGGCGCGCTATGCCATTACCGATATATATAAGGCCATTGAAGACGCAAAAACCACTTTGGTGTTCGTGAATACGCGGGCCCAATCCGAACTGATTTTTCAAATGCTGTGGGAACATAACACCGCTGCCTTACCCATAGCCTTATACCATGGCAGTTTAAGTAAAGAGCAGCGGCGTAAAACAGAAGCCATGATGTCTAGCGGATTGTTAAGGGCAGTAGTGTGCACCTCGGCGCTAGAGCTAGGCATTGATTGGGGCGATGTAGACAAGGTAATACAAGTTGGAGCCCCAAAAGGGGTAAGCCGATTGCTACAGCGAATAGGGCGAGCAAATCATAGATTAGACGAACCCAGCGAAGCTTTGCTGGTGCCCGCTAATCGCTTTGAAGCCCTTGAATGCCAAGCCGCTATTGATGCAATTAACAAAGGCGAGCTAGATGGCGATGCGCCGCAATCGGGGGCATTGGATATTATCCCCCAGTTTATTGTGAACTGCCTATGCAGCAATGCTGACACGCCAGATACCCTTTACGAGCAAATACTTATGGCGTCGCCTTATCAAGGGCTCAACAAACAAGATTTTGAGAAGTTATGGCAGTTCGCATTGGATGGCGGTAGTGCGCTTAATGCCTACGAGCGATATCAGCGCCTAATGCAAAACGATGACGGTACGTTTTCACCGGCCAACAGGCGGGTAATACAAAGGCATCGGCAGAACATAGGCACTATTGTTGAAGCGGGTAGGCTAAAAGTGAAGCGTATTCGCCGTGGTAATCAAGGCAAAATTATTGGTGAAGTGGAAGAGTACTTTGCCCAGCAACTTACCCCAGGCGACACCTTTTACTTTGCTGGCGAAGTGCTTAAATACGAAGCCATTCGCGATATGCAGCTGCACGCTCGCCCTGCGAAGGCAAAAGAGCCTAAAATTCCTAGCTATTCTGGTGGTCAAATGCCACTGTCGACGTACCTGGCTGATGGGGTTAGAGCAATATTAGCGAATCCCAAGAGTTGGCGTAAATTGCCCGCGCAAGTACGAGAATGGTTGAATTTACAACAACTGTTCTCACAGCTTCCTGAGCCTGAAAAAGTATTGGTGGAGCAGTTTCCTTTTCGTAACGTGAACCATACGTTGTACTACACCTTTGAAGGACGAAAAGCGAACCAAACCTTGGGCATGCTGGTTACCCGTAGAATGGAAAAAATGGGAATAAAGCCATTGAGTTTCAGCGTGACCGACTATGGTTTGTCGATAAGTGCGGTTAAACAGATTACCGATAAGCAACTGCAGCAACTGTTTCAGCCAGATATATTAGGCGATGAGCTAGAAGATTGGATGCTACAAGCGCCGATGTTAAAGCGTTCTTTCAGGCAGGTGGCGGTAGTAAGTGGCTTAACCGAACAGCGTTATCATGCTAGTCAGAAAACCATGAAACAGGTAACGTTTTCTACTGATTTAATTTACGACACGCTGCGTGAGCACGACCCCGATCATATCCTTTTAGCGGTAGCGCGGGCTGATGCTGAACGGGAGTTGCTAGATTTACAGCGCTTAGCAAATTTACTTATTCGCTTTGTTGATAGAACCACGTTAGTAAACTTAGAAAAAGTATCGCCCATGGCGATCCCTATTGTGCTGAACATGCGAAGTGAACAAATTAAAGGGGCGGGTGCTCAGGCGATACTCGAGCAAGCCGATTTATATGCAGAAGCAGAAAATATGCTAGATGAAGTACGGGCATTGTTGTCCTAAAAGCTAAAAGCTAAAAGCGGTGGCGTGGGGTTGGAACTGGAACTCGCCGTAAATACATCCATGTAGGCTCGGATGCCGCATCTATGCTGCATAAGGTTCTATACCCAACCCCACGCCACCGCTATAGGTTAGTTCCTAAGTAGGTGTGTGTAGTAAGTAATACGCCGTGAATCCATTTATGTAGTCTCTGATGCCGCATCTATGCTACATAAGATTCGATACCCAACCCTACGCCATCGTTATAGGCGAGTGCGTTTGGGAGTTTGGAGGTGGTGGGAGGTGTTAAATATTATGAAAGAGGTTAGTAAGTGGCAATAAGTGAGCAGTGGCTGTCGGCACAGGTGGCGTTGCGTAGTATTAGTATTGTGAAATTTGCAGAGCTCCTTTGGTTGCTAGATGCCAGAGGTGTGGCGTATTTGCCGTCGCTTGATTGGCTGGTGGTATCAGATTTACACCTTGAAAAAGGCAGTTACTTGCGTAGTTATGGTAATCCGCTGCCAAGTGTCGATTCAGTTGCTACGCTTAAACGCCTGCAGCACATTATTCGCGATTATAATCCTGCTCGGGTGATTAATTTAGGTGACAGTTTCCACGATAAACACAGTATGTCTCGGATGACCGCTGAAGACAGAAGCCTCTTATGTGAGATTATAAATAGCGTTCCTTGCTGGGATTGGGTGGAAGGTAATCATGACCCTGATTTACCCGAAGGAATTCCCGGTAATCCATGTCATGAAATAGTGCAAAATAATGTGGTGTTTCGCCATGAACCAGAAATGCACGGAACCGATCTAAGTACGAAGGGCAAGGTTCAAATCAAGCAGCAAGTCATTGGTCATTACCACCCTAAAATACGTAAAACCATTTCCCGCCGTAGATTTTCCGGTAAGTGTTTCGTGGTTACTGAAAACTTATTTATCATGCCAGCGTTCGGGCAATTTACGGGGGGCTTAGATGTGGATGAAGAGGTCATGTTATCGCTAGCATCCAAAAAATCCCGCGCTTGCTATATGTTGTATGACGGTACGATTTTTAAAGCTTAATCGGCAAATTTTCATAATGCTGAGCGCCATAAAAAAACGGGCAACTAAGTGCCCGTTTTAATTCGTGGTAAAGCCTTGTAAAAGAATATAAGGCCGTTAGTGCTAATCGCGCCAGCGTTTGGTTAAGTCTTCGTATGCATCAATGCGACGGTCACGGAAATAAGGCCAAATACGTTTTACTTTTTCAGTGCGGGTTAAATCTAGCTCTACCGAAAGGGTAGTTTCACCTTCGGCTTCTGCTTTCGCTAGAATTTCACCTTGCGGGCCCGTAATAAAGCTTTGCCCCCAAAACTGAATGCCTGGGTCGCCATCAACAGGTGATGCTTCAAAGCCTGTGCGGTTTGCTACGATGACCGGCACCGAGTTTGCTACCGCATGTGAGCGCTGAATGGTTTCCCATGCGCCATGCTGGCGGCTACGCTCTTCTTCGGTATCTGTGCTATCCCAGCCAATTGCCGTTGGGTAAAACAATAAATCAGCGCCAGCCATTGCCATCAAGCGTGCGGCTTCTGGATACCATTGATCCCAACACACTAATACGCCCAATTTACCCACGCTGGTTTCAATTGGCGTAAAGCCCATGTCGCCCGGTGTGAAGTAAAACTTCTCGTAAAAGCCTGGGTCGTCAGGAATATGCATTTTGCGATATTTACCGGCAATCTCTTTGCTTCTATCAAATACCACAGCGGTATTGTGATAAAGACCAGAACCGCGCTTTTCAAATAAAGAGGTTACTAACACAATATTGTGTTTTTCAGCCAGCTCACCAAAGAAATCTGTTGCAGCACCTGGAATCGGTTCGGCTAAATCAAAGGCGTCGGTATCTTCCTGCTGGCAAAAATAAAGGGTGCTATGAAGTTCTTGCAGCAAAATACACTCACAGCCTTCGGCGGCGAGTTTTGCAACTTGCTCAGCACTTTTGTTCCAGTTAGTTGCTTTGTCGTTATCAGCAACAGACTGTTGTACCAAGCCTATCTTTAGCTTAGTTCGTTGCATGTACAGACACTCCTTTTGAGAAGGTGGAAATAACAGATTCTTTCAACGTATTTGTGGGTACCTGCATGGAAATACAATGTAAACTGCCAAATTGCTTTACCAACACCGAGCAATCTATAGGCTCGATAATATGGTCGGGGTAAGCCTGCTGCATTTGGCTAATCGCCGCTTCATCTTCAGGTTGCCCGTAAATAGGTAAGAGCACCGCACGATTACAGATCAAAAAGTTGGCATACGATGCAGGTAAACGCTCGCCCTCGTCGTTAACAATATTGGGTAGTGGTAATCGATATTGTTCGTGCTCAGGCATTGCACTGGCGCACTCATCACAAAGCGCACTTAACCCTGCATAATGACTGTCGGTTTTGCGATTATCAGCCGCTTGAATAACTAGGCCTTTATTTGGCGTGAAACGCACAAGGGTATCTATATGCCCGTCAGTATCGTCACCTTCAAGGTGACCATGTTCTAACACGGTAAACGTTTTGCAGCCTAGCATGTCGTTAAAGGTTTCAGCGTAATCATTGATAGTCATATCACCGTTGCGCTTAGGGTTTAATAAACACTGAGAGGTGCTAAGCAAGTGGCCTAGGTCGTCAATTTCTAACGCGCCACCTTCAGCCACTACTGGGCTACTTCGAAGGGGCAATTTACACAATGAAGCAAGGTAGCGTTGGTTAGCCATATTGTCTTCACTGGCATCAAACTTTTCACCCCAACCATTAAAGCGAAATTCTACTGGCGCCCCAAAACCTTCTGTATCGCGACAGGTTAAAAAACCGTAGTCACGCACCCAAGTGTCGTTATAAGACGCAGGCACAATCAGCACACGTGCGTGATCGCCTAAACGCGATTGCACATTATCAACATCGTCAGGGGCGCACAGCAATATCACACCCGCATGATAACGGTTGACCGCCGCAATCACGTTCAAGTAGGTCTCACGGGCTTCTTCTAGCCATGGCGCCCAGTCGGTTTCTGCATGCGGCCACGCCAGCATTACAGCATCAACGGTTTCCCATTCAGGAACCAGTTTACGACTACCTTGCATGTTTATTCTCGATAGAAATAAATAATGCGTGGATTATAACTATCCTACTCACGCCAACCAATAGCAAACTTGATGAAATTCTTTGGCTGTCACGATTACAACAGCGACTTGTTCTTTCGACACATTTTGTGACAATTCTTCTGCTGCTCCTATCAAGCTAAGCTTTCTGATGTTTATGAGGTGAGCTTCCTAGTATTTCTAGCCTGTATTTCGATGATCAGGTTTGCAACATCAATTCATGCATTATTCGACATTTTATTTTAATTGGCACCTATATCAGAGGCTGGTATAACGGGGCAACAACGTATTTAATGTGCTTAGCTTGCAGGAAATATAAATTTCACCAAGGTGAATTTGATAATAAAAGGATGTGATATGCAATTTCAAAAATTAATGAGTATTAAGGTTCTTACCTTAGCTGTTGTCGCTATTGCCGTAGTCTCTGGTTGCGCTAGTACCTCTTCAAAAGTGGTTGAAACCCCAAAAGTGGAAAGCTTCAACTCTCAGTATACGGGCACCAAAAGTAAGCTGGTTGTGGGGCAATTTGTAAATCGTTCTAACTTTCAAAATGGCATCTTTTCAAATGGTCAGGACCGGTTAGGCAACCAAGCAAAAACTACCTTGATAGGGCATTTGCAGCAAACAAATCGCTTTAGTGTTCTCGATCGCGACAATATGGATTTGCTTGCCACTGAAGCATCTCGCTCAGGTACTACGCAATCGATAGCTGGCGCACGATTTGTAGTAACAGGTGATGTTACCGAATTTGGACGCAAAGCCATCGGTGATAAGCAATTATTTGGTCTTCTAGGTAAAGGGAAATCTCAAATTGCTTATGCAAAAGTCACTCTAAATGTAGTAGATGTAACAACATCTGAAGTAGTTTACTCCGTAGCAGGAGCTGGCGAATATAGTTTGTCTGAACGTGAAGTTATTGGGTTTGGGAGTACCGCTAGCTACGACGCAACGCTTAATGGAAAAGTGCTTGATTTAGCCATTCGCGAAGTAGTGAACAATTTAGTTGATGGCTTAGAGTCTGGTGCTTGGGCAATTTAAAACAATAAAAGGTCGTGAGTAAAAAATAATGAAAAAAATGATACTAATAACCTTACTTGCTCTAGGTATAGTTGGTTGTAAAACCACTGAGCCGCTTTATTACTATGGCGAATACAATAGTGCCGTGTATAGCTACTTTAAATCTGAAGATGTATCGCTGGAGGCGCAGATTACTGTGCTTCAACAAGCAATAGAGCAAGCGGCCGCACAAGATAAAGCCATTGCTCCTGGTATTCATGCACACTTAGGAATGTTGTATTTCGAAAGCGGGAATGGGGATAGAGGGACACTGCATTTTGAACAAGAAAAGGCGTTGTTTCCGGAGTCTGCGCAATATATCGACTTTTTATTAAACGCATCTAACGCCAAAGGAGTCTAGTAAAATGAATGTATTTAAATTAGCTGCTTCATTTATGGCGATAAGTTTATTAACAGCCTGTGTTAGTGCTCCACCAGCATATGATTACACTGCATTTAAAAATGCTGCGCCTGCGTCAGTTGTGGTATTACCTCCAATTAACAATACGCCTGAAGTTATCGCACCTTACAGCGTGATGTCTCAACTTGCTCGACCCATTGCAGAGTCTGGCTTTTATGTCTTTCCAGTAGCGTTAGTAGACCAGACGTTTAAAAACAATGGGCTTACGGTAGCAGAAGATATTCATGCTGTTCCGACAACGAAATTACATGAAATATTTGGTGCTGATACAGCGCTTTACGTCACGATCACAGATTATGGCACAAGCTACGTAGTTATCTCGAGCGAAACGAGAGTCACAGTATCTGCGTCGTTAATGGATTTAAAAGGCAATACTGTGCTTTGGGAAGGAATGGCAACGGCTTCATCAGCTGAGACCCAGAACGCCAACTCAGGTGGCCTTGTGGGTATGTTAGTTCAAGCTGCCGTTAGTCAGATTTTCGAAACAGTAACTGATAGAGGTTTTGATATTGCAGCATTAACGTCTAACCGTTTGCTGTCGGCAGAAAGTCACAACGGTTTATTGTACGGTCCTCGCTCACCGAAGTATGGCCAACCTACCCCAAGTGAAAGTGCTAATTAATATTGCTTGAATTTTGGTCTGTTTTTCATGGCGCTTTGTTTTCATAAACGAAGCGCTATTTGAGTGAGTGACACTGTGCCACTATTCCTAGTGGCTATTACTAGTCGTTTGTTTTTTGATCTTATTCCCCTTAAAGAGCGTTTTATCTGAATAACTATAAAACACGCCCTTAATAGCATTTTCAGATGAGGCTAATCTCAGCATTTGCTCGATCAATAGCCGCTAGAATGCTAAAATATGGCCATTAGATGTCGCCAAACCTTTGCCAAAGCGTAGTTATATGCCTTGGCCGTAATCATGCTATTCAGTAGTCTTGCGTTGGCTTTCAGGCGGTATTGTCATTTGCATCTTGGTATCAAGTTAGCCTTAATCGTGTTGATTACGTTTAAGGGTAAAGAAGTATTTACGGATAGGGTTAATGTTAGCAAAAGAAGCGGTAATTGTGCGTGACGCACTAGAGCCATCAATTTCTGAATCGGCACAACGTGTCAGAGCAGCGCTTGAAGAAAAAGGGCTTGAAACGCCTATGGTGGCGAACGGTTTGTCCGACGAGCAAAAACGTCAGAAGATTGAAATCGCAATGCGTGACGTGATGAATACGCTTGGGCTCGATCTTACCGATGACAGTTTGCACGACACGCCAACCCGAATTGCTAAGATGTACGTGAACGAAGTTTTTGGCGGTTTGGATTATCGTAATTTTCCCAAAATAACCCAAATCGAAAATAAGATGCGTCTTGATCAGCCTGTTCAAGTGTCAGATATTAGTTTAACAAGCACATGCGAACACCACTTTGTGACTATTGATGGTCTCGCTACCGTTTCTTATATCCCCAAAGATACTATTATCGGGTTATCGAAATTAAACCGCTTAGTAAGTTTTTTTGCACAGCGCCCTCAAGTGCAAGAGCGATTAACGCAGCAAGTACTTGTTGCCATCCAGACCTTAGCATCCACCGATGACGTAGCAGTAAGCATTAATGCTACGCATTATTGTGTGAAAGCCAGAGGGATACGCGATACTAATTCGTACACTAAGACGTCTGCGTTAGGTGGAAAATTTTTGTCTGATGTGGAATTGCGAAGAGCATTTTTTAGTTAACCTTCTTTTAGAAACACGAACGACAGTCACTAAAAACCGCTCTTAGAGCGGTTTTTTATTTTGAATGAAACTCTGTTTCTAGTTCGCTGATAATAAGGTTGATACGACCTTCTACACCATTTGCTGCGATAAGGCTTAAGTTCTTTTTGCAACACCCACAAGTTTCAACTTGCTCTTGATACATATCGCGAATGGTGTGCTCAGAAAAGTCGTTGAAAGCGCCGCAGTAAGGGCACATGTATTCTAGGGTTGTTTCGGGCTTCATATATTGTCCTTTTAAGCTTCATCCATATCCATATGGTGACTGCATATTTTAAGCTTCAGTGTTGAATGACTGCGTCTATTCGTACAGTAATACGATGCTATTTAGCAAATCGATTACTCTTACTAAATTATAGTCGTAAATTGATAGGTTGCCTGAGGAATACGCTAGAATCTCGCTAAGTTGCGGCAGAGTAAAAGAAAATACATTGTCCATTACTGGCCGCCGAAAAGAATAGGGGCTGAAAGTACCGTTATTGCTTTAGCCAATACTGTTGAAAGGGGGCGAGGGAGATTGTTGATTCGTTGCCGTTCAGTACGTTGCCGGTAAGTAAGTCGGTGGCGGGCTTGTGCCCAAGCGCACCGAGTAAGCCACCGGTTATTTGCTGTGATTGTTCGCTAAAATTACAAATAGCCAATAGCTTTTCACCCGAATCGTTTTCTCTTATATAAGCGAAGCAATGTTGATTGTCATTGTCCACAATGGTAGTACGTGATGCACCGAAGATAGGGTTACTACGTCTTATCGCTAACATGTTTTGCAGGCCTCGAAATACCAGCAAGCTGGCATCTTGTTCTGCCGTTAGCTGACTGCTTGGCTCAGAAAGCGCAAGTTCAGTATCTTGTTGAGTTATAGCAATCCTATTAACCCATCTGTCATCGTGGCGCTTTGATGGGTCGTTCAAATAATCATAGTCGTTTAACTTAGCGAGCTCGTCACTTGAATACAGCAAGGGAATACCGCCGATACTAAAGGTAATGCCGTACATAAGAAGCATGCGCTTAATAGCATCTTCAATGCCTTGTTGGTCATTGGTGTCAAGTGCCCCTTCTAAGCCGCAAAGTGAGGCTAGAGAGCCACATACACGGCAATCGCCGTTAGATGGATTTTCAGCAAATGGTACACCATTAGCAAAGCTACCTTCGAACCTACCCGTAAAAAATTGATTTAAAAAGAAACGGTGGTCATGCGGGTTCACGCCAAGCTCGTTGGCAATATTATCGTCAAACGTCCACCCAATATCATCATGGCAACGCACATAGTTAACCCAAGTGCATTCATCGCTAATCGAAAAGCTTTTTTGCATTGAGCGCGTCAACAGGCGTGTTTTACGGGTAGCCAAACTGTTCCACAACAATGCCATTAATAACGGGTTATAGGAAAGTTGGCACTCGTTTTTACCAATGTATTTAACCACTTCATCGGGGTGCACAATGGCCTCAGACTTAAACACCACCGCTGGCGCAACAATTTGCAAGCAGGTGTTAAAGGCTTGAATGAGCAGATGGGCTTTTTCTTGATTTTCACAGTCAGTTCCCATTTCTTTCCAAATGAATGCAAGGGCATCTAGTCGCAGTGCTGCACAACCAATATTCGCAAGAAATAGCATTTCTCCGGTAATGGCATTAAACACCTCGGGGTTACTGTAATTTAAATCCCATTGAAAACTATTAAATGTGGTCCATACCCACTTTTGCATGTGTTCATTAAAAGTGAAGCTTCCACGCCTAACCTGAGGAAATATTTCTCGAAGCGTGTGCTCGAACTGATCTGGCAACGTGCGGTCGTTGAACAAGTAGTAGTAATGTTGGAACTGTTTGTTTCCCGCTAATGCTTCTTTCGCCCAATGATGCTCGTCTGACGTATGATTAAACACAAAATCGAGGACGAGATTTATTCCCTCTTTTTGTAGTGTGGCCGCTAGCGACTCAAGATCTTCCATAGTCCCTAAGCAAGGGTTCACTTTACGATAATCAGATACAGCATAACCGCCATCGCTGTCTCCTTTAGGTGAATCGTAAAGCGGCATTAAGTGTAGATAGGTTATCCCGAGCGCTTTGTAATAAGGAATACGCGTGTGTAAATCTTTGATGGTTGGGCCAGCAAGGTCTACGTAAAGCGCCATACCTACTTGGTTTTCATCTTTGTACCAGTTAGGAGATTGAAGTCGAAGGTTATCTATTTTTTTCAGCGCAGGTTTGCGGTTTTTAACACCGTCACGCAGCACATTGATAAGCTGTTGAAGATGAAAGTAACAGTCGAACTGGTGGCCGTAAATAGTGATGTATTTATCGAATAAGTCGCCAAAATGCGTTTTAACTCGGCGAGTAAATAAGGCGGCATCTTTTTTAGTTAGCATAGATAAATCAGTGCTTGCCATAATACGATTTAGGCAAACATTACTATCAGCGGCATAGTTCATAGCTTGTTCCATTTTATTACCTTAAAACTACCTTACAAAAAGCGTGGCAAAGTAAACTCAGTTTAATTTGCGTTTTCGACAATTCTAGCGAAAATTGTCACGACGAACTTAATCGATTAAGTTGTATTGTAGTTTAGGTTTGCAAATGAATCTACTTATCTGTTTAGTACCATACCCTTCATTGTTTGATGTACTGCGAAAACCTTTAAATATTAGCGGCATAAAGTCTTAAAAAAAGCAGGCTAAGCCTGCTTTTTTTTATCTAATAGTGCAGAGGTACATTTCGTACCAAGCCGGTTACACAGAAACACTTACATAAAACTACATTTCATAGAGTTCAAGCGGTAAACCGTCGGGGTCAGCGAAAAAGGTAAACCGTTTCCCGGTGTATTCATCTGCGCGAATGGGCTCACATTCCACCTTATTTGTGGCTAAATGCGCAATGACCTCATCAATGTCGTCTACCCTGAACGCCAAGTGACGCAACCCCTGAGCCTCCGGCCTTGAGGGCCTCGCTGGCGCACCAGGAAACGAAAATAGTTCAAGTTGACCGCCATCGGGTAATGCTAAATCGCACTTGTATGATTTTCTCGCTTCGCGATAATTTTCAGCAATAACGCTAAGGCCAAGAATGTCGGTATAAAAGCGTTTAGACGCAGGGTAGTCGCTACAAATTAGCGCGACGTGGTGAATTCCTTTTAACATAAGTAAACTCCGTTAAAGCATGACCCGAGGGTGCTGCACACAATCATACCCTATGGCATCTCTTGTCCACGAGCGGTTTCAAGCAACAAGTACCAATGTTCGCGAGTCAGTTTAACATTCATTGCTTTATGACAAGCTTTTATACGCTCAATATTGGTTGTACCGAGCACCGGTTGAATATTGGTAGGATGGCGCATTAACCAAGCTAATACGATGGCTTCTGGGCTAGTCTCGTATTCGGCGGCCAGAGAGTTGACTAATGCAGCCGTAGCGGCATCAGTATCGTTGTGGGTACTGGCGCCCGTATACTTGCCTTGTGCCAAGCTTCCCCATGCTTGAAGTTGCACTTTGTTCATCATGCAATACTCAAGTGTACCTGGTGCATAACCAGAGTTACGGTTTGCCGGGCTATTAGTGGTAACACCATCTTCTAGCCAGTCTCGAAACGCTAAGCTCATCTCCAATTGGTTCGCCACAATTGGGCTTGAAAGCGCCGATTGAAGGTACGCCATTTGATGCCCATGCATGTTTGAAACGCCAACGTGCTTTATCTTACCTTGTTGTTGCAAGGAAGAAAGCGTGGTAGCAACTTCGTCCAATTCCATTAACGGATCGGGGCGATGAAGCAGCAAAATATCAAGTTGCTCAATGTTCAAACGCTGCAAGATACCTTCTACCGAAGATTCAATCCATTTTGCTGAGAAATCGTAGCGCTTTGGTCCTAAATCATCTTCGAACCGTATCGCACACTTAGATTGCAGAATCATAAGTTCTTTCAGCGACGGGTTTTCTTTTAAAACCTTGCCAAACACTGTTTCAGCTTTGCCAAAAGTATAGATATCTGCATGATCGAACACATTTATATCAAGAGCCAATGCTTGTTCTATTACCTGGTGTGCTTGTAACACATGTTCTTTTGTTGCTGCTTCGTTGTTCCAGCCACCACCAAGGCCCATGCAGCCATAGACGAGTCTGCTTGCGTTTGGGAAATAGTTTTGCATCTTATACTCCAAATAAATGTGCAACTGCGTTGGCAGTCACAATAACGTGCTATTTTGCTAAAGTAAGCCATATATAGATGAAGCTAGGGGATTAGTCGATGTTTAACACATTGAATACGTATGAAGGTATTTTTCGCCGATTGTTTAGCCAGCATAGTAAAAAATGGTTTAGTGTAACCATGTTATTTACGTTGGTTGGATGTACATCAATACCAGATGGCATCAAGCCGGTGGAAGGATTTGAGTTAGACCGCTATTTAGGTCAGTGGTACGAAGTAGCGCGCTACGATCACAGTTTTGAAGAGGGGCTATCCAATGTGACGGCCACCTACGCTATGCGCGGCGATGGTGGCGTAAAGGTTATCAACCGAGGTTATTCTCAAGAAGAAGCAAAGTGGGATGAGGCTGAAGGGAAAGCTTATTTTGTATCAACGGCCGATACTGCGCATTTGAAAGTATCATTTTTTGGTCCTTTCTATGCCAGTTATGTTGTGATGGCATTAGACAAAGAAGACTATCAATATGCCATGATAACAGGGCCTGATAGAGACTATTTGTGGATATTAGCGAGAGAAAAGACCTTACCTCAAGAAACTATCGACGCCCTTTTAGCCCAAGCTACGCAGAACGGCTTCGATACTAGCAAATTGATTTGGGTCTCTCACGACACGCCTTGATAGTGAGAAGCAGACGTTTTTGCCAGCCCCTATTTAGTCGAATTGTGGTATACTTTGCGGCAAAATATTGTAGGGACATTTGCTGTGCTTCAAGAAGCTGTTTTCAATCGAGCGGATAACGCTTGCGAGTTGTGTAAGAACACCGAAAATTTAGACGTTTACATGGTACCCGAGTCACCAGATGAAACTGCTGGCTGCGCGATACTTACTTGCCAAACCTGCCGAGATCAACTTAACAGTGAAGCCGACATAGACGCCAACCACTGGCGTTGTCTTAATGACGCCATGTGGTCACCCACACCCGCAGTTCAAGTGGTTGCTTACCGTATGCTTAATAAAATAAGCGGTGAAAGCTGGGCACAAGATTTGTTAGACATGGCCTACTTAGAAGACGATGTTAAACAGTGGGCTGAAGCGGGACTTATTGAGCAAGAAGCGACGCTTGATTGTAACGGTGCTGCACTGCAAGCTGGTGATAATGTGCACCTTGTTAAAGATCTTACCGTGAAGGGAGCTGGCTTTACGGCGAAGCGCGGTACACCAGTAAGAGGCATTAGCCTAAGCGATAACCCTTTGCATATTGAAGGTAAAGTGAATGGTACCCGCATTGTTATTATTGCGGCTTATACAAAAAAATCTTAATTGGTCTTAAAGAAGAGAGCTTTCGGTTATGCAAACGCTAACGATTAGAACCCCCGATGATTGGCACTTACATTTTCGTGACAACGAAATGTTAGCGGAAACTGTCCCAGCTACAGCCCGTTGTTTCCAGCGTGCCATTGTTATGCCCAACTTAGTTCCACCTGTGGTGAATGCAAGTATGGCGGTTGATTACAAACAGCGGATAGAAGCGGCTCGCCCAGCCGGCAGCAACTTTGAACCTCTAATGACTCTCTTTTTGACGAACACCACATCAGTACAAGATATTGCTGATGCGAAGTCCGCTGGCGTAACGGCGTGTAAGCTATACCCAGCTGGCGCAACGACCAATTCAGATGCTGCAGTAAAAGGTATCGAGGCGTTATACCCTGTTTTTGAAGCCATGGAGGCTCACGGGTTACTACTGCTTATCCATGGTGAAGTTACCGAATCGCATATTGATATCTTCGACCGTGAAAAAGTGTTCATCGATACGCACTTGTCACCTATCGTGGCGGCTTTTCCGAACTTAAAAGTAGTGTTTGAGCATATTACTACCGCAGACGCAGCAGCTTTTGTGGTAGATGCTAGCGCCAACGTAGGAGCGACAATCACTCCGCAGCATTTATTGTTAAATCGCAATGACTTACTGGTTGGTGGGGTTCGACCACACAACTATTGCTTGCCAGTGTTAAAGCGAAATACACATCAAAAAGCACTGCAAGATGTGGTCGCCAGCGGTAACAGCAAATTCTTCTTAGGTACTGATTCAGCACCTCATGCAAAGCATAAAAAAGAGAACGCGTGTGGTTGTGCAGGTTGCTACAGCGCATGGTCTGCCATCGAACTTTATGCCGAAGTGTTCGAGCAGTTGGGCGCATTAGATAAGTTAGAAGGGTTCGCCAGTAACTACGGTGCCGATTTCTACGGATTACCAAGAAACAACACAACAATGACGTTAGTAAAAGAAGCGTGGACAGTACCTGAAGAGGTCACGTTGGCTGATGGTACCGATATGGTGCCTTTCTATGCAGGGCAGACGCTTCAATGGAAACTAAAAGATACTTTCCAAACACGTTAGCCAGACTAACCAAATGCCTTGTACTGCTTGTGCTAGTGATAAATTCGGTAGCGCATCCAGCAGTTCGGGCAGAAAACGCAGTAATACAGGTGTCTTCTGTTGAAGACGCCAGTACGCATTTTGAATGGCTAAGTCATTATCAGCAACGTTTAGTCAAAGAGATTGCCTTATTAGCGGGTTATCAAACGCAGTTCGATTTACCTGAATCTTCAGTTATCGGTGCAACTACCGATTCAAAAGCCGCTGGTCATTTTGAGGGGCTCATGCCTTCGCCCCGTCTATATGCTGGAGTGCGAAGAACCCCAGAAAATGAGCATCAGTATTACTGGGTGACCGCCATTGCGGCATTTGCATGTGAAAAAGCGGTGTCAGTGTGTAGTAATAATACAGGGGCAGGTAACGGAAACGTTAGTCTAAGCTACGTAGCCTTAAAAAATAGCGAAGAAAATAAAACGTTAGCAGAATCTCTCTCCTTAGCGGCGAGTGAATATAAAGTGTCTGCTGACTATAAAGAACTACAACATAGCGTTGCTGAGAAACTCGGCACATCAAAGCATGTGTTTTCATTCGGTATTTTGAGCTTTGTTGGCGAGTTGAACGTTGATTCCAGCGATTTGTGGATCATTTCAGATTTGGTTCCGCTTTTCAGTGAAGTGGGTGAGCATAATGAGTTAGAAGGTATTGCTGCTGATTTCGTTAGAGATGTATTGGATGATGCGGGTATTGCTTCACCCATACTCTACGCCCCTTGGCAGCGCATCGCGAAAGAAGCGATTTCCAAGCCAAATGTACTGGTTTTTTCTATCGTTCTCACTGCGCAAAGAGAGCCTGTATTTCATTGGATTTCACCTATATCCCGTAATCTGCATGGTTTGTTTGGTATAGATCAACACTCATACCGCAATATCGATGACGTTCCTTCTACAATGCGGGTGGGTACGTTAAAGAATGATTACCGTTTCGAGGTGGCTAGTGCAAGGGGCTTCCACACGGTGGCGTACGGTAGCTGGAAGGAAATAGTGAATGCGCTTTTAAGCAATGAGGTGGATGTCATCTTTGCTTCTCAAGGTGCTATAGATTTCGGGTGTGTTGATAAGACACGGTGTAACGATATAAAACAAGTCGCACCATATAAAGTGTCTTCAGCCTACTTGGCATTATCTAAACTCGATACGTCGCTGGTGTTAGTAGAAATGCTTAAACTCACGTCAGCGAAAATTAAGAAAAGTAAGAAATTTAGGCAAACTTCTCAACAATGGAGTGAAGCCGTTCATAATAATCACAATGTTGCCCATCATATTGAAAATGGTGTTGTGCATCTTTGGAAAAAACAGAAATGACAATTGAAACAATAAAGCAGTTGGAAATAAATCCAGCGATTACAAAAGCGTTAGATGCACAAGGTATTTTTACCTTATCGCCTATTCAAGCACAGTCTTTACCTCATGCATTAGCGGGAAGCGATGTTATTGGGCAAGCGCAAACAGGCAGTGGTAAAACGCTTTGCTTCGTAATACCGGCGCTTGAAAAGATTGACCCTACATTATTTGCCACTCAAGTACTGGTATTGTGCCCCACGCGAGAGTTGGCAGATCAAGTTGCCGTGCAGTATAGAAATGCTGCAAAGCAAATTGGCAATATAAAAGTGATGACCATTTGTGGCGGCCAACCTATGGGTCCTCAAATTCAGTCGCTTAAGCACGGCGCTCATGTTGTAGTGGGCACGCCTGGTCGCGTGATGGAGCACGTAGAGAAGCGCAGGCTGATGCTAAAAGATGTACGTTTACGCGTGCTTGATGAAGCCGACCGCATGCTAGACATGGGCTTTGAAGATGACTTAAAAGTCATTTTTTCACCGATGAAGAAGGGCGTACAAACGTTACTGTTTTCTGCTACTTATACGGAAGAAATTGAGCGTATTGCCGATCAGTATTTAACCGAACCAGTGATTTGTAAGGTTGAAAGTGATGAGTCGAACAAACCGTCGATTACTCAAATTGGTTACAACGTACTTGCGCACACACGAATACAAACGCTCAAAGCAATTCTTACCGATTCTCAGCCTAAAACGGCTATCGTGTTTTGTAACCGTCGGGTACAAGTGACCGAAGTGGTCGCGTCGTTACTTGAAGATGGCTTTAGCGCAGCAGGTTTACAAGGCGAAATGGAGCAGTACGAGCGTACAGCAGTTCTTAATCAGTTCGCTAGTGACGCACTACAAGTGCTGGTTGCTACTGATGTAGCCGCACGTGGGCTTGATATTGATGATATTCCTTGTGTAATTAACTACACAGTGAGCGAAGAGCCGGAAACACATATTCACCGTATTGGGCGTACCGCTCGTGCGGGCGCTGAAGGTACAGCAATAACGTTAGTGGGCGACGAGGAAGAACATTTCTTGCGTAAAATTGAAGTGCTACAAGGTACTGATATTCCGCTAAAAGGTGCACAAGGCTTACGTTTCCATAAAAATCGAATCATCCAACCTGAATTTAGCTGCATTTCACTGAGTGCAGGTAAAAAACAAAAGCTTCGTCCTGGCGACTTAGTTGGTGCGCTTACTAAAGATGCAGGCATACCAGGCGATGATGTAGGCAAAATTGCGGTGCAAAATAGCCAAAGCTTTATTGCGGTTAAGTTGCGTAGTGTAAAGCGTGCTATGAATCACTTCCGCGAAGGTAAAATTAAAGGCAAACGAGTAAGAGCGCGTAAGTTATAGGTGATATCAACTATAATAGCCTAAGCGTATAGAACAAATGCTATGCAAGTATATTTAACGAGTTCAATAGGCAGAGTAAAGGCGATTTCATGTCAGGCGAAACAGATTTAAATACCTTATTGCAAACACTTCAGCCAGTGTTAAGCATTGAAGCGTTTGTATTTGTGAGCGTGCCTTACGCTGTTTCGCCAACTCAACTGGCCAATGCCTTAATGGTGTATAAAGAAGATGAAGGTACAACCCTTATTCTTGAATCATCTTTTGCAAGTAACGAAGGCTTTGCTGTAGACATTACCTTTAAGCGCATCACGTGCAATGTCCATTCAAGTTTAGATGCGGTAGGTATGACCGCAGCAATGTCGGCTGCTCTTACGCGGGCTAATATTAGCGCGAATGTGGTAGCTGGCTATTATCACGACCATATTTTCGTTCCGGTTGGCCGAGCCGATGAAGCCATTGCAGTATTGCTTGAATTGGCCAATCCTTCATAAGCCATAAGCCATAAGCCATAAGCCATAAGCCTCACGCATTCCCCCTAAAGCGCAAACCCTTAATCCGTCAGATTCAGAACAAAAGCTAGCTAGCGCTCGAACCTTGATAACTAACCGCCCCTTTCACGATAAAAAATTGTGCAAGGTAGTATGTTGTCATTACTAGGAAGCTAGATAAGGGAAAGGGTTCTTTAAATAGGGAATGCGCCAGAATACTGTCAGAGCAAATAAAGCAAAAAGCGCCTAATACGATGGTGTTACTCATGTTAAATACTAGCGCAGTGATCCCCATTAAAGATATAGCCGCTAAGTACACGCACACAGGTACAAATAGCTGCCCAGTACTGGGCAATATATGGCGTCCAATAATGAGAGCAAAGACAATAACCCCGAGCACGCCTACTAAGCGCCATCGGTTTAACGAGTTGTTCATAGTCGACAAGCTCATAGTCCCCTGCGTGCAAAAACTCACGATGTAAATAATGTGGGCAACTAAAAAGCTAATTAGCCCAAATATAAACCCGTTTTCAAGCTGTATTGCTAGGAATACATCGCCACATCCACTGGCAATAATAGCCAACGAAATGAGCTGGCGAAAGCGACCTTGTAGCATCGTTATGCTAGTAACGAGCAATATGCAAATAGGCAATACCTTAGGCAAAAACTGAAAAGGGTAAGAAGCTAACGTGAGGGTGAGGAGATAAAAGCAACTTGTTATTAAAAATAGAAGATAAAGGTTTGCGCCGTTCAAGTAGTGGCGTAAATGCGAGGCAAACTTCATAGTATTAAGCTCCGAAAAACCATAGTAAATCTGCAGCTATCAGGCCAACGTGGCTAGCGAATCAATGCTATCGATTTTCGTACGATTTAGGCACGATTCAAACATTCAATGCAGATATAAAAAAGGCGACAATGAATGAATTGCCGCCTCTTCAATAACACTAACCAATACCTATTACCAAATTTTTACGCGCTCTTCTGGCGGTAAATACAAATCATTTTCCTCGGTAACATCAAACGCCTCGTAAAATTCAGGAACGTTGCGCAATGCACCGTTAGTACGGAATTTTGTTGGTGAGTGGGTGTCGGTTTGAATTTGGTTGCGTAAGGCTTCATCACGATACTTGCTTGCCCATACTTGGCCGTAACCAATAAATACGCGCTGATCGCCAGTGTAACCGTCAATAACAGGGGCTTCTTCACCCTCTAAGGTTAAGTGATAGGCTTTAAGCGCAATACTAATACCGCCCAAGTCGCCAATGTTTTCCCCAAGGGTGTATTCACCGTTAACGAAGAGTTCTGGCAGGGCTTCGAATTCGTTGAATTGCTCGACAAGTTTCGCCGTTCTCGCTTCAAATTCTTGTCGGTCTGTATCAGTCCACCAGTTTCGTAACGCGCCATCGCCATCAAACGTCGAACCTGAATCATCAAAACCATGACCAATTTCATGTCCGATAACGGCACCAATACCACCGTAGTTTACCGCGTCTTCTGCATTCATATCGAAAAATGGCGGCTGAAGTATGGCTGCTGGGAAAACAATTTCATTCGCCGTTGGGTTGTAGTAAGCATTAACGGTTTGAGGCGTCATACCCCACTCATGCTTCCATACTGGGCCGCCTTGTTTCTTGAGCATTTCTTCGTAGGCAACATCAGCCGAGCGCTTTAAGTTACCAAATAAATCACTGCCTTTAACGACCAGCTGAGAATAGTCTTTCCACGTATCGGGGTAACCAATCTTCACGGTAAATTTAGATAGTTTGTCTAACGCCTGCTCACGGGTTTCATCTGTCATCCAATCTAGTTTTTCAATACTGTCTTTATATGCCAGTAAAAGATTGCTCACCATCTCGGTCATGCGCTCTTTTGCTTCAGGCGGGAAGTATTGTTTCACGTAAACTTTACCGATAACTTCACCTACATGGGCATTAGAAAGGCTAACAGCTCTGCGCCAGCGTGGCTCAGGCTCTTCAACTCCGCGTAATGTCTTGCTGTAAAAATTGAAATTAGCGGTGTCGAAATCTTCACTCAAACGGCTGGCTGAGGCATTAAGTAAGCCCCATTTTAAGAATACCTTCCAATCTTCCAATGAGGTTTCAGTAATGAAAGTATCCATTTGCTTCATGAAATCAGTTTGAAGAAATACAATACTGTCTACATCGTCTAATTCCATTTTTTTAAGAAATAATGACCACGGGAAGTTAGGCATAAGAGTGCTTAGTTCTGACACAGGCACTTTGTTGTAGTTAGCCGCCCAATTACGTACTTCCTCTTTCTTCATATGAAGCTCAGCAATACGGCTTTCCATATCAAACAACATTTGTGCGTTATCTGATGGCGCATCAAATTCAGCGAGGGTAAACATGGTTTCAATATGTTTAACGTAGGCATCGCGGATTTCTTGTGATTTGGTGTCGTCTTTAAAATAGTAATCGCGCTCAGGCAGGCCAAGGCCAGACTGCCATGTATAAATCATATAAGATTCTGGCGATTTGAAATCTGCATTTTGACCAACGTTGAAAGGGGTCACATAGCCGTACCGGATGGCATAGGCAAAGTATGCAGCTAATTCATCGTAATTAGTGATATCTTCAATTTTTTCAATGTCGGCATTAATTGGACTTATACCCAACTCATTAAGCGTATCCGTGTCCATGTAAGCACGGTAGAAGTCGCCCACTTTTTGCTCATCGGTACCATCTGCGAAGTCGCCTTCGGCAGAGCTTTTAATAATTTTCATCACATGGTCTTGAGATTCATCACGCAAAATCGTGAAAGCGCCATAACTTGATTTGTCGGCTGGGATCTCAAGGTTATCCACCCACGTGCCATTCACGTATTGGAAAAAGTCGTTGCCTGGATCGGCCGTTAAATCCATGTTTTCTTTGTTCACGCCTGACTTCAACTCTTGCTGTTGCGATACAGCGGTTGGCGCTTGGCTTTCTGGTTGTGTGTTTTGCGGACTACATGCGGTTAGTGCTAATGCAACACTTAAGCTAACTACGCTTTTCAACATGGATTGTTATTCCTATTTTATAAGCTTGTGTGTGAACCAAGTCGTTATTAATTTATGTCGTTAAGTTCATATCTCGTTGGCTGAATACTGACCCATGGCCTATCGAATAAGACATGAAAGACAGTATTCTCTTACGTTAATATTTATCACGCCCCTTCCATTAGAAAAAGCACTTATAGTGAAAATACATAGCTTGTAACAACTTCTGTGTGTAATTTCGATATATTGACCACATAGGGCAGGCAAATCCACCTTTACACTCCATTTAACGCTGAAGGAATTTACATGATTCAATTCGATACCGTGTCACCTTGCGAGTACGCCGATGCATTGCCACGGGAGCAGTTTATGGATTATAGAATTAAGCCGTTATGGCAGCCTATACCACGTATTGCTGGCCCTGCGTTTACAGTGAAATGTGAGGCAGGAGATCACCTTATGCTTCACGCGGCCATTTATCGCGCTAACGCCGGCGATATCATCGTGGTTGAGGCTGATGATAAATTCGCGGTGGCGGGCGGTAACGTGTGTGCAATTGCGCAGTCTAGAGGCATTAAAGGGTTTGTTATCGACGGTGTTATTAGAGACTTAGCAGAAACTAGAGAAAATCAATTCCCTGTCTTTGCCCGTGGTGTAGTGCCTAAGCCAGGTGCTAAAAAGTGTACATCGCCCCTTAATCAGCCCATTCAATGTGGTGGCGTGACAGTGAATGCCGGTGACATTATTGTGGCTGACGAAGAGGGTATTGCGGTAATTCCACAAGCGCAAGCACAAGAAGCTTTTGATATAGCCTTTGCCCGTGGTGAGAAAGATGCAGCCATGACACTTGAGCAGTGGCAAGCGCAGCATAGTGCAAAGGTAGAGAGCATTCTGACAAACTTAGGCTACAAAGAGGAGTAAGCCGATGTTTTAAACCCGAGCATTGATCATATCGTGTAGAATGATGTAATTAAACGCAGTTGATGTAGAACGACACGAGTTATGTTGCATGTTTTCATTTTTTGAACGATTAACACAGCCTTTCCCTAAAGCCCCACCAGGGCAACCTCCAACAGGTATTGTTGCCTTTTGTAAGTACTACACCCAAGGAATGTGGGGCGTTATCGCAACCGTCTCTATTTTAAGTGCCATTGTTGCGGTACTTGAAGTCGCGCTGTTCGGTTTCTTGGGCCAATTGGTAGATTGGTTTTCAGAACAAAATCGAGAAACTTTTTTAGCCGAGCAAAAATGGACCTTAATTGGCATGGCGGTTACCGTGCTGGTGCTGATTCCAGGCTTTATCCTGTTACGCTCACTGTTTTCACGCCAATCGCTTATGGGAAATTTCCCGATGCGTATTCGCTGGCAAGCCCACCGCTATTTATTAGGCCAAAGCTTAACTTTTTTTCACGATGAGTTTGCGGGTCGCGTGGCCACTAAAGTCATGCAAACCGCGCTATCGGTACGTGAAACCGTAACCAAAGTCCTCGATTTACTGGTATACATTAGCGTTTACTTTATTTCTATGGTGGTACTGGTGTTCAGTACCGATTGGCGCTTAGCGGTGCCGCTTGTGGTGTGGTTCTTTGTGTACATGTTCATCTTGCGCATGCTGGTACCCAAGCTTAAAGAAGTGTCACAAAAACAGGCCGATGCTCGCTCTATGATGACGGGTCGAATTGTTGACAGTTACACCAATATCACGACAGTAAAGTTATTTTCTCATAGCCGCCGCGAAGCTGACTACGCCAGAGAAAGCATGGATGGCTTTTTAAAAACGGTGTATCCACAAATGCGTTTGGTAACGGTATTAGAGTTTTGTGTAGAAATGTCGAATGCCATATTGGTATTTACCATTGGCGCACTGTCTGTGTATTTGTGGATGGAAAACTTGGCTACCCCTGGGGATATTGCCATTGCGATTAGTTTGTCTCTTCGCCTAAATGGTATGTCGCATTGGATCATGTGGGAAGTATCGGGCCTGTTTGAAAATCTAGGCACGGTGCAAGATGGTATGAATACCCTAGCCCAACCTATTGCAGTGAAAGATAATCCTAAAGCCACGGCGCTTAGTGTGCAGGGCGGTGGTATTAAGTTCGATAATGTGGACTTTAACTACGCAGGTGCAGATAACCAACCCATCGATGTATTTTCTAATCTAGAGCTTGCCATTCACCCGGGTGAGAAAGTGGGCTTGGTAGGGCGCTCAGGCTCAGGCAAGTCCACGTTAGTTAATTTGCTGATGCGATTTTACGATACCCAATCGGGGCGCATTGTTATTGATGGGCAAGATATAACCCAAGTTGGCCAAGAAACCTTGCGGGCTAAAATTAGCATGGTGACGCAAGATACGTCGCTTATGCACAGGTCAGTACGTGACAACATTCTTTATGGGCGCACCAATGCCAGCGAAGAAGAAATGATAAACGCCGCCAAGCTATCAGAAGCTCATGAGTTTATTCTTACGCTCACTGACAGCCTAGGAAGAACAGGCTACGACGCCCATGTTGGGGAGCGTGGCGTGAAGCTATCCGGCGGGCAACGACAACGTATTGCGATTGCTCGCGTGCTATTGAAAGACGCACCTGTACTAATCTTAGATGAAGCCACTTCTGCCTTAGACTCAGAAGCTGAAGCCGCTATTCAAGCAAGCCTAGATAAAGTGATGGAAGGTAAAACTGTATTGGCTATCGCGCATAGGCTTTCAACGATTGCGCAAATGGACCGATTATTAGTGTTAGAAAAAGGGCAGATAGTAGAGCAGGGTACACATGCCGAATTAATTGCGCATAATGGTATTTACGCCAAGTTATGGGCACATCAAACAGGCGGCTTTATTGGCGTGGAATAGTTTTTCACTGAGATAACGAGTTAAACGGCACAGTAAGTTGCAGAACAACTTGCACTGAGGGAATTACCACCAACATGGTTAACAAAAACCTTGTGCCGCTTGTTATCTTGAGTATAATACGCCTCCCTCCCTTGCGATACCGCACTTTCCATTGAAATGACGCTGAATTCCCAAGGGTAGTGTAAGTAAAATTTGTGAGTTAAACACCACAGGGGTGTAGTTCGAATTGGTAGAACAGCGGTCTCCAAAACCGATGGTTGGGGGTTCGAGTCCCTCCACCCCTGCCAAATTACAAGTTCGCGTATTAGCGCGAGCAAAACGACGCTGTAGTGCTAGGATCGTGACATGAGCGAAAAGACGGAAAATCAGTCCAATGCATTGGACATGTTTAAATGGGTAGTGGTATTTGCCCTACTTGCTGGATTGGTTACGGCCAACACAGTGTTCGGTGAAATTTCAGTATTATACCGTGCAGTTACCGCAGTAGTGGTAGTGGTTATTGCTGGCTTCATCGCAGCATCAACGGTGAAAGGCAGCACTTTCCTTAGCTTTGCTAAAGAGTCGCGCACTGAAGTTCGCAAAGTAGTATGGCCGACCCGTCAAGAAGCAAACCAAACTACTATCATCGTACTAGCGGCTACGTTGGTAATGGCATTAATCCTTTGGGGATTAGACGGCATTATCGTTCGTGTTGTTGGATACATTACTGGAATAGGAGCATAACGTATGTCTGAAGAAGAAATTAAAAAAAGATGGTACGTAGTACAAGCATATTCTCAGTACGAAGGTCGCGTTCAAAAAACGCTACTTGAATATATCAAGATGCACGGTATGGAAGAGCACTTCGGTCAGATTCTAGTTCCGACTGAAGAAGTTGTTGAAATGCGTGCTGGCCAAAAGCGTAAATCTGAGCGTAAGTTCTACCCAGGTTACGTATTGGTAGAAATGGCAATGAACGAAGAATCTTGGCACTTAGTGAAAAGCGTTCCTCGTGTACTTGGTTTCATCGGTGGTACTTCTGACCGCCCAATGCCAATTACCCAAAAAGAAGCAGACGCCATTCTTAACCGTCTTGAAGAGTCAGTTGATAAGCCTAAGCCGAAGACATTGTTCGAGCCAGGCGAAGTGGTTCGCGTTACAGACGGTCCATTTGCAGACTTCAATGGTGTGGTAGAAGAAGTAGACTACGAAAAGAGCCGCGTAAAAGTGTCGGTACTTATCTTCGGTCGTTCTACACCGGTAGATCTAGAATTCGGACAAGTAGAAAAAGGCTAGGTCTTTTTTTCTACCTCCAAATTCATAAAAAAGCCCCTTAATAGGGGCTTTTTTGTGCGAGGAGCTTTTGTGGGATTCAGATAGTAATGGGTGAAACATCATTACTTCTTTTTTGTAAAAAATAGATTGTTAATTCACCCATACAAACACGCTTAAAAAAGCAAAAAATGAAAATAAAAATTGCAGAATTAGGCTCGTGTTTTTGGATATTTTTTTGCTACTACTAAAAGAGTCCCAAAATCCGACAGTTAGAGCGCGCTTTAAAATGAAGTTAACGATGATAAGGCAAATCATCCAGACTAGAAATTTAGTGGCATGTTCCATTTTTTATTCATTTTTTGTTGCTGCATGTTCGGCGGATGAAAGTACGTTGACAATTGCACCTGAAGCCCCTCACACCGACGGAGGTAACAAGTGAGCGAAAACCTGTTACTGGACTGATTGCACCTACAACCATTCCGGAAATTGGTCCCAGCGCATTTCCCCACAACGCTCCAAACACTTCTTCTTTGCTAAAATTAAGGCTTAGTGCAACTTACACAAAGCCGCGTTAATTTTGACAACCCTGAATATTTAATAAAACTGGCCATGAGATCGTTTTTTAGTCACATTTATGCTTGCATACCATTTGAACACCTTATATAATGCGCGCCCTTTTAAACGGAAACGGGAAGCCGATTGAGCAGGTAATCTCTGTACTTGCAAGGCGCTATACCCAAACAAGAGAGCATTTAAAATGGCTAAAAAAGTAAGCGGTATTATTAAGCTTCAGGTTGCAGCAGGCGCTGCTAACCCAAGTCCACCAGTTGGTCCTGCACTAGGTCAACACGGTGTGAACATCATGGAATTCTGTAAAGCGTTTAACGCAAAAACAGATAGCCTTGAGAAAGGTGCTCCGGTACCTGTAGAAATTACGGTTTATGAAGATCGTTCTTTCACATTCGAAACTAAGACTCCTCCTGCGTCTTACCTGCTTAAGAAAGCAGCGGGCATCAAGAGCGGTTCTGGCCGTCCTAACACTGAAAAAGTGGGTACTGTTACTCGCGCTCAGTTGGAAGAAATTGCCAAAAGTAAAGAACCAGACTTAACTGCAGCTGACTTAGATGCAGCGGTTCGTACTATCGCGGGTTCTGCTCGCTCAATGGGCTTGAACGTAGAGGACTAATCGAATGGCTAAATTATCTAAACGCGCTCGCATTATCCGCGAAAAAACAGACGCGACTAAAGAATACGAAATCAACGAAGCAGTTGCTTTGCTTAAAGAATTAGCGACAGCTAAATTCGCTGAAAGCATTGACGTTGCAGTAAACCTTGGTATCGACGCTAAGAAATCTGACCAAAACGTTCGTGGTGCTACTGTACTACCTAACGGTACTGGTAAAGACGTTCGCGTTGCAGTATTTACACAAGGTGCTAACGCTGAAGCCGCTAAAGAAGCTGGTGCTGACATCGTTGGTATGGAAGATCTTGCTGAGCAAGTGAAGAAAGGCGAAATGAACTTTGACGTTGTTGTTGCCAGCCCAGACGCGATGCGTGTTGTTGGTCAACTAGGTCAAATCTTAGGTCCACGTGGCCTAATGCCTAACCCTAAAACGGGTACAGTAACGCCAGACGTTGCTACTGCTGTTAAGAACGCTAAAGCTGGTCAGGTTCGCTACCGTAACGATAAGAACGGTATCATCCATGCTAGCATTGGTAAGATTGCGTTCGAAACAAACCAAATTCAAGAGAACCTTGAAGCATTACTAGAAGCATTGAAGAAAGCTAAGCCTTCTTCTGCTAAAGGTACTTATATCCAGAAGATCAGCCTAAGCACCACTATGGGCGCTGGCGTATCTCTAGATAAAGCTTCAGTAGGTCTTTAATAGCCTGCCGAGGCAACTCGGCTTCTCTGTAAAGGTAATGGGTTGGAGTCGTCAATACAGCAGTGCTGATTGGCAACTCCCGTCCAAGACCGCAGGTGCGATGTGGTGATAGAGGTAAGAGAACTATCACATTAAACATATCGCTTAATACAACAACCTGCGCAGACGGTGGTTTGACTCAGACTCTCTGGGGTAACAAACACCGTAGAGCGGTATCATCAATTATGTTGATATCAATCTGTGAACCCTGATGGCGTAAACAGGTAACTGTATACAAAGTCAGATACAAAGAGGTGAACTCAGTGGCACTAGGTTTAGCAGCAAAAAAAGAGATCGTAGCAGAAGTTTCTGAAGTTGCGTCTCGCGCTCTATCCGTTGCCGTCGCTGAATACCGTGGGATGGAAGTTGCAGAACTGACTGACCTTCGCGTAAAAGCTCGTGAGCAAGGCGTATACCTTAAGGTTATACGTAACACTCTAGCTAAGCGTGCATTGGCAGACAGTAAATTTGCAGACTTAGATAGCGCCCTTACTGGTCCTCTTATCTACGGCTTCTCAGTTGAGGCACCTGGTGGTGCAGCACGTCTTTTCAAAGACTTTGCGAAGCAAAACGATAAGTTGAACGTAACCGCTCTATCTATTGGTAGTGGTCTTCTTGGTCCAGATAAATTGGACGCAGTTGCTTCACTTCCTACTCGCGACGAAGCGCTTGCAAAACTTCTTGCAACCTTCAAAGCACCGGTTGGGAAATTCGTTCGTACTATCAACGAAGTACCTACCAAGTTTGTGCGCGTATTGGCGGCGATCAAAGACGAGAAGTAATTCCCGTTTTTGGCATATTGATTTTTTTAACATTTTAAAAACCCAGGAGTTTAGACCACATGGCTCTAACTAAAGAAGATATCTTAAACGCGATTGCTGAAATGCCAGTTATGGAATTGGTTGAGCTTATCGAAGCAGCTGAAGAAAAATTCGGTGTTGACGCATCTGCAGCAGTAGCTGTAGCTGGTCCAGCAGCGGGCGAAGCAGCAGCAGTAGAAGAAAAGACTGAGTTTGACGTTGTAATGACTTCATTCGGCGCAAACAAAGTTGCAGTAATCAAAGCAGTTCGCGCAGCGACTGGCCTAGGTCTTAAAGAAGCTAAAGAAGTAGTTGAATCTGCTCCTAAAGCTATCAAAGAAGGCGTAAGCAAAGAAGAAGCTGAAGAACTTAAAGCACAGCTAACTGAAGCTGGTGCTGAAGTTGAAGTTAAGTAATCTATTTGTTTAGATTATTTGCCTGAGACGGCAAGGCTGGTGGTTTTTTAAACCACCAGCCTTTTTGCGCTGTACAGTGTGTAGATTCTAACCCTTGACTACACTACTAAATGCGCACCTCGGAAATGACACATAAAAGCATAAAACCAACAAGTTAACTAATAATTGGTTGAATTTTGTTGTATGCTGTGGAATTGCCCCGAAAAAGGGTTGTGGAAGTTTGTTGCTTATGCGCAATTCAACACGAAGCTCATAGCTTGAAGCACTCGTCGCGATGCATAATGCAGCAGGTTGGGTCATAAATCAGCAGGCTGAGGAACCCATGGTTTACTCTTATAGCGAAAAGAAACGTATCCGTAAGGATTTTGGCAAACGCCCACAGGTATTGGAAATTCCATACCTTCTTTCAATTCAGCTTGATTCTTTCAAAAAGTTTATTGAGATCGACGCCGATGCTCAATACGGCTTGGAAGCAGCATTTCGTTCCGTTTTTCCGATAAAAAGCTACTCAGGTAACTCGGAGCTTCAATATGTTAGCTACCGTTTGGGAGAGCCAGTATTCGACGTTAAAGAATGTCAAATTCGTGGCGTCACATTCTCTGCTCCATTAAGAGTAAAACTACGGTTAGTATTGTTTGATAAAGACGCTGCACCAGGTACCGTAAAAGACATTAAAGAACAAGAAGTGTACATGGGCGAAATTCCATTGATGACTCAGAACGGTACGTTCGTTATCAATGGTACAGAGCGTGTTATCGTGTCACAACTACACCGTTCACCTGGTGTGTTCTTCGATCACGATAAAGGCAAAACTCACTCGTCAGGTAAAGTGCTTTATAATGCACGTGTAATTCCTTACCGTGGTTCATGGCTAGACTTCGAGTTCGATCCTAAAGATAACCTGTTTGTTCGTATTGACCGTCGTCGTAAGTTGCCAGCAACTATCATCTTACGCGCGCTTGAAATGACGTCAGAAGAAATCTTGGATACGTTCTTTGAGAAAGTCAGTGTACGTATCGATAAAGACAAGTTAATGATGGAAGTGGTGCCAGATCGTCTTCGTGGCGAAACAGCGGCATTTGATATCATTGATGGCGAAGGTAATGTTGTCGTTGAAACTGGTCGTCGTGTATCTGCACGTCATACTCGTGCGCTTGAAAAAGCGGGTTTAACTGAACTTGAAGTTCCAGCAGATTACCTAATTGGTCGCGTATTCGCGGCAACGTACGTAAATGAAGATACTGGCGAAGTTATCGTTAGCGCTAACGAAGAGTTAACGCTTGAGAACTTAGCGGCACTAAGCCAAGCTGGTATTAAAGAGTTCGAAACGCTTTACATTAATGAATTGGACCACGGCTCATACATTTCTGACACATTGCGTATCGACTCTTCAACAAACCGCCTAGAAGCGCTTGTTGAAATTTACCGCATGATGCGTCCTGGTGAGCCACCAACAAAAGACGCAGCAGAAACCTTATTCCAAAACCTTTTCTTCTCAGATGAGCGTTATGACCTATCTTCTGTAGGTCGTATGAAGTTCAACCGCCGTTTAGGCCGTGAAGAATTGATTGGTTCAGGCACCCTAGATAAAGACGATATTGTTTCAGTAATGAAGCAACTTATCGAGATTCGTGACGGTAAAGACGAAGTGGACGATATCGACCACTTGGGTAACCGCCGTATCCGTTCTGTGGGTGAAATGGCTGAAAACCAATTCCGTGTTGGTTTAGTACGTGTTGAGCGTGCTGTTAAAGAGCGTCTAAGCTTAGGCGACCTTGATAGCATTATGCCGCAAGACCTTATTAACGCTAAGCCTATCTCGGCTGCAGTTAAAGAGTTCTTCGGTTCATCACAGCTCTCTCAGTTCATGGACCAAAACAACCCGTTATCAGAAGTAACGCATAAGCGTCGTATTTCTGCATTAGGCCCGGGTGGTCTTACGCGTGAGCGTGCAGGCTTCGAAGTACGTGACGTACACCCTACGCACTACGGTCGTCTGTGTCCTATCGAGACCCCTGAAGGTCCAAACATCGGTTTGATCAACTCATTGGCAAGCTTCGCGCGTACCAATGACTTTGGTTTCCTTGAAACGCCGTTCCGTCGCATTGTTGATGGTGTGGTAAGTGAAGAAATCGATTACTTGTCTGCAATTGAAGAAGGTCAATTCGCAATTGCACAGGCAAACATTGTTTTAACCGCAAACGGTGAGCTAGTAGACGACCTTATTCCATGTCGTCACCGTGGTGAAACCACCTTGATGCCGAAAGAAGACATCAAGTACATGGACGTTTCTCCACAGCAAATCGTTTCAATCGCTGCGAGTATCATTCCGTTCCTAGAACACGATGATGCTAACCGCGCATTGATGGGTGCGAACATGCAACGTCAGGCTGTACCTACATTACGTGCTGATAAGCCGCTTGTTGGTACCGGTATGGAAAGAACCATTGCTGTTGACTCAGGTGTTACTGTAGTTGCTAAGCGTGGTGGTAGAGTTGACTATGTTGACGCTAGCCGTATCGTTATTAAAGTAGAAGAAGATGAAATGCTTCCTGGTGAAGCAGGTATCGACATCTACAACCTGACTAAATACACACGTTCAAACCAGAACACCTGTATCAATCAGCGCCCTACTTGTAGTGTAGGCGACCCGATTGTTGCTGGCGATGTATTGGCTGACGGTCCATCTACTGACTTGGGCGATCTTGCGCTTGGTCAGAACATGCGTATCGCGTTCATGCCTTGGAACGGTTATAACTTCGAGGATTCAATCCTTATCTCTGAGCGTGTAGCTCAGGAAGACCGTTTCACCACTATCCACATTCAAGAACTAAGCTGTATTGCTCGTGATACTAAGCTTGGGCCAGAAGAGATTTCTTCTGATATTCCGAATGTTGGCGAATCTGCACTAAGCAAACTTGATGAATCAGGTGTTGTTTACATTGGTGCGGAAGTGAAAGGCGGCGACATTCTGGTAGGTAAAGTAACACCTAAAGGTGAAACTCAGCTTACGCCAGAAGAAAAACTATTAAGAGCTATCTTCGGTGAAAAAGCGTCTGACGTAAAAGATACGTCACTACGTGTGCCTAACTCTGTTCACGGTACGGTTATCGACGTTCAAGTCTTTACCCGTGACGGCGTAGAGAAAGACAAACGTGCGCTTGAAATTGAAGACATGCAACTTCGTCAGGTTAAGAAAGACCTTACTGACGAATTTGAAATTCTTGCAGACGGTATCTTTGCTCGTGCACAAAACGCATTACTACGCTCTGGTGTTGAACAAGCTAAGCTTGACAGCCTACCGCGTGAGAAGTGGTTTGAAATTGCATTAAACGACGAAGACGTTCAGCTTGAGATCGACCAAATTGCTGATCAGCACGCAGAAATCAAAGAAGACTTCGATAAGAAGTTTGAAACTAAGCGTCGCAAGATCACACAAGGCGATGACCTAGCACCTGGTGTCCTTAAGATTGTTAAGGTTTACCTAGCTGTTAAGCGTCACATCCAGCCTGGTGATAAGATGGCCGGTCGTCACGGTAACAAAGGTGTAATTTCAACGATTCAGCCTGTGGAAGACATGCCATATGATGCTAACGGTACGCCGGTAGACATCGTATTGAACCCACTAGGTGTACCATCGCGGATGAACATCGGTCAGATCCTAGAAACACATATGGGTATGGCTGCTCACGGTCTTGGTGTGAAAATCGACCGCATGCTCAAAGAGCATGAAGAGATGCAAAAGCTTCGTAATTTCTTAAAAGAAATTTATGAGCTTGGCGAAAATCACCAAGAAGTGGACATCGATAACTTCACCGACCACGAAATTACACGTCTTGCAAACAACCTACGTAAGGGTGTTCCAATTGCAACACCTGTATTCGACGGTGCACGTGAATCTGAAATTAAGGAAATGTTGAAGTTAGCTGACATTCCTGAAAGCGGTCAGATTTCGTTGTTCGACGGTCGTACTGGTCGCGAGTTTGAGCGTCCTGTTACGGTTGGTTACATGTACATGCTGAAACTGAACCACTTGGTTGACGACAAAATGCACGCTCGTTCAACTGGTTCGTACAGCCTTGTTACACAACAGCCGCTGGGTGGTAAAGCTCAGTTCGGTGGTCAGCGCTTCGGAGAGATGGAAGTGTGGGCCCTTGAAGCTTACGGTGCAGCATATACCCTTCAGGAAATGCTTACTGTTAAGTCGGATGATGTTAACGGCCGTACTAAGATGTACAAGAACATCGTCGATGGTGACCACAGAATGGAACCTGGCATGCCAGAATCATTCAACGTATTACTTAAAGAAATCCGCTCGTTGGGTATTAACATCGAGTTGGAAGAGAAGTAACACGGCAATCGCCACGTTATGACAAGAGATGGCCCGGCGCTTGCGCCGGGTTCTAGAGACTGACTCCGCTGGGAGAGTAATGTGAAAGACTTATTAAAGTTTCTAAAGCAACAAAACAAGACTGAAGAATTCGATAATATTCGAATCGGTCTTGCTTCACCTGACATGATTCGTTCATGGTCTTTTGGTGAAGTTAAGAAGCCAGAAACAATTAACTACCGTACGTTCAAACCAGAACGTGACGGCCTGTTTTGTGCGCGTATTTTCGGACCAGTTAAAGACTACGAATGTCTTTGTGGTAAGTATAAGCGCCTGAAGCACCGTGGTGTTATCTGTGAAAAATGTGGTGTTGAAGTAACCCTAACTAAAGTACGTCGTGAGCGTATGGGTCACATTGAACTGGCAAGCCCAGTTGCACACATCTGGTTCCTTAAATCACTTCCGTCTCGTATCGGCTTAATGCTTGATATGACACTTCGTGATATTGAACGTGTACTATATTTTGAATCTTACGTAGTAACCGAGCCGGGTATGACTACCCTTGAGCGCAGCCAACTTCTTAACGAAGAAGATTACTTGGATGCACTTGAAGAGCACGGTGACGAGTTTGACGCAAAAATGGGTGCTGAAGCCGTATTTGACCTTTTAAAAGTGTTAGATGTAGATGCTGACGTAGCTTCCATGCGTGAAGAGTTGCCTTCAATCAACTCTGAAACTAAGCGTAAGAAAATCACCAAGCGTCTTAAGTTGCTTGAATCATTCCAACAGTCTGGCAACAAGCCAGAGTGGATGATCTTGACTGTACTTCCAGTACTTCCGCCGGATCTTCGTCCGTTGGTACCTCTGGATGGTGGTCGATTTGCAACGTCTGACCTGAACGATTTATACCGTCGTGTTATCAACCGTAACAACCGTCTTAAGCGTCTTCTAGACCTTGCGGCGCCTGACATTATCGTACGTAACGAAAAACGTATGCTTCAGGAAGCGGTAGATGCACTACTAGATAACGGTCGTCGTGGCCGCGCTATCACAGGTTCTAACAAACGTCCTCTTAAATCACTTGCCGATATGATTAAAGGTAAGCAAGGTCGTTTCCGTCAGAACTTACTTGGTAAGCGTGTTGACTACTCTGGTCGTTCTGTAATTACCGTTGGTCCTACATTACGTCTTCACCAATGTGGTCTTCCTAAGAAAATGGCACTTGAGTTATTCAAGCCGTTTATCTACGGAAAACTTGAAGGTCGTGGTTTAGCAACAACTATCAAAGCAGCGAAGAAGCTGGTTGAACGTGAAGCACCAGAGGTATGGGACGTACTCGATGACGTTATCCGTGAACACCCTGTTATGCTTAACCGTGCACCAACACTTCACCGTTTGGGTATCCAGGCATTTGAACCAACCCTTATCGAAGGTAAAGCGATACAGCTTCACCCACTAGTATGTGCGGCCTACAACGCCGATTTCGATGGTGACCAAATGGCTGTACACGTGCCGCTGACTATTGAAGCTCAGCTTGAAGCACGTGCGTTGATGATGTCGACCAACAACATTCTGTCACCTGCAAATGGTGAACCTATCATCGTTCCTTCACAGGACGTTGTATTAGGTCTTTATTACCTAACCCGTGACAAAGTGAACGGTTTGGGCGAGGCAATGGTATTTACCAGCCCGAATGAAGCAGAAAAAGCATACCGCACAGGTAACGCAGAACTTCACTCACGCGTTAAAGTACGTATCACTGAATACGACATTGACGAAGATGGCGTGAAAACTGAGAAAGTAACGCTAACAGATACTACTGTTGGTCGTGCGATTTTCTCACTAATGCTACCTAAAGGTTTGCCGTTTGAAATTATCAACCAGGCAATGGGCAAAAAGCAGATTTCACGTTTGCTAAACGCTTGTTACCGTACACTGGGTCTTAAAGACACAGTAATCGCTGCTGACCAAATCATGTATACCGGTTTCCACTACGCAATGATTGCGGGTGCATCTGTTGGTATCGATGACATGGTAATCCCAGCTGCGAAGAAAGATATTATCGACGCTGCAGAAGCGGAAGTTATCGAGATCCAGGAACAGTTCCAAAATGGTCTTGTAACCGCTGGTGAGCGCTACAACAAAGTTATCGATATCTGGTCAAATGCCAACGAAAAAGTTGCCAAGGCCATGATGGATAACCTTAAGACTGACATCGTAATTAACCGCGATGGCGAAGAAGAAGAGCAAACCTCATTTAACTCTGTTTATATGATGGCCGACTCGGGTGCTCGTGGTAGTGCCGCTCAGATTCGTCAGCTAGCGGGTATGCGTGGTCTGATGGCTAAGCCAGATGGCTCAATCATCGAAACGCCAATCACGGCTAACTTCCGTGAAGGTCTTAACGTACTTCAGTACTTCATCTCTACTCACGGTGCGCGTAAAGGTCTAGCCGATACAGCACTTAAGACTGCGAACTCGGGTTATCTAACTCGTCGTCTAGTAGATGTTGCACAAGATTTGGTTATTACTAACGACGACTGTGGCACCTTCGGTGGTGTTCAGATGACACCGCTAATTGAAGGTGGTGACGTTGTAGAACCACTTCGTGAGCGTGTACTAGGTCGTGTAGTTGCAGAAGATGTTGTTAAACCAGGTACTACAGAGGTATTGGTTGAGCGTAATGTGTTACTAGACGAAGCGCTAGTAGACATGCTTGAAGCTAACTCTGTTGACCAAATTCAAGTACGCTCGGTTATCACATGTGATAACGACTTCGGTGTGTGTGCAAACTGTTATGGTCGTGACCTTGCTCGCGGACATATGGTTGGAAGCGGTGAGTCTGTGGGTGTTATTGCCGCACAGTCAATCGGTGAACCAGGTACACAGCTTACCATGCGTACGTTCCACATCGGTGGTGCGGCATCACGAGCTTCTGCTGAGAACAGCGTTCAGGTTAAAACAGCGGGTAGCCTTAAGCTACACAATGAAAAATCTGTACGTAACTCAGACGGCAAAGTGGTTATTGTTTCTCGTTCAACAGAACTTACTGTTATCGATGAACAAGGTCGTGAGAAAGAGCGCTATAAAGTACCTTACGGTGCTGTACTTAGCGTGGATGACGGTGCAACTATTGCAGCTGGCGACGTTGTTGCTAACTGGGATCCGCATAGTCACCCAATCGTTACTGAACGTGCAGCTAAGATTAGCTTCGCCGACATCGACGACTCTAACACCGAGATGCAACAAGACGAACTAACTGGTCTTACGCGTATCGTAGTTAAAGATCTTGCGAAGAGTAACTCTAAAGAACCTAAACTTATCCTAGAAAGTGATGAGTTCGGTCTTCAAGAGATTCGCTTACCAAGCTTTACCACTATCGAAGCGAAAGAAGGTAAGGTTGCTAACGAAGGTGACGTGTTAGCACGTATACCTCAAGAAAGCTCGAAGACACGTGATATCACGGGTGGTCTACCTCGCGTAGCCGACTTGTTTGAAGCACGTAAGCCTAAAGAGCCAGCTATCCTTGCTGAAGTTTCAGGTACTATTGGTTTCGGTAAAGAAACCAAAGGTAAGAAACGTTTGGTTATCACGCCGCCAGAGGGTGATGCATACGAAGAGATGATTCCAAAATGGCGTCAGCTTAACGTGTTTGAAGGTGAAAAAGTGGAACGCGGTGAAGTTATTGCAGATGGCCCTGAGTCTCCGCATGACATCTTGCGTCTACGTGGTATCTCTGCTGTAGCAAACTACATCGTGAACGAAGTTCAGGAAGTTTACCGTCTACAGGGTGTAAAAATTAACGATAAGCACATCGAAGTTGTTATTCGTCAGATGTTGCGTAAGTGCGTTATTACCCATTCAGGTGATACTCAGTTCCTTGAAGGCGAACAAGTTGAAGTGTCTAACGTGAAAGTGACCAACCGTGAAGTTGAAAAACACGGTAAGATCCCAGCGCAGTATGAAACACAACTGCTTGGTATCACTAAGGCGTCACTATCTACTGAGTCATTCATCTCAGCTGCATCGTTCCAAGAGACAACACGTGTTCTTACCGAAGCTGCAGTTCAAGGTAAAGAAGATGACCTTCGCGGTCTGAAAGAAAACGTAATCGTGGGTCGATTGATTCCAGCGGGTACAGGTTTCGCTTACCATGAACGTCGTGCACAACGTCGTAAAGAAGAAATCGAAGAAATGTCAGTTTCTGCTGCTGATGCAGAACAGGCACTAACCGAAGCACTTAACGCCGGTGACGACTCAGCCGAATAAGGCATGATCGTAGGAGTACGTTAACGTACTCCTAACAAATTGGCATGTTAAGCTGACAGATTGCAGTTAAATGGCTGCTTAACCTTTGTACAGCTTGACACGCCGAGCTATGATCATTAATATTCCGCGACCCGATTTTGGATGACCTCTAAAAGGCAGAAGAAAATGGGCGCGGTTTTTTGTATCAGAGCTCAGTTAATGCTGACAAGCACAGTATTAACATCAAATGAGTGACGTTAGAAAAGTCGCTTTAATGGACCCAATCAGAGTGATTGGGTTTTTGTAGTTTTTAATCAGGAGCTAGTTAATGGCAACAGTTAACCAGTTAGTCCGCAAGCCGCGCAAAAAGCCCGTTGAAAAAAGCAACGTAGCTGCATTGCAAGCTTGTCCTCAAAGACGCGGTGTATGTACTCGTGTATATACTACTACGCCTAAGAAACCAAACTCTGCACTACGTAAAGTATGTCGTGTACGTCTAACTAACGGTTTTGAAGTTTCTTCATACATCGGTGGTGAAGGTCACAACCTACAAGAGCACAGTGTAGTACTTATCCGTGGTGGTCGTGTTAAAGATCTACCAGGTGTTCGTTATCACACAGTTCGCGGTACATTAGACTGCGCAGGTGTAAACGATCGTAAGCAAGCCCGTTCTAAGTACGGTGCGAAGAAGCCTAAGTCTTAACGGTTCTCCGTTAGTAAGGCCAAACTGAAGTTTAAGAGTTTTGGGTAATTCCTGAATTCATACGGAGAATAGAAATGCCAAGAAGAAGAGTCGTAGGTCAACGTAAAATCCTACCAGAGCCAAAATTTAGCTCACAACTGCTTGCAAAATTCATGAATGTCGTAATGCTTGACGGCAAGAAGTCAGTCGCTGAAAAAATCGTTTACGGTGCGCTCGATATTGTTGCTGAAAAAACCAGCAAAGCTCACCTAGATGTATTCGAAGAAGCACTTGATAACATCCGTCCTACTGTAGAGGTTAAATCTCGTCGTGTAGGTGGTTCAACTTATCAAGTACCAGTAGAAGTTCGTCCAGTTCGTCGTAATGCCCTAGGTATGCGTTGGTTGGTAGATGCTGCTCGTAAACGTGGCGAGAAGTCAATGGCTCAACGCCTGGCTGCTGAAATGATTGATGCATCAGAAAATAAAGGTTCTGCGGTTAAGAAACGTGAAGACGTTCACCGTATGGCCGAAGCAAACAAAGCGTTTGCTCATTACCGTTGGTAATAAACGTAATATAACTGAGAGAGATGTATGCCTCGTAAGACCTCGATTGAGCGTTACCGCAATATTGGTATTGTGGCTCATGTGGACGCGGGTAAAACCACGACCACAGAGAGAGTCCTGTTTTATACAGGGTTGTCTCATAAAATCGGTGAAGTGCATGATGGTGCTGCAACCATGGACTGGATGGAACAAGAGCAGGAGCGTGGTATTACTATCACGTCTGCTGCAACCACTTGTTTCTGGTCAGGCATGGAAAAGCAGTTCGATCAGCATCGCATAAACATTATAGACACGCCAGGACACGTGGACTTTACCATTGAGGTAGAACGTTCACTACGGGTACTGGATGGGGCTGTAGTGGTTTTTTGCGGGTCTTCTGGGGTTGAACCTCAATCAGAGACAGTCTGGCGACAGGCTGACAAATATGAGGTGCCACGTCTCGTGTTCATCAATAAGATGGACCGAGCTGGCGCCGATTTTGAGCGTGTTGTGGGTCAAATCCGTAAACGCTTAGGCGCAAACTGTGTTCCTATTCAATTGAACATGGGCGCTGAAGAAGAATTCCATGGCGTTATCGATCTTATTAAGATGAAAGCCATAAACTGGAATGCCGCAGACATGGGTATGACGTTTACCTATGAAGATATTCCAGCGCAATATTTAGAAAACGCGGAAAAGTATCGTACAGAGATGATTGAAGCAGCCGCTGAAGCCTCTGACGAGCTAATGGATAAGTATTTAGAAGGCGAAGAGCTAACTGAAGCTGAAATCCGACTTGGTTTACGTACCCGTACACTGAACAACGAAATTGTTCTTGCCACCTGTGGCAGTGCCTTCAAAAACAAAGGTGTTCAGGCAGTACTAGACGCGGTAGTAGAATACTTACCGTCACCAAGTGAAGTAAAAGCTATTACGGGTGTTTTAGACGATAAAGATGAAACTGAAGCTGAGCGTCATGCAGACGACAGCGAGCCATTCTCGGCCCTTGCATTTAAAATCGCTACCGACCCATTCGTAGGAACGCTAACTTTCTTCCGTTGTTACTCTGGCGTTGTTAATACTGGTGATACGGTATACAACCCAGTGAAAGGTAAACGCGAGCGTTTTGGACGTATCGTTCAAATGCACGCTAAAGACCGTGAAGAAATTAAAGAAGTTCGTGCAGGCGATATCGCCGCGGCCATTGGTCTTAAAGATGTGACCACAGGTGATACGCTTTGCGATCCGAATAATGTCATTACACTAGAGCGTATGGAATTTCCTGACCCGGTAATTTCTATCGCAGTTGAGCCTCGCTCTCAGGCTGACCAAGAAAAGATGGGACTCGCGTTAGGTAAACTAGCCGCTGAAGACCCGTCATTCAAGGTTAAGACTGATGAAGAGTCGGGCCAAACGATTATCTCTGGTATGGGTGAGCTTCACCTTGATATCATTGTTGATCGTATGAAACGCGAATTTAAAGTTGAATGTAACGTGGGTAAACCTCAGGTTGCTTATCGTGAGACTATTCGCAAGAAAGTAGAAGTTGAAGGTAAATTCGTACGTCAGTCTGGCGGCCGTGGCCAATTTGGTCATGTTTGGCTTCGTATTGAGCCACAAGCAGAAGAAGGCGCAGGCTACGAATTTGTAAATGACATCGTCGGTGGTGTGGTACCAAAAGAGTTCATACCAGCGGTTGATAAAGGAATTCAGGAGCAGTTGCAAAGTGGTGTTGTAGCAGGGTATCCGGTACTAGATGTAAAGGTAACTTTGTTCGACGGTTCGTACCATGATGTTGACTCTTCTGAAATGGCGTTTAAGATCGCCGGCTCTATGGGTTTCAAAAAAGGTGCCGCAGAAGCAAATCCGGTGTTGCTTGAACCCATGATGAAAGTTGAAGTAACTACTCCAGAAGACTGGATGGGTGATGTGGTTGGTGACCTAAATCGTCGTCGCGGCATGATCGAAGGTATGGAAGAAGGCGTAGCAGGTATTAAAATAATACGTGCTAAGGTGCCGCTTTCAGAAATGTTCGGGTATGCTACCGACTTGCGTTCTCAAACGCAGGGTCGCGCATCATACTCTATGGAGTTCTTCAATTATTCTGAGGCGCCGAACAATGTGGCGCAGGCTATTATTGAATCTAGAATTTAATCTAAATGAAGGTTCGGTCCGGTCTATGTTTGGGTCGGACTTTTAACTTAGGAAACGAGAAAAATGGCAAAAGAAAAGTTTGAACGTACGAAACCCCATGTAAACGTGGGTACAATCGGCCACGTTGACCACGGTAAAACAACCCTTACTGCAGCTATCACTACTGTTCTTTCAAAGACATACGGTGGTTCAGCTCAGGCTTTCGATCAAATCGATAACGCGCCTGAAGAAAAAGCTCGTGGTATTACCAT
>NZ_JAESDJ010000007.1:0-245084 GCF_019249255.1 Alteromonas lipotrueae | reverse complement strand
GTGTGGATTATTGCGTGGCAGTTTTTTCTTAATAAAACGCTAACGTACTCACCAATATTTATTACGCTAGTTTATTTAGTGCCGTTACTTTTACCTTACAAAGGCGTTATACAAGGTAAGCCGTATACTCACGCTTGGGCAAATTTCGTGGTACTGTTTTATCTAATGCACGGCTGTACTGTGGCTTATGCAGTGCCTGAAGAACGCTGGTATGCAGCAATTGAAATTCTGCTTTGTGTAGGAATGTTTGTTGGCTGCAGCGCGTTTGCGCGCAAACGTGGACGTGAACTTGGCCTTGGATTGAAAAAACTTAAACAAGTTATGCAAGAAGAAAAGGCGCATTTCGAACAAGGGGAATAACAATGAAGTGGCTACTACCAATTTCACTGCTGGCATTATACGGATGCGGCGGTTCAGGAGGCGATAGCAATGTCACTACACCCACCCCATCTTCGCCACCCAGTCTAACCATTCAGGGCGCCAGCGAACTCATTGCTGGCGACTCTGCCGATTTTGCCGTTATTGCCCCATCAGGCACATCAATCACCAGCGTAAATTGGACTGTTAATGCGGTGAGTGGTGCAAGCACGGAAGCAGGCAGTATCGCTCCTCTTGCCTCTCACACCCAAGCCATAGGCTTCGATGTTACGGCGGCCGGTGAATACCTTATTTCGGTTACCGCATCGTTTTCAAGCGGCGAAACCTCTACCCACGAAACCTTAACCCACGAGCTTAGCCTTACCGTTATTGAAGATCAGCCCCCTGAAGCCATTTTACGCTTAGGTCACGAAGCCAGCGAAGGTGGCCGCGTTTCATTGCACGTAGATAACAACAGTTTAAAAACCGTAACGGACATTACCTGGGAACAGCTATCCGGGGCATCCATACCCGCATTTACCTTTGATGACGACGATTTATCCTACAACCTTTATTTTCAAGCACCCCAAGTCAGCGCAGACAGCATTGCAGAAATTCAAGCTACGCTAACTTTCGATGATGGTTCTACCTCAACCGATACCGTTCAGGTAGTGATAAAAAATATTGATATAAATTCGGATGCGTATTTCGTTGACGACTCAGGCAGTATTCCAGAAACCGTTACTTCGCACATGCTAGCGTACCGCCCGAATAGCCCCTATGCCTCTGCGTTGGAAGCTTGTGTATACAACAATGAACTAACATCAAGCTGCACCTTTGCCCAACTTCCTCTTATTGGGCAGCAAACAGAATCGCCAACAATTGATGATATTTTAGATAGAACCTATGTGTCTCACCCTTGGATGGGAGAAGCATTCGAGCAGTTCTTACAAACCTCTAACAGCAGCGAAGATTTGCTACAAATGCTAAGAGCAACCAGTGCGGTTGTGATTTCTTACGATATTCGCCCCTCGTTTTATTGGGCGGTTACCGGTGCTATTTATCTGGACGCGAATAATTTTTGGCGCAGCCCTGAAGAACGAGACACCATTAATACCCAGCCCGACTATCGTAGCGGCTTTGGTAGTGATTTAGATTTTTCTATTTTTTGGCGATATGTGAAAGACGCTGAATACTACTACCCACAAACTGGCTTGGCAGCGTCAACAAGGTCAACCCGTACACAACAAGGTGTCGATGCCGCACTAACATGGTTGATGTACCACGAACTCGCCCATGCGAATGATTTCTTCGACTACACAACTTGGTCGACCTTATCTAACAGTAATACACCTTTAAACTACGTTAACAACAACACGCCTTTATCTACAGGCCTTGAAAACACCTTGCCACTGACTTCATCTCAACTGCATGCGCTGGCGCAGGTACGCTACGGCGGCGATGAAGCCAACAGTACACAGCGCGCTTATTCAGCGGCTCAAGTAGCCAATTGGTTTGCAAGCGACGGGGCAGTGACCTTTTATTCTTATTATACCGAAAGAGAAGACTTTGCTAATTTGGTCGAGCGTTTCATGATGCTTCATCGTATGGCCGCCAGTGCGGATGTGGCCATATTTTCAGGTGATGCAGTAGACGATGGCTCTTACGATGTCACTTGGGGGCAACGAGATCGCGTTAACGATGAAAACCTACAATTACGCGTAGATTATGCGGTTAGCCGCGTATTACCCGAACTCGACATTCCGGCTATTCAAGCTGCAATGCCAACACCGACTTTATTTCCTGCCGGAAGCACGTGGTTTAATACGGTGGATTTAGACAATGACGGTAGTGTTGAGCTAACAAGCGATGAAAAGAATGCGATTATAAAAGCACAAGAGAAGCTTGAAGAGCGTCAATATTAGGAAGAGAAACCCGGTACTGATATTACCGCAGAGCGATAGCGGCAGGAATAAAGCTGTGCTAATTAAAGCCCGAGTTCTCGCTTAACCATCGCCACCGAGAGCTTTTTTTGTTCCTGCAATGAACGGGTATCAAGCCTTGCTAGTAAGCTTAACAAGCTACGTAAATCTCGGTCGCTGTGGTGCAGCAAAAACTGCAATGCCTGTTCTGACAACCGCAATCCGCGTTGATTAGCACGCAATCGAACCACTTCCTTACGCGATTCATCATTAAGCGCCGTTAAATGATAAATTACGCCCCACGCAAGCCTAGAACTTAAATCGGGTAATTGAAATGCGGGATGTGACGGTCCATGCTGACTGCTACCAACAATGAGTGCGTGAGGGTTTTCTATCACCCGATTGAAAAGGTCGAATAAGGCTTCTTCCCATCGCGGATGACCAGCAATGGCATGTATATTATCTAAACAGATAACCGAAAGGTTTTCTAACCCATCAAAAATATCAAAAGACCACTGGGCATGGCCATTTAAATTCAGATAAAGGTGATTCACGTTTTGCTGCGCCAGTTGATGACACAAGGCATACAGTAAATGGCTTTTACCTAACCCCTGCCCACCTAAAAGGGTAACCAATGGCAGATGTAGTGCAGAAAGCGATGCCAACGACGGCGCATCCTGCCATGCAGGCATAGCACTTGGAATACCCTTAAGTAACGCCACCACTTCTTGGTTTCCTGTATCAATAAAACTGTCAAAGGTTTCATCTGTGGGTAGCGTTACAGGGAGAGTTAGCTGCATAGCAAGGGGGTCATTCATTCCAGTAAAAAGTATATCCTTCTACAACTTGACCGAAGGAATCTGTTACAGGCCGCAGTTTAGATTCAAGCCTTACCGTATTGAGTAAATCTTCCGGGGTACCAAGCAAGGTTAAGTTGTACGTGGCTACGGAACCGGTTTGGCCGGTTAACATGGCTTCTTCTATCACGCTTAAGCTTTTCAAATACGCATTAGCATTAGCGTATTTTTTCAATGAGTCTACGTTGGCAACCGACACAGAGATTTGCACTCTTTCTGCGTCTACCGCACCGGGTATCACTGCATATTGTGAAGATAGATAGTTGGCATAAGCATCAACCAATTGCTGCGTGAGAGAGGTGGGTTCATCGGCGAAAATAGACCCGTAGCTTACTTTGCCATTGCCCACAAACACCCAATCAAGCGCATACTCTCCCTCTTGCGCTTTTTGTGCGTATTGGGTGAATTCGTCCATCGTGAAAGGCGGCAATGCTTGCACTTCATTCACCATCGCAGTTGATACTTCATCGCCTACAAGGCTTGCTTGTTGTTCTTCGTTTGCCTGCAGATTCACGCCATCAACTTCATCTAAATCGAGTTGACCACTTAGTGGTTGCTCTGTGCCTGCACGCGCATTTTGGTTTTCATTATCAGCGTAGCTATTATCTTCGTAATTAGTATCTTGGTAAGCACCACCTTCACCAGTTCCAGACGAAGCAGGCAACCCTTCAGGGATAGACGGCATCTCGCCAGGGGTATTTTTATATAGGCGAGCGCCAATAATATTATCAACACCATAACGCTGCGATGATGCTGTTAAAGACTGAACAAACCTACCCCACACATCGTAAATTGAAATACTGGCTGAATCGGTTAAATCCATTAGCGGTAAGCTTACCGGCACACCGCGGGTTTTCGCGGTGTGAACCAACATTTCCCCTACAGGCGTTGGTGTACTTTCATCTAAAATGATGCGTTCGTTATCGTCGGTTTCTGTGGCCAACCACACAATAGTTTCTGGTCTACGTTCGCCCCACAAAGGCAGGCCTTCACGTTTCATCAGCTCAGTCAGCTTAGTTTTATCAAACTCAGCGACATAATAGGTTTCGTTGCCTGAATAGGAAAAACGGTACGAGCGAAGGTACGCTTCAGGCGTTCTAAGTGCGGCCCTTACGCCAGGGTTCTGCAACACCTCGGTATTTCCTGATACCTTCACCATTACTTGAGTTAGGGCTTTTTTTACTGCGTTGGCTTGTGTTTTTTGACTCTGATCACTAACAGGTATCTGTGCTTCATTAACCACCACGTGCTGCGTAGCATGGGCACTCATTGTGCACACCGCTATTGCCACCCCTACACCGCGAATTAATTGTTGCTGAAACATACGCCTAATTTTCCTGTTCCGATAAGAAATCAATTTCTTCACTACTCCACTACAACGTCAAAAGATCGTTGCCCGCTATTCTCTGTCATATTCATGTTTATTTCATCTATAAATATAAAAAACGAAGTTTGAAGCCGCTAAAAAAGGTAATTCATACTCAAATTACACTTTTTTCACATGATCTGCCCCTTATCCGCCTTAGTCAATTGGACTTGTGGTGACTTACTGGTAGAATCCGCGTTTTTCTACCTCTTACTCTTAGTTCTAGGGCGCAAACGTGAGCGAAAATAAAACCTCTCTTAGTTATAAAGATGCTGGTGTCGATATTGATGCGGGAAACCAACTTGTCGACCGTATTAAATCCGTTACTAAAAGGACTCACCGTCCGGAAGTAAAAGGAAACCTTGGTGGGTTTGGCGCATTATGTTCGCTTCCAACAAAATATAAGAACCCGTTGCTGGTTTCTGGAACCGATGGTGTAGGCACTAAGCTTCGTGTTGCTATGGATGCAAACCGTCACGATGGTGTGGGTATCGACTTGGTTGCTATGTGCGTTAATGACCTTATTGTACAAGGCGCAGAGCCGTTGTTTTTCTTAGATTATTACGCAACTGGCAAGCTGGATGTTGATGTTGCTGCATCGGTAGTAACCGGTATTGGTAATGGTTGTGAGCAAGCGGGTTGTGCCCTAATTGGTGGTGAAACCGCAGAAATGCCGGGAATGTACCATGGCGGCGATTACGACATTGCAGGTTTCTGCGTAGGCGTAGTTGAAGCCGAAAAGGTTATTGACGGCACTAAAGTGAAGCCTGGCCAGAAACTTATCGCACTAGGGTCGTCAGGTCCTCACTCTAACGGTTACTCACTGGTACGTAAGATTTTAGAAGTGAGCAACGCCGACGTAAATCAAGATTTAGACGGCAAACCGCTTATCGAGCATTTACTTGAGCCTACCCGTATTTATGTAAAATCTGTATTGGCATTGCTTGAGAAAGTGGAAGTTAGCGCCATTTCACACATTACTGGCGGCGGCTTTTGGGAAAACATCCCTCGCGTATTACCTGATGATGCAAAAGTGGTTATTGACGAGAAAAGTTGGCAGTGGCCTTCAGTATTTAGCTGGCTACAAGAGAACGGCAACGTTACTCGTCATGAAATGTACCGTACGTTCAACTGTGGTGTGGGCTTAGTGATTGTTATTAATGAAGCTGATGTAGATACCACTATTGCAACCTTGAAAGAGCACGGTGAAAACGCCTGGTTAATTGGTGACATTCAAGCCAAAGACGGTGAGCAGCAAGTTGAGATAAACGCGTGAGCACTCCATCAACCAGACTTTGCGTTTTAATTTCAGGTAACGGCAGTAACTTACAAGCCATTATTGATAACATCAGCGCTGAAAAGCTCGATGCTGAAATATGTGGTGTTATTAGTAACCGCCCTAATGCGTACGGTTTAACCCGTGCGCAAGAAGCCGGTATTACCGCAATTAGCCTAGACCACATGCAGCATGACAGCCGGGAAAGCTACGACAAGGCATTGCAAGCTGAAATTGAATCATTAAATCCAGACTATATTGTACTTGCGGGCTTCATGCGTATCCTAACGCCTGAGTTTGTAAATACTTTTTCTGGAAAATTAGTGAACATTCATCCCTCTTTGTTGCCCAAATACAAAGGATTGAATACGCATCAGCAAGCCATTGATAATGGCGACGAAGAACACGGCGTTAGCGTGCACTTTGTTACGCCTGAGTTAGATGGCGGCCCAGTCATCATTCAAAGCCGCGTGCCGGTTTTCGAAGATGACACTGCGGTAGACTTAGCAGATCGTGTTCAAGAACAGGAGCGTCGCATATACCCATTAGTGCTTTCTTGGTTCAGTGCGGGGCGACTTAAGATGGTAAATAATAAGGCTATCCTAGATGAGCAAGAACTCCCAGAATCGGGTTATGCAAACGAGTAAACGCAGCTATGTAGCAGCGTTTCTTTTGGCTTTTGTGGGCGCTAGCGCCCACGCAGCCGATACAACAGAGAGTAAACTTCAACCCTACGAGGCAGTTTATACGGCTTACAAATGGGGCGATGATGTGGGCGAAGCTCGCATTAAACTTGAAGCGTTAAGCAATACACAATATTCCCTCACTTACTCTTCCAAAGTGTCAAAATTCTTTTTATCTGACAAACGCTACGAGCACTCTATTTTTAAAGTAGAAGACAGTACCGTATTACCTATTGAGTATCATTATACTCGCACAGGTACAGGGCCAGATAAAAAGCTCACCGTTAATTTCAACACCGATAACGGCGGCAAAATAGCGGTTGAGAATGGCGAAGAATTTGTTTGGAACGGCCAGTTCGACAACCAAATTTACCGCGTAGACTTGGCAAACCAATTAGCCTCTGGCGAAACTAACCTAACCTACGACTTTGTTAACTATCGTGGTGAATTACGTACTTACGGTGTAGAAGTGGTGGCTAACGAAAGCCTGTCATTACCTTACGGTGAATTCGACACGGTGAAAGTAAAACTTATTCGCGACTCTAAAACCCGAGAAACCTTCGCGTGGTTTGCTCCATCATTAAACTATACTTTGGTGCGTTTGCAGCAATTTAAAGATGGTGAAGAACAAGGCGATATTAAATTGAAGTCTTACGCCACTCAGTAAACGTTGCTTGCACTGTTTGTAGGTGGGGACATCATCGATGGATGAGCCCCCACCTGTTATCTCTTTTCTCTTAAAATCTTTATCATGCCTCGTGGTTGACCACAAGTTAGCTTGGCAACCCATATATACCGCAGTTTAACTTGCACTATAACCATTACTTTTAATGCAAAATTCATGTAAAAATCTTGATCTTTGGGCCATTAAATAATAGGTTTAACCCATGCTGGTCTGACCTCAATTTGATAGTTGCGCACAATCATGCGTAATGAACCAAAATAAGAGGAACGATGAGCGTTACATTTAACGCCTTTTCAGGAGCGAAGTATGGCAGATTTTATTTGGTTTTTATTGGTAGTGTTAGCTTTGGCCGTTGCCAGCTATCAACGTACCAGCTTAGTAACAGCAGTGTGTATTGCTGGCGGAGTCATGATATTAGGGACTCTATTTGGTGATATTGGTTTACTTGGTTGGATTGTATTCCTAGCACTTACGCTGCCGTTTACCCTTTCTAATATTCGTCAGCAGCACATCACTAAAAAGTTATTAGCGTTTTACCGAAAGGTAATGCCAGAAATGTCTAGTACCGAGCAAGAAGCAATCGATGCAGGGACAGTATGGTGGGACGGTGATATTTTCAGTGGTAAGCCTGATTGGGAAAAACTTCACCGTATTCCAAAAGGTCGCTTAACGGCTGAGGAACAAGCGTTCCTAGACGGCCCGGTTGAAGAAGTATGCTCAATGGTAGATGAATGGCAAATTAACCATAAAGATGCCGACTTATCTCCTGAAATTTGGGCATACCTTAAAGAACATAAGTTCTTTGCCATGATTATCAAAAAAGAATACGGCGGCCTAGCGTTTTCAGCATTCGCTCAGTCTCGCGTTCTTCAAAAGCTTGCTGGCGTTAGCGCCGTACTTTCAAGTACGGTTGGTGTTCCTAACTCGTTAGGTCCAGGTGAGCTACTTCAACACTATGGCACAAAAGAACAACAAGACCATTACTTACCTCGCCTAGCGGCAGGTCAAGAAGTTCCTTGTTTTGCATTAACTGGCCCTGAAGCGGGTTCAGATGCCGGCGCAATTCCTGATGTCGGTGTGGTATGTAAAGGCGAATGGAACGGTGAAGAAGTGCTAGGTATGCGCCTAACTTTCGACAAGCGTTATATTACCCTTGCGCCAGTGGCTACGGTCATTGGTCTAGCGTTTAAGCTTCAAGATCCAGACGGTTTGTTAAGTGAGAATAAAGAGCCAGGTATTACTTGTGCACTTATCCCTCGCGATACTAAGGGCCTAGAAATTGGTCGTCGTCACTTCCCGCTAAATACGCCTTTCCAAAATGGTCCTATTCGCGGTAACGACATTTTCGTTCCAATCGATTACATCATCGGTGGCCCAGCAATGGCAGGTAGAGGCTGGCGTATGCTGGTTGAATGCTTATCAGTAGGCCGTTGTATTACCCTACCGTCTTCTGCTGCAGGTGGCGCTAAATCTGTATCATTGGCAACGGGTGCGTATGCGCGTATTCGCCGTCAGTTCCGTATGCCTGTTGGCCATATGGAAGGCGTGGAAGAAATGCTAGCCCGTATCGGTGGTAATGCGTACTTGATGGATGGCGTAACACGCTTTTCAACAGTTGGTGTTGATTTGGGTGAGAAGCCGTCTGTTATTTCGGCAATCTGTAAATACCACCTTACTGAAAAGATGCGTCAGATTATAAATGATTCAATGGACGTTCATGGCGGTAAGGGCGTAATGCTTGGGCCAAATAACTATTTGGGCCGTGGTTACCAAGGTGTTCCAGTTTCAATTACTGTTGAAGGCGCGAACATTCTTACTCGTAACATGATGATTTTCGGTCAAGGCGCAATGCGCTGTCACCCTTTCGTATTGAAAGAAATTCAAGCCGCATCAATTGAAGACAAGAAAGAAAGCACAACCGCTTTTGATAAAGCCGTATTTGGTCACATTGGTTTTGCCATTTCAAATACCGTTCGTAGTGTTTGGTTCTCGCTGACAAGTGGCGTATTTAGCAGTGCACCCTTCACTGACGAAACGGCTCACTACTACAAGCTGTTACAAGGCTACAGTGCAAACTTAGCGTTGCTTACTGATGTTTCTATGGGTGTGTTAGGCGGTGACTTAAAACGTCGTGAGCGCTTATCTGCACGCTTAGGTGACATTTTAAGCGGCTTGTACCTAGGTAGTACTACCTTGAAACGTTTTGACGAAGATGGTCGCTTAAAAGAAGACTTACCACTACTTCATTGGGCAATGCAAAACACCTTGCATGACATTGAAACAGCCATTGATGACTTCTTAGCGAACTTCCCTAACAAAGCCATTGGTGTTGTGCTTCGTGGTATTGTTATTCCGTTTGGTCGTCGTGTTGGTAAGCCTTCTGATAAAACCGAGCATGCTATTGCGCAAATGCTGCAAACCCCTTGTAGCGCACGTAGTCGCTTAGGTTATGGTCAGTATCTGTCTCGTGAAGAAGGTAACTTGTTCGGTGACTTAGAACAGACTCTTGATGACGTGTTAGCAGCCGAGCCAATCTTCGAGCGCATTTGCAAACATAAGAAAGCGAAACTGCCTTTCACACGTTTAGCGGCGTTAGCAGACGAAGCGCTTAGTGAAGACATCATTAATGAAGAAGAAGCTGACTTACTTCGTCGCACAGAAGCAGGAAGACTGAGAACCATTAACGTGGACGATTTTGACCACGAAGAATTAGTGGCTAAGGTTAACTCTTCTAGCGAAATAAAGAAACGAGGAGGCAAAGCTGCTTAGTTTAACCCTTCTCAAAAAGGGCCGCTTCGGCGGCCTTTTTTTATGCACTAAAGTGACTGCTATTTTTTGGTTATCTTTGCTCGTGATTGCGCCTGCTCAGGCAGAATCGCAACACGCCATGGTTTCGTTACCTTCTGATACCTTTCAGTGTGGTAATTCGGAACAAGCCAAAAAACTTGCCCAACTTATTGTGAATGATAAAAACCAAGCCCGAACCCAAATTCACTGTAACCCCACCCTAGTTGCCATTGCAGAGCAAAAGGCAAAAGACATGGCAGAAGAAGGTTTAGTGTCGCATTTCTTAGGTGGCAGCCCAAACACACGTTTGCGAAACGCAGGGTTAACACTCCCGTCGTATTACGGCGATGCTATGAGCAATCAGGTTGAGGCATTGGCTGGTGGTTATCAAACAGCAAAAAAGGTGTGGCACGCATTAAAAAGCTCGTTCTCCCACAAACAGCATTTGCTTGGTGAAATTCCTTTTTATGCTGAACAAAATGAAATCGGGATCGCCTTTTTTAAAGATTATAAAACGCCACATGTAGAATACTGGGCAATTTATCTCACTAAACTAAGTGGTGATGCACAACAGCAATCGTTTAGTGAAGTGCCCGATAAGGGGCTAGGCATTGTTACCGAAAATGGTGAAATTACCCCAATGCAATAGTGAACTACACTCTTAAAAATTGTGGCAATTGCAGTAAAAACAAAAAAGCCGGTGTTATTAAAAACACCGGCTTTTTTAATTTGTAACGCTTGCTTGTACGACTAGCTTAGTTGAAGCTTGTCCATCAACAATACTGCTTGCGTGCGGGTATTGATTTCTAGCTTACGTAGAATTGCGCTAATGTGCGCTTTAATCGTCGCTTCAGTTACATTCATTTCGTGGGCTATTTGCTTGTTCATTAAGCCAGCACGAAGGAATGACAATACTTGAATTTGTTTAGGCGTTAGCTCTCTGAAACGTTGAAGCAACAACTTCAATTCGTCGTCTACTTTCTCAAGTTCGTCTTCCATACCTTCAGGAAGCCATTTTTTACCCGCTATGATATCAACAATAGCTTGCGCCATTTCACGTGTTGCTGACACTTTAGGGATAAAGCCTTGAGCGCCTAAGCTCATTACCTGCGCAACCACTTCTACCGTGTCGCTACCCGACACTACGCCGATAGGTATATTAGGGTATTGCTCACGCAACGAAATGATGCCATTAAAATATTCACCGCCTGGCATGTTTAAGTCGAGTAAGACCAACTCAATGCCGTCGTATTCATTTAAAACGGCCAGCGCAGCATCAAGGCTTCCGGCTTCAAGAATCTGCGCGTTTTCAAAATAAGGTTCTAACGCTCCGCTGAGTGCTTCACGAAACAATGGGTGATCGTCTGCTACTAGAATTCTTGTCATTAGCGTTATTACTTCCTTTAGTTCTTATATCCCTAGGTTAATACTTTCGATTTAATTCTAAAAGCCCTATTCGTTAAAAATCACCGCTTTATTTGATTTTTTTACTGTTTTCCATTGGCATTTAAATTTGTGAGGGTAAAATTGCCGACCAAATTCCCGTTAGCTGAGTACATTTTGTGCAAAAACACGACAGACTTTATGCCAACCCTCTTAAAAAGGTAGCAGATTTTTCATTCGATGAGTCAGTAGTTGACGTTTTTCCCGATATGATCCAACGCTCAGTACCGGGTTATGAAACAATTGTTCATACCATAGGTGAATTGGCCAAAACAAAAGTACAACCAAATACGAAGGTGTATGACCTAGGTTGCTCCTTGGGTGCAGCAAGTTTTTCTGTTGCTCGCGCTACACAAGATGTGCCCTGTGAAATAATTGGTATTGATAGTTCCGATGCCATGGTTGACCGTTGTCGACGCATGGTTCAAGCCTTCAATTTGCCAAACCCAATTTCCATCATTCAGCAAAACGCCCAAGATACCCAAATAGAAAACGCCTCTATGGTAGTAATGAATTTCACTTTACAATTCATTCCGCCTGCCGATAGAGAAGCCCTACTGAAACAAATTTACGATGGTTTGAATGAAGGTGGTGTTTTGATTCTTTCAGAAAAAATTAAGCACCCTACCATTGCTGGCAATGAACTACTGATAGATTTGCACCATCAATTTAAACGAGACAACGGCTACAGCGAATTAGAAGTAAGCCAAAAACGCGCGGCCATCGAGAAAGTTATGCTTACCGATACCTTCAGCGAACACGAAACCCGTCTGAAGTCTGTTGGCTTTAAAGATGTGGTGATGTGGTTTAAGTGCTTTAACTTTACGTCGCTGGTGGCAATAAAGTAGCGGGCACAGCGGTTAAAGAAGTAGTAATACCTCCTGAACATTTATAATTAGCATCCCAAATACCGTGAGCTAGAACCAAAAGCACCGAGATGCACAATTAAGAACACCGAGAATAATATGACGAAACCAGAATCAGCGTGGTTTAACGACTGCTATAAATCTATTTTAGATACGCCTTTAGCGCATTGGCTACAAACCCTGCCTGCGCAAATGAATGAATGGCAAAAGAGTCAGAAACACGGTGAATTCGATAAGTGGTGTCGTCTACTTGCAAAAATTCCAACCACGACACCTTCGTCCACCACCCTTGTTGATGAAGTTCGAATTGGTAAAGCGGATGATATAGACCAATATACCCAGAAGAAGATATTAGGGTTGCTGCAACAGTTTATGCCTTGGCGAAAAGGCCCTTTCCATATACACGACATTCACGTTAATACCGAATGGCGTTCAGATTGGAAATGGGACAGGGTTGCCCCGCATATATCTCCACTTAAAAACAGAACCGTGCTCGATGTGGGCTGTGGTAGTGGTTATCATATGTGGCGTATGTTAGGACGCGACGCGTCTCGGGTAGTTGGTATCGACCCTACACAGCTGTTTCTCATTCAATTTCAAGCTATCAAACACTTTATTCCTGACAATCGCATTCATTTCTTGCCGCTAGGTATAGAAGAGATGCAGCCGTTAAATGCATTTGATACCGTTTTTTCTATGGGCGTACTGTATCACCGTAAAGATCCCATCCAGTTTCTTACCCAACTGAAGCATCAACTAAGAAAAGGCGGTGAATTGGTATTAGAAACCTTGGTGGTTGATGGTGACGCGCAGACTGTTTTAATGGCGGGCGAACGCTATGCTCAAATGCGCAATGTGTGGTTTTTACCCAGCACAGACGCATTAACAGTGTGGCTAGAGCGACTCGGGTTTGAAAATATTCGCGTTGTCGATAAAAACTTCACCACCTTAGATGAGCAACGTGCCACAGAGTGGATTGAAGGTCAGTCATTGAAAGATTTTCTCGACCCTGAAGATATTACTCGCACCATTGAGGGGTATCCTGCACCACAACGAGCCGTGATTGTTGCGGATCGTAAATAAGTTCAACCCTATGTAATGCAACCGAGATGTTGGCATAAATGTTGTAACCTATAATCCCCATGATGTACGTATTCTGCATTTAATAGGGTTGCAACATGGACATACATGGGTTTTTAAAGACACATCAGCTACCAAGTACGTATGCAGACACTGCACAGAAATGGTTCATCCCATTATGCGAGCGGCTACTTAAGCACCAAGAGAGTGCAAAGAATTCAAACAACGTTCCATTGGTGGTCGGAATTAATGGCTGCCAAGGTTCGGGAAAATCTACGCTTACCGATTTTATTAGCGCGTATTTAACCAGCATTTACGCCAAAAAAGTGGTTTGCCTTTCTATTGATGACTTTTACTTAGACAAATCTCAGCGAAACGCGCTGTCGATTAAGGTTCACCCTCTCTTAGCAACCCGAGGTGTACCCGGTACGCACAATATGCCTCTTGCGCTTAACACCTTTAAGCAGCTTAAAAGGAACGGTCAAGTTGCCCTTCCCCGTTTCAATAAAGCCATAGACGACCCCTTCCCTGTTAATCAATGGCCTGTGGTGTCGGCGCCACCAGATATCATTATTTTAGAAGGATGGTGCGTTGCGGTAACACCACAAAGCGCTTCTGATATTAAACAACCTATAAATAGTTTAGAAGAAAACCAAGATCCCCTTGGTATTTGGCGTTCATTTGTTAATACTGAATTATCAAATGAATATCAAAGCTTGTTTGATCAAATCGATTATCGGGTTATGTTAAAAGCTCCCTCGTTTGACTGTGTCTACCGCTGGCGGTTAGAGCAAGAACATAAACTTGCTGTAACTACGCAGGGTGCATCTACAGGGGTAATGTCCGATGAACAAGTGGCGCAATTTATTCAGAATTACCAACGACTCACCGAGCATGCACTAAAAACATTGCCAATAAAGTGTGACACTGTGTATTCGCTAGATGAAACAAGAACTATAACCGGCGAGGAAGTAAAATAATGACAAGAACGCTAGTTTTCACCGATATGGACGGCACGCTGTTAGACCACCATACCTACTCATTCGAGGCGGCGAAACCTGCTTTAACAGCGTTAGAGTCACGAGATATACCGGTTATTCCAACCACCAGTAAAACCTTTGCTGAGCTACAACCTCTACGAGAGCAAATTGGCCTTACTGGACCATTTATTATTGAAAATGGCGCGGCGATATTCATTCCACATGGTTTTTTCAAAAAGAAACCTAGTGGAACCGTATGGGTGGATGGTTACTGGTGTAAATCGTTCATCTCCAATAAAAATTACTGGATCAAACTGCTGGATAAAATCAAAGCGGATTTTGAAGGTGAGTTCAAACAGTTTTCACAAATGAGTTTAGAAGAAATTCAAAGCAGTACCGGCTTAGATGAAGCATCCGCAGCCCTAGCAGCTAAACGTCAATTTGGTGAACCAGTACTTTGGACAGGTTCTGATGAAAACAAACAAAAGTTTATAGCGGCAGTAAAAGAGCGTGGCGCCTATCCTCTAGAGGGCGGACGATTTATCCATGTATCTGGCAATTGCGACAAAGGCCAAGCCCTTAAATGGCTAGCGGCTGAATACCAAAGACAACATGAGAGTCATGTTAAAACTATTGCCCTCGGCGATGGTAAAAACGATATTGCTATGCTTGAAGCAGCGCATATCGCTATACGAATTTTATCTCCGGTAAATCCTCCGCCTTCCGTTAAAAAAGACGAGGTTTATACCAGCACGTTACTTGGCCCCGAAGGCTGGAACGAAATGCTAACTCAATTGCTTTCCCTATAATCAGGAGGACACATGGCTGATTTTTATCAAAATGGTGTGGTTACAACTTTACATAATTTGTCTCGTAGACCAACAGAGGAACTAGAAGCCGAATTACTCCGCTTTTCTCAGAAACGTCCGATGGCGCTTATCTTGCCGTCCCTTTTCTCGGAACTTGAAGGTGAGGCGTTGCCTCATATTGTTAATGAACTGACAGATGTTCCGTATTTATCCGAAATCGTAATAGGACTAGATCGCGCCGATAAAGCGCAATATCAACATGCACTTAAATTTTTCGACAAACTTCCTCAGCACCACCGTGTATTGTGGAACGACGGACCTCGTTTAAAGGCGTTGGATGAAGAACTTCAGTCTAAAGGACTTGCGCCAAAAGAACTTGGTAAAGGCCGTAATGTTTGGTATTGCATGGGCTATGTGTTGGCATCAAATCGTGCCGAATCTGTCGCGCTTCACGATTGTGATATCGTTACCTACAATAAAGATTTGTTAGCTAAACTAATTTACCCGGTGGCAAACCCGAACTTTAACTATGAGTTCTGTAAGGGTTACTACGCCCGCGTGGCTAACGGCAAAATTAATGGTCGAGTTTCACGCTTACTCGTTACGCCGTTATTACGTGCACTCAAGCGTATTATGGGTGATAACGAATATCTCGAGTTTATGGACAGTTTCCGCTATCCATTAGCCGGTGAATTTTCATTCCGCCGCGACGTACTAAATGACATTCGCATTCCTAGCGACTGGGGTTTAGAAATTGGTGTCTTGTCTGAAATGCACCGCAACTATTCGCACAACCGTCTTTGCCAAGCCGACATTTGTGATATTTACGATCATAAACACCAAGACCTATCATTAAATGACGATCAAGGTGGCTTATCTAAAATGTCTATCGACATTACTAAAGCCATTTTTAGAAAGTTGGCTACCCAAGGTTATACCTTTAGTAACGAGATGTTCCGCTCTATTAAAGCCACCTATTTCAGAATTGCACTAGACTTTATTGAGACCTATCACAACGACGCAGTCATGAATGGTCTTACTCTTGATATTCACAGTGAAGAGAAAGCAGTTGAAATGTTCGCCAGTAATATCATGAAAGCTGGTCAGAACTTCTTGGAAAACCCAATGGAAACCCCTTTCATTCCAAGTTGGAACCGAGTCACCAGCGCTGTGCCTGATATTCTTGAGCGCTTGCTGGAGGCCGTTGAAGCTGACACCGCAGAATTTATGGAGTAATAGACAATGACATGGCAAGTACTCCATGACAAAGTAAAGCACCATCTAGAATATATCTATGCTGACGTGCCCCTTGAGCATTCATTAGAAAGCTTAACCATGTCTTTAATGGAAACCATGGGCATTAAGCCTGATGATGATATTGCGCTTCCTCCATCTCATTCCAATTATTGGGATGAGGAAGACATTGTCATGATCACCTATGGTGATAGCGTTATTGATGGTGACGAGCGTCCGCTCGTTACCCTCAATCGCTTTTTAAATCGATATAGCAAGAACACCATTAACAACGTGCATATTCTGCCTTTCTTTCCATACAGTTCAGACGATGGCTTTTCGGTTATCGACTATTCAAGTGTGAATGAAGCATTGGGGAGTTGGGATGATATAGAAGCCATTGCGAAAGACTATGGGTTAATGACTGATTTGGTGATTAACCACTGTTCTGCGCGTAGTGTATGGTTCGATAATTTCATTAAAGGTGAAGGCCCGGGTTCAGATTTTTTCTTTACTGGAGATCCCGCTGACGATTTGTCTATCGTTACCCGACCACGGGTTTCGCCGCTATTGCGTGAAACAGAAACCAAAGATGGCACTAAACATGTTTGGTGTACTTTCAGTCACGACCAAGTTGATTTTGATTTCAGGAACCCTAAGGTACTTCTTACGTTCATTGATATCATTCGTTTGTATATCGATAAGGGTGCAAAAATATTCCGTTTAGACGCCGTGGCGTTTTTGTGGAAAATTGTTGGCACTAACTGCATTAACCTTCCTCAAACTCATGAGGTTATTAGGTTAATTCGCACGCTGATTGAACATGTCGACCCGTCTATTATTATCATTACTGAAACCAATATTCCCAATAGGGAAAACTTGACCTATTTTGGTAATGCCAATGAAGCCCATGCTATTTATAACTTTTCATTGCCGCCACTATTGGTAAACACCTTGGTGACGGGTAATTGTAAGTACTTAAAGAGTTGGATGATGAGCATGCCACCTGCGCAAAACGGTACGGCATACTTCAACTTTATTGCTTCCCACGATGGTATTGGGCTTCGCCCTGCCGAAGGGTTGCTAGACGATGAAGAAATTTCAGAACTTGTGCATACCATGCAAAACTTTGGTGGCAAGATTTCGTGGCGTGCATCTGATCATGGGCAGCAAAAGCCTTATGAAATAAACATCACATTATTTGATGCGTTACAGGGAACGACAAAAGGCCCTGATAAATGGCAGATAGACAGATTCATCTGTGCGCATGCCATTATGCTGGGAATGGAAGGCATTCCAGGCATTTATATTCATAGTTTATTAGGTACGTCTAACGACTATGAAAAAGTGGCTAATACAGGTCAAAACCGTTCAATTAACCGCAGACGTTGGGATTTCAAAGAGCTCGAAGCTTTGCTTGATTCGCCCTACTCTCAGCACCACAAAGTGCTGACGCGATTGTCTCAGTTAATTCGAATTCGTAAAGCTCAACCTGCATTCCACCCGAATGCCACACAATTCACGTTGCAGCTTAACGAAAGTATTTTCGGTTATTGGCGACAAAGCTTAGACAGAAAGCAAAGTATCTTCTGTATTAGTAATGTGTCGGATGAAGAGCAAACTATTCTATTATCTGATATCAACCTAATTGGTACCGATAACTGGATAGATCTTGTGACTCGTCAACAAATTTCCTTGTCGGATGCCTTTTTGCAATTGAAACCCTATCAAGTGCTTTGGATAAGCAACCAAGACTTTGAGTAACCTTACATTCTTGAGCTCTCCATTGACCTCTTCCAAACGGCGCTTATAGCGCCGTTTTTGTTATAATTTCCTTTTCGTCACTGCCTAATACATTGGTTTATTCACTCATTTAGGTGATAATCCCCCCCCTCAAATTAGGGAGTGGTTTTCATGTCTTCAAAATGGTTATCGTTAGAACACGCATTAGAAAAAGCAATTGATGCAACTAGCATCTTGGGTGAATCTGAAGCCATTGAGTTAAGCCGCGCCTTAGGAAGAATTACCGCCTCTGAAGTTCATGCTTCTTTATCTGTGCCGCCGTGGGATAACTCGGCAATGGATGGCTTTGCTATTAATGCGGCTGATAGTCGAGAAGACACGCTTATGCCTATTCAGGGCACCATTACCGCCGGCATGGCCGCAGACGAACCTTTAAAACCCGGTCACGCGATTAAAATAATGACAGGCGCACCTGTCCCTCCAGGCGCCGATGCCGTAGTGATGGTTGAAAATACGTTCACTGAAGGCAATAAGGTAAGCATTAATAAGCGACCGTCTTGTGGTGAAAATATTCGCACCAAAGAAGCGGATATTAAAGTCGGACAGTCACTGGTAACTCAAGGTATTCGATTACAGCCGCAGCACCTTATGTTGCTATCTTCACAAGGCCTAACCACGGTAGACGTAGTGAAACAAGTTAGAGTGGGTGTTGTCGCCACAGGCTCTGAACTGGCTCAACCTGGCGAACCCTGCTTACCTACACAGATATATGAATCTAATCGTATTGGTGTGAGCGCCCTACTCTCAGAATTGGGCGTTGAGATTATCGACTTCGGCATAGTAAAAGACGATGAGAAGTCGCTCACCGCTCTATTTAAAGAAGCAAGCGAACGGGTAGATGTGATGGTAAGTAGTGGTGGCGTCTCTGTTGGCGACGCCGATTATGTGAAAGGCGTAATAGACACTTTAGGTAGTATCGACTTTTGGAAAGTGGCAATTAAACCGGGTAAACCTTTTGCCTTAGGCCATATTGGCAATACCTTGTTTTGTGGTTTGCCTGGTAACCCTGTTTCGGCCTTTGTAACCGCTAAACTTCTTGTTACCCCGTTAATCAGAAAAATGCAGGGTGAACAGCAAGTTCGTAAGCCGCTAACCGTTAATGCCACGGTAACATGCGACATTAAACGTCGTGCTGGCCGGCGGGATTTTCAGCGTGCCACGATAACCTACGATGAAAACTTCAACCTTCTGGTAACGCCGTTTCGCACACAAAGTTCTGGTGTGATGACGTCTATTACCGCAGCAAATTGTTTAATGATAATTCACGAAGACATCAGTCATGTTGAAAAAGGCACAACCCTGCCTGTTATTCCTTTTGATTTACTTTCACCTGAATCGGATCTGTAACCTTGAAGAACAAACGTTATCTACTTGAAGGTAGAGATATTATAAAGCTGGCTTGGCCACTATTAATTGCGCAAATTACCCAAATGCTAATGGGCGTGAGCGATACCATTATGGCTGGCCGTTATAGTGCGACTGATATGGCTGCGGTGGCGCTTGGTTTTAGTATTACCGTACCTTTGTTGTGTTTTATACAAGGTATTGCGCTAGCTTTACCGCCCATTATTTCAAGGCTTCAAGGTACAAAAGACATCACCGGCATTGCCAATGCCAGTCAACAAGCAGGCTACTTAGTGTGTTTCGTTGGTATCGTGGTGGCCGCACTTATTCCTTTTGCCGGTAACATTGTATCGATATTCCCAATGGCAGATGAACTTCATACCATCACTGTGGACTATGTAATTTATGTACTGTGTGCTATGCCGGGTTTTGCGCTTTATCAGTGGCTAAGAAATTACTGTGAAGGGCTAGGTAAAACCAAGCCTACCATGTTAATTACCGTGATTGGTTTAATGGCCAATATAATAGGTAACTACCTTTTCATTTACGGCGTGGGCCCTATTCCTGCCTTTGGTGGCGCGGGTTGTGGTGTTGCAACGGCCATCGTTATTTACACCATGCTAATTGCAACCTTCATTTATGTGCGCTTTAGCCCAGCACTAAAAAAGTACAAACTATTCGATACGTACTATAAGCCGTCTTTGGTTGCCATAAAGCGTACTTTTAAGCTTGGCCTTCCCATCGCCATGACATTATTGTTCGAGGTGACCTTATTTGCGGTGGTGGCACTATTACTGGCGCCGTTTGGCCCCACGACTGTTGCCGCCCACCAAGTCGCCCTTAATTTCTCGGCACTCATGTTTATGATACCAATGAGTATTGGTATGGCAGCGTCTATTAGAATTGGTTATCGGATTGGGCAAAATAACAGACGCCAAGCTAAAATTGCCGCTCAGTGCTCAATTATTATTGGGTTTATTACCGCTGCCTGTACGGCTACTTTCACGTTAACCGCAAAGGCATTCATTATTGGGCTTTATACCAGCGATGATGCGGTTTACCAAATGGCGAATGCCCTACTGATTTATGCGGCTATTTTTCAGCTTTCTGACGCTATTCAAGTAATATCAGCCAATGTGCTTCGTGGTTACAAAGATACTACCGCCATGTTTATCATTACGTTTGTGTCTTACTGGTTAATTGGTTTACCCACCGGCGTAATTTTAGGACGTACTAATTGGATCACGGCAGAACCAATGTCTGCTGGCGGCTTCTGGATTGGTTTTATTGTGGGGTTAAGTGCTGCGGCAGTCATGCTAGGTGCAAGACTTTATTATATTCAACGGCCAAACTACCGATTCGCCACGTAATTTAATTGATGTCATGCCTATCGGTTATGCCTCGTTGCTCCGATAGGCTTTCCAATCACTGGGCGCATCAATATCAAATGCAGACTCGGGGTGATTGACACCAATCGCCCGCCCTTTGTCTTTCCAGTCTTCTATTACTTTCTTTGCGCCCTTGCCCCCCCTTAGCGCAAGTAAGCTGTCAAATGCCGCATTGGGGAATATAGCGGGCACTGTCGCTTTTACTTTCACTTGCTCTTCAAAGCCGCGGTTATGCCACTGACTGTAAATGATGTGATTGGGGTTTGATGGAATTTCGTTAAGCAATGCTTGCAGTGTAGCGGTGGTAACACTGGCTAAGTCTGCTAAGTGTACAAACACATGGGTGTACTCATTGTCAGTTACCTGATTGGCATTCTTTGCCTGTATGAGGTTATTTTCCTGCATGAGAGCCTGCAGACCACAACGAATACTTGAAGCAATGCCTTCACGCCACAATGGGTTGTAACACACCTTAGTACTATTGCTATCTTGAACCGCGTTTGCCGAAATCACATCGACAACATCGCTGTGCCAACGCCCAGTAACAACATAAGTACCGGCAAGATTAAGCCCGTGTAACTGCTGCAAAGCGTATTGAATTAACGGCAACCCACTATAATGCGGGGAAAGTAACTTGTTACTGCCGTAACGCCTACTTTCCCCACCCGCCAACAGTATGCTTGCGACTTTACTCATTCTGTCTAACCCACTGGCTAATAACGACGATTAATGTAAACAGGGACTAAGGTAACCAACGCTAACGTGAACGGCTAAGCTCTTTTATAGCCTGTGTTAAGCCTTCAAGCGTTAACCCATACATTCTGTCTTCCACAATGTCTTTGATTATTGAAATAGACGAATAATAAGGCCAATAATTATCAGCTTGGGGGTTTAACCATACCGCTTTATTAAAGTGGTTCAGTATACGCCCCAGCCACGCACTACCCGGCTCTTCGTTCCAGTGTTCAACGCTTCCTCCAGGATAGGTAATTTCATAAGGCCCCATGGTGGCATCGCCAACAAAGATGACCTTATAGTCTTTACCATAGCGATGAATGATATCGTGAACCGATACCCGCTCTTTTTCGCGTCGCAGGTTATCTTTCCAAACCTCTTCATACACGCAGTTATGAAAATAGAAATACTCGAGGTATTTAAACTCACTCTGCACTGCAGAGAAAAGTTCTTGCGTGGTTTTAACGTGAGGATCCATAGAGCCACCCACGTCAAAAAACATTAAAACCTTAACCGCGTTGTGACGCTCTGGCGACATGTGTATATCTAGCATACCGCCTTTTTTGGCCGTTTCACCAATGGTGGTGGCTACATCTAGTTCTTCACTGGCACCGGTTCTGGCGAACTTACGTAATTTACGCAAGGCGACTTTAATGTTTCGTGTCCCTAGCTCAACGTCGGCAGATAAGTTTTTAAACTCGCGCTTATCCCATACTTTTACCGCAGAGTTACGACGGTTGCCTTTTTGCCCAATACGAATACCTTCAGGGTTATCGCCATAAGCGCCAAAGGGAGATGTTCCACCCGTACCCACCCACTTGTTACCACCTTGATGTCGCTTTTCTTGTTCTTCAAGGCGCTTTTTAAGGGTATCCATTAAAGCTTCTAAGCCGCCAGACTGCCGTAGCGCTTCACGCTCTTCGGCACTCAGGGTTTTCTCGATTTGTTTACGTAACCATTCTTCGGGGATATCTTTACCGAATAAATCGATAGATTCTACCCCCTCAAAATAATCGGCAAATGCTCTGTCGAATTTATCGTATTGAGACTCATCCTTCACCATGATGGTTCGAGACAAACTATAGAAGCCTTCCAAATCTGCATAAACAATATGCTTTTCCAAGGCGTGGAGTAAATCAAGTAGCTCTCGCAAGCTCACTTTTACTTGATATTTTCTCAGCGTGAAAAAGAATTGAATAAGCATTAGCGGCGCGCCATAAATACCAATTTTTCAAACAAGTGAATGTCTTGTTCGTTTTTAAGTAATGCACCATAAAGCGGTGGAATGGCAGCTTTACCGTCTTTAGATTGCAACGCTTCAGGTGGAATGTCTTCGGCCACCAGCAGTTTCAACCAATCGATAAGCTCTGACGTAGACGGCTTTTTCTTAAGCCCTGGTACATCACGAATCTCAAAGAAGGCTTTCAATGCTTCATCAAGCAGCTTTTTCTTCAAATCGGGGAAATGCACATCAACGATTTGCTGCATTTCTTCAGGCGTAGGAAATTGAATGTAATGGAAGAAGCAACGGCGTAGGAAGGCGTCTGGAAGCTCTTTTTCATTATTTGACGTGATAATAACAATAGGACGCTCTTTGGCCACCACGCGCTCTTGAGTCTCGTAGACAAAAAACTCCATCTTATCGAGTTCAAGCAACAAGTCGTTTGGAAACTCAATATCTGCCTTGTCTATTTCATCAATTAGTAAGATAGGACGGTTGCCCGCTTCAAAAGCCTGCCACAGTTTCCCTTTAACAATGTAATTGCCAATATCGTGAACACGGTCGTCACCCAGCTGTGAATCACGAAGGCGGGATACTGCATCGTATTCGTACAAGCCTTGTTGTGCCTTCGTGGTAGATTTGATGTGCCACTGAATTAAATCGGTTCCAAGACTGGCGGCTAATTCTTCTGCCAACATGGTTTTACCCGTGCCTGGCTCACCCTTAATGAGCAGTGGACGCTCTAGCGTAATGGCGGCATTCACGGCCAATTGCAAATCTTTTGTAGCAATGTAATTCGACGTTCCACTAAAAGCCATTCTGGTTTTACCTCTTTCGTTCTGATTCGTCATGTAAAATAACAATAACATATAGCGAAAAAGCACTTTGCATTTTCACGTTTGGGACCAATGATATAGGGGTATGACGAAATCCCCAAATTCAGGCTATGAATTATTAACTATTATAAAGGTCGTACCGAACACGACTGCTGGGATTTCCTAACTAGGTAAGGATTAATAATGCAAGTATTTGACGACAACTCTCTATCTATTGGCCGCACGCCTCTAGTTAAATTAAACCGCGTTACTTCTGGTAACGTTTACGCAAAGGTTGAGTCTCGTAACCCTAGCTTCAGCGTTAAGTGTCGTATTGGCGCCAATATGATTTGGGATGCAGAAAAACGTGGCGTGCTTACCCAAGGTAAGGAAATCGTAGAGCCTACCAGTGGTAACACAGGTATTGCCCTTGCGTTCGTTGCTGCTTCACGTGGTTACAAACTTACCCTAACCATGCCTAGCAGCATGAGTTTAGAGCGTAGAAAACTATTAAAGGCCCTTGGTGCAAGCTTAGTATTAACTGAAGCACCTAAAGGCATGAAAGGTGCAGTTGCCGCCGCACAAGAGATTGTGGCTTCTGATCCTGAAAAGTACGTTTTACTTCAGCAGTTCGATAACCCTGCTAACCCTGCTATCCATGAAAAGACCACAGGTCCTGAAATTTGGAATGACACCGACGGTAAAGTGGATGCATTCGTAGCAGGTGTAGGTACAGGCGGAACCATTACTGGTGTAAGCCGTTACCTTAAAAACACGCAAGGTAAAGCTATTACCTCTATTGCTGTAGAGCCTACTGACTCGCCCGTTATTACCCAAGCGATGAACGGTGAAGAACTCACACCAGGGCCACACAAAATTCAAGGTATTGGTGCAGGCTTCATTCCAGGTAACTTGGACTTAAGCTTGATTGACGAAGTTGAGCAAGTCACCAACGATGAATGTATGGAAATGGCGCACCGCTTGATGACCGAAGAAGGTATTCTTGCGGGTATTTCTTCTGGTGCAGCAGTGGTAGCAGCAAAACGTTTTGCTGAACGCCCAGAGAACAAAGACAAAATTGTTGTTGTACTGCTAGCCAGTGGTACCGAGCGCTACCTAAGTAGCCCATTATTTGCGGGCGCATTTGGTGACCAAGAAGAAACACAATAATCACTTTTATTAACCCGTTATACGGTTAGAGTGTAAATAACAAAACGAGGCTTCGGCCTCGTTTTTTGTTTTTAGATACTCTATAAAGGCATACCATTCATCATCGCTATATCATTGTTTGTAGTAAAAAGGGCTCAAAACCTTTTATCTCAACTATCTTTATCTAAAGTCAGTAATTTAAAAGATGAGTGAATGTTATTCGAAAGGTTTAGACGTATTGGCTTGCGTCTCATCGGATGAGTCTTGATAATATGCGCGATCATTTTCCTTAGTCTTATTGTGGGGTTGTCATAAATGCGGTCTTTTCGTTTTAGTTTGTTTGCCGTTTTGCTTAGCGTGCTTTGTTTAGCAGGATGTGGAGAAAAAGAAGAAGGCATGGGTCGCTATGGTATGTTGGCCGACAGTACGCCAGAGTATTCTGCAGTTACGTTTCTGAAAAGCGTTTATGAAGACGATAATCTTGATGTAGCCATTAGCCTGTCATCCGATCGTTTAGCGAGAATTCTGACTAATTACCACAGTAATAGAAATGTTCAGCGCCACCTTTTAAATTTAAAGTACGACTCTGTCGTTATTACCCCACAAAGCGGTAATAGTGTTGGGCGTTCTGAGTTCTCGGAAAAGGCAACGGTTACCGTATTTTTAAGTGGAATGTACGATAACGATAAAATTGAGGACTTGCGCAGCTTAGAGCTTATTAAAGAAGATGGTATGTGGAAAGTATCTCAAATACATCCAGATCATTTCATGTAATAAAAAAGGCTGTTCGAGTTATTCGAACAGCCTTTTGTGTAAGCTAGGATGCTTTTTAAATAAAGCCGCTTAGCGCCCTACCGCAACGCCTTCACGTCTTGGATCCGCACCGCCAATAATCTTACCCGACTTAATTTGAATACCATGTAAACCGCTGTTTAAGTCGACAACCTTTACATTATGCCCTAACGCTTTTAACGGCGCTTCAAGCTCAGCAATCGGCGTTCCCTTTTCAAGGGCTGTGTAATCATTTCGGTTAGTAATTTTAGGTAAATTAATGGCCTGCTGTATGTCTAATCCAAAATCCAACACGCCCACTAACGTTTGTGCCACGTAACTCACAATACGTGAGCCACCAGGAGAGCCTACTACGACTTCTAGCTCGCCTTCCTCATCGAACACCATTGTGGGGCTCATAGCGCTTCGTGGGCGCTTACCTGGCTCAACACGGTTGGGTACAGGGAAGCGATTCTGCGTAGGCGAAAACGAAAAGTCGGTTAATTGGTTATTTAGCAAGAAGCCACCAACCATCAAACCCGAACCGAACATAAACTCGATACTTGTGGTCATCGATACCGCGTTGCCCTCTTTATCGACGATAGAGAAATGCGAGGTGTTAGGCTGTTCCATGTTGCTGCCAAGACTAATATTGGCATCACCGTAAGGATTGCCAGCACGTACCCGTCGCCACTTCTTATCGGATGCAATACCTTCGGCACGGCGATTCAGATACGCGGTGTTAATCATGGCGGCAAAAGGTAGGTTGGTAAAATCACTATCCGCTATGTATTTTTCTCTGTCAGCGTAGGCCAGTGCGCTTGATTGAGTAAAAACGTTTGCGAATTCTACAGAGTCAGGCGTGAGGGTAGAAAAATCCTGCCCTTCCAACATTTTCAGAATTTGGTACACGTTTATACCGCCCGAACTTGGCGGTGCCATGCCACAAATCTGTTTTTCACGATACAAACCACACACCGGTTCACGTCGAATAGGTTCGTAAGCAGCTAAATCCTCTGTTGTCATTTGACCTGGGTTAATTGACGCAGAATTTACCGTTTTAACAATCTTTTCAGCTAGCTCGCCTTTATACAGATAATCAGTGCCGTTTTCGGCAATACCCTTCAACGTTTTAGCCAATTGCCTATTTTTACGTATTGCACCTTCTTTTAACGGAAGCCCAGCGGGAAAGAAGTAGGTGGAACTGGTTGGAAACGTTTTTAAACCTGGGTGGTAATCAAGGGCAATGAGCTTGGCCAGTCGTGGGGACACTCGAAACCCTTCGGTTGCCGTTTTGATAGAATCGTCAAACAGTGCGTTCCACGGCAAATTACCGAATTCACTTTGGGCAGTTTCCAGCGCTTTAATTGCGCCAGGTACACCTACCGATTTCCCGCCTACCACGGCATCAAGCCAACGCATGGGCTTATTGCCTTCAATAAACCAATGAGAGTTTACGGCCGCGGGGGCGGTTTCTCTACCGTCAAAGGTGTGCAGCACTTTGTTTTTATTGTCCCAATACAATATAAACGCGCCACCACCAATTCCAGAGGATTGTGGTTCAACAAGCGATAACATGGATTGCACAGCAACAGCAGCATCAATGGCGCTTCCACCTTTCGCCAATATATTTTTGCCTGCCCATGAAGCATATGGGTTAGCTGCTACCACCATGTAATCTTTAGCAGCAAAGGCTTGTTTGTCCACGTATCCCGTGGCAGCCTCTGGCTCCCCAACTTCTCTTACTTGTTGTGCACTTGCAGACACCAACAGGCAGCTTGAAACTGCAATGGCTAAAAGCGATGAACAGAACCATGAACCACGTTTCAAAATATGACTTCCTCTTTATTTAAATTTCTCCGGATTGATCGGACGTTTTGACAAAAACGCATCAAACGCTTCACGCGCAGCCTCTGAATCCATTGCTTGACCAAACACATCGAATTCAATATCCATATAATGGTGGGTAGATTCCACATCATTCTTTAACAGTGATTTGGTTTGCATCAATGCAAATGAGGGCTTTGACACCAGTTTTTTACACACCGATGCCACTTTCTCGGTTAACTCGTCGGCAGAATAGATACCGGTAATCAACCCAAACTGACACGCATCTTCTGTGCCAAATGGTTCGCCTAACATCAGCCACTCGCTGGCTTTTACATGCCCCGCCATTTTCGGAAGAAGATAACTTGAAGCAAATTCAGGTACAAGGCCTAAGTTGATGAATGGTAGAACAAATCGGGTGTTTGTCTCAGCGTAGATAAAATCACAATGTAATAGCATCGTCGTGCCTATACCCACAGCTACGCCATGAACCTGTGCGACTACCGGCACTTTACAGTTTATTAGCCCGCGCATAAATGCCGCAGACTCATTCACGTCATCTCCTTCTTTGCGCCCTGCAAAATCACTAATATCGTTACCGGAAGTGAAACAATCTCCCTCACCACGAATCAGCACAGTCTTGATACTATCGTCATTTTCAATACTGAATAATGCGTCAGCCATGCTCTGATACATTTCTCGGGTTAAGGCGTTTTTCTTCTCTGGGCGATTGATGGTGATCGTTAAGATCCCGTTTTTCTTTTCACTTAAAATTAGAGACATGTGTCACCTCTTTACGTTTTTATGATTGTTATATAGGCGGAAGCCGACAAAAAAAGCATTTTTACCGATAACGCTTCCCACCCTACTGGCAATTTTATGTATCATACCCAGCACACACGGATTACTAAAATAAATAACAATGATGATGTCACTACCGGTCTCACCTAAGTATAGCGTAGGCCCACTTATTTTAGCGCTTTGCGCTATCGTCGCTTTTTTCTTAGAGCCGCTCTCTGGTAAGTGGTTAGCTTACGATCGTTTCGCCATTCAAGGGTTGGAAACCTGGCGTTTATTATCTGGCAATATTGTGCACACCAATGGGTATCACCTGCTGCTGAATTTATCAGGCCTTACCTTACTGTGGGCGTTACACGGCGAACATTACCGAATAGGTCGTTTCTTAAAAGTGTTTGTATGGTGCAGCTTAGGCACAAGTGCAGGTCTTTACCTTTTTTCTGAAGATCTTATTTGGTATGCGGGGCTATCAGGTGCGCTACACGGTATCTTCGTATGGGGCGCATTAATGGATATTATGAATAAGATGCGCTCGGGTTGGATTTTACTGGGCGGTGTTGCGCTTAAAGTGATTTATGAACAAATATCAGGCAGTAGTGCTCAGGTTGCTGCACTGATTGACGCCAAAGTTGCCATCGATTCGCACTTATTCGGTGCGCTAAGTGGATTAATCATCTTCACGCTGATGTGGCTAACCGCTAAAAAACGGTAGTTAACGAGTGAAATAGAATTGGGTGTGACAATACGGTTTCCTGTACTAACTACTGACTACCCACTAAAACAAAAACGCCCCTTTATAGGGGCGTTTTTTTATCTTAATAGCCCGCCTTTGCTCACTACAAATTCTCTTCGAATAACTTATAGATTCGGCGGTATTCATCTAACCAAGAGCTTGGTTGAACGAAACCATGTGGCTCTACAGGGTAAATAGCCGTTTCAAAGTCTTCCTTTTCTAGCTCGATTAAGCGCTGTACTAGTCGAACCGTGTCATGGAAAAACACATTGTCATCTACCATGGGTGCATTAATTAACAGTGGTTTCTCTAGCCCATCTGCAAAATAGATAGGTGAACTGCGCTCATAAGCAATAGGATCTACAGCTGGGGTGTTAAGGATGTTTGACGTATACCCAATGTTATAGTGCGCCCAATCTGTTACTGGGCGAAGCGCTGCGCCAGCTGCAAAAAGATCCGGTGCGTTAAACATAGACATAAAGGTTAAGAACCCGCCATAAGAGCCCCCATACGTGCCTATTCGGTTGCGATCGACATTGGCGTTTTCTACCAACCAGTTAACCCCATCGCGTAAATCTTGTACTTCAGGCGTCCCCATGTTGCGGTAGATAGCCGTGCGCCAGTCGCGCCCGTAACCCGCCGAAGCACGGTAGTCCATATCTAGTACCACATATCCTTGTTGCACTAGCATGCTGTTAAACATGTATTCTCTGAAATACAACGACCACCCTAGGTGGGCATTTTGCAAATAACCTGCACCGTGATTAAAGACTACTGCCTTAAGCGGCTTACCTGCTTGAAAGTCTTTTGGTAAGTATACGCGGGCATAAATAGGGGCATCGGTGTGACTAGATGGAATGGCCACCACGTTGGGCACTGCCCACGGCATAGCGGTGAACGCGTCGCTTACCGTATCGGTAATTTTCATAGCCGCTTCATTGCTATCTACAGCTTTAACATAAAGCTCTGGAGGACGAGACACTTTGCCATGACTTAACACTAATGTGGCGTTATCCGGACTGAGTTTATACTCTGTTATACCGTTGAGGTTGGTTAGCGCTTCTACTTCACCGCCGGTAGTCTTCACACGATAAACTTCAAAAATACCGGGATGTTTACTGTTTGCGGTAAAATACATCCACATGTCATCGTTAGACAACGTTGGGTTATCGGTAACGAATGTACCTTGGGTTAATGCTTTTGGCGCTTGACCAGGTACTTGCGTATAAAGATGTGCATACCCTGAATGTTCAGACTGATAATACAAGGTTTCGCTGTTATTAAACCAACCGAAGCTGTTAAAACGATAGTTTACCCACGCATCATCATGTAGGCGATGTTGGTTCACTAAACGTTGGTTATCCAAGTCTACCGTGGCAATCCAGCGATCTTTGTTGTCCCAGGCCTCTACCATTACCGCAACTTGCTCACCGTTTTTATGCCAGCTTATAGACGGCTTTTGCCAGTTCCAGCTAGATAATAAGGTAATAGGTCTTGGTAAGCGATTAACATCATAATTTTCACCCTTAGCTTTTGCATTTTCAGCCTTTACATCGGCTAATACATCATCGTTATAGCCCGGTAAGCTAAAATAATTTAATAGAGACTTTTCGCCACTTGCTAAGTTTAAAAGCCAAAGCTGATGATTAATTGGTTCAGCGTCAGCTACTTTTCTACGTACAGGCTTGCTCGCTATGCGGCTATCTTCCTGAATGTAGTGCGGCATAATGTCCCTATCATCACGAGTAGGCGTATCTGGCGTGGTCGCCACAATCGCAAAATTCCCTTTCGGGGATACACTCACGCCTACCAGTTTATGGGTTTTATCGAAATAAAAAGTATCGGGTGCAATGCTGGTGTTATTTGCCGCAAGCGTATCTTGCGCATTTGCTTTCGCTTCACGATCTTTGCGCTTTTTAGCAATGTATTGAATTAATGATTGTTGCTGCTCGGCAATATAATCTTTTGGCGCAGCGACTGGTTCTGGTTCATCGCTGAATGCCCAACTTACCAATTCTTCTCTGCTGCCGTTCGTTAGGTCTATGGCAATGGCGCTGTTGCCACTCAATGCCATTAAACGCCCATCAGTCATAAAAGATAGCGATGAGAGAAAGCTACCACCACGGGTAAGTTGCACAACGTCATCATTGGCAAGTTGCACATATACGCTGTCTTTAAACCGGTAGGCAATGACGCCGTCTTCGCGCTCTGCCCGCTCATCGTATTTATATTGATGTAATTGAGATAGCGGTGCTTTTTCACTTTTATCCGCCGCATCAAGAGTTGCTATATAAACATCTTTTAGCTTGCTGTTAGCTTGTTCTCTTTCGTAAACAATGTGACTACCATCAATTGACCACCCCATATTAGTCGGGGCTCTGCCTAACCATTGAGGATCTGCCATAATTTGCTTTAAGGTAATCTCACCGTTTTGCGAGTACTGTACAGGGCCCGGTTCAATATCAGGGGTGTAAGAAGCAATCGGTTCATTACGGTTACTTTTAGGTGCTCTAGATGAAAGGGTGTCACTTTGGGCGGAGCTTCTTTTAGCGTTTAATTCAGTAGTTGGATCTGTATTGGCGCATCCGCTAAGCAGAAGCGTAATACTAGAAGCTAAAACAAGGGAAGAAAATTTCTGCATATTAACGACTTTATTTTTTAGTTATGCTCGCATTATACCCAAAGAATTGTGTGATTGACTAATAGGCAGTAAACACTAGGTGTAATTTACTTAATCTATTAAAAACTCAATATAACGCTTTTCATAAAAAGCACGGCATAAAAAAGCCCCGCATAATATGCGGGGCAATCAAGCACACTCAACTTGGAACACACTTTAGCTCAAACGCACTCATTGCGTTTTGCTAACTGCATAGATTTAGTCAGCGCTTTTTGGGGTTAGTTCAATTATTTTACCCTTCGCATTAGCGATACTTTCGTGAGCACCGTCTTCACCCATGCTAAGTCCTTCTGCGTAAACAAATTTTACATCAGTAATACCAATGAAATTTAAAAAATGGGTTAAATAGCCTGTTTGTGTATCGTAATCACTGCCTTCGTAGAGGCCGCCTCGACTAGCAAACACTTTAGCTTGTTTGCCTTCTAGTAAACCCACCGGCCCTGTTTCGGTGTACTTAAAGGTAATACCCGCCCGTGCGACACGATCGAAATAGGCTTTAAGCGAAGAAGGAATACCGAAGTTATACATGGGTACAGCTAGCACAATTTCGTCTGCAGCTTGAAGTTGTGCAACCAGATCGTCGGAAACCGCGGCCAAACTTTTCTGAGAGGCAGAACGTTCGCTGGTGTCTGTCATCCACGCTTGCATTTCTTCACTCGTTAAATGTGCCAACGCTAGTTTTGCAACATCAACTTTTGTTACCGATATTTCGCTGCCTTCTAGTGATTGAAGGTAGAAGTCAGCAAGCTCAGTTGATTGACTGTTTTCGCCATTGAGGCTTGAATACACAACAAGAATAGACGTCATAATATTTCTCCTATTAGTTAGTCTGTAAATAATAGGAGAAAATAAATCGAATCTATATTAGGAAAAAACCCACCTAACGTTCTATTTTAAATGACGAACGATCCATACCACAAAATACGCTAGCGCAAAATTTTCTAGTGGAGATTCTTAGCTGAATATTAGTGAAAGCATATCTGAGGGGAGGATTCAGAGGGCAAGAAGCTGATCCTCTCATTGCTAACCCAGAATCAATCGAGTTTGCCACAACACAACTAAGAGAATTAATGCGATGAAAAGGATCTAGCTACTTCTTGCAAAATCGATATTACCATCACTTTTTGTTCGTTACTGCTCCGATGACGAACAAAAAGTGAAAATAACGTTAAATCAATGAAGCCGACAATTTAGTTATCTGCGTATTTGCGGTCGAAAGCCTTAGAAAAATCATTAATAAGATCGTCGGTATCTTCAATACCTACCGAAATTCTTATCATGGTATCGGAAACCCCCATGGCTTCACGTTCTTCTGCCGTATTTTCGAAGTAAATTGTTGGGGCCACTGGTAATGCCAACGTGCGATTATCACCTAAGTGCGTGGCGCAAATGACCAACTCTAGGGCATTTAGAAATTGAACAGGGTCGATATCATCAACAAGGTTAAAGCTAAGAATAGCGCCATAGCCTCTTTTCAATTGCTCTCTTGCCATAAAGTGCTGCGGGTGACTAGCCAGCCCAGGGTAAAATACGTGTTTTACTTTGGGGTGGTTGTCTAAAAACATAGCAAGTTTTTGTGAATTCTCACACGCTCTAGCAAGGCGCAAGCTTAATGTTTCTATACCTAACGCTATGGCTGTCGCAGACTGAGGTGCCAGCGTGGCGCCTAAATCCCGTAACCCTTTTTTCTTAATTTGGGTTAAACCCCATTGCGCTTCATCGGCAACTTGGTAAGCGCTTTTAATGTTTCCAAAGCCTTTCCAATTGAAAAGGCCGGTATCAATCACTGCACCACCGAGCACATTTCCATGACCAGAAATATATTTAGTCAGTGAGCAAAATATTAACGACGCCTTCAGATCTTTAGCATAGAAAAGCGGAGGCGGTGTCATGGTGTTATCTACCATAAACAAAATATTACGCTCTTCGCAATATTGACCGATAGCACGTAAGTCAGCAACCTGGGTCACCGGGTTAGCTACCGTTTCTGTATAAACCCCTTTCGTATTGGGTAAATACGCTTCTTTGACGTTCTGGATATCGGTAACATCAGCGAAGGTAATTTGTACACCATAGTCGGCCAGAGTATCGAAAAAGCTTCGTGTGTTTCCAAACAAGTATTGGCTAACAATAAGATGATCGCCAGCTTTTAAAAGAGAAAACAACGTACTACTAATGGCAGACATACCCGTTGAGAAGCACAGCGCCCCTAAACCGCCCTCAAGATCGTTAAGCATATTTTGTAATGCGGCAACCGACGGAGAGGATGAGCGAGAGTATACGTGGGCTGCACGCTTGCCCTGAAAAGCATCAATGATACCTTGGGCATCAGAAAATTCGAAAAGTACAGAATTAGAAGTGCTGGTGTGCACGCCGCCATGCTCTGGAGTATTGAGCACACGATCTGCGTGAACCTGCCGGGTTGTAAATCCCTGTTTTGACACGGGTGAACGCTCCGTTACGTTAGCTGGTTATACAGTTTTTTGGATAATGGGCGCAAACGTTAGCATAAAACGCATAAATAGTTTGCATTTGTTCTTCAATATTGTCGATTTGGTTAATTATTGGGCCAAGAACAACGGTTTTTGTGGCGTAATCAAGTCCTAGCAGCTGAATGGGAATATTGGCCTCTTTGGCTATGTACATAAAACCGGTTTTCCATGGAAATACGCCCTTGCGTGTCCCTTCTGGTGCCAAAGCTAACACCACTTCTTCACTGCCTTGTATTTGCCGTACAATATTATTTACCACCCCATGAGCTTTACTTCGTTCAATGGGTATGCCGCCAAGTTTCCTAACGATATAGCCTAAAGGGGGCGTAAAAATGGTGTGTTTACCAAAAAAGTTAACCTTAATGCGCAATGCAAACACCACCAGTATGCCAATAAAAAAATCCCAGTTCGAGGTATGTGGCGCTACGGCCAATATCACTTTTTTATCGTTGATGAGCTCACCTTCCACGCGCCACCCCCGTTTAGTTAATATAAAACTGCCGCAGGCACTTAGCCAATGTGGCCATTTGCGTGGTAACTTATTGCCCACTAACTGATGATGAATCGTTTGTTTCATTCTTGTTATTCTCTTACTACGTTTTAGCGGGTAAGCATAAAAAAGTTAGCAGCAATCCACCACCTTTACGTGATATTGAATACTGTAATAGTGTTCATTATTCACCACAGTCAGCGAGTTAAGTTGTATATGTGCATATTGTTTATTGCAGTAGACCAAAGTCAGGAATTCCCCTTAGTAATCGCGGCAAATAGAGATGAATTTCACGCTAGACCTACCGCGGCATCTGGCTTCTGGGAAAATCACCATCATGTACTTGCAGGCCGAGACTTACAAGCAAATGGCACCTGGATGGGCGTTACGCGTAACGGAAAACTAGCGGCTTTAACCAATATAAGAGCTCCGGAAACGATTAAAGTCGATGCAATTTCTCGCGGCGCTTTAGTCGCAGACTGGCTTATAGATGAAGTACTTAAACAGCCCACTTACCTTGAAGCTTTACGCGCAAACCGGCACCAGTATAACGGCTATAATCTGGTTTATGGCGATGTGAAATCACTGGCGGTTTATAACAACTTCGAAGACACCCACGCTACGTTAACCCAAGGTGTCTATGGTTTATCCAATGCGAACTTAACAACACCTTGGCCGAAAGTCACCAAAGGAATAGCGTCGTTAACCGACTACGTGAGACAGAATAGTAAGCTCGACACTGAGGCACTTTTTGCTATTTTGAAAGACGAAGCGAAAGCGTCTGATAACGCTCTCCCCAATACAGGCATTGGGTATGAATGGGAAAAACGTTTGTCGTCCATTTTTATCCAATCACCAGAGTATGGCACACGCACTTCTACCCTGCTTCTTGTTGATAACCACCAGCGAATACATTGGTATGAACGCACTTTTAATACACAAGGTGGTGTAGAGGGTAACCAACATTTCACTATCGACTAAGCATTGCCTAAGCGGGCGGTAACGCATAAAGGTGGAAATCAAAGCAAGTATGAGGTGTATTAACAGAGACGGATTTTTGTGATGTGTATTTCGTTTTACACTACAAATACCGATTTAATGACATATTTTCTACTATAAAGGGTCGTTTTTTCTACCATCGGTGGCATAATGCGTGCCTGCTATTTTTTGCATTGCAACGAGGACATATCGTGTTTGAAGTATTACCCCAACTCGCCCCAGATCCAATTCTTGGTTTGTCAGCTGCTTATCGTGAAGATCTTAATTCTCATAAAATCGACTTAGGTGTCGGTGTTTATAAAGATGAGCAAGGTAATACCCCTATTCTTACTAGCGTAGCGAAAGCGCAACAACTGTTGTTAGAACGTGAAACCAGCAAAACCTATATTACGCCACAAGGTAATCAAGGTTATATCGACAACATGCTTACTTTGCTATTAGGCAAGAGCAGTCCTGTATTGCTTGCTGACCGTGTTGCCGCGGTTCAAGCCCCGGGTGGTTGTGGTGCACTTCGCATTCTTTCAGAATTACTGGTTCGTTGTAACGAGAACGCTAAAGTATGGGTAAGCGACCCAACCTGGGCTAACCACATTCCATTAATTGGATCGGCTGGTCTTAAAATTGAAACCTATCCGTACTTCGATAAAGCGTCTGCTAGCATTCGCTTCGATGCCATGATGGATACCCTTCGTGGTGTTGAGAAAGGCGATATCGTGTTACTTCACGGTTGCTGCCACAACCCAACGGGTGCAGATTTGACTAATGCACAGTGGGACGAAGTATTGGCCGTTGCTAAAGAGCGTGAGTTCCTCCCCTTTATTGACGTTGCTTATTTAGGTTTCGGTGAAGGCTTAGATGAAGATGCGTATGGCCTTCGTCTATTGGTTGAAAACCTACCAGAAGTGATTGTTGCGGCGTCTTGCTCTAAAAACTTCGGTTTATACCGTGAGCGTGTTGGTCTTGCAGCTATCATTACTGCTGACACGGCCACGCGTAAAATTGCACAAGGTCAAATTCAATCTATTGCTCGCGGTATTTACTCTATGCCACCTAGCTACGGCGGTGCGTTGGTTGATATTATTCTGTCTGATGAAGCGCTTAATCAAGAATGGGTAAATGAAGTAGACGAAATGCGTAACCGCATGAAGTCTCTACGTGCCATGCTAGTTAAGAATCTTCACGACAATGGTTCGCCAAAAGACTTCAGCTTTGTTAACGATCAAAAAGGCATGTTCTCGTTCTTGTGTATTACACCGGAGCAAGTGCGTGAAGTGCGCGAAAAGCACAGTGTTTACTTCGTTGACTCAAGCCGCGTGAACATTGCGGGTATCAACACAGAGAACGTTGAAACATTAGCGAAAGCCTTAGTCTCGGTACTTTAAGCACGTGGTACTGTAAATCTCAGTACGATAAATACTCGGTTTTTAGTTACACATAAAAAAGGGCTGCGTGAAAACGCAGCCCTTTTTGTTTGTATCAGTCGCTTGGCTATCTCTTGTGGGCAATCCCGCTAGTACTATCTCTTTTTAAATAGTGCACACTAACGCGTGCCTGCGGTAATCATCCTATCTAACGCATTAGCGAAATTCTGTTTATCTCGCTGAGAAAACGCTTTAGGGCCACCCGTGTGTTCACCGCTTGAACGCATGGTATCCATAAAATCTCGCATAGTGAGCGCAGCGCGAATGGATGATTTGTCATACTCATCGCCCCGGGTATTCATGGCTTTGGCGTTCTTGGCCAGAATATCGGCAGCCAAAGGAATATCGCCGGTTATCACCAAATCACCGGCTTCTATCTTTTCAACAATATAATCATCTGCGGCATCAAAGCCAGAAGGCACGATAGTTAACGTAATGTGTTTATCTGGTGGAACAGACATAGAATGATTAGCAACTAAAGACAAAGGCAGGCCGGTACGTCGGGCTGCCTTGAAAAGTATGTCTTTAATTACACTGGGACACGCATCTGCGTCAACCCATATATGCATGGTAAAATCTCGTTAGCGTTTTTACGCTAGCATACCACCATCAACTACCACTGTCGTGCCTGTGGTGTAGCTAGATGCGTCAGACACTAAGTACAATACCGTACCCGCCATTTCATCCGGGTCGGCAACACGGCCTAGTGGGATCACTTTTAACGCGTGCTTCAAAATTTGATCATTTGAAGTTAGTGCAGAGGCAAATTTGGTATCGGTTAAACCAGGTAGTAAGGCGTTAACACGGATATTTAAGCTTCCACATTCTTTCGCGAATGATTTCGTCATACTAATAACCGCCGCTTTCGTAATAGAGTAAATACCCTGCATATCGCCCGGTGTTACACCATTCACTGAAGCCGTGTTAAGAATGACGCCACCGCCCTGCTCTTTCATCATTTTGCCCGCTTCAATAGACATAAAGAAGTAGCCACGAATGTTCACGTCTACTGTTTTGTCGTAAGCGCCTAAATCTGTATCTAGGATATGACCAAAGTACGGGTTAGCTGCGGCATTGTTCACTAGTATATCTAACTTACCGAAGTCGCTCTTAATCGCCGCAAATGCAGCGGTAATTTGCTCCATATCGCCAACATGACAGGCAAGCGCTGTCGCTTTACCACCTGCATCACGAATTGAAGAGGCTACTGCTTCACAGCCATCAATTTTACGGCTAGACACAATAACGTGTGCGCCATATTGCGCCAACAGACGGGCGATTGATTCACCAATACCTCGGCTAGCACCTGTTACTAGAGCAACTTTGCCGGTTAAATCGAATAAATTTTTCATAATAGTTTTCCCTTTTTAAATCTGTCGCGCTTTTTATTAAACGCAAGAACTTTTATCAAACGCAAGAAATTGGGTGATTAGGCCAACATGCCGCCATCAAGTACAACCGATTGCCCTGTCATGAATGAAGACTCATCACTACACAACCATGCTATCGCATTCGCTATTTCTTCAGGTTTGCCTAAACGCTTCATGGGGTTTGCCCCCACCATGGCTTTTTGCCCACGTTCGTCTAATTTAGACAACACGCCCTGCACCATCGGTGTGTCAACAAAGCTGGGGCACACCGCATTAATACGAATATTCGCACGGGCATATTCCACCGCCGCCGATTTAGTTAGGCCAATAACACCGTGTTTAGATGCACTGTATGCACTGATCATAGGCGCGGAGCGTAAGCCCGCTACCGACGCAATATTAATAATATGACCGCCACCATTTACGGCCATATGTTTAAGCGCATTCTTCATGCAATACCACACGCCCGCTAGATTCACCTGAATGTTCTTCATGAACATAGCATCGTCTACTTCAGTAAGGGGCGCTGGGAAATGGTCTATACCCGCATTATTGATAATTACGTCTAGCTTAGCTTGCTCTGAAAACGCCGCTTCAAACATGGCATTCACTTCTGTAGGCTCGGTAACATCTACTTTTACCGCATAGGCATTACCGCCCTCTTCTTTGAGCTCATGTACTAAGGCTTCAGCAGCATCCATATTTAAATCAGCAACACCGACCAATGCTCCACGCTCACATAAGGTTTTGGCCGAGGCCGCGCCAATACCTGAACCGCCACCGGTGATAAGGATATGTTTCCCTTCTACGTTTGATGCCACCATTGTTATTGCTCCGCCTTAATTATTAACGCAATTTGCCGTTGTTGGTATGTCATTGTTATGCCCTTTAAGCCGTTATTAAAAATAACTGGCTTTCACATTTTCACAGGTTGGTTCTTGAGACGTAATGACTTCTATATCACGTTTCACTAGCGGTAATTCCCAATTTAGGAAGTATTCAGCGGCTGCCATTTTACCTTCGTAGAAATCGCCGTCTTGACCACCCGCCCCTTCAACCAGTGCTTGCTCTGCCACATTCGCTTGGCGTAACCAAATCCAACTGACTACACAGGCAGAGAAGATATTCAAAAAGCAACTTGCGTTGGTAAGCAGTACAGCTTGTTTATCTGAACGTAGATCACCCGCCGCTTGTTGAATAAGCCCGCCTAGTTGGTCAAGGTAAGGTTTAAGTTTCGCCGCTAGTGCTTGGGCTCGTGGTGTTGTAGCCGCTTTCATGTCGCCAGATACACGGGCCATTAATACTTGAAGCCCTTTGCCTTCGCTTTGCCATAATTTACGGCCTAGTAAATCCAAGGCTTGAATACCGTTTGTTCCTTCGTGAATAGGGTTCAAACGGTTATCCCGCCAACACTGTTCTACAGGGTATTCACGGGTATAACCTGCGCCACCAAGAATTTGAATGGCTAAGTCGTTAGCTTTGGGGCCAAATTCTGAAGGCCACGCTTTAAATACAGGGGTGAGTAGCTCAAGTAACTGGGAAATTTCGGTGCGTTTTGCGGTGTCTTCTTCCGTCTCTAACGCATCAATTAAGGTGCTGCCATATAAACACAGTGCCATGCCACCTTCACAATAAGATTTTTGCGCTAACAACATGCGACGCACATCACCATGGTTAATAATTGGTGTTGCTTCATCTTCTGGTGCTAGCTTTGGTGCGGCACGCCCTTGGGTGCGATCTTTGGCATACTCAAGTGAATAGCGATAGCCGCGATAACCAATCATGGCTGCACCGTAACCCACACCAATACGCGCCTCGTTCATCATCATGAACATATAACGCAAGCCTTGGTGCGGCTCACCCACGAGATAACCATGACAGTCACCGTTCTCACCAAAGGTAAGTGCGGTAGAGGTCGTCCCGCGATAACCCATCTTATGTATAAGCCCAGCTAGGGTTACGTCGTTACGAGGGCCAGGTTTTCCGTTTTCATCTAAACGGTATTTAGGAACAACAAATAACGAAATACCTTTTACACCCGCAGGGCCGCCAGGAATTTTCGCTAATACCAAGTGAACAATGTTGTCTGATAATTCGTGTTCGCCAGCAGAGATATAAAGCTTACTGCCCTTCACCCGATATGTACCATCTTCATGAAGGGTCGCCGATGTACGAATATCTGCTAACCCAGATCCGGCATGAGGCTCAGTTAATGCCATAGTGCCGGTAAAGTCACCTGTTAGCATTTTAGGTAAAAAGGCTTGCTTGGTTTCTTCGTTAGCAAAATGCTTAACCACATTTGCAGCAGCAGCAGTAAGAAAAGGATACGCTGTGGTGGAAGGGTTTGCCGCTAAGAAGTAACCTGCACACGCATTCATGATGGTAACGGGTAATTGCATTCCGCCATCGTCATAATCGAAGTGACCTGCAATAAAGCCCGACTCACGATAGGTATCAAAGGCTTTTTTAACCTCATCTATCATGGTGACTTTTTTGCCATCAAAAGTAGGCTCATTTTTATCGGCGATAGCGTTGTGAGGTAGAAACAGCTCTTCAGCCATTTTTTCTGCCATATCAATAACGGCATTAAACGTTTCTACATTATGTTCCTCAAAACGGGCCTTTTCACACAGTGATTGTGTGTTTAAAACTTCGTAAAGTTGGAATTGCATTTCCCGGCGGGGAATAAGTTGGTCAGCCATAATAAAGTCCATGAGCAAATTGTTAATGCATTGTGTCATATTCGTTATCATGCCATTATTGTCATTTATGACACAATCATGGCCATTTACGCCAACAATCACTGTTAGTTATCGTATTTAATAAACCGTATTATTTTTATGAATAAACCACCTTTCGTCGTGACCGTATTAGGGTTTGATCAAGCACTGGCTTCTGCCATTACCGGCGCACTCGATGTTTTCGCGTTTGCAGGCATCAGTTGGCAGCGCATTCATAACCAAACCACCACGCCTAAATTCAAAGTTCAGCTGGCGAGTTTTCACGGTAAACCTTTTCACTGTACTAACCAGTTACTGCTAACCCCTAACATTGCTATTGAAGATGTCATTGAAACCCATATCTTGCTGATCCCCACGATTGGCGGCGATATTGATACCGTTTTACAAGAAAACGCGAATCAACTTGTACATATTAAACGGCTGCAAAAACAAGGGGCGGATATTGCGGGTAATTGCACAGGGACTTTCTTGTTAGCAGAATCAGGATTACTTGATAACAAAGTTGCCACTACCCATTGGGGCTATGCCGATAAGTTTCGCTCTAGATACCCTAATGTTAATTTGCAGTCTGAAAAGATGGTAACTGAACAAGATGCTATTTTTTGTGCAGGTGGCGGCATGGCGTGGATAGATTTGGCTATTTTGCTTATAGAACGTTATTGCGGTCATCAAGTGGCAAGCGATACTGCCAAGTCACACGTACTCGATTTTTCCAGGCCGAATCAAACCGTGTATGCAAGCAGTCGCCAGCATAAATTTCACCAAGATAAAGATGTGTTAGCAGTACAAAATTACTTAGAAAATCACTTTACGAAACGTCTCACCCTGAAACATGTTGCCCACGAACACAATATGACTGAACGCACATTAATAAGGCGTTTCAAGCAAGCCTGCGCAATAACGCCTATTCAATATCTTCAAGGTTTACGATTAGAACAAGCGCGAAAAATTTTAGAAACGTCTTTGTCTCCGCTTGAATCAATTGTAAATAGTGTGGGCTACGAAGACCTTAGTTCTTTCACTCGGCTTTTCAAAAAGAATACCGGTTTATCGCCTTCACAATACCGCGCCAAGTTCATAAGAAAATAAATATTTACAACAATGATAAGTTTTTATTACCTAGTTTGTGTAAAATGCTACGCCGCGTACAGACCGCTTTTTCTGTACCGAAAAACACTACAAAAGTATAATTCAAAACTCTTGGTGGACACATGAGAACACATAAACTAGCCTCTTTGGCGCTTGCAGTTAGTGCAGCGTTCAGTACTTCAATCGTTGCTCAAGAAGCAGAAACAATACAAAAAAAAGAAACTGCCCTTGAACAAATTACCGTAACAGCGCAAAAACGTACCCAGTCAATACAGGAAGTGCCTATTTCTGTAGCGACCCTAAGTGGCGAGAAATTCGAAAGCTTATTTTCAGGTGGTGAAGACATTCTTGCATTGGCCGTTCGTGTGCCTGGGCTTTACGCTGAATCGTCAAACGGTCGCGTAGCTCCACGTTTCTATATTCGTGGCCTAGGTAACACTGACTTTGATTTAGCTGCCTCACAGCCTGTTTCTATTATCATGGACGAAGTGGTAATGGAAAATGTGGTACTAAAAAGCTTCCCACTTTTTGATGTGCAACAAGTTGAAGTTTTACGTGGCCCACAAGGCACCTTGTTTGGCCGTAACACTACAGCAGGTATCATTAAGTTCGATACAGTAAAACCTACACAAGATTTAGAAGGTTACGCTAAAGCCGGTTTTGGCTCTTATGGCACTATGAACTTTGAAGGCGCTGTAGGCGGCGGTTTAACTGACGAGCTATCTGCCCGTTTGTCTGTACTTTCACAAGAGCGTGACGATTACATCGACAATGCTGCAACAGGCCAAAAAGATGCGCTTGGTGGCTTTGACGAGAAAGCATACCGCTTACAGCTTCTTTGGGAACCGTCTGACGACTTCTCTGCATTGTTAAATGTACACGGCCGTGAATTAGAAGGCACAGCCTCTATCTTCCGTGGCAACGTTTTCAATAAAGGCGAAAATGGCCTAAATGCCAGTTATGATCGTGACACCGTAAGCTATGACAGTGACCTATTAGGCACAGGTGCTGATAACAACCCTCAAGAATATGACGGTTTTGGTACTTCATTAAAACTTGAATACGACATGGATGACGTAACCTTCACGTCTATTTCTGCAATAGAAACGGCTGACGGTTACAGCTTAGGTGACGTAGACGGTGATAGCATTGCGAGCCAAAACTTCGTTACCCAAGATAAGTTAAACGACCTAGAGCAATACACTCAAGAATTCCGCCTTTCAAGCAACACAACAGATGCTATGAACTGGCAGGTAGGTGCGTTCTATTATGACGCGTCTTTCAATGTAACCAGTGTTGATGGTTTCTTCGGTGCAACAACCGTATTCCATGACAACAAAACCTGGGCATTGTTTGGACAGACTTCTTACCAAGTTAACGAGAAGCTAAATATTACTGGTGGCCTTCGCTACACTCACGATGACAAATCGCTTATTGTTGGTGAACAAAACGTTGATGGCTTCGCGGTACTTATCGGTTTTGCTAGCGTACAAGAATATGATGATATTCACGTAGACGACGGTCAAATGAGCTATGAGCTTAGCGCCAACTATCGTGTTACTGACGATATGTCAGTATTTGCTCGATATGCTAACGGCTTTCGCGCGCAAACCATTCAAGGCCGCGATGTAGCCTTTGAAGGATCTCCTTCTGTAGCTGAAGCAGAAACCATTAACTCATTTGAAGTAGGCGTTAAGTCTGACTTGCTAGATGATACTTTGCGCTTAAATGCTGCTGCTTTCTACTATACAGTAGACGACATGCAGTTCTCCGCCATTGGTGGTGGTAACAACTTTACGGCACTGGTAAATGCCGACAAAGGGGAAGCCTACGGGTTTGAAGTTGATGCCCAATGGCTAGCGACAGACGAACTTACTTTCACTGCTGGTTATAGTTATAACCACACAGAAATTAAAGACGATACATTAACTGTTGCACCTTGTGGTACAAGTGCTGATGCAGACTTCACAGGTTACTGCACAGTATTAGATCCTCGCGCCGATGGCTTCTCAGCATCAATTGATGGTAACCCATTCCCTCAAGCGCCAGAATCAATCTTTAACTTTACCGCACGTTACACAGTACCAATGGGTGACGACGGCGAATTCTTTATCTTCACTGATTGGGCTTTCCAAGGCGAAACTAACCTCTTCCTTTACGAAGCGGTTGAATTTACGACTGATGACAACTTTGAAGGCGGTTTACGTATTGGTTACGAAAACTTCGAACATAACTACACAGTAGCCTTGTTTGGTCGTAACATTACCGATGAAGATAACGTTAAAGGTGCAATCGACTTCGCAAACCTTACCGGTATTGTGAACGAACCACGTATTCTTGGTGTTGAAGTGAAATACTCTTTCTACTAAGCGCAATGTTGATATAGCTTAAAAGTGCAGCCCTATTCTGCACTTTTACTTTAAGCCTTATCACATTCCGTTTTTAAGATTGATAAATTTAAAAAAGCGAAGGTGTCGTTCTACCGCCCCTTCGCTTTTTTGTTCTCTACTTTTACCTTGGGCCTTCTAACCTTGGCAATTTATCCTTGCCTGCTTGGCCATGTGCTCGTAGGCATTTGTTTTTTGGTGACTGTCTTTTAGGTAATCTTCTTTAGGTGATCATCTTTACGTACTTGCCACTTACTCTAGGCTTTCATGTTTATGGCTTACACTTCATCTGCATAAGTGATTAGGCCGCAAATTGCTCGGTATGCACCCACTCACTTTCCTGCTGTAGCCTTCCTTGTTGTTGCCTTCCTTGCAATACTCTTTCTTGCAAGAGCATACGCTGCAACTTGCGGCAAACATTCACCATCCGAGACATTTTAGTAAAATAAACTTGTTCAATTAACTCCCCTTTTTCATTAAACATGAAAGTGGCTAACTTGCAGTTTTTGTAGGGCAAATAAAAGTGGTGGACAGTAAATCGACGAGATACAGGCGCGCCCATGACTTTTTGATACATACAAAAAGGCAACGAGTCAGCCCGTTTGTCACCACCAAATAAATGCGTTAAGCGCTGGAACTGATTTTGCCCTGGCGAAGATAAGATCCCGAACTTTTCAATAAGTTGATCAACTGCTTTTACACCTGTTGTCATCGCGTTCACCTGAATACTGTTTATCTATACAGTATACAACCGATTGTACAAAATGCAAACAAAAACACCGCAATGGCGAACCAATGCGGTGTTTTTATAATCCATTTAATAAACTACACAACAATTTTTCTGGTTATTAGCGCGTATTACTGCTGCTCAACAGACACTGTACTAACTGACTCAGTATGCTTTCTACCTTTAAATACATTTTTAATGTCATTTAATATGAGGTACAAGGCAGGTACTAGTAGTAAGGTAATAATCGTGGCAAACAAAATACCGAAGGCCAATGAAATTGCCATAGGAATAACAATTTGTGCCTGTAGGCTTCGCTCAAACACGATTGGCATTAGCCCCATAAAGGTTGTCAATGAGGTTAATATAATCGCGCGGAAACGCTGCGTACCAGCACTAATGGCTGCGCGCATCAGTGAATGACCTTCTTGGCGAGCTCGGTTAACAAAGTCCACCATAATCAAGCTGTCGTTAACGACAACCCCTGATAACGCAATAATGCCACAAATCGACAGTACACTTACCGCCATGCCTAATACTAAATGCCCAATAATAGCGCCTACCACACCAAAAGGTATGACTGACATAATGATAAACGGTTGGCTGTAAGATTTAAGGGGTATAGCCAATAGCGCGTAAATCGCAAATAAGGCAAATAATAAACCCTGCGCCAAACTCATCATTGCATCAGCTTGTTCTTTTGCATTTCCTTGTAATTGGAAATCCACTTTAGGGTAGCGTGCTAACAAATCAGGCATAACAGATTCGATAACCTCACCTGTAATTTCAGACGGATCCATCAACGCCTTGTCTACCACGGCGGTTACAGTAACTGAACGGCTGCCATCTACACGAATGATAGAATCAAACCCCTCACCTACGGTAAAGCTAGCCACTTGCTGGAAAGGTATTTCTTGGCCGTTCAGCGCACGAATACGCATATTTTCCAAATGCTCAATTGAACTGCGTTCTGCTCTTGGGTAACGCACCATGACTTTAATTTCTTCATCGTCACGTTGAATACGCTGAACTTCCGCACCGTAAAAGCCAAAACGCACTTGCTGTCCAAGTTGTTGTAGCGAAATACCCAATGCGTCGGCTTGAGGTTTCAATGCTAATTGAATTTCCTCACTACCACCTGAGAACGTATCATTAATATCGGTTACACCATCGTAACCCGACAAAATACTTTTTAATTCATCACTTACGGCTCTTAACGACGCAATATCACCAGAGCTAAACTCAAAGCTAAGATCGGCACCACCACCTGGACCACCAGGGGCGCCAATACTGAATGTCTTAACACCTGGAATTTCAGACATTTCATCGCGCCACAGCTGATGAATTTCATAATCGGCCATGGTACGAGTTTCACCTTTGGTCAGTTCGGCAAATACCTCCCCACCCAAGTCACCGTTATCAAATGCCATGGAGTGTTTAATTACCCCTTCACCTGTATCGTCACGCACTTTTTCATCCATACGCATCATGCCTTCACGTAATGCAGTAAGCACTTCGTCTCGCTGTTTTAGTGAAGAGCCTGGCTCTAGTTCGAAACTCGCAAACATGAAGTCGCTAGGAATACTGGGGAAGAAAACAAATCGAACAATGCCGCCGCCAAATAAGCCAATAGTCAGAATTAGCATGGCTAAAAAGACCGATACCGTGGTGTAACGATTGCGTATTGTCTTTTCTAAAAATGGTGCGTAAACATTGTGAATAAAGCGCTTAATACCTTCACTAAAAAAGTCTCTAAACTTTTGCAGTTTGTTGGCCTTAGCTGGGTCGTAAGGTTTTAGTTTCATATGCACTAAATGTGCAGGGAGAATAAGCTTCGATTCAATAAGTGAAAACACTAAGCAAATGATCACCACAAGCCCTATGGTTTTCCAAATGACGCCAAAGGGCCCAGATACCATTAACATAGGTGAGAATGCCGCTATGGTAGTAAGTACACCAAAGGTGGCAGGCATAGCCACTTTCTTAACGCCTGCAATCACATTTTCGGTACTGTGCCCTTTTTGATCAATTTCGGAATAGGCCGACTCCCCCATAATAATGGCATCGTCCACCACTATTCCAAGCACAAGAATAAAGGCAAATAAACTCAGCATATTGATAGACACACCAAGCATATCAATAGGCATAACTAACAACGTACCTAGAAAACAAACCGGCAGGCCAACGATAACCCAAAACGCGAGCTTTATTCTCAAGAACAACGACAGTACTAAGAACACCAACAGGCCACCAAAGAACATATTTTCAAGCATCATGTTCAATCTATCCGCTAGATAAAACGAACTATCTCCCCATGTGTCAGCGGAAATATGGGCTGGAAAATCCTTCTTTTTCTCATCGATGTAGCCGTTGACTTGTTCGGATATTTCTAATGCATTTTGATCACCCACCGCTTGCACGCGAAGGCTAACCGCTGGTTTTCCATCGAATAATGCATATTGGTTGTTTTCAATAAAGCCATCATTAATGTAAGCAACATCGCCTAACGTAACTCGGGTACCGTCGGCATTGGTGACTAACACTATTTGAGAGAAATCCCAGCCAGTGTAAGCCTGCCCTTTCGTTCTAAGCAGAATGTCGCCATTTTCTGTGCGAATAGACCCACCAGGTAAATCAATACTCGACTGACTTAAACGACTGACCGCATCTGCAAAGGTCAGGTTGTATTTTTGTAGGTCTACCTCAGACAATTCAACCGATATTTCGTAGTCTCTAGCCCCAACAACTTGCACGCTTGAAATACCTGGAAGATTGGCGACATCATCACGAATATCTTTAGCAAACTCTTTTAGTTCACGTTCGCTAGCATCGCCAAACACAGATATCCAAATAACGTCTTGCTGAATTTTTTGACGATAGATAACCGGCTTTTCTGTATCGGCTGGAAAAAGAGGGATAGCATCAACTTGCACCTTCACTTCATCGAGTAAAGATTGAATGTCGTAATCTTCTTCAACTTGAATACTGACCGTACCCATCCCCTCTACCGCGGTAGAGGTAACTTGTTTAATCCCTTCTAGATTTTTAATCGACTCTTCTATTTTTAGGATCACGCCCTCTTCTACTTCTTGAGGCGCAGCACCTAAATACGGCACGCGAACGTTGATGATATCTATTTCAAAACTAGGGAAAACTTGTTTTTGTATACTAAAAGCACCAAATAGCCCGCCAACTATTAGCAGCCACATCAACAAGTTTGCCGCAACATTGTTGCGCGCAAACCAAGCAATTAACCCTTTTTGCGTATCAATTTGACTCATTAGTTACCCCCAGAAGAAGCAGGGCTGCTTTCAGTAGCATCTTCTTTAACGCCTACTGATTGAGTGTCTTCCTCTTTATCGTTCTCTGCTTCTGGTGGCATAGCAAGCTCATCACCTGGCAGTCTTACTTTCATGCCATTGTAGGGATTCGGAACCGCACTGGTTACTACCAGCGCGCCACTGTTTAAGCCGCCACCAATGAAAGCTTGTTCTGCTGTGGTACGTACTACGTCTACCGGTACAATTTCAATCTCGCGGTTATCGTTAACGGTTAGCACTGTGTTATCAAGGCGCAATATCGAGCGCGGCAGCACGGTTAAGTTTTGCTTTTGATGAGACACAATTTCGGCCTGAACGAATTGGCCGAAGCGAAGTGGCGCATTGTCACCACCATTAAATTGATAAGGGTCTTTAACTTCAACCACAGCATAAAGTACGCGGCTGCCTGAATCCAAAATACCTTCAGAACGAACTAACTTACCAGTCCAAGTTCTATTTTTACCGCCTACCGTCGCGTTTAATGTGACATCAGATTGATGGTTAGATTGGTTACCAATATTTACAAACATCAAGTCTTTATCGGTTATGGGTAAACGTACCTCGGCGGTGTCAGTTGAGTAAACGGTGCTTACTGTGGCGCCTGCTGAAATAAATTGACCTAAATCGATGTTTCGCTCAACCACTATGCCATTGTATGGGGCTCTAATTTTGGTACGCTCAAGGTTACGCTTGGCACGCTCTAGTTTTGCTTCTGAGGCTTTAACATTGGCTTGCTCTTTGGCTAATTGAGGCTTACGCAAGCCAAGCTCAGGCGGCACAACACTGCTTACTGAACGCCATTCTTGTTCTGCTACTTTCCCTCTTGCGAGTTCTTCTTCAAGCGCAGCATGTGCTTGAGCTAGTTCAGCTTCGGCAAGCTTCACTTCAGTGCGGTAGTCATCTTGTTCAAGCGTAATTAGCACATCCCCTTTTTTGAACATGCCCCCAACAATGAATTTATCGGACAAACTAACTACTCGCCCACTGACTTGTGCACTAAGCGATGTTTTATTACGAGGTACTACGTTGCCCTGAGAATCGACCACGAAGCTGACAGGTTCGTAACTCATTGATTTGGCATCAACAAGGAAAGCTTGCGTTTCAACGGGAATTTGCTCTGGAGGCTTACGTGAGGAAATCATAATTGCCGCAATTACAAACGCGACCAGTATGATGATAAGAGGAATACCGCTTTTTATCCAGATGGAGTTTTTCATTATTTTCCCTATAAAACGTAGTACTAAAGTTTAACCGATGAAGCGAGGCTCACCTACCTGTATAAGTGAAATTTGTCTGGCGAACAAAGGGTTAAAGCTATACGTGATTTATTATTTTTTTATTGGTTCTAGTGTAATGTGTTTCGACGTGAAGCGCTTGTCTTCGTTTGTTAAAAATTGTGAATTATTTAACTCATTATTGCGCTACTCACCGTAATATAAAAAAATCCGCACAGAATTTAAATGTAAGATTGCTAAATGAGTAATAATCGTTGATTATTTAAACACCTGCACACTCGCAGGAAAAGTTGCACTTATCGATGCAACAACGAATTTGTTACGCTAAAAGGGATGACCTGTCATGAGCCTAAAAAAGCAATACCTGAAATCTAAACCCGTTTGTAAAGTAACATTCCGCCTTTCAGCTGAAGAAGCAAAAAATGCCGATGAGGCTAGCTTAGTGGGTGACTTTACCGAATGGGACAAGCAACCTCTGTCGATGAAAAAACTAAAGAGCGGCGATTTTACGCTGACTATCAATCTAGAAACCGACCATGAGTACCAATTTCGCTATTTACTCGATGGTGATTTGTGGGAAAACGATTGGGCCGCAGATGCATATCTACCCTCTACCATAGGAAGCGAAGATAATTCTGTGGTTCGTGTTTAACACTGCCCTCGCCTGCGGTTTCTAACGGTGACTGCGAGCATTAAAAAAGGCTGCTTTCAAAAGCAGCCTTTTTTGATTTTTATAAACGCGTTGTATTTACAGTGTGTTTTCTAGTTCAGGCAACACATCAAATAAATCGCCAACAAGACCATAATCCGCTACCTGAAAAATAGGCGCGTCTTCGTCTTTGTTAATAGCAACAATGACTTTAGAGTCTTTCATACCGGCAAGGTGCTGAATGGCACCAGAAATACCTACAGCAATATACAGCTGCGGTGCAACAATTTTACCGGTTTGGCCTACCTGCATGTCATTTGGTACAAAGCCCGCATCAACTGCGGCACGTGATGCACCAATAGCAGCACCAAGTTTGTCAGCAATACCTTCAAGCAACTTGAAGTTTTCGCCGTTTTGCATTCCACGACCACCAGAGATAACCACTTCAGCAGCGGTTAGTTCAGGACGCTCAGACTCAGTAAGCTCTTCAGAGACGAAGCTAGATTTTTCGCTTTCTTTAACCACATCTAGTGTCGTTACTTCAGCACTTCCACCTGTTGTAGCCGCATCAAATGAAGCTGCCCGTACGGTGATCACCTTTTTGCTATCAGAAGATTGTACAGTCGCAATAGCGTTACCAGCATAAATAGGTCTAATAAAGGTATCTTCGCTTTCAACACCAATGATGTCAGAAATTTGAGCAACATCTAAAAGTGCAGCAACACGAGGCATGAAGTTCTTACCTGTAGTGGTAGCGGCCGCTAATAAATGGCTGTAATCATCAGCAAGTGATAAAACAAGATCAGCAACGTTTTCAGCAAGCTGGTATTTGTATACTGCATTGTCGATAAGCAATACTTTGCTTACACCGTCAATTTGCGCAGCACTGTCAGCAACAGCCTGACAACCTTCACCCGCTACAAGCACATGAATGTCGCCGCCCATTTTCGCTGCAGCATGAACCATTTTAGCAGTTTCTGACTTCAAGCTAGCATTGTCGTGCTCGGCATATACAAGAACTGTCATGAGATCACCTTTGCTTCATTCTTAAGTTTTTCAACCAACTCAGCAACATCCGCAACTTTCACTCCACCTTCACGTTGAGGCGGCGGCGTTACTTTGAGTACTTTTACGTTAGATTCAAGTGCCACACCGAAGTCGGCAGCTGCTTTAACATCTAGCGGCTTGCGTTTCGCTTTCATAATGTTTGGCAGCGAAGCATAGCGAGGTTCGTTCAAACGTAAATCGGTAGTCACAACAGCAGGTAACGTTAAGGCAACGGTTTGTAAACCGCCATCAACTTCACGGGTAACGTTAACGCTTGTTCCGTCTACCGCTACTTCTGATGCAAAGGTGCCTTGAGGCATACCGGTTAATGCAGCAAGCATTTGCCCAGTCTGGTTATTGTCTGAATCAATACTTTGTTTACCTAACACCACCAACTGAGGCTGTTCTTCTTCAACAACTTTAGCAAGCAGCTTAGCCACTTGAAGAGAATCTAGGTTTTGGTCTGTATCAATTTGAATACCGCGGTCGGCGCCTAGTGCTAACGCAGTACGAATTTGTTCTTGGCAGCTTTTATCGCCAATAGAAACCACTACGATTTCTGTCGCTATCCCTTTCTCTTTTAGTCTTACTGCTTCTTCAACAGCAATTTCGCAAAAAGGGTTAATGGCCATTTTAGCGTTAGTAAGATCGACGCCAGAGTTATCGGCCTTCACTCTTACTTTAACGTTATAATCGATCGCGCGTTTGACCGGGACGAGTATTTTCATATTTACCTCAATTGTTGAGTTCGTCGGTGTATGTTGCTATTCCATGCTAATAAGCGGTTAAGGAAACAGCGTTACTTCACCACGCATTCTGAAACTTAAACAATGTGCTTTACGCTAACTTTGCGTTGCGGCGAAGACATTTTCAAAAGGCTAGACCCAAAATATCATTAACACCACGTTTACTTGCACAGTATTTGTGCTGCTAGTTAACGTTAACGTAAACTCCCTGCAATGTACTTACTGTTGACGTAAACGTCAACCTAGATTACCTTTCAGGACGACAATTAATTTACATGTTTTTGACACATCGCATTATTTGTTTCATCAATAGTGCACTATAAAAAATCGAACATAAGGAGCCACCCGTGGAACGAGAATCGATGGAGTTTGACGTAGTCATCGTCGGTGCCGGCCCAGCTGGACTATCAACCGCCTGCAAGCTTATGCAGCTTGCCAATGAAAACAACCAAGAACTCATGGTCTGTGTTGTCGAAAAAGGCTCTGAAGTGGGTGCACATATTCTCTCAGGTGCGGTATTTGAGCCTAGAGCAATGAACGAACTTTTTCCAGATTGGAAGGAAAAAGGCGCACCTTTGAACACCCCAGTGACCGAAGATCATATTTATTTATTGAATAGTGAATCATCATCAAAACGCCTACCAAACGCGATTACCCCTAAAACCATGCATAACGATGGTAACTACATTGTGTCGATGGGCAACGTCTGTCGTTGGTTAGCTGAACAAGCGGAACAACTGGGTGTGGAAGTTTTCCCTGGCTTCGCAGCTTCAGAGGTCATTTATAATGACGACGGCAGTGTGGGTGGTGTATTAACGGGTGACATGGGTGTTGGCGCAGATGGCCAACCCAAAGATGGCTATATGCCGGGCATGGAACTTCGAGCGAAATACACCGTATTTGCAGAAGGTTGCCGTGGGCATTTAGGTAAAGATCTTATCGAGCACTTCTCACTTGATAAAGACGCGTCGCCACAACATTACGCGATAGGCTTCAAAGAAATTTGGGATATCGACCCTGCTAAACATCAGCCTGGTCTAGTCGTACATAGTGCTGGTTGGCCGCTAAATGACGAAACTGGTGGTAGTTATCTCTACCATGCAGAAGATAATCAGGTGTTTGTAGGCCTTATTGTCGATTTGAATTACAGCAACCCGTATTTGAGCCCGTTTGACGAATTCCAACAGTTAAAACACCACTCTGTCTTTAAGCAATATTTGGAAGGCGGTAAGCGTGTATCTTACGGCGCCCGTGCAATTGCAAAAGGTGGCTTTAATTCTTTACCTAAAATGACGTTCCCGGGTGGCATATTAGTAGGCTGTGAAGCAGGTACACTCAATTTTGCCAAAATTAAAGGCAATCATACGGCTATGAAATCAGGCATGTTGGCCGCTGAAGCTATTATTGATGCCCTTTCTAAAAACGCAGAAGCCCCTGAAAGTGAATTAAGCAGCTATACCGAAAAATTTAAAAATTCGTGGGTATATGATGAATTATTCCGTTCACGTAATTTCGGGCCTGCTATTCATAAGCTAGGTAATTTCTGGGGTGGTGCATTTAATACGCTAGAACAGAACTTATTTAATGGTAATTTGTTTTTCACCATGAAAGACGACCATAAAGATTATGCGCAACTTGATTTAGCCTCTGATGCTAAAGAAATTAGCTACCCTAAACCGGATGGTGTTTTAAGTTTTGATAAGCTTTCTTCTGTATTTTTATCGAATACAAACCATGAAGAAGAGCAACCTTGTCATTTACAATTAATAGATGCCTCTATTCCTTTAGAAGTTAACTTCCCTAAATATGCAGAGCCTGCACAACGTTACTGCCCTGCTGGCGTTTATGAAATAATTGAAGAAGAAGGGTCTAAGCGTTTTCAAATTAATGCACAAAATTGTGTGCATTGTAAAACGTGTGATATTAAAGATCCTTCACAAAATATTCGTTGGGTTGTACCTGAAGGTGCCGGTGGACCAAATTACCCAAACATGTAATTTAAGCTATTTATCTTAAAAAATTAAAAAGCGGACTTTCTCCGCTTTTTTTTTGTGCTAAATTTAATTATCATTCGCCGGATAAATACACTACGAAACGCTAAGGTTATTAAATGAACGAATTTTTAGATATTTTAACCCATGGAAGACGTTTACAAGGTGCTGTAAAGGAATTAAGCATTCAAGAGCTAGAAACCGTGCAAGAAAAACTTGCAAACATTATTGATAAAAGAAAAGAAAAAGCGCTTGAAGAAGAAAAAGTTGGTAAAGAAAAACGTGCCAAGCTTGAAGAAATTAAAAAACAAATGGAAGAAGCGGGTTTAAAATTCGAAGACTTACAATCGTTAAATGAAGACACCCCTAAAAAGGTAGGTAAAAAGCGCCCCGTTAAATATATATTGACGGATAGCGAAGGTGTTACTCATCCTTGGACAGGCATTGGCCGTATGCCTCGCGTATACAAAGCAGCACTTGAAAACGGAAAGTCGCTGGAAGACTATTCAGTAAACGCATAGTGATAGTGCTATAAAGATGGGTTAGCGGTGAATAAACTTGCTGCTGACCCTACCTCTTGTCATTTTTAAATTTCCCCCCACTATTAGTCTTAATTGCTATTTTAATAGGGTATAAAATGTCTTTGCATTTCAAATTATCCGAAGCCCAAAAAGACTCACCATGGTTAGTATTAGTTCATGGTTTGTTTGGTAGTGCTGACAATCTAGCAGGCGTTAAGCGTCACTTTGAAAGCACTTATAATATTATCAGTATTGATTTACCTGATCACGGACAATCCCCTTGGACTAACGGGTTTACGTTGGAAGCTGCGGTAGCCGGAATTATAGAAATACTTGATAATAACCAGATTGATAAAGCTGCCTTACTAGGCCATTCTTTAGGCGGTAAAGTGGTAATGCAATTTGCGTTATTAAACCCTGACCGTGTTCGCCATTTAATTGTGGCAGATATTGCTCCCGTTAAATATTCACATAGTCACCAAGCAGTATTTGATGGCATTAAAAACGTTCCTCTACACACTATAAGTGATAGAAAAGAAGCCCAAGCCGCCCTCTCTGAATTCGTTAAAGAACCTGGCGTACAGCAGTTCTTGCTTAAAAGCTTGTACCAAACTGATAGCGACGAGTGGCAATGGCGCTTTAATGTAGATGGGTTAATTGCCAGTTATTCACGAATACTTGATTGGCCTCAAAGTAATTTGACCTTCGAAGGGATAACCTTGTTCATTAAGGGGGCCGAGTCAGATTACATTAATAATTCTTATAGGAAGGAAATTACAAAATATTTCCCTCGTGCCAAAGCCCATATTATAGAGAGTACAGGACATTGGCTACATGCTGAGAAACCGAGTGTTTTCAATGCAATTGTGGCTCGCACCTTAGAAAAGTCAGCAAGTTAGCACCATCACAGATGCGAATGACTATTATTACTTTTTTTTGACCCTTTTTGACTCTGCTAGGCGTACATACTGTGATATAGTTGCGCCAGATTTTTTTCAATAAAGACACTATGCTTGCAGAAAACTTTGAGCTAATTGAATCCATCATGCTGTACGGCGGTTTATTTATACTATTTGTATTGATGAGCTTCGCGGTACACGATGTCCTATCAAAAAATAATGTGCCGTTAATTGGGCGTGTTGTGACTTATGGGGTATTAGGCTTAGGGGCCATTGGTTTCCTAGCAAAAGGAATCATTGAATGGTTCTGGCTAAGCACAGGTGTATAGTAACTAGTAACGAATAATAGAGGTTTGATATGGCAAGCGTTGGCCTGTTTTTCGGAAGTGACACCGGTAATACCGAACATGTTGCGAAAATGATCCAGAAGGAACTGGGTAAACAGCTAATTGATGTAAAAGACATTGCCAAGAGCAGCAAAGAAGATATAGCAGAGTTCGATTTGCTAATTTTCGGGATCCCTACTTGGTACTATGGTGAAGCACAGTGTGACTGGGATGATTTCTTCCCAGAATTAGAAGACATTGATTTTACCGACAAGCTCGTGGCTATTTTTGGCTGTGGTGATCAAGAAGACTATGCTGAATACTTCCTTGACGCTATGGGTATGGTTCGCGATATCGTTGAAGGCCGTGGCGCCATTCTAGTAGGTCAGTGGCCTACCGAGAGTTACGATTTCGAAGCATCCAAAGGTATGGCAGACGACAACCACTTTGTGGGCTTAGGTATTGATGAAGACCGTCAACCCGAGCTTACCGAGTCGCGTGTAAAATCTTGGTGTAAGCAAATTCACGACGAATTGTGCTTATCTGAGCTAGCCTAGTTCATCAGCTTCATGCTTATGAATAATAAAAACGCCGCTTTTATCAGCGGCGTTTTTGTTTGAGTAAATCACGCTTCATCTTTATATCAACGACTCTTTTATAAAAACGTAGCAGGATTAAAGCTGAAAACGCTCTACCGCTTTTCTAAGGCTGTCAGTTTGCGCATCTAGCATCATGGTCGACTCGTTGGCTTGGCGGGTACTTTCGGCACTAGAATCAGCCAATGCAACAATGGTATTTAAGCTTGAGGCTACATCTGCCAGTAATACATCTTGCTGCTGGGTATCTGTAACAATATGCTCATTAATTTGACTTAAACGAGCAATAATTTCTCGAATACTTTCAACCTGCTGAGAGACTTGTTGGGTAATTTCCACCCCTTCTTGGGCTTGTTCCCTGCCCGCATTTATTGCTTTTACCGCTTTCTCAGCATCTTTTTGAAGATTGCCTATCATAGACTCGATTTCTTCGGTCGAGTTATGTGTACGATTTGCCAAGGTGCGCACTTCATCGGCTACTACGGCGAAGCCTCTGCCTTGCTCTCCTGCCCTAGCGGCTTCAATTGCTGCGTTAAGTGCTAACAAATTGGTTTGCTCTGCAATGGTTTTTATAACGTCCAAAATGCTGCCAATGCTGCGTGAGTGTCCATCTAAACGATTTATAATATCTGCGGATGCTTCAGCCTGTCGGGCTTGGCTGTCTACCTGACTGCGGTTTTGGGCAACTAGCACACTAATTTCTTCGCTTTGTGCGGTCACTGTATGCAGCGCTTCCATAGCATCATTAATTTGACTTAAATTGCTACGACTCGTGTTTTGCACATCTTGTGTATTAGTAGAAATTACCGTAACTTGTTTACGTTGTTCATCCACACCTTGTAAGCTTTTTTCACCTAAGGCGACACTTTCTTTAGTAATGGTAATTAAGCGTTTTTCTTGCTCTAAAATATTCCCCACTAACTCTCGCAAGCTATTGGTCAAACTATTCACTTTGACGGAAAGTGCCGTGAATTCATCGTTTCCTATTTCAGGCAGTGTATGGCTTAAATCTCCTTTACTTAGTTGGGTTAACCCTTCATTGATTCTTCCAAGAGGCGTAGAGATACTGCGGGTCGCCAGCACACCTAACGTGATGGCGGCAATCAGGCCAATAACTGCCACAACAAAGTTTTTAACTAAGTTGGTTTGCACAGATTCTAAAATAGCATTTTGCCCCTGAATAGATTCAGACTGCACACTATCAAATAATGTATTAATGCTGCTTAACGCTAATTGCAACGCCGTTAATGCTTCGTCTTTTTTCGCTTGTGCTACAGCTATTTCAGTTAACTTTTGTTGTTGCAGCGCCACCAACCCGTTGGTGCTGTTAACGTTTTCAATGAGTAAAGCAAATTGTTCATTAAAGGCAGCTACCGTGCCTCCATCATCAATATCAAGTGCAAGGCGGTTTAAGTAGTCCTTATCTACCGTAATATTACTAATTTGATATTTTATATCATCAATAATATTGGCTGTGTCTTGTGCGTCTACGCTGGCGGCAAGTTCGCTAAAAGAATCAGTGGTGGTAAGCAGCTTATTATCGATATTCGTCCCTGCACCAATTAGTGTATCTAGGCTTGGACTGTCTGACTCTAAGTAAGACAAATCTAGCATTAAGGCGCTTGCTTCATCTGCTTCGCTCATTACTTCTCTTAATTTGTCGCCTAACGCGCTTTCTATCACCATTCGCTGCGCTAACGCCCTATACATATCATGACTATTTTCTACGTAGGCTAAACTTGCATCTACTGCCTCTACCGCAATTGGATTGCTCGGCAGAATAATGGTTAGGCTCTTGAGATCAGCAACAAACTCGTTCGATAGAGTTTCAAACTCTTGGCGATTTTGGGCCAAAGCGCTGGGGGTATTTTCGTGAAAACCATTGGCCGTAACCACAGATAAAGATAGGATCTCGGTTTTGACTTTAAGCATACTGGTTTGAGCCGGCATTTTACGTTCAACCACGTTTTCTGCTGAACGCCTAATGTCGTTTAAACCGAAATAAGAAAGAATACTTGTGATAAGTAACAAGCATCCAAAGAGGCCAAAACCTATTTTTATTTTATTTATAACCGTCAATTTCATTGGCATAATTCAAAGTACGCGATGAAGTTCAACGTACTAACCTCGTTTACCGTCATTACACTCAGTTTAACAGAATGTTAATGATATGCACCCCAAGTATATATAATTGCTATTAATTATTAACAATAACTGACACTTACAAACTGGTCAGTCCTCGAAAAACAAAGCGTTCCACAACAAGTCACAGAAGAAAAATTTGCCCATTCGTTCGAATTTTCATCGTACCGAACAAGAAACAGCGGTTTTTCTTTTAAATCCTGACGAGTTACCTATAATAGCTCCATTGATAAACATCTCGTTCTCAGTAGGTTGTAATGGATCAGAATAAAGAACTTAAAAAAGCAGGTTTAAAAGTAACCCTGCCACGCCTCAAGATTTTGCAAATTTTGCAAGAACCTGAAAATCAACACATCAGTGCAGAGGACGTGTATAAGATTCTGATCGAGCAAGAGGAAGAGATTGGCCTTGCTACAGTTTATCGCGTGCTAAACCAGTTCGATGATGCGGGTATATTGAATCGCCATCACTTTGAAGGTGGCAAATCAGTTTTTGAAATAAGCCACAAAGAACATCACGATCACTTGGTATGCCTAAAATGCGGCAAGGTAATTGAATTTGAAGACGATATTATCGAGCAGCGCCAAGATATGATTGCGAAGAAGCATAATATCAAGCTTACTCACCATAGTTTGTATCTTTATGGCGAATGCACAGATGAGAATTGCGAAGGTAAAGACTAGTACCGCAGCTGATACCGTTTAGAACTGCTACGGTACAAAGAAGGCCCTACAATGTGAATTGAAGGGCCTTTTTGTTTTAGAAGGAGTAATTTACGTTGAATAAATAAGAAGGTCCGAATTGACGACGTGACGACACGACACCCGTAGCATCATCAATGGTTTCTTCATCTTCATCTGTTAAGTTCGTGCCTGATATTGATACGCGCAGCCCTTCTAGTGAGTCAATTCCAGCATCTGCAAAGTCATAACTGATTTGTGCATCAACCAGAGTTACCGCACTACGCGTTGCTTCTGATATCTTATTCGACCCTCCCCGCTCGTACGTCAAGAAGCCTGTTCTATCGGTTGTGGCCACTCTAAATTCAAACCCTTCATATTGATAGTACATAGTGATTGAGTATGACTTGTCTGATTGCCCTGGTACGCGTGACCCATCTTCTAACTCAGCATCAACGTAAGTGTATGATGCCGCTACACCAAAGCCGTCTAGAACATCAGCTACCACATTCAATGGTACGTTAGCCGTTAGTTCTATACTTTCTACCGTGCCTTCTAACCCATCTTCAAAGAATGAATAGGTACCTAAGTCAGGCGGTGTCACCACATCACCTTGGGAATAGAACACACCCGCAGGGCCATAAGTACCATCATTTTCGATAACACGGTCGTGATAACCTGGAACGAAGTAATTTGCTCCGTTATTGGTTTCGTCGTTTGTGAAATCAATAGTTTGATCACCGTCTCTAGTCCAATTAACTAAGTCTTTATAAAAATAGGCAACAGCAAAATAACCTTCGTCACTAAAATAGTTTTCGTATGACAAATCAAAGTTATTTGATTCCAGCGGCCGAAGTAGAGGGTTACCGGTAAATTTAGACCATGGTGAGCCATAATTTTCTACGGCTTCGGCAGAATTAGGAATGGAGATCTGATCAATATTTTGTGTGAACTTCACGAATCCCGACGCTTTCATTTGATCAATTCTTGCCCGGCTTATTGTTTTATTCGCCGCTAACTTAATAAACTGACTATCGGCAAATTCGAGGCTCAGATTTAAACTGGGTAGCACATGACTATAATCAGTGCCCAAATCGACTTGGCAGCTTTCATCAACCACACCGTCATCGTTATCATCACAAACTTTAAAGTTGCTTCCTACTACGCCTATGGTGCCTGTAGAAGACTGTTGGGTATCTACATATTGCACGCCTACATTTCCCACCAAGAACATGTCATTAAAAGCATATTCAAAATTCGTTTTCACATACAAGGTAATCACTTCTTCGTTGACTTCATAGGTATCACCTAGGCGATCGGGCTCTAAGAAACCTGCATCATTTTGGGTATATGTACCGTCTTCATAGGGAGCAAAACCATCATAAGCCACCACCTCTCCGAGTCCCATCCAAGTTAAGTCTGCCAAGCCGTAAACGTAGTCAGACGGAATTGATTCGCTAGATGGGTATGTATCTGAGGTAGCGAAAAAGCCCTTATTTACTTTGTCTTTAAAGCGATCTGAGTAATTAACACCTGCGGTGACTTTGGTGAAAATATCACCTGATAGGTTGCCAACCACTTCAAATTTTACAGTGGTGAGCTCTTCAGTAAAATCAGCATAATTTAGGAAACCGTCTTGTGCGTCTAAGTAGGAAAGCGGGTTTCCATTCACTTGTAACGCGTCGGTTTCAAACTGATCAGATAAACTCGCCATTCCGCCTCCCCACGCTTGTGGGCCTGCAAGTTGTAACAAGGTAGGGTCGGAAAATGCGTCTAAACCTGATGAATCAGAGAACACGATGCCATCTGGTGACATTTGAAATTGTCGAGTTCCAAATTGAGAGGGGTCCACGGTGCCTGAGCGCCCTAACCCGGCGTACGATTCGCCGCGTAAGTCCCGCTTATCCGATTTACTGGTGGCCGCATCCAATTCTACCGACCAGTTGTCGGTAACAAAGTATTCTAAATTAAGCCCCAGCGTATTCAGTTCACCGGTTTTCTGCCTAGGATCAGTTCTAAGGACGGGGTTAGCGTTAATTTGCGTGCCGATACTATTTGCTCCCGTGCCTACCACGTTAACAGCCGAGAACGGGTCAATGATGCCCCGTCTTATGCCCGAGTCTGAATAATCTATATTCAATACATCAAGCACAATATCCAGTTTATCGGTAGGACGGTATTGAAACACGGCTGAGATGGTATCTCGCTTTAGCTCTGTGCTAATAACGTGGCTACTGATTCCCGTTGGCAAAATTTGTCCGTCATCATTAGTCGCATAGCCCCAAACACCATAGTTACGATGATTGTTTGGCGACTCGGTTGTGGCCAGTGCTACTACAACACCAAAGGTATCATCGGCAAATTTTTTGTTAAAGCTAAGCGCCGCACGGTGACCTTTATTACTGTACTCTGGGTTATCTGAATCGCGCTCCCCCAGCTCGTAACTTGTGTTGATTGTGATAGTGTCGCTTGCTTGCAAGGGACGAACGGTTTGCAAATCAACCGTGCCACCAATCCCTTGTACCATTAAGTCGGCTTCGGTGGTTTTATAAATGGTGGCGCCTGTCATGATTTCAGAAGGGTATAAATCGTATTCAACCCCTCGGTTGTCACCAATTCCAATAAGCTCCCTGCCGTTCAATGACGTGCCAGTAAAATCTTCCTTAAAACCTCGAATAGAAATTCCCGAAGTACGTCCACCGCTACGCTCCCCTGCTAGTCCTGGGAGTCTAGCCAGTGATTCTGCAATTGATGAGTCTGGTAGCTTGCCTATATCTTCTGCTGATATTGATTCAACAATAGAAGATGCATTCATTTTTTCGGCTTGAGAGCGGGCTAATGCGCCACGAATGCCTGAAACTGAAATGACCTCAATATCGTTATTTACGGCATTGTCTGCATCTTGTGCTAACGTAATTGAGGGCGAAAGTATCGAGGAAATCGATGATGCAATTAACCCCAGTTTGAATATTCCATTCTTCATGTATTTCTCCAAGTTTTAGCTGTGTGCTTGGCGGCAGGTACGCTTGCTAATTCCCGTTCCGTACCGCCTGTTAAAACCGTGTGCTTACTACTGATCAGTGTTTAAAATTTCATAAAAAGCTAAATCGACGCCATTGGTCCAACCAAAGCCATCTTGTGTGGGGTATTCCCCTCCCCCGGCTTTCATTGACGTATCAACAACGTTGTACTTCTCCATCATTTTGCCTTCTTGCGCATACACCTTTTCATTGAGTGCCAACCAGCGTTGCATAACCTCGTTAGCGAAAGCGCCTTCCTCGTAATTTAAAAGGCCTTTTACACCAATATATTGAAGTGGTGCCCACCCATTTGGGTAATCCCATTGTTCACCAGTATTCGATAATGTAGTGACAAAACCACCCGCCTTAAGAAAATGGTTATGGAGGTACTTAACAACTTGCTTTGCTGCAAGCGGCTTAGCTGCACCCACGTATAGCGGGTAAGCCATTGCCATAGAGGGGCGTTTAGTATGGGCTTTACGTTTGAAATCGTAGTCTTGATAAGTGCCGGTTTCTTCATCGAAATGGTACTTGTGGATTAGCGCTTTTCGTTCTTCTGACCGGTCTGTAAAGTACTTGGCTTTGCTTTCGTTGTTCTCTTGCTTGTGCAGCAAAGCGATGGTGGATTCCAACTGGTACAGTAAGCTATTCAAATCAACAGGAATAATGTCCATCGCATGCGTGGTTGTTTTATTCTTTCCATCACTAAACCAACGGCTACTAAAATCCCAACCCGACTCGCACACCGCCCTTAGGTTTCTAAAGAAACTGTCTTTTTCTGAGGACGTTTTATTTTGAGCCCAGCGACTTTCTTTGCCGTACGCTTCAGCACGGGGCTTTGCGATAGCACCATAATACCGATTTAAAAAGTCTCCGTTTTCTAAGGTAACTAAGTGCTCTCCTTCCTTGGCACTTGTGGGAATATCAGTATTTCCGTCCATCCAAAACAGATATTCTTTTTCAAGTTGAGGTAAGTACTGAACAATACTTTCAAGACCTTCCTTTTGTGCATACGCCATTAAAGTGGCTGCGAATAATGGTGGTTGTGAACGACTTAAGAAATAGCTTCGATTACCATTTGGAACAAAACCAAACTGGTCAATCTGGTAAGCAAAGTTATCAATCATCCCTTTAGCGAGTGTGGTGTGATCCGATGCCAATAACCCCACAATGGTAAAGTAACTGTCCCAGTAGAACATTTCCCTGAAGCGCCCTCCTGGCACCACGTAGGGGTTAGGCAGTTCTATCAAGCTAGAAAACTCAGACGTTTTAACCGGTTGCCTCACTAAGTTCTTCCAGTGGTTTTCAAGGTGGATCTGCAATGACGCTTCGTGAGTGACTTTTGTCTCTTTAGTCGCTTGAGGCAAGGAGAAGTTGTCTAATACGAATGCCTTCAGATCAAAACCTTTTGTGTCTTTCAACGATCCATACTTTTGTAAAATATCACGTGGCTCTTGCTTCGGAACGGCGTCGACAAAGGTTTTGTAGTCACCCAGAATTTTTGCGGTTTGTACTGCTTCAAAAAGCCCAGGGAACGCGTCTTCTGCTTGATAGACTTTTGATGAATAGCCCGCTGTATTTTCTTGTTGTGCCGATTGCACAGAAACGAATGGGCTAGACAACATGACTACTAATGCAACCTTGCTAAGTTGCTTATTTAATTTAACTGCTCTATTGCTTTCACGCATGTCTTTACCTCTATTTGAAATTTTATCGTCAGCCGTTTACTTTGGTTTTAACGCCCTGATGGTTTGTATAAATGTAATTTTTTACGCTTAATTATTTTAGAAACCGGTTTCCATACTAAATACAAAAATAGACCATAAGATCCAACGCGTTAAAACACCGTTTGGGTATGTGTACCTACAGATGAATGAGTGTTAGATGAACATGGCTAAGAGTAGGGTTAACGTTAGCCCAACAAAGCCAATAATAGTGGCCATGCACGTCCAGGATATTAAGGTGGTTTTGACTGAAATATCGAAATAGCGGTTAATTATCCAAAATCCCGTATCGTTTACATGCGACATTGCTGTAGCTCCGGCAGCAATAGATATAGTCATTAGCGCTAATAAAGATGGTGATAACGACAATGCATTTACCACGGGTGCCATCAAACCTGCAGCCGTTAGCATTGCAACGGTAGCTGAGCCTTGAATAATCCTGACGGAAATGGCAATAAGAAACCCAGCCATAAGCGGTGGAAGAGGTGAAAGTGCCACTACATCGGCAAAGGCTTGACCTGCCCCCGAATCGATTAATACTTGTTTGAACATACCACCTGCACCAGTAACTAATATCACCAACGCTACTGGCTCTAACCCTTTCGATGCCACATTTCTCACTTGATCTGCGCTTAAGCCTTGGTTTTTTCCCAGCCACTTAAAACATGCCAATGTCGCAATGGTTAGGGCGATAAATGGGTGTCCAACAAAAATAAATACTTGTTTTAGTACACCGTCAGCTAACACAAATTTCGCAATTGACCCGACGAGGATCACAACAAGAGGAAAGAATAACAAAGCGGCCACTAATGAAAACGAAGGCAATGCTTCTACTGGCCTAGCCTCGATATTTCTAATATGTTCCGGCACTGGCACATGGATTTTCTTAGCGATATAGGAAGCGTAAATTGGGCCTGCAATACAAGCACATGGCACACCAACGATAAAACCAAATAAAATCACTAGTCCAATGTCGGCATTTAATATAGAGGCTACGGCTACAGGCCCTGGCGTTGGTGGAATAAATGCGTGGGTGACCGCAAGTCCTGCTGCTAAGGGAATGCCATAATAAATTAATGACTTACCGGTTTTTTGCGCCATCGAATATATCAGCGGCATTAATATAATGAGTCCTACCTCAAAAAATACAGGTATCGCCACTAGGAAACCGGTGATAACCAGTGCCCATTGGCTATTCTTTTCACCGAACTTCTGCTTGATCGTTAGCGCCAGTCTATCCACGCCACCCGACTCTTCTAGGAATTGCCCGAACATTGCCCCTAATCCCACTATGGTAGCAACAAAACCAAGTGTATTTCCCATACCACTTTGCATGGAATTGAGAACTTCTGTAGCGTCCATTCCCGTGCCTATCCCCACAAAGGCTGCCGCAATAATAATGGCAATAAATGCATGTACTTTTCTAGCAATAACCAAATAGGCCAGCAGTACAATGCTGACGATGGCGAAAAAAAGAAGTGAAAAGGTATCTGACATGTTTCTTCCCTATAAACCTGCACTCAAACCTGCAGTTAGCGGCACGTAAAATTCTGAGGTACACGTTGAAAATTTTTATTATCTAGTAAACAGAGAACACCCAGGCAACCCGTTGTTATTCTATGCAACACTACGTTAACAAATTATGTATTCGCCGTAACAATATTATAAAGAAACCTTGAACGCAACCGGTTTCCGAATTATGCTTAGTTTAAATTAATTAACGTAGTTTGGGCTCATTGCTTAGCATTGAATCAAAGAGGTAGTTGAATGACTGCAAATACCGTTTTCTTTATTACTGGGGTTTCAGGCACAGGGAAATCTACCATCGGCGAGCGTGTGGCTTCTGAACTGGGACTTGTTTTTGAGGAAGGTGATAGTTATCACCCTGCTGCTAGCGTAGAAAAAATGTCTGCTGGTATTCCGTTAGAAGATGCCGACAGATGGGACTGGCTAACGCGTTTGAATAAAATAGCCAAAGATCATTTGGCAAATGATCAAAGCGCTATTATTTCTTGTTCAGCGCTTAAAGCATCCTACCGAGCAATATTATGTGAAGGGCTTAGTAAAGAACTAACAGGAAGGCAAGCTGAAGAGAAAAAAATTCCATTAGCTAAAAGCGTTCAATCAAATGTAAGGTTCATCTACTTACATGGCTCTAGCGATACCATTGGCCAAAGGCTTAAACAAAGACAGCATTTTTTTGTGGGCGATGATATGCTCAAAAGTCAGTTTTCTACCCTGGAAGTACCAAATAAAGATGAGGCTTTCTTTGTGGATGTTTCACAAAGTGTCGATGAGGTAGTGGAAATATGCAAGACGTTTATCAGCTCAGTGATAGATGCTACATAGCCCCCTTAGATTGGACGCCCTTTTTAAACAAGAGTATAGCGCCACATCACGGTGAAATAAGTAAACTGTGCAACAATAATAAAAAATGAATCTACCCTATGAAAAATATTAAAAAACGCACAACCATTTCAGACATCGCCGCACATTTAGGTATTCACAAAACTACCGTTTCTCGCGCACTTAAAGATTCAAGTAGTATTTCTAAAGCGTTATCGCTGAAAATAAAGAAAGCGGCTAAGGAATTAAATTACATCCCCAACCGTGCAGCACAAAGTTTATCTATTCAAAACAATAAAACAATTGCGTTGCTACTCCCTTCATTTGGAAACAATGTTTTTAATGATGTAGTTTCAGGCGTAAAAGCGGTTGCTGATGAACTTGGCTATGCATTAATGATTGGTGACTCTACCTATTCAGCGTTAGGGGAGGAACGAATTGTTGAATCCTATATTCAGCAAGCGGTTTCGGGGTTTATTCTCACTTCTAGTCGTCATACCGACGAAACGATAAGAATGTTAAAAACCACCGATGCGCCGGTTGCGGAAATTATGGATATGTCGGAGTCTACTTTTGATATTAACTATGGTGTAGATCATTTCAATGCGGCAAAAGAAATGACGGACTATTTAGTAAACGTGAAGGGCAGAAAGAAAATTGCTTTTTGTTCATTGCTGCTTGATTGGCGTGCTGTACTTAGAAAACGAGGCTGGGAGCAAGCCCTTCATAATGCACAGTTGCAAGATGATATGTGCCTTCAGTCACGTGCTGACGCCTCATTTCAAGCGGGCGCTGAATTGCTAGTGGAATCGCTTCATAAATGGCCAGACTTAGATGCCCTATTTTTTGTTAGTGATGAACTTGCAGCCGGAGCTGTAATGGAATGTAATCGCAGGGGAATAAAACCTGGAAAAGACATTGATATATGTGGTTTCAACGATTTGAGCTTTGCGAAAGCTATTTACCCTTCCCTTACCACGGTATCTACACCAAGAAGGGAGATGGCTGAATTAGCCACCCGATCATTGATATCAATTATTGAAGGTAAAAGTGTAAGCGAAACAAGCAAAGTGTTCCCCTATCACATTAAGTTAAGGGAAACCGCCTAGGCATTTTGCCTGCTTGCGCTTCCCTATCCTTCATTTTGCAGCAATGTTAAATGACTTATGTTCAGGCTTAAAACATCAAGCGTTTCGTTTTAAGCCTTTAGTTTTTAACTCTATGCCCTAAGCCTCAAACTTATAATTGTGATAAGCCTTTATGGCTTTCTCCCACATCTGCCCTACTTCACCAGTACCAATGGTTTTACCATCAACTTCAATGACAGGGGCAATTTCTTTGCTTGACGAGGTTAACCATACTTCATCTGCATTGAATAAATCTTCCTTAGTAAACCACTTTTCTTCTACTGCCAAACCCACTCGTTTAAATGCTTCTAACGCTATTTGACGGGTAATTCCGGGCAACAGCTGGTTGTCTAATGGTGGGGTAAAAATGGCATTATCTTTTACCATGAACACGTTGCAAGAGCTCGCCTCAGTGATAATGCCGTCACTGTTGTGCAAAATAGTTTCTTGCACACCACTATCTACCCCCGCCTGAAAATGCATCACATTACCTAACAATGAGGTTGATTTGATATGGCATCGCTGCCAGCGCTTGTCTTCTTCAAGCGCCACCTTAAAGGGCTTAACATTGGCTGCCTCTAGTGGTTGAGCTGGTGCAATTTCAAAGGCAAAACCAAATACGGTAGGCGTTATATTTTGCGGGTAGGCATGATAACGCTTGGTGTCCGTTCCACGACTAATATGAAAATACACGCCAATGTTTCCGCTTGGGAGATAGCTGGCATTGGCGTCGATAAGCCCGTCTAGGTTTTGCTGCCACTGCTGTGCACTGTAAGGGTTAGTTATAGAAATAGCCGCCAATCCATCGCGCATTCTGCTTAAGTGGCCGGTCATGCCAACCGCTTTACCATGGTAAGTGGGAATAACTTCGTAAATACCATCACCGAATAAAAAGCCTCGGTCCATGGGGGAAATTTTAGCTTCTGATAACGGCATAAACTCACCGTTTAAAAATGCAATGGTCACTCTTATTCTCCTGTAAGGCGAAGTCGTTTTTGCCAATTTAATAAAAATGCGGCGCGAGCATCGTCGTAATGCTGACTCATGAAAGTAACAGTTTCCCCCGGCACGGCTTGCGCTAAACGATTAACATCAAGCAAACTTACACTGCCAAGCTTCGGATAACCGCCTAAGGTTTGTCTGTCTCGCATCATCACAATTGGTTGTCCGTCGGGCGGAATTTGCATCGCTCCGATATGTATTGCTTCAGAACGCATTTTAGTCATATTGCTATGTATGGGTGAACCAGACAGTCGATAGCCCATACGATTAATATTTGTTGTTACCGTGTACTCACTCAAAAACAATCGCCCTTTTTCAGACGCGCTAAACTTCTCTTCTTGATAGCCTAGGATAAGCGCTAAGGGCTGACTTAAGTCGTATCGCGGCCAGTGCTTCGGTGCAAGAGCCCTGTGAGCACTTTGTATTGTTGGGGTTTCAATATTGATGGTATCGCCAACCCCTAACGGTGCGCCTTTATTTTCAAGGCCGCCTATGCCTTCGCGCAAGACCGTGCACGCACTGCCTAAAGGTGAAGGTACTTGCCACCGACCGTGTATTGCAAGATAGGCTTTACTGCCCATGTGTTCACTGTCAATCGATACCCGATCACCCGCTTTCACAAAGATAGTTTCAAATGGAGAAACTGACTGATTATTTACCAGGCAAACCACACTGCGCCCCGTGGCAGCCACCTGCGCATTGGTATCACATACAAATTCTGCGCACCCTATAGTTTCAATACAGGGCGTACCTTCTTGGTTACCAGCCAAATAATTTGCCCACCAATAGGCATCTTCATCCATGGGGCCTGACTGACAGAAGCCTTGATGCTGTTTACCTTGCCGACCGCTGTCGATAATTAGGCTCAGCAAACCATTTTTTTCAACACTAACCTTCATGCAAGTCTCTGAATTCCTGTTCTGTAATAGGCGCGAACTTTACATTGTCACCCACTTTTAAAAGCGCGTTATGGCTGGTATCCACCAAGTTCAGTGGGCATAAACCCAACAAGTGCCAGCCGCCAGGCGATGACGAAGGATAAATAGCGGTTTGCGCGTCGGCAATAGCAACCGCTCCTTTGGGCACCTGCTTTCTAGGCGTTTCTAATCTTGCGCAGTGCAACGTTTCAGGTACATGCCCCATATAAGCAAAGCCTGGCGCAAAGCCCACAGCGTAAACTTTGTAAGTCATGCTGATGTGAGCATCAATAACATCCTGCTCACTTAACCCCGTTTTCTGGCTAACCAAAGCTAAGTCGTTTGCCGATTCTGCCCCGTACCACACAGGTATTTCATGAGTTTTCACGCTAATACCACCCGTACTACTTATACTCATGCTTGCATCTTGCGCTGCCAGCGAACGAAGCATCTGATAAACATAATGGCTATCCACTTTATGAGCATCAAACACCAACAGCAAAGAATCGTAGGCTGGAACGCATTCTTTCAGCCATGGAAACATCAAATTTGTGATGGTGTGTAACCAATGCTGACATCGCGCATTGGCGATATCTACCGTATCGCCCGCGAAGTACAAAAGTATGGCATCTAAACCTGCAGGTACTATCTGCTTAATATCCCCAAAGGGATGCATAGTAATATCCTTAGTAAAAAGGGTGAAATTATGGCGAAGTTAAGGCATTCACATGATTTAATGAGTAAAAGGTAATTTCACTTGGTGTTATTTCTTGTGCTTTAGCTTCTACTTTTCCTTATGCCTGCACACCGTCTATTTCATGCATGCACGAATTTGCTGCGCAATGTCTACAGCACCTGCGGTATCGCCATGTACGCACAGTGTGTCAGCCTGCAATGGCAGTCTTTGCCCGCTAACGGTGATGACTTCCCCATCTTCAATCAAAAGCTTCGCTTGGGTTAGCGCTTCTGCGGCGGTTAACACCGCGCCTTCCTGTGAGCGAGGCTGCAAAAAACCTTCATCGGTATAGCGACGATCTGAAAACGCTTCAAATATTAACGCCAATCCATATTCTTGTGCTTCAAGCACCAGCGCTTCATTGTGTGCGTGAGATTGCACCATCAACCCCAACCGGCCTTTGTTAATACTCCCCACAGCTTGCATGACCGCAGTACGCACTTGAGGGTCAAGCATCATGTCGTTGTATAGCGCACCATGGGGTTTCACATAACTCACTGGCACCCCGACAATACTTGCCATCCCCATCAATGCACTGACTTGATATTGAATACAGGCTATCAGTTCTTTTATCGGCATAGCGAGACTTCGACGTCCAAACCCTTGTAAATCGGGATAAGATGGGTGTGCACCTATTTCCACATTACTGTTTTTAGCCAGATACAACGCTTGTTTCATCACCACGGGATCACCGGCATGAAAGCCGCACGCAATATTCGCTTGATCGATAAATTTCATAATGTCGGCATCTACAGGCATTTGCCATGCACCGAAACTTTCACCTAAATCGCAATTTAACTTCATAAGTGTTTAGCTCTTAACCTCAATCCGATATCATGTTACCTGTTCTTTTTTAAAAGTCAGTGTTAATGATAAATATTGGAAAAATTAATACATTAAAAGTGGTCGCCGAATATCCGTTTGGCTATGCGCTAGCACCACTTACCGATAATGTAGATGAAACCGACTACAGTAGTGAAGATATGCCTACTGTAACCTTACCTCACGACGAAGTAACCACGTCGCTGGAAGTGGAACAAACCCTAGATGTGTTTGTGGCTACCGATCAGCGCGGCGATTTGTTTGCTACCTTGAAGCTACCGCGCATACAAGTAGGTGAAACCAAGGTACTCAAAGCAGTCTCGGCTACACATTTCGGTGCATTCTTCGACTGGGGCCTAGAGAACGACTTACTCATACCCGCCGATTATCAAGAATCGCCTATAGATCCCGGCATGTATTATGTTGTTCACGCTTTCTTTGATGAAAAAACAAATCGAATTTTAGGTGCAACTCGTTTGCACTACTTCCTTAAAGAAGGTAGCGCCTATCTTAGCGAAGGTGAAAATGTGAGTTGTTTGGTTTATGCCAAATCTGACTTAGGCTTTAAAGTGGTATTGAACGAAAAAGCCCTAGGCCTAATTTTCCATAGCGATGCATTCAAACCGCTTAAAGTAGGGCAATCTACCGATGGCGTAGTCAAAACCATTCGTGAAGATGGCAAGATTGATGTGGTGTTACAGCGTCATGATAAGGAAACCCGTGATGCCTTGCAGCAAGCTATCTTAGATGATTTGGACGCCCACGGTGGTATTTCAACCTTAACGGACAAAAGTCCGCCCGATGCCATTTACCAGCATTTTAATGTGAGTAAAGCCGCGTATAAAAAAGCGTTAGGCGCATTGTACAAACAAAAGAAAATCACCATTGGCGCAGACGCCGTTCGTCTCACCCAATCGTAAGCAGGATACGAAATGAAAGCACAAGTTTCATGGGATAAAGACCTCACTTTCACCGGTACTACCGACAGTGGGTATAAGACCGTCATGGACGGTAGTGGAAATGCAATATCACCAATGGAGTCAGTATTATTAGCTGTTGGCGCATGCTCCAGTATTGATGTGGTAGAGATCCTTAAAAAAGGCCGCCACGAAATTGAAAGCTGTGAATGTGAACTAGAAGCCGATCGTGCTGATGACGCCCCTCGCGTGTTTACAAAAATTCATGCCCACTACACTGTGGTAGCGAGCAGCGTGACCGAGAAAGCATTAGCGCGTGCAGTACAACTTTCTACTGAAAAATACTGCTCGGTTATGTTGATGCTAACCGGCAATGTGGAGATCACCACCAGCTATACTTTAGTTGAATCCACACACAATTAGGCTAATACACCACCTATTAGTGTAAAGGGCTATCAGAGATTGATGGCCCTTTTTTATTCCCCCACAAAAACCAATCTAACCACCTGATTGTTAAAGAATAAATATCTTCTTACATTTACTGGCATGGTTGCTGCTGTAAATTGGTATTACTCTAATAATTAACGACAACAATCAGGTATTTAACCATGGACGCTTCGTTTAACTCTCTTCGCACACTGTCCCTTACTGGCGGCATACTTTCTTTATCTTTGCTACTAGGTGCGTGTACCGACGCCGACGCTATAAACCCAACCGAAGACATCGCTGAAACGGTGATCGCAATCCCGGTAGAAGCCGCTGTGGTAACCAATGGCTCAATTAGTTCCACTTATACAACCACTGCTATTTTGGAAGCGAGAGAAGAAGCGTTTGTGGTAGCAAGGGCTTCCGGCATAATTGAACAGATAGTGGTAGAAGAAGGCGACTACGTTGAAAAAGGTCAAATTCTAGCGCAATTAGACAAACGCAGATACGAACTCAACCTTGCGAAGGCAAAGGCAGATTTAACCGGTTTAGAGCGTGAATTAGATAAAGTAAACAAAGTGTATTCTAAGAACCTTATCAGCGTTGATACTTACGACAAACTAACCGCCCAATACGAATCAGCCAAAGCGTCGGTTCATCTTGCTGAACTAGATTTAAAAGAAACCACCATTACTGCCCCTATTAGCGGTTTTATCGCTTCTCGAAACGCCAAAGTAGGTAACTTGACTGAATCTTTCCAGCGAGAGCGCATGTTTCATATTGTGCAGCAGCAGAATTTACAAGGTGTGGTGTATTTACCTGAAAATGAATTGCAGAATGTGGCGGTAGGTCAACCCGCCACCCTTATTATTGCTGCACTTGGCAATAAATCGTTAATGGCATCAGTAGAGCGAATTAGCCCTGTTATTGATGCAACCACCGGCACGTTTAAAGTTACCCTTGCGGTGCCAAATGAAAAACACGTATTAAAAGCGGGCATGTTCACTGACGTAGCCCTTGAGTATGCACTTCACAATAGCGCTACGCTACTTCCTCGACGTGCCCTTATTACCATGGACAACCAACATAGCGTCTTTGTTGTTAAAGACAATATAGCCACAAAAGTCGACATTGTGACTGGCTTTGAACAGGATGAAATGATTGAGGTATTAAGCGGCTTACAAGGTGATGAAAAAGTGGTTACTGCTGGCCACCAAAACCTAAAAGACCAAGCCCCTGTTGATGTCGTTAACGGCTAAGCCCGCTATAAAAAGGATATACCATGCGTATTGTTGATATAGCGGTTAAACGCCCGGTTGCCGTGTCTATGTTTACTTTTGCTGTACTGTTGTTTGGTATGGTCTCATTAGGTCGGTTATCGGTAAATTTACTGCCAGACCTCTCCTACCCCACGCTAACCATTAGAACCGATTACACGGGTGCTGCTCCAGGCGAAGTGGAACAACTTGTTTCTAAACCTATTGAAGAAGCCATTGGCGTAGTAAAAGGGGTAAGAAAAGTAACTTCTACTTCACGTGCTGGCCAATCAGACGTGGTGATGGCGTTTAGATGGGGCACAGATATGGATTTCGCGAGTTTAGAAGTGCGCGAAAAGCTTGATGTGCTTCAACTCCCTCTCGACATTGAAAAGCCTCGTCTGTTGCGCTTTAACCCAAGTTTAGATCCGGTTATCAAACTAGGGCTCACAGAAGATGTACTCACTGGCCAACTGTCTACCACCCAAATGAAAAGGCTACGGTTATACGGCGAGCAACAAGTGAAACGCGCCCTCGAATCTGTTGAGGGTGTGGCAGCTGTGCGTGTTGGCGGTGGCCTTGAAAACGAAGTACACATTCTTATCGACCAACGTAAAGCCAGTCAGTTATCTATCCCTATTACCCGTATTATTGATCGTATTAAAGCCGAAAATGTGAACGCCGCGGGTGGTCGTATTGAAGGCGATGCCCAAGCGTTCTTAGTGCGCACACTGAATCAATTCGAAAACCTAACGGAAATAGAGAACCTGTTTATTGGCCGCTTTGAAGGTAGAAATATTCAATTAAAAGATGTGGCGACGGTAGAGGGTGCTTATAAAGATCGCAGTGTGGTAACTCGCTTCAATGGCAGTGAAGGGGTTGAAATTGCGATTTACAAAGAAGGCGATGCAAATGCAGTTGATGTAGCAAAGCAAATAGCCTCCCGCCTTAGTGAAATTGAGAATGACATTCCTGCGAATTACACACTGACGCAAATATACGATCAGAGTGTTTTCATAAAACAAGCTATCGATAATGTTAAGTCAGCGGCTATTATGGGCGGCTTACTTGCCATGCTAGTGTTATATCTATTTCTTAAGGATTTTTGGACTACAGTGATCATCTCTGTGTCTATTCCTGTCTCGGTTATTGCCACCTTCAACCTGATGTATGCCAACGATATAAGCCTAAACATGATGAGTTTAGGGGGGATTGCACTGGCTGTGGGTTTGCTTGTCGATAACAGTATTGTGGTGTTAGAAAACATCGACCGCCACAAAAAACGTAAACAAGCCATGTTGGCAAACAATGCTCATGGTGATATTAGTCACAGTACTCCTGTTTTGGCTGACGATCCTGCCGCATCAGGCACTAAGGAAGTATCGGGTGCCATTGTTGCTTCTACACTAACCACTATGGCCGTATTTGTGCCGCTTATTTTTGTAGAAGGCATTGCCGGTCAGCTATTTAGAGATCAAGCGCTAACCGTCAGTTTTGCACTCGCCGCCTCGTTAGTTGTCGCGCTCACACTTATTCCCGCCATGGCGCGAAGAAAGCAAAAAACGCAGCTTGCACACGAAGATACTTTTTCATCACCCACAAAAGCCCGCCCCACGACCTTGCTAGGGAAAATTGGCTATGTCGTAAAATGGCCTTTTGCAATGTTACTTCGCTTTGTGTTCGTTTATTTGCCGGCTGCGCTAATTACCTTAGTGATTGGTGCATGGCATATTCTTGCCAAGGGCTTGTCATTGTTGTTTACGCCCTTAGTGTGGTTATTTAACAAAGGTTTTAATGGTCTGGAAAAAGTGTATCACCAAGCCTTAATTGCAAGCTTGAAGGCTAGAACACTTGTGGTCATGATAGCCTTAGTTTCAGCGGGTGGTGCGCTCTTCCTTGTCCCTAAACTGGGTATGGAGCTTATTCCCACTATGTCGCAAGGTGAATTCTCGGTAGATATTACCCTACCAGCGGGTACCCCCCTAAGCACAACTGATGCAACGTTATCGAACTTATCGGCAATAGCATCGGCAGATTCAAACGTAGCAAGAACTTACGCCATGTCGGGTACCGGAAGTCTAATTAGTGCCGCGCCTAGCCAAGGTGGCGATCACTGGGGAAGACTCAACATCGTAATGGCCCCTAATGCCAATACAAGCTCGAGCGAAAGCAAAAATGCGAGTAGCAATATGGATAACGTAAAGACCGCTCTACGCGACGCACTTAACCGTTACCCAAATGTTCAAGCTACCTTTACTGAGCCAGAACTCTTTACCTTTGCCTCGCCTATTCAAGTTGAAGTGAGTGGCTATGATTTACGCCAACTTCAAACGTATAGCGATAAAATTGCCCACGAATTAAGTACACATGACAATTTCACCGATATTTCTACCAGTATTCGTGAAGGTAACCCAGAACTAAAAATTGAGTTTCATCATGCCAAGCTGTCTCGTTTAGGCCTTGATGCTGCCACGGTGTCGTCTTTAATTGCCGCTAAAATTGGTGGCCGCGTTGCCACACAATACAGCCTCGAAGATAGAAAGGTTGATGTACTCGTGCGTACCAAAGACAGTCAGCGCGACAACATCAATGATGTACGCGCCATTGTCGTGAACCCTGACTCATCACAGCCTATTCCCCTTGGTGCCGTTGCCGATGTTTACATGAGTGTAGGGCCCAGTGAAATTACGCGCATTGGGCAGCAACGGGTGGCATTAATTTCCGCGAATTTAGCAAAAGGGAAGCTAGATGAGGCCGTTTCATTGGTCAATAAGGTGCTTAACGATACACAGTTACCTTTGTCGATGGATGCCACAGTGACTGGGCAAAGTGAGGATATGCAAGATAGCTTCAGGTCGCTGCAATTTGCCTTAGCGTTGGCTATTTTCATGGTGTACTTGGTGATGGCGTCGCAATTTGAATCACTACTTCATCCACTGCTTATACTGTTTGCGGTTCCCCTTGCTGGTGCAGGTTCTGTGTACGGCCTATGGCTTACCAATACACCATTGAACGTAGTGGTTTTCATCGGGCTGATTATGCTTTGCGGTATAGTGGTTAACAACGCCATTGTGCTTGTTGATCGCATTAACCAATTACGTGCTAACGGCATGGAAAAAAACGCAGCCATCATCGATGCAGGAAAAACCCGTTTACGCCCCATTGTGATGACAACCCTGACGACCATTTTAGGCTTGATGCCCATGGCGTTTGGATTAGGTGAAGGCGCTGAAATACGCACACCTATGGCCATTACCGTAATTTTCGGATTGCTATTTTCTAGCTTGCTTACCCTAATATTGCTGCCCGTGCTTTACAGCCTTTTCGATAAAAAGGTCTCGACTGTGGTAGAAAAAAACCAAGGGGCAGACGTTTCGGGAGGCGCCTATGAAAACGCCTAACGATGAGCATAACAAGGGCGCTACGCAACCTGATAAGCCCACTGAAAATACTATCAATGGCATTGGCGCGGCACTAGCACGCTTTGCGTTAAACCGCCCAGTGACTATAGGCATGGTGTTTATCTCCATGTTGTTATTTGGCGCAGTGTCTGGAAAGTTGTTGCCCCTGGAGAAATTCCCTGGCATAGACATTCCTGAAATGGTGGTTGAAGTGCCCTACCCCGATGCTACGCCGGTAGAAATTGAAACCATGATCACCCGCCCGGTGGAAGAAGCCATCGCCACCATGTCGGGTATTAAACGATTGCGGGCAAGGTCGTATGAAAACAAAGCGGAAATCATTGTTGAGTTTGATTGGGATGAAAACCTTAAGGCAAAGGGCGTAGAAGCCAGGGAAAAAATTGACGCTATTCGCCACTTACTTCCTGCTGATGTAGAGCGTGTCATGGTGTACAAATTCAACACCAATGATATGCCCATTTTTCAACTCCGCGTTTCGAGCGATCGTGACTTATCCCTCGCGTATGACTTATTAGAGCGTAATTTAAAGCGCCCTATTGAGCGCGTTGCTGGTGTGTCTAAGGTTGAACTATACGGCACTCTCAAAAGGCAAATTACTATTCGGTTAGATCCGAAATTAATGACGGCCTATCAAGTGGATGTCACGGCCTTGGGGCAAAAGCTTCAAAACGCCAACTTTTCGTTAACCGCAGGCTACATGTATGACAACGGCGAGAAAATACTGGTTAATCCCGTTGGGGAATTTACCGATATGGCCGATTTCGAAAACATGTGGGTTTCACCCAATGTGCGTTTGTCCGACATTGCCACAATCAGCTTTGAATTGCCCGAGCAAAGCGAAGGCCGCCACCTAGATAGAACCTTTGCGGTTGGGTTTAATATATTCAGAGAGTCTGGTAGCAATTTAGTCGAAGTTTCCTCTGACGTTATGAAAGTGATAGAGGAAGCCAAGTCTGACCCTGCGTTTACGGGTATTAACCTGTTTGTTATGGACGATGTGGCAAAAAGCGTCACCTCATCGCTGTCTGATTTGCTCAGTGCTGGATTGTTAGGTGCATTACTTTCTATCGTGGTGCTGTATTTATTTTTGCGCCAGCTTACCACAACTCTCATTGTCGTACTGTCAGTTCCATTCTCAATCTGCATTACATTGGGAGTGATGTACTTGATGGGCTACACCCTAAATATCTTGTCTCTGATGGGCTTGATGTTAGCAGTAGGTATGTTGGTTGATAATGCGGTGGTTATTACCGAAAGTATCTTTCAAGAACGACAACAAGATAACCATATTAGCCGCGCCACCCAGCGTGGAGTTAACAATGTCAGCTTGGCCGTTATTGCAGGAACCGCCACTACCGCTATTGTATTTTTACCTAACATTGTGGGCGTGAAAATTGATGTAACGATATTTTTAGAGCACGTCGCCATCGCCATTTGTATCTCGCTTTTCGCCTCGTTGTTTATTGCCAAAACCTTGATCCCTTTACTTACTACAAAAATAGCGATTCCTGAAGCGAAAGAAGACAGCACGCCTGGCTATATCACGCGATATGGTCGAATACTGTCTTGGGTAATGGTAAACCAAGGAAAAACATCACTGATTGCATTAGGTATTTTGCTTTCTACTGCTATTCCTATGCAGGTCGTTACCTCCGATGATGAAGGTAACGATAATCAAGAACGAATTTGGCTAAATTATCACGTTACTCAGAACTACACGCTTGATGAAGTAGAAAAAACGGTGGATAAAATGGAGGCGTTTTTATATGAAAACCAAAAACGCTTCCACATTAAACAAGTTTATACCTATTTCACGCCAGGGCATGCAGTAAGTGGAATAACCCTAAACGACGATCTCCCTGTGAGTGTGGGTATGATTAAAGAAGATATTCGAGAAAACATGCCTGCCTTCGTTAGAGCTCGACCATCATTTCAATGGGACAGTGGTAACGGCGGCGGTGTGCGTATTACCTTGTTGGGCGAATCTTCAGATACCTTGCTAGAAATATCAGAACGGCTTATCCCTATACTCGCTAATATTGATGGACTCACCGACGTGAAAGCCGATACTGGCTCTAAACGTGACGAACTTCAGATTCGAATTGATAGAGAAAAGGCGAATCGGTTAGGAATTCAAGTGAGTGACGTAGCCCAGCTTGTGGCTACGGCATTAAGAGGCGCGAATTTACGCACATTTCGATATGGTGATGCAGGTGAAGTGAATGTTCAGCTTCGCTACGGCAGTGATGTTCAAAAATCATTGGATGCTCTTAAGCATATTAATATTGGGTTTAATCAAGACCGGGCAATCACCCTTGCTATGGTGGCGGATTTTTCGGTTGAGCAGCAACTTTCGCAGATAAATCGAAGCTACCGACAAACGGCGTTAGATATAGGCGCAAATTTGGAAGATGATGCCACTATAGAAGAAGCCAAAGAGCGTATTCAACAGGCACTAGCCCATATCGAACTCCCCACGGGTTACCAGTGGACACTAGATGGCAGCTTTTCACGCCAAGATGAGGCCAATGGGGTGATGCAAATGAATATGCTGCTCGCTTTGTGCATGATTTATGTGGTGATGGCGGCGCTGTTTGAATCGCTAGTGCTACCTACCTCGGTGATTACGTCGTTACTCTTTTCATTTACCGGCGTCTTTTGGGCCTTTATGGTCACGGGTACATCCATGTCGATAATGGGCATGATTGGCATGCTAATTCTCATGGGTATTGTGGTGAATAATGGGATTGTATTAGTCGATAGAATTAATCAACTGGTTAATGAGGGGATAACCCTTTATGACGCCGTTGTGCAAGGCGCACAATCTCGCATTCGCCCCATTTTAATGACGGTAGCAACAACTGTTCTAGGCTTAGTGCCCCTTGCTATGGGTGCAACAAGAATAGGTGGCGACGGACCGCCTTACTCGCCAATGGCCATTGCCATTATTGGTGGGCTAGTGTTCTCTACCATGACCAGTTTATTTTTGGTACCACTTGCTTATGTGTTGCTACTCAAGCTGCGTTTTAATACTCAGCGAATGATAGTCAACGGACAAGCTAGAATAGCTAAACTTATTAAAGTGTGAATAGTGTAGTTACGATGACTAAGCCGTAAATAGTGTTAAGCATTACTTACGTAGCGGGTGTTTCTGCTGATAAAACATAACAGCACAGCCACCCGCTAACTTAGTAAACGCACAATTAACTACGTGACGTTAGGTATTCGTGAACTGAGTTGGCATCACGCTCAACAGAGAACTTGATTAAGTTAACACCGTTACATGTTAAACCGTCTTCTGCAGTAACCATGCGTAATACTTCACGTTGGCTAGCACCAATACGACCTACGTTACGGGCAAGGTTTGAACGTAATACTTTAATATCATCAAGTACAACCGCTTTACAGAAGCCTGAAAATTGTGTTTCGCCTACAAAACGAACGTCTTTTTCTGGCGCAGCGTTAGCATTAACAGCAAAAGCTAGTGCAGCAGTAGCAGCTAAAGTCTTAAGTAATTTCATCATTAGATCCTCAAAGGTTTTGGCAAACTCGGTAAAAGCAGTTCAAGGAAGGAATTCCCTGAGTGCCCTTTATTTATGACCTAAAATGGAAATTAATGCTGTTTAAAGATTGTATAAGGCGAGTAAACTAACGGTAAATCAGAATGTTACTAAGTCATTAACAAACTACACACCTGATTTATAAAGAGTTATTAGTTTGATTTATAACGGTTCGTTATAGCTGTGAGTTTTTTACTATTAAAAAGGTCTAATACTTTTGTCTATTCTTGTACAAATAAAAGCCTGATGTATGAAATTTTCACAAAAAAAGGCAGAGCAATGAGATAAAACCCTGTTACCCCGCCCAACTTTGTTGTAATAAAACTACATTTTAGTCATATTTTCTTGCACGCTTAGTCGAAATAGCGTCGATATATGCGTGCCACGATGCATAACCGATTAGCGGCATTAATATGATAAAGCCAACGAAGCCTGTAACGAAGCCAATAGCCACCGCCGTAAATATAATGGCGCCCCATATGAGCATGGGAACTTTATTTACCCATACCGCGTTAACACTGGTGAGTAACGCCGTGGCTAAATCGACCTTACGTTCCATTAATATAGGTTGAGTGAAGGCTGTAACAAATAGCATGGCTAAGGTGAAACCTGCCCCCACTATCGAGCCCAGTACCAGAAATGGCATTAAACTCTGAAGGGTGGTTTCTATATTCGACGGATATAGTGCGTGAATGAGCGAAGCCACCCGCAGCCAAAATATCATCATCACCATTAGCAAAATACCAAACCCCCATTCATTCACTGCATTTCTTCGCATGGCGCGCAATGAATGCATAAAGGTAGGCTTGTGCCCTTTTTCCAATTCCCAACTTATATCATATAAACCTGCAGCCAAGAACGGACCAATCAACATAAAACACACTATGGCGGGCATTATCACCAAGTGCCAGCCTGTCATCTCTACTAGGTACATTATGAACCAAGGAATAACGGCAAACATAACGCCATATACCGCGGTTAAAATAGGCGTGCGCATAGCGTCGCGCAAACCAAGTGAAAGCCATTTTATAGGATCGCCTATATCGAGTTCCTTACAAGGGATTACCCTTGCAATACCGCTTTGAGTTATCGCATTTTCTGGGGTTTCTTTAAAATGGTGCGACATAATGAGAATTACCTCTGCTATTACACGTAAAAGGTGTTGGCGCGCCCATCCTAATGCGCCGTACTTATACGATAGGCCGATTCACTTAATTTTACAATTAATTAACAAGATTTTAGCCTTTTTGATGAGTTTCTATTTCTAATTAGCTGTTAATTGGTAAGTTTACTATATGAAGTTTTTTTTAATATTGTGTTTATCAATCACTTTTTAGGTATTTCCGACCAATTTTATGATGCAAACCTCAATTCCCCGCACGCTTTTTAACCAAATCGAAATATTTTTCACGTTTAGCGCTAAATTAGGCTTCGCAAGGGTATGTGGTTTACGTTAACCTCAAGGTCTGTAAATTAACCAGAAAGACCATGAAAACTGTATCTCGCTCACACAAATTAGATAACGTTTGTTATGACATTCGCGGCCCCATTGCGGCACAAGCTAAAAAAATGGAAGATGAAGGCCACCGTATTTTAAAATTAAATATTGGTAACCCTGCCCCATTTGGCTTTGAAGCCCCCGACGATATCCTTAAAGACGTTATTCACAACCTGCCTACTTCCCAAGGATATTCAGATTCAACGGGAATTTACGCAGCACGTGTGGCAGTGATGCAATATTATCAACAGCGCAACATTCAGCATATTCGTGTAGACGATGTTTATATTGGTAACGGCGTTAGTGAATTGATAATGATGGCCATGCAAGCGCTACTCAATCATGGCGACGAAGTACTAATCCCAAGCCCAGATTATCCACTTTGGACCGCTGCAGTAAGCTTATCTTCGGGTTCACCGGTACACTATCGATGTGATGAACAAGCCGGCTGGTTTCCTGATTTAGATGATATCAAGAGTAAGATAACCAGTAAGACTCGTGCTATCGTACTTATCAACCCGAATAACCCCACCGGCGCGGTTTATGACAAAGCGCTATTACAAGACGTTGTCGATTTAGCCAGAGAACATGGCTTAGTGGTGTTTAGCGATGAAATCTACGATAAAATTTTATACGACGATGCCGAGCACACCTGTATAGCCTCTCTTGCTGACGATGTATTTTTCGTTACCTTTGGCGGACTGTCTAAAAACTACCGTGTAGCGGGCTTTCGTTCTGGCTGGTTGGTAGTGAGTGGGAACAAGCGCTTAGCACGGGACTATATAGAAGGTTTAAATATTTTATCGTCTATGAGGATGTGTGCAAATGTACCTTGTCAGAGTGCAATCCAGACCGCGTTAGGTGGATATCAGAGCATTAATGACTTAGTGAAAGACACTGGTCGCCTTCGCATTCAGCGTGATGTAGCGGTAGACATGCTTAACAGTATTGACGGTATACACTGTGTTAAGCCCAAAGGTGCTATGTATTGCTTCGCTCGCGTTGATGAGAAAAAATTCAATATAAACAATGATGAGCAGATGATTTTAGATTTGCTGCGTGCTGAAAAGATACTACTAGTACACGGTAAAGCGTTCAATCTGACAGATGGCATCTATTTCCGTTTAGTGTTTTTACCTCATAGTGATGTGCTAGTTCCGGCGCTTCACCGTATAGGTAACTTCTTTCAACACTATCAACAAGGCGCTTAACGTGTCAGATAAAAGCCATTTTTTTGCTCACCTTGCCCGATTAAAGCTCATTAATCGCTGGCCGCTTATGCACAATGTACGCACCGAAAACGTTCAGGAGCATAGTTTACAAGTGGCCATGGTGGCTCACGCCCTCGCCTTAATAAAGAACAAGTTTTTTGGCGGAACATTAAACGCAGAACGTATTGCTACCATTGCGATGTTTCATGATGTGTCTGAAGTGCTCACTGGCGACCTTCCAACACCGGTAAAATATTATAATCCAGACATAAAGCACGAATACAAAAAGATTGAAAAGATAGCCGAAAACATTTTAATCGACATGGCACCAGACGCATTTAAAGAAGATTACGCCTCACTGATTGATGCTAATTTTCACACTAAAGAAGAAGCCTTTATTGTTAAAGCTGCCGATGTACTGTGCGCCTATTTGAAAACCTTAGAAGAACTTTCAGCAGGAAACCAAGAATTCAAATTAGCTAAAAAACGGTTAGATAAGATTTTAAAAGAATACCATTCAGATGAAGTCGATTATTTCCTTACCCGTTATGTGCCTAGTTTTTCGCTCAGTTTAGACGAAATTACCCAGGAAGAAATTTAAAAAAGGAACGCACTGTGATAGTACAAAAATGGGAACAAGAATTACACGCTCGCAGACTGCCGCGCAGTGTTTCTCGCGACGGCGATCATCGCAATCCCTATCAGCGAGATAAAGCTCGCGTACTTCACAGTGCCGCTTTTAGGCGCTTACAGGCCAAAACCCAAGTATTGGGTGTTGGCCTAAGTGATTTTTATCGCACTCGCCTTACCCACTCTTTAGAAGCCGCGCAAATAGGTACCGGTATTACTGCGCAGCTATGCGGTAAGTTTCCAGATATCGCCAATAAATTAGCCCTTGATGCTACGCTGATTGAAACCTTGTGCTTAGCCCATGATATCGGTCACCCACCATTTGGGCACGGCGGTGAAATTGCCCTTCATTATATGATGCACGAACATGGTGGCTTTGAAGGCAACGGCCAAACCTTTCGCATTATTACTCAACTAGAGCCCTATACCGCCGAACATGGTATGAACTTGTGCCGACGAAGTGTATTAGGCCTGGTGAAATACCCCAACTTTATAGATACGTTACGCTCTCCTGATGTTAATGGTGAGCGCCCAGCGTCTTTGCGCCAAGTAAAAGCCAGCCAATGGCACCCGCCTAAAGGTTTATTTCGCTGCGATGAACCACTATTTGATTGGTTATTAGCACCTTTTAGTTTGCAAGACAAAGACAAACTAATGTCATTCAACCAATTTGATAACAAGCACAGTAAAACGCGCTTCAAGTCTTTTGACTGCTCGATTATGGAACTTGCGGATGATATTGCTTATGGCATACACGATTTAGAAGACGCAATTGTCATGGACATGGTGAACCGACAAGACTTTATTAGCGATGTCACCCTTCCGCTAAAAGCATTGGGTATAAAATGGTTATCAGGCAACATTGATGAACTGACCGATAAGCTTTTCAGCAAAGCCCATCACGAGCGCAAAAATGCAATTGGCGCATTGGTAAACAGTTTCATTACTGCTATTGAAATTGCGGGTGTAGACGGTTTCGAACACCCCCTTCTAGCGTACAATGCTAAAATGCCTAACGACTTTGAGCGTGGCCTAGAACTATTCAAACGCTTTGTTTATAACAAAGTGATTCGCCGCCCCGATGTACAACAACTTGAGTACAAGGGCCAGTTAGTAGTGATGGAATTATTAGAAGCTTTTAGTTCTGATCCAGCGCGCCTGTTGCCCGAAAACACGCAAGAGCGCTGGTTAAAAGCGTGCGAACAAAATAACGGCATGCGCGTGCTTGCTGATTATATTTCCGGTATGACCGATGAATTTGCCTCTCGCTTATATGGCACACTCTTTTCTCCTCGACAAGGTGGCATTCAAGATAACTTTCACGGTTAGCGTTAAGCGTGGTACAAAGTTATTACGTTAAATTAAGCAGCACTAATCTTTAACGGCATCTGCAACGATTTGTGCATTTACAATTTGGTTCACACTCCCCTGAATAACCACGGTGGCTGATATTTTGTCCTGAATGGCTTGTCTGTTTGGGTCCCAGTACACCTGTAAAAAGCCTAATAACCCCGTCGCAAAACCTGCTCCGTAACCGCCGTACCGGCCAAAGCAATCAAGCATGCCAAGTGGCTCACCGCTTAACGAAACCACGCGAATATTACATACTTTTTTACCTGGGGTTTGCCCGCGCCAAAGTAACGAGAACAAGGTAAAGTAAACAGCAGCCCAACCAAAACCTAGGCCTAGGTCTTGAATAATGCCTTTGCCCCACTGCAAAATACTGGTTACAGGTGTCGTGTTGCTTTCAGTTGTAACTTCGCGCGAAATGCTCTCTGGCGCTAAATCTGAATTATTAACATCCTGTGCTGTATCAGATTCTTCATCTGCTATAGCCATCAAGTGCAATAGTGATCGGGTAAATTGAGTACTTTCAGCGTCTTCAATTTCAGCAAGTTCAGGTAATTGAGCAACTAGATTAGCGCTAGCAGCGCTCTGGCAAATTTCATCGCAGTTTTTATCGTTGTCTGTTTGCGCTAAATAGGTACGTATTATTGATTTATCATGCTCACTTAACTCATCTTTTCGCTCTGCTTCTTTTATTTGTGTTCCTTGTATAGCGCTATCGCCTTCAAAGAAATCTATTGCTAACGAGAGTACCGTTAGCGAGCTTACAAATAAAAAGCTTGCCGCAAAAAGCTTTAATGTTCTGCGCCAAAACGGCGACATTTTAGGGAGGTATTGTTGTGCAGTGCCTTTATAAAAAGCCATAGCAGCAACGAAGGCAATTAACGTTGCGCTAAGCTTCGCAGCCATAAATATTAAAATGACATCAATGATCATTGCCAGTGCGCGCTTAATCGGTGTGGCTAGAGGGATACCTAATAGCGCTTGGTCAACGTTAAAAGCATACGGGGTGATCACATCTCTGGTTTCTGAGCCAGATAGCGCTGATTGCTCTTTTTCGTTGGCTTTCATTTTTATACTTGTTATTAAAATAGGTAAACCATTTAAATTACGCGCTTTTTATTTTTAGCTCAAGCTAAAGCTATTGATTACTATGCACAAAAAAACCTAATTAGTTCAATTGGTATCCCTTACTTACCATTGTGTCTCACTGTGCTCTTGGTAATACATGAAATTTTATTCTTAGTTGGTGGGTCTTTGTAGTTACGCAAAATTTTTACTTATCGTTACAATAGTGCGTGTTTGTTGCCTTGTGCAATCTTAAAACCTTGCCTTCACGTAAGTAATGTAAGCTCGGCGCCTTCGCGCGACGTCGACGGTACTCTGCTAATCGATTTTTAATGTTAAAGCGCGCTCAATAATAGTGGTGTAAGTATGTCCAAACCTTTTAAACCATCAGTAAAGTTAACCGACAATCATGTGACCGATGAAAGTGTTTACCTTAATCGTCGCCAGTTACTAAAGTCCTTTGGTTTTGTAGGTGCTTCTGCTCTGCTTTCAAACTCCGCGAATGCAGCAGGTTGGTTTTGGGAAGACGATGAAGAGCAAGCAGAAGCATTTAAAACCCAAGCGCTGAAATTTAGCCAACCAGAAAAATATCAAATTAGCGAAACTCAAACGCCAGAATCTAAAGCCACCTCTTACAACAACTTTTATGAGTTTGGTACTGCCAAAGATGAGCCGGTTAAAAACGCGCAAGAATTTGATACTTCTGAGTGGACACTAAAAGTAGATGGGCTGGTGAATAAACCGCTTACACTAAATCTTGATGATTTAACGAAGCGTTTTCCACTTGAAGAGCGTATCTATCGCCTTCGCTGTGTAGAAGCCTGGTCTATGGTTATTCCTTGGATTGGTTATGAGTTAGGCGCATTACTAAAAGCGGCAGAGCCCTTATCGTCAGCCAAATATGTCGCGTTTGAAACCCTATACGAACCTGAACAAATGCCTGGGCAGCGTAACCGTTTCTTGGGTGGTGGTATTGAATACCCTTATGTTGAAGGCCTGCGTTTAGATGAAGCCATGCACCCGCTTACACTAATGTCGGTAGGACTTTACGGTAAAAGCCTACCACCGCAAAACGGCGCGCCGGTTCGTTTGGTGGTGCCATGGAAATACGGATTTAAAAGTATTAAGTCTATTGTACGCATCCGGTTGACCGATAAACAGCCCCCCACTACATGGAACCGCTTAGCGTCTAACGAATATGGTTTTTACGCTAATGTGAACCCTAAAGTATCACACCCTCGTTGGAGCCAAGCTAGCGAACGCCGTATTACCACTGGTGGCTTGTTGTCACGTAATAGAATACCTACCGAAATGTACAATGGTTACAGCGAAGTAGCGCCGCTTTATGCAAACATGGATTTAACCCGTAACTTCTAATGAAAATATTCAAAAAACCCGTACGTGTTTCAAATTTAACTCGCAGGTCGCTGAAGGGCATCATTCATTTACTGGCACTTGGGTATTTAGTTGGCCTTTTTTACGCTGGCGTAACCGATAATTTAGGCCCCGATCCTGTCGATACGTTGCTAAACGAAACCGGTATATGGGCAATACACCTTTTACTTATTACGCTGATGTTAAGCCCATTAGCAAAAATACTGCCTAGCCCAGAGCCAATTAAATTCAGGCGAATGCTGGGGATATATAGCTTTGTGTATGCACTGTCGCATTCTGTGACTTACATCCTGTTCGAACTGCAACTAGACATGGGCTTGATTGCTACTGAGTTGGTTAAACGGCCCTATATTGTCGTAGGGCTTACCGCTTTGGTTTTACTCTTCGTATTAACAGTAACGTCTTTTCAGAAAATACGTCGCAGTATGGGCAAGCGTTGGCAGCATTTACATAACAGTATTTATTTAATAGTACCTTTGGCATTGCTTCATTTTTCATGGTCACAAAAAACCCTATGGCAAGAACCCATATGGTATTGGCTGTTTGCCTTTGTATTGTTATTCAACCGAATTAAAGGTTTGGTGACTACTGCACGAAAAAAACATGCTCGTAATAAAAACCGGAAACACGCTGTACAAACTTAACCAGTACTGGTGCAAATTTAGTGAGTGATAAAAAACAACAGCGCGGCATATCGCGCAGTTTTACTAATTCCCACAATCAGTAAGAAAAACCAAAAGCGCGTACGTAAGGTGCCTGCTAGCAGAGTTAATGGGTCACCAATAATTGGCACCCAGGCTAGCAGTAAAGACCATTTCCCCCACTTTTTATACATGAGTTCAGCCCGCATAACGGTGGCGTGAGAAACGCGCAGCAACTTGGTCGCTGCCAATTGGCCGAAGCGAAAGCCCAAAACATAATTTACGATTGAACCCAACACATTACCTGCAGATGCAACAACCAGTAACACCAGCGCAGATGAACCGTTTAGTACCAAGGTAGTTAATACAAGCTCAGAGCTTAAGGGTAATATTGTGGCAGCAAGAAACGCTGAAACCAACATACCAACATACCCTAGTGTTATTAAACTGCTCACCGCAAATTATGCCTTATTTTTTGTTACTAGGTTCACGCCATCGTGTTTAACCTAATGAAATTCTATGCGGGTGTAGTGTACCTAAGTCGCCAATTTAGTCATTAAGTTTGCTTACCCTTTGATGGCTGTATGCATACCCTTTAGCGACAGTACGCTGTAGTCATTAATATTACAGCGTTTGCGCGCGAAGCACTTCCATCTTTAAATCGGTATAACCATTCAAAAGCATTTAAGAAATAAACATTGTGTGAAAAAAACACAATTTAATGCTTGCAATCCTTTCAACTTAAAACTACTGTATACACATACACACTGTATAGATAAACAGCTTACTGTATAAATACTAATTAAGCATGTTTCTACGATAACACGTGATTTTACTTAAAAGACTGATTCACAAACTGATTTAAAACACCCTACGAAGATAACTTAAGAAAAGGTAACGCTATGAACACTTCTCCAATTGCACGTTTACAGGCATTACGTACCTCAGTGACCAATAAGTCTGCTTCAAGCTCCGCTATTTCTAACGTTGTACAACTCCCCTTACCTTTCGAAGGCTATCCAGGTGAAGGTAAAGGTGGTACGAGTAAGGGCTGGAATTATCTATTAGCCGATTCAGTGTCATTTTCAAAAGAAGTCGACCACGCTATTCGTATACAAAAACCTGAAAAGGAAAAAATGCCAGAGTGGATAAGCAAGCTGATAACCGGCGGCCAATGCAAAACACTGTATGTTGAAAATATTGATTTAGATTTGCAGCCTACCGACAGCGATATGATCAGAAAGCTTTGCGAACTTTATTCTGTATGTTTGGTAAATGTGCGAGTAGATTCAGCGTTAAATGAAGGCAACCTTGCAGTAGGGCCATGGTAATTCGTTTGATTAACCGTTAGCATTGCGCCCGAGTGCACGTTTACCTGCACATATATTCAATATGTGCACTGCTAACTTGGTTGTAAAAAATTATGCGATGTTTTTGCTGTTCAAATTTACCATTTTCTTCATGCTGTGAACCTTTTTTAAAAGGGCATGCCACACCTCAAACTGCTGCCCAGTTAATGCGCTCTCGTTTTTCTGCGTATGCCAGTAAGCAATTCGATTATGTACTGGCTACCTATACAAAAGTACGTCAACCGGAATTAAGTGTTAATGAATTAACTGCCAATGCAGCTAATGCTACGTGGTTTGCACTGGAAGTGGGTGAAACCCACAATGTGCCTCTTATTAAACAAGCCGAAGGGTTTACTGAGGACATTATGCAAATTAATGAAGGTGCAACGGATACGGTAGATTTCACGGCTTATTATTTTGAAAATAAAAACCTATATCAGTTACATGAGACATCGAACTTTATTGTTGAAGATGGCAAATGGTGCTATCACGACGGGATACTCCATGATGACTGCGGCAAAGTAAAATACGGCCGTAACTTACCTTGCCTTTGCGGCAGTGGGAAAAAATTTAAGCAATGCTGTGCAACCAAAGTACGGTAAAAGCGCGGTAAAGCTTCATTAGCTGTGTGGCTGTATTCCCCTATCCCCCTTTAATACAAAAAGCTTTACCCAGCGAACTAATAGTCACCCTGTCATTCAAGGTGTGCAAAACTCGAAGCAGATAAGTTCGAAGCAAACAAGTCTGCTGCTTCGGGCTTTTGAAGCATTTACCTCTATTCTTTTTATTCATTATTTTTGCTCATTCTTTTTACTGATTGTGTTGAATTTTCACATCGCTTCACACAAGTAGATTGCTTTTACGGCAGCGCTGTCATTATTCAAATTAAAACTTAAAACTTAAAACTTAAAATTATGAGCAAATTTCATTATTTAATGAAATTAAATCATTTTTATTCATCAGTTAATCTGCGTATAAAACCTTCTCTGCTCGACACAACTAACGTATTGCATTCGTTTTTAATTAGCTACTAGGTGCTTAATTAGAAAATACGTAATAGTTGAACTGAGCTAAAAATTTGGGTTTATGTTCACAAATGGAATGTCAGATCACCATGAATAACACTTTTACTTTTTCGCTTAAGCGCGTTTGTTTTGATGAGAACTATCGTCCATCTGACAACACACGCATCACTACTAACTTTGCTAACTTAGCTAGAGGTAGACGACGCCAGGATAATCTTCGAAACGCATTACAGATGATAGACAATCGTTTTAATGCTCTAGCGTATTGGGACAATGTTAGCGGCGATCGTTATTCGGCAAAGCTTGAAATCATTTCGGTTGATATTGATGTTGAAGGTAACGGCTGTACCTTTCCTACCATTGAAATACTAAAAACCAATATTCTTGATCGCAAAACCAATACAACCATTGAAGGAATTGTGGGGAACAACTTTTCGTCTTATGTACGAGACTACGACTTTAGCGTGATCTTATCTGAGCATAATAAAGACCGAGACCAGTTTAGCATTCCCAATGATTTTGGTGATTTGCACGGGAAGATGTTTAAAGCATTCGTGAACTCAGACGTTTACAAAGAAAGTTTCAGTAAGTTACCTGTTATCTGCCTGAGTGTGTCGGAAAACAAAACTTACCAAAGAACGGAAAATCAGCACCCTGTATTAGGTTTTGAATACCAGCCTAATAGCGCTTCGTTAACCGAGCAGTATTTCCAAAAGATGGGACTGCAGGTTCGTTATTTCATGCCGCCTAATAGCGTTGCCCCTTTGGCATTCTATCATTTTGGTGACTTGCTAAACGATTACACCAATCTTGAATTGATAAGCACGATTAGCACCATGGAAACCTTCCAAAAGATTTATCGCCCTGAGATTTATAACGCAAACGCGGTCGCCGGTAGAGTGTATCAGCCGAATTTAAAACACCAAGATCATTCACTCACACAAATAGAATATGACCGAGAAGAACGCAATCACTTAGCGGCTCAACAAGGTAAGTTTGTTGAAGAAAATTTCATCAAGCCTTACCACAATATTCTTCAACAATGGTCTGCAAACTGCGCCCTTTAACTCATTCAAACGTGTAGTACTTATTATGAAAAAATTATTACCTACTTCAATTGCCGGCAGTCTGCCTAAACCGTCTTGGCTTGCGCAACCTGAAACACTTTGGTCACCTTGGAAATTAGACGGTGATGAACTGACTCAGGGCAAACAAGACGCCTTACGCTTGTCGTTACTCAATCAGCGACAATCTGGCGTTGATATCATTAGCGATGGTGAACAAACTCGACAACACTTCGTTACCACCTTTATTGAACATTTAAACGGTGTTGATTTTCAGCAGCGTAAAACGGTAAAAATTCGCGACAGATATGATGCCAGTGTGCCTATGGTGGTTGGTGAGGTTACTCGTCAAAAAGCCGTTTTTGTTGATGATGCCAAGTTTTTACGTCAACAAACTAGCCAACCGATTAAGTGGGCACTTCCCGGCCCTATGACTATGGTAGATACCCTGTACGATAGTCACTATAAAAGTCGTGAAAAGCTAGCATGGGAGTTTGCCAAAATATTAAATCAAGAAGCGAAAGAACTGGAAGCCGCAGGCGTTGATATTATTCAGTTTGATGAGCCTGCATTTAATGTATTTTTCGATGAGGTGAATGACTGGGGCATTGCGGCACTTGAACGTGCTGCAGAAGGGTTAAAATGTGAAACTGCCGTTCATATTTGCTATGGCTATGGCATTAAAGCCAACACCGATTGGAAAAAGTCACTAGGTGATGAATGGAGACAGTACGAAGAAATTTTTCCAAAACTGCAATCGTCCTCTATCGACCTTATTTCACTAGAGTGTCAAAATTCTCGGGTTCCCATGGAACTAATCGAGCTGCTTCGTGGGAAAAAAGTGATGGTTGGTGCTATAGACGTAGCCACCAATGCTATTGAAACACCAGAAGAAGTCGCTAATACCCTAAGAAAAGCCTTACAGTTCGTTGATGCTGACAAACTATACCCTTGTACTAACTGTGGCATGGTGCCGTTATCACAACATGTAACACGCGGAAAACTCAACGCATTGAGTGCAGGGGCCGAAATCATTAGACAAGAATTAACGCGTTAATGCTACTGTCCTCATAGCGATTACAGAGCTGACATTGAGTTTGCATCTATGCGCCACTCAACTTTTTTGTCAGCTCTGTTTAACCTGCTAGCCAATGAATAATGTTAAGTAAAAATCGTTCGTTTTGTTCAGCTCCTACCGACCTCATACCATGTTTATCTCCTGTACGCGTATCGATTTGAGAAGAAAACATCATGCCTTCAGAAAACACGGCAACCCGCCCTTTACCCAATTTCAAGAAGGCACCTTGACTCCAGCCTTCGATGGCTCTTCGACGTGTGCTTGACGTTATTTCAAAAGGAACTTCTGGCTCAATAGATACAGTACGCGGCCCAAGGGTTAACAGTGAAGTGGCCTCTTCTGGTGGTAAAAAGGCAGCGCCGCCGAAAGTTTTAACTTGTATCACTTCTTTTACGTGCAACTGACTGTTTAATACTGATGTGAATGCGCCATTTTGACTTTCTTGCATAAATACAGGAAGTTCGACATGGTTTGGGTGTTTGGCTTCTGGATTGGCTTCAGAATTGGCATTAGCGCTAGAATTATCATCTTGCTTAGCATTTTCATGTGCATAGGTTACTTCATGGCTAATCAGCGTACCCGTGGCCTTGCTAAATAGTGTTGCTTTGACGTGGCCATTAGTAAAAGTGAAGCCCAACGCTGTTGCTAGGCTTTCTATTACTTTCGGAAAAGGGGCGTGATCGGCAATAAGAAAAAGTGAGCCGCCATTTCGTACCCATTCAATAACAACAGATACTTCATCATTAGTCAGCGCTTGATTAAAAGGGGGTTGCCAGTTGCTTCGCTTTTTATCAAGGGCGTTGGCGATAACAAGAATATCCACATTTTTAAGGGCCTGTTGGCTGAAACTTACCTTGTTTGATTCAACCGTGACTCCATCGCTGAGCAACACCTGAGCAAAGGGTTTGAAACGATTATTGATGGTGAGAAAGTTGTGGTGAGCTTCATCGACCTGTACCACTGGGCTGGCATTTGAGGTGTAAGTTGCTGTTCGCTTGTAGGGTTCAAATGTCGCGTCTGCTTGTTGGGGGCTGTCAGAGCAAGAAGACACTAAAAGCACATTGAAAAGAATCGCCAGTCTCGCCATAGTTTTCATTAACACGTCCTTATGAATAATTTCTAGAGTAAAACAAATAAAATAAAGCCAAACATTTCATAGCGTTAAAGGCACTTTCGACTTTAATTAGATTATTTTTCAATCATTTTGTAATTTTTATTTTTTGCCCGTGACTATAGCTTTGAAGGTTAATTAATAATCACCAAAGCATATACAGGGAATCACGATGACGGCACAAACTTCAGGCAATCAAAATGAGCTAGCGTTACAAGCCCCCCAAACATACGAAAACAATACCTATGGGAAAAATACAGGGCGTTTAGATAACAAGGCGTGGCTTCAACAAGGGTGGCAATTATTTAAGCAAGCCCCTTTTTCATTATTTGTTCTTATGCTGAGCCCGTTAATTATTGAAGGTATTATACAGCTATTACCTGCGCAACTAATACCTGATCCCCTACTAGCAGCCCCCATGTCCATAATGCTTTCAAAATGGATAATGGTGCCTGTTATTGGCGCTACTTGGCTATGCATTCATAACTTGGCGACAAAAGGGAAAGTATGGTCGTTCTCTGCAATAAGCAATGCATCGTGGGGGAAATTTCTACTTATTAGCCCTCTCCTTTTGCTGCCGTTTTTAAGTCAGCTTTTGTTTTCTTGGGTACTACTTGGAAGTAGCGGTGTAGATTTGCTTTTATTCCAAAAGCTTATTGATATAAGCGCCCACACGTTAGGTTTACTATTCTCATCGGCAGTGCCATTTATTATGCTATTTCTGTTTGTTGCACCACTAATGTTAATAGCTAAACGCACTTTTAAACAAAGTATGGCAACAACCTTTTCGATTGTTTCTGCACAGCCTAGTGCTTTCGCCATGTTAGCTGCACTAAACACCTTGGTTATTTATTTTGCGCCACACACCTTTGGTTTGTCTGTGTTACTTGCATGTCCAGTACTTGCTTGTATCCATTATGGTGCTGTTAAGCCACATCTAGCGCATAAATAACCTTTAAAATAGACCGAGACAAGGCCGCTAATGTCAGCGGCCTCGTTTAGCGTTTACCTTTGCCAATGTTTCACTTATACCGCTTTTCGCAAATAGACGTTGTAAATCATCGCTATCACTAGGCATACGCCAGCTGGCGCAATAAGCGAAAAGAACTGAAACATGCCAAACAGAATTGCCCCCGCTGTGCCACCAAAAATGAAACCGGTAATAATTAACAAGAATAGCTTGGCTTTTCTGGTATCTAGCTTTTCCCCTCGGCACAGGGCCCCAAGCATAATGCCTAAATCGGTGAAAATACCAGTAACATGAGTGGTGCGAATAATAGCCCCGCTATAGGTTGTAGCTAACGCATTTTGAAGCCCACAAGCCGCTGAGGCAAAAAAATGCCCAATAAACTGTTCGTTATACAAAAACGCCAACGCAACAAGCAATAAAAGCGCTTCTATTACAAGGGCTGTGTCGTAATGCCGGCCAAGTTTCAATGTAAAACCATGCAGTAAGAAACCTGCAATAGAAGCGCCAACAAGGAAGGAAAGTAAAACTCCTACAAGATGAAACGCACTTTGCAAAGACCCTTGGTAAACACCAGTACCTAGTAAGGTTGCAGTGCCCGATAGATGCGATACTGATTGGTGTTCAAACCCAAGCAATCCAATCGCATTCACATACCCAGCCACCAGCGCTAAGATAAATGCGCCAAATTCTACCCATTTAGGAAGCTGAGAAATCATAATCCCTCGTCGTGTTACTACTCAGATTTGGCTAGCATACTCGCTAGTAGAGAAAGTCAAACTGACCGACATCAATAAAACTGCCAAAATAAATTTTTTATCAGCAACAATGACATAGCTTAACCCACATAGACTAACGCAGTAACAAGTCACCTTGTACAGGAACATATTTGCTGGCAGCCTTTATAAGAGAAACCGAAGTGAGTTCTTGAACGCCGTACACTTCCACCTCTTTACCTTTATCAACAAGCTTACTGGCCAATATATCGAAATCACCATCTCCTGTAGCAAACACAATAGTGTCGGCGAGATCAGCATACTCCATAGCGTCAATCGTTATACCCACATCCCAATCGCCTTTCGCTGAACCATCTGCTCGCTGAATGAAAGGTTTTAACTTAACTTCAAAGCCAATACCACGGAGTATATTTTGAAACTCTCGCTGTTTTGTGTCGCCTCGCTCAATAGCATACGCCACTGCTTTCACCACGTTTCTACCTTCGGTAGCCAAGCGCCAAAATTGATTGTAATCAAAATTGCACTTATGAATTTGTCGCGTGGTGTAGTAAATATTTTGCACGTCAACGAAAAGCGCAACGTTATCCATGGTTAGTCCTTTTTGATAGCCAGAAGGCTCAGCCTTTTTGATGTTGTTTGTTAGCTTGCCTATTACACGAGTAGATTAGCTAAATGTACGAATATATAACGCTTCTACTTTGTCTCTCGCCCACTGAGTTTTGCGCAAAAACTTAAGCGAAGATTTCACAGAAGGGTCGTTGTTAAAACAGTTCACCCTAATTTCAGAGTACAAGCCTTCCCATTGATAATGTTCAACGAGACGAACAAGAATTTTTTCAAGGGTAAGCCCGTGAAGAGGATTATTTGGCTGCTGTTGGTTCATAATGCTAATTCCGAATAGAAACAAATACGTATCGCGATTAACCAGCTCGCTAGTACGTTGATTTTGTTATTTTAACAGAGTATGTTGGCATTCCCTTCGAAAAATTCGAAGTAACTAGCGTAAGCATATATATAAAACCGATAAAACAAGGAAAGTTGTATGAGTAACAACATCAATGATGACCATGACGTCAGCAAAGAAAATGAAAGTATTCAAGAATATTGGGGTATGCCACTTAACACCTATTGCATGCTTATTCACCTTAGCCAGTTAACCAGTATTATAGTGCCTGGTTTAGGGTTAATCCTGCCCATCGTTATGTGGGCTGTGAATAAAGATAAGCACCAAGATATTGATATGCATGGAAAGGTCACCGTTAATTGGTTAATCAGCTTATTTGTTTACTCGCTTATTTGTGGCCTGCTCACGTTAATCATTATTGGTATGTTTGGATTAGTGATCCTTGCTATTTTGAACTTCATTTTCGCTATTGTTGCCGCGATAAAAGCCAACAAGGGCGAATTATGGGTGTACCCACTTAGCATTAGGTTTATTAAATAACGTATGAACATGTTCCTTAAGCCTTGCTTCTGATTCTTGTGTGAGTCTTCTAAATGAGCCCTTTGATAACAATTAAGCAAGACGACCTTAGCAGCGGCGACGTTATCGCCCTGCTAGAAGAGCACTTAAAAGACATGTACGCCACGTCTCCCCCAGAAAGCGTGCATGCCTTAGATGTTAAGGCGTTGAAGTCGCCTAACATTACATTTTTTAGTGCATGGGAAGGCGAACTATTAGCCGGATGCGTAGCCATCAGAAAGCTCAGTAACACTGAAGCAGAATTAAAATCTATGCGTACCAGCGCCATGTTTCGTAAGAAAGGTATAGCAAGTCAATTGCTTACCTTCGTAATTGAATTCGCTGCAGCAAACGGTTACCAAACGTTAAGCCTGGAAACGGGCACGCAAGACTATTTCAACGCCGCCCGGCGGTTATATTCAAAACATGGTTTTAAGGCCTGTGACCCTTTCGGGGAATATCAGCTTGATCCCAATAGCCACTTTATGACCAAGCTGATATTCCCCGAAAGGGCCCCTGTAATTAGAAAACAATAAAGCCCGCTACTTCAGTATCCTTTCCTATCCTTTGCTGATTTCAAAGACATACAACAGCAAGCCCCTGAAGTGGAAGCACAAGCCGACAAGCGTATCGAAAAAACATAACAATTTGTTTGCATTGCATATCCCTGCTATTCCCGCCAAAATGCCAATATAACATCCAACTGAAATGTCTGTATTTTGACCACGCTATCGCTACACCACTACCAAGTAAAACTAGATAACAACTTCACCACCCCTGCCTTTACTTTTACCGTTAATCAAGGTGAGCATGTATTAATTGCTGGGCGAAACCGTGCAGGAAAATCCTTGCTTATGGCAGCATTAGCCGGTCGCGGAAAGCCGCTTGCTGGTACACGCTCATTGAACGTATCGGTTGCTGAAGTCAGCGTAGCCGTTCAGCACGCGATGATTCTTGAAGAAAAACAAAAAGACAGTGCAGATCTTCTCGATATTGTGGCTGAGCCTACCTTAGTGCACGAGCTTTTAAGCAAAGCAAATTCTGACTATCAACAACACAGCGCGTATAAAATCTTATCAACCGCCTTGCAGGTTGCCCATTTACTCAATACGGCCTTTCTTTCACTGTCTACCGGTGAAACACGCAAAGTCCTCTTGTTACTAGCTTGGGTGAGCAATGCCGACGTAATTTTAGTTGACGAACCTTTTGAAGGGCTAGATAAAGACGCACGGGCACGTTTCAACACCTTCTTAAGCCAACAAACACAGTCCACCTTAGTGATTACCGCAAATACAGTGCGCGACGTGCCGAATGTGGCATGTAAGTTAGTCTTGGTTGAGGCATTACAAATTGTATCGTGTAGCGACGACCGCTTGGCACCTGAAGCGTTAGTTAACCATTTATCGTCGTGGTTCAGTTTAAGTACGGCTGAACCAACATTGCCACCTAGCACCGAAACGTCTAAAACCTTTGCCAAAGACGAGCCGTTAATTGCGCTTCGAAATGGGTTTGTTAAGTACGATGACAACACCGTATTCAAAGATTTAGATTTTATGGTTTACCCGGACCAGCATTGGCAAATTTCTGGGCCCAACGGATCTGGAAAAACCTGCTTGCTAAACATGATTACAGGCGATAACCCTCACTGCTACACCAATGATTTAACCTTGTTTGGTATAAAGCGAGGGTCTGGGGAAAGTATATGGGATATCAAACAACACATTGGCATTATGTCAAACGCACTGCACATGCAGTACCGGGTAAATTGCAGCGCTCACAATGTAGTGACCTCTGGCTTTTACGATAGCATCGGACTTTATACCACGCCGACCAATGCTGAAAATGCGATTGCCGATGCATGGCTTAATATAATAGGCTTTACCGATAACAAACACACACCGTTCAACAGCCTTTCTTTTGGTGAACAGCGATTATTACTTATTGTTCGCGCCATGGTGAAGCACCCTGTGGTGTTAATACTTGATGAGCCTTGTAATGGGTTAGATGATATAAATCGCACCAATGTGCTGGCATTAATAAAGCTTTTAGCAGCATCGAACCACACCACCCTGCTTTATGTTACTCACATAGCCGATGAGGCGATTGAGGGTATTGATAACGTGCTTGATATGCGAGATTACCAAGGATAACTGCCTTATATGTATTTGATTCTCGTGAAGCGGTTTCCGTATGTCGCTTTGTGGATAAGGATTTTGTGGATACGGCTTCCATGAAACGGTTTGCGCGTTTATCAATGAAAAGCCCAGCTTCTAGCTGGGCTTTTTGTTTATTTTTTGTGGCGTGCTGCTAGTTTTTCTAGCTGCTCATCACTGGCCGGTAGTTGGTGGTTTTCTTTCCACTCGGAATACGGCATTTTGTACACGACTTCTCGAGCAGCATCGTAATCAATGTCTTCACCTTGCTCTGCAGCGGCAGACGAATACCACTTAGCAAGACAGTTGCGACAGAAATCAGCCAGAATCATTAGGTCGATGTTTTGTGCGTCTTTGTTCGCGTCTAAATGATCGACCAAACGTCGAAACACAGCCGCTTCAATTTCGGTTTGCGTTTGCTTTTCCATGTTGCTCCTTTCTTTAAAAACAAAAAAGGGAGCTAAGCTCCCTTTTCTAATTTTTCTTACATTTGTCTTCAATTTGCATCTGGCTATAATGTTAGGGCAAAACCTTCGCTATAGCTCATTAGCAAATAAAACCTTACTCTGCGTCGTCAGACTTAGGAGCAGGCTTTTCAAGTAACTCTTTAATGCTTAGACGTACGCGGTTTTGACGGTCAATTTCCATCACTTTCACGTCAATCATCGCACCTTCAGTAAGGTAGTCAGTTACTTTGTTAACACGCTCGTGAGCGATTTGAGAAATATGTACAAGGCCTTCTTTACCTGGTAATACTTCAACAAACGCACCAAAATCTACGATACGGGTAATCTTACCGTGGTAAGTTTTGCCCACTTCGATTTCAGCGGTAACTTGCTCAATCTTGCTGATAGCAATATCGGCTTTCGCACGCTCAGTTGCGAAGATTTTGATAGTACCATCATCTTCGATTTCGATGTTGGTATCAGATTCTTCAGTAATTGAACGAATCATTGCGCCGCCTTTACCGATAACGTCGCGGATCTTGTCCTGATCGACTTTAACAGTGTAAATGCGTGGAGCAAATTCGCTAAGCTCTTCGCGATGACCGCCAATAGCTTCGTCCATTACGTTAAGAATATGCAAACGTGCTTCTTTTGCCTGTTTAAGGGCAATTTGCATGATTTCTTTAGTAATACCTTCAATTTTGATATCCATCTGCAATGCAGTGATACCACCGGTAGTACCGGCAACTTTGAAGTCCATGTCACCAAGGTGATCTTCATCACCAAGGATGTCTGAAAGTACAACGAAGTTTTCGTCGCTTTTCACTAGACCCATTGCAATACCAGCAACTGAAGCTTTAATTGGTACACCTGCATCCATAAGCGCAAGTGAAGTACCACATACAGAGGCCATTGAAGATGAACCATTTGATTCTGTAATTTCAGAAACGATACGTACTACGTACGGGAATTCTTCTTCGCTTGGCATTACTGCTTGAATACCGCGCTTCGCCAAACGACCGTGACCAATTTCACGACGCTTAGGAGAACCAATCATACCGGTTTCACCAACACAGTATGGAGGGAAGTTATAATGAAGCATGAAGCGGCTGTCACGACGGCCTTGAAGCTCGTCAATCATCTGCGCGTCACGTTCTGTACCTAGCGTAGCAGCAACGATTGCTTGAGTTTCACCACGAGTGAAAACAGCAGAACCGTGAGTACGTGGTAAAATGCCCGTTGCAACGTCTAGTGCACGAATCATCTTAGGATCACGACCGTCAATGCGAGGCTCGCCAGCAAGGATGCGTGAACGCACTACGTCAGACTCAAGATCATGAAGAAGGTTTGATACTTCTTTCTTATCTTGGGTCTCGTCTTCAGCAAGAATAGCATCACGTGCTTTTTCAGTTGCAGCAGTAACTGCGTCTTTACGCGCAAGCTTGTCAGAGATTTGGTAAGCAGCAACCATTTCAGCTTCAGCTAATGCTTTCACTTTATCTTTAAGAGTTGTGTTTTCTGCTTCTGGTTTCCAGTCCCACTTGTCGATACTAACGTTAGCAGCAAATTCTTTAACTGCTGTTACTACCGTTTGTAGTTGCTCGTGACCGAACATTACTGCACCAAGCATAACGTCTTCAGAAAGCACATCAGCTTCTGACTCAACCATTAATACTGCGCCTTCAGTACCAGCAACAACAAGATCTAAATCGCTGTCAGCTTGTTCTTCAACACGGGTATTTAGAATGTATTCGCCGTCAGTGTAACCAACGCGCGCTGCACCAATTGGACCATTAAATGGAATACCAGAAATGGCTAGTGCTGCTGAAGTACCAATCATAGAGATGATATCAGTTGGAATATCTGGGTTAGCAGACATTACCGTGATAACAACTTGTACTTCGTTTTTAAACCCTTCAGGGAATAATGGACGGATTGGACGGTCAATCAAACGCGCTGTAAGGGTTTCGCCTTCAGAAGGACGACCTTCACGTTTGAAGAAACCACCAGGGATTTTACCCGCAGCATATGTTTTTTCTTGATAGTTTACTGTTAGTGGGAAGAAATCTTGATCTGCTTTCGCTTCTTTCTTACCTACAACGGTAACTAATACAGCGGTGTCATCCATACTTGCCATGACGGCTGCTGTGGCCTGACGAGCGATAACGCCCGTTTCTAGTGTTACAGTATGCTGTCCATACTGAAATGATTTAGTAATAGGAGTCACTATTTGTCCTTTAATTTCAATCTTATTTATCGCTTATAATCGCGGTGCATAGTATAGCGATGAACTAACGCTAATACCATTAACAAATTTTCTATTCGTAGAATTCGTTGCGGTTTGTGGCAATTTCGTCCACATCACGTATTCACTGTGATTAACCCACTACACAATGTAGTTCACATTGAACAAATAAGCGCACAAATACTCACCGCAACGTAAATATCACCATAACCAGATGAATTTTGTATTAATACGCTCAAATTGTATGTATTTTCATCATAATGACATAAAACCTCGTATGCTATAACTAAACCTACACGGTGCGCTAAGGGGAATGCAATGCTAGTACTCAGACTAAATAAAGCTGGCATGCCACAGGAATGGATCCATGTTGAGCAAGCTGCAAAACTCTATTGTCAGGAAAAGGTATTATTCGAATTAGGCAGTGATGCTGTTACGCTTAAAGGTGGCTGGGATCACCATGGCCATCAAAGTCAGTTAACGTTATCGAGTATTATTGCTTGCGATGGCAAAGTCACAGATTTAAGCGGAAAAATAGCGTTAACCAATCGGTATCTGTTTAGGCGTGATAATTACTTATGCCTTTACTGCGGCCAACGCTTCTCACCTAGCCTGTTAACCCGTGATCATATTATTCCACGCTCACGGGGTGGCAAAGATAGCTGGACTAATGTGGCAACGTCTTGTCAGCGCTGTAACCATGCTAAAGCGGCCAAAACCCCTGAGGAAGCGGGCATGCCTTTGCTTGCTGTACCCTTCAGGCCAAACGTTTATGAAAGGTTCTATTTAGTGAACCGACGAATATTGGCTGACCAAATGGAATTTTTAAAAGGCCACTTTACCGATAAGCGAGATTGGCACTTAAACGGTTTCCCCTAGCGATTGAGAGCTAGACGAAGTGTTTGGCGGACAGGCACTTTTTTCTAGCGCCTCAAACCACAGGCTTAGCCAATCTGAACACATTTTGTGTTCAAGTTCGTGTGCCTCTGCTGTCGGGCAAAACAAACTAACTTTCACGACTACCTTAGCCAATTCATTAGTTTTAATTTCAACTTCAGGGTCAATTTGAATAAAGTCTTGTTCCAAGTGACGCTCAATAAGGCCTTTATACCGTTCTGCTACATCACGAAAGTATTCACAGTGGGCATGGGCACTGGCCCTAAATGCTGGTAATAAGCTGTAGGCATTTACCGTCGGCTCGTTAACAATATTAAAAGAGTGCAATTTATAACGACGTAAGAAGTTTAAATTACGCACTGTCTGAGTAACTAACTGGCTATTAGGCACATATACGTGCTTACCGGTATAATTGAAGGTTTCAGGGTCAACTTCTAATAAGGCGGTTTTTGCCCAATCCATTTCTACCACTTCCCCGATGACGTTATTCATCTGGATCCAATCCCCTACCCTAAATGGCCGTGCGCCTAGGTAGTAAATGAAGCCCATAAAGCATTGAATAAATTCGCGGGTAGCTAACACAATAGCCACCATGAAAGCGGCAATTGAAATGGCAAGGTTCTGAATTTCAGATGACCACACCATCATCAGCAGCACAATAATGAATGCATTACCTAGCTGCTCTAAAATATTAATCTGGTTACGTCGATCTTCCCCTTTGCGCGAGCTCCGACGCTTAATAAGGCGAAGGGTACCCTTCTTGAAAAAGTGGAGTAATACCACTAAAAAGAGCGAGGCCAATAGCTTGTAATCCAACACAAATTGAACAAGGTTATGCCACATTTGTGTTGGGTCTATCGCTATTTCCATGTAGATGCTCCAGTTAACCGTTTGATAGAAAATAAAAAAAGCGCTGTAAATACAGCGCCTTTATTATGAAGCATGCTATTGATGGGTACAATGCCGACCAGTGGGATTATTCCCATTCAAAGGCCGGGATTTTATGCTTACGTTGAACGAAGCTATTTCGTGTTAGTTTGCTAGTCGCTTATTCGCGAATTTGACCAACACCATTCACTAGGTATTTTTCAGACGTTAGCGATTCTAATCCCATTGGCCCATAGGCATGAAGCTTAGTAGTCGCGATACCAATTTCAGCACCTAAACCAAGTTGGCTGCCATCAGAGAAACGTGAAGATGCGTTTACCATTACTACACTGGCGTCTACGGCACGCTGAAATTTCTTAGCGCTATCTTCGTTTTCTGTACAGATAACTTCAGTATGGTTACTACCAAAGTCAGCAATATGAGAAATGGCACCTGCGAAATCATCCACTACACGAATGGCAATTTCTAAACCTAAGTACTCTTCACCGTATGCATCTTCACTAATGACATCCGCGCCGTTGAAATACTGAGCGCCTTTTTCATTCACATGCACTGTCACCTTATGTTGCTCAAACGCTTCGGCAACGCGAGGTAAGAAGTCGCCCGCAATAGCTTGATGTACTACCAAACCTTCTAACGCATTACATACGCCAGTTCGCTGGGTCTTACCATTTAACAAGATAGCCAACGCTTTATCTAAATCAGCGTCTTTATCGACATATAAATGACATACCCCTTTAAAATGCTGAATAACAGGCACTTTAGAGTGTTCGGTTACATAGTTAATTAATCCTTCGCCACCACGTGGAATAATAACGTCAATGTAGTCCCGTTGTTCCATTAGCTCTTGCATAAGCGCGCGATCTGGATTCGGTACTACAGTAACTAAGGCTCTTGGTAAGTTATGCTTTTCAAGCACGTCTTGCATAAGCCCAGCGATGGCTAGACTGGTATCCAGTGCTTCTTTACCACCACGTAGAATAACGCCGTTACCCGATTTAAAACACAGTGCGCCAGCATCGGCTGTTACATTAGGGCGTGCTTCATAAATCATACACACTACACCTAATGGAATACGCATCTTTTTAATTTCGATACCGTTTGGACGGGTGCCAATTACGCGCTCACGACCAACAGGATCGTCAAGGCTAATAATAACTTCAATGCCTTCTGCCATAGATTCTATGCGGGCATCATCCAAAATCAAACGGTCAATCATGGCATCGTCTAGGTTATTTTCCTTAGCGCGCGCCACTTCTTTTTCGTTAACCGCTTTAATGGTGTCTTTATTTCCACGAATAGCCGCAGCCATATCCTTTAACACCGCGTTCTTCTCAGATTCATCTAAGATGGCAAGTGTTTGGGCTGCTTGTTTCGCTTGTTTTGCTAATTCTGTAATAATGCTCATTCTTTCTCCAAATTTGCTACATGCTGATCAGAAATGATAGGGCCAGTCTTATCTTCAAATTCACTGGCGAAGTCATCGTTTTCCTGATTCGCGATAAAATTCAGTAAACAGCTACTGTAGTTTGATTTCGCTTTAACAAGCTTAGTTCCATCAGCTTTGCGTACCAAAATGGTATCGCCCACTGAGAACTCACCTTTAACATCAACTATCTCGCTGCTAGTAAGTTGTTCACTGTGGTTTTCCAGTGAAGAATCAAAATCTCCCTCAACTATCACTTCGCCCTGCGCGTTTGAGGTATGGCGCATCCAATGCACGTTTTCCAACATCGGCTTATCGTAAGGGCTAAAATGTGTGCCTGGGTTTTTACCCGCAAGCAACATGTTAAATGACAGTTCGGTAAAGCCGTTAATAATATATGTGTCTATACCATGCGAAACGGCTTTTTCCGCCGCTTCAATTTTTGTGCGCATACCACCGGTGCCAACACCGCCTTCCGCTGCACCACCCGCCATGGCATAAATACTGGCGTCTATGGTATCTACTTTCTTGAGCAACTCAGCATCGTCGTGATCATGAGGGTTTTTGTTATACAAACCGTCAATGTCAGAACAGATGATAAGTGCATCTGCGTCAGCTGCTGCTGCCACCATAGCGGATAAGTTATCGTTATCGCCTACTTTTAGTTTATCGGTCGTTACCGTATCGTTTTCATTTACGATAGGTAGAACGTTATGCTCTAACAAACTAAATATGGTTTCACGAATACTAACGTAGCGCTCTCTATCGCGCAGGTCAGCATGGGTTAACAGCATTTGCGCCGATGGGAAGTCGAATAATCTATCCCAGGTTGCAATCATTTCTGTCTGCCCTGCTGCTGCCATTGCCTTTTTCACAGCAATGTTCGACTTTTCATGGTCAGGGAACAAATGTGCCCCTGCGGCAACTGAACCTGAAGACACTAACACTACCTGTGTTCCATTTGCCCGACAACGCACGATGAATTGGGCAATACTAAGCAAGTAGTGGCTGCTGCACCCTTGCTTGTTCGGCGAGATTAGTGCACTGCCTACTTTAATGACCACGCGTTTCCAATTGGGATGACTCATAATATTTCATTCACCTTAAGATTGTTGATCTGCTAATTGCTGGTTAGTGGCTTTAAATAAGCGCTGAACATTTTCAGACGGCGCAGCACCTGCGCGCGATACCAACCAAAGGGTTGCGGTGCTTACCGCAAAACCAGGAATAATTTCATAAATAACACTGCTTAACGTTTTACCGTCAGCCAACACGGGTGCGTATATCCAAAATAGGACAGTTACTGCACCACTAATAATGCCGGCTAATGCCGCATTCTGTGTTAAATCCTTTTTGTATAAGCTGAACAATACCAACGGGCCAAATGCGGCACCAAAGCCAGCCCATGCATTACTCACTAACGAAAGAATGGAGTTCGACGAGTCCATCGCCAATAGCAATGCCACTATGGCAACGCCCGCTACACCAACTCTTCCGATGGTCACTGTCTCTTTTTCGCTGATGTCTTTTTTCGCTACAACTCGATAAATGTCTTCGGTTAACGAACTAGCCGATACCAATAACTGAGACGAAATAGTACTCATAATGGCAGCTAAAATAGCAGCCATTAAAAAGCCACTAATAAGCGGGTGAAATAGCAACTGAGAAAAAACGATGAAAATAGTCTCAGCGTCGTCCACGCTTAAATTGAATTGATTTGCATAGGCTATCCCTACAAAACCCGTTGCTAATGCTCCAAGTATAGTAACTAGCATCCAAGACATACCAATATTTCGTGCGGTGCTCACCGATTTAACATCGCGAATAGCCATAAACCTTACAATAATGTGAGGCTGACCAAAGTAGCCAAGGCCCCACCCAAGGCTTGAAAGCAAGCCCACAAGAGTGAGTGCACCCCATGACTCAGTAAAATTCGGTACTGATTCATACGCAGCAGCCGTCATTTGGTTTACACCATTAAACTCGGTAAAGGCCACAACCGGCACGAGAACAAGGGCAATAAACATGATGCAACCTTGCACAAAATCGGTAAGGCTAACCGCTAAGAATCCACCCAATAAGGTGTATGAAACGACAACGCCCAATGTGATAAACAGCCCAAGCTGATAATCAACTGAGAACGCGCTTTCAAAAAGCTTTCCGCCGGCTACAAGCCCTGCAGACGTATATAAAGTAAAAAATAAGACAATGATGACAGCTGAAACGATGCGTACGTTTGCTTTAGGGTTGTCGAAGCGCTTTGCGAAGAATTCCGGCACGGTTAAGGAATCATCTGCGACTTCGGTGTAAACACGAAGCTTAGGTGCAACCAATATATAATTTGCTAATGCCCCTGCGACAAGACCAATAGCAATATAAACTGCGTCGAACCCGGTTAAGAACATTGCCCCTGGCAATCCCATTAACATCCAACCTGACATATCAGAAGCACCTGCTGATAGTGCAGTAACTTGAGGGCTAACCTTCCTACCACCTAGAATGTAACCAGAAATATCACTAGTAGATTGACGATATGCAAAAAGACCTATACCCAACATCGCTAGAAAATAAATTGCCAGCGATATATAACTTTCAATTGGCATAATGTGAGATTGCTCTCCTATGTTAGTTAAAATTACATCATTCAGATGTTCGAAGGACATTGCATTCCATCGAAGTGCTATACAAGGTTTGAAGGCTTGAATAACACGCATCATTTGTTTCCGACTTTAGCCTTATGCCAAACTCAGAATCAAACATTTAAATTGAACAATAATGATTAGAGCTCTAATTATATAAGTATCACTGGTGTGATTTCAAGTTTAAATAGTAGTCAATTTATTATGAAGCCTATTTGCTGCGTGAATATAACCCAAAAGGTTCCACATACATTACCTCTTTCAAAACTGCCTACAAGGCACTGATTTAAAGCAACTTTAATGCAACCATGCGGTTCCGTGAAACGCAATATTTTGTACTCTACGTCGTTCAACCAGTACACTATTAGCATCAATAGAAACATTTATTATTAAAAGTTAATCTAGTTGTCACTCAGATGAAATAATCGACAACAAAAGCTTTTCAGTGCTTAATTCTCGTTCAATAGGATCGCAAATTTCCTGATTAAACTGCTGGAGTGTCTTTAATAAATTTTCAAACGTATTTTTCTCATCAAACACAGAATATAATTTCGGGTGAATGTAATACTGTCTACAAACGGAAGGGGTATTTCCCAGCATTTTTGACACATGTGAACTCAACGAGTTAGGCCATTTACGGTTACGCCCTTCTCGCAAATACCTTTCAACGTCAGGGAAGCTTTGCAGTGCAAATCGACTGGCCGCCCAGGTTCGAAAATCTTTACAACTGAAGCTTTCACCCAAGTGCGCGTGAATAAAGTCATTCACGTCTTCACTATGAATATCACACCAAGAGCCATCAGATAATTGATACCTAAATAAGCTGTAACCTTGAAGCTGAGTACATTCACACACTAAGGATGCCAATAAAGGATCGTCGATAGTAATGGTGCGTCGCTTACTGTGTTTACCAGAATATTCAAGAGACACCTTTTCAAGCGTTGCTTCTTGAACATGTTTACGACGAAGCGTAGTTAAGCCATAGGTGTTATTTTCTTTACTGTACTGAGCATTGCCAATTCTTACGCCGGTGTAATCTAATAACAGGCACACCAAGGCTGACGCTCGCTCTATTGTCCACTGCTCGCCACTAACGAGTGCCCTGCAAAATTCTCTAAACTCAGGTACCTTCTGACCAAATAAAGTCAAACGTTTGAATTTTTCTACTTGTTGCTGTTTATGCCAATCAGGATGATAGAGGTATTGTTTTCGCCCTTTAGCATCTAGGCCAATCGCTTGAATACTTGCTTTAGGGTCGCGACTGATAGTGACACTTTTCCAGTTAGGAGGAATGGCGAGTGATTTGATTCTACGCAGCACACGTTGCCCTTCAACCTTACGACCGCTGGTGTAACGATAATAGGCACCTTTACCACAAGCAATGCGCTTAATTGTAAGGTGTGGATGACGCATACTCCCATCAACGACTTGCCCTATGGTCACGTCAGCTCCCTTCTAAAATAATGTGTACCGCAAACTTACATCAAGGCTGCTTAACAGTGTGGTAACTTAAAATCGCTATTTTGAATGCAAACGGAGATGCAAGTTACGTGCGTGTTGACGCACCAGCCAAAAGCCATGGCCCGTTGCGAGGCAATTGATTCGATTAAAAATTATTTTCTATTACATTCATTAGGTTATCGATGTAATTTTACATTGGGTTAATGATTTGGCGCCATCATATTAGTAAGCAGTAAGACAACCGCTGAAAGCTAAATTCACAGACTGAGACAAATTTTCATACTGTGAGTAAATATGTAACATAGCGAAAATGTTATCTATAGACCTAGGGTAAGTATTATCGACACAAAGTTAAGCCAACCTTATCAAAAAACCAATATTAACGATGCAATTCAACATCTTACATAAAAATAGAGCGCTTCGAAAGCATGTAGACTATAGTTTAACCCGCCAGCGGAACGCATTTTGAATGGTTATCAATGAATATTTGTAAATTCGTTTAATAGTTATGAATTTACCCGCCTTTGGCAAAAACGTTGAAGGGTACCGCTTAGGTATAAATTGACTGGGTTTATCGGAGAAGTTATGCAAACTGCTAATCATGAAAATCTTCGCGCATCTCTAGCGCCAAATGACCAAATTCAAGTTGCTGCCATATTTGAAGACAAATTGATGGCAAAAAAAACCATTCAACAACTGGCAAATTCAACTGATATCAGTACTGACCAAGTGTCTTTCATCGACGGAAGCGATACTGAAATAAGTGAGAAGTTAGAACGAGAGAGCAGAAGCATAGGCAAAAATTTGTGGCACTCCCACTTAGTGCTTGGTGGTGTAGGCTTTCTTGTAGGCATGCTAGGAGCATTTCTTTTGGTTTCGTTCGGCCCTGAACTAACGAAGCAAAACCCACTATTTACTTACATCGCGTTAATAAGCCCAGGCATCTTTACTGGTTTATTTGTAGCAGGTTTAGTTGGCCTGCGCCCAGACCGTACAGAAATAGTGCAAGCTGTTAGGCATGCTATACGAAGAAATCATGTGGCTGTGGTTATTAACTTGAAAAAGAGCCAATCGGCGTCTGACATTGCATCGTTTTTACATTCGCGAAGCAAGAATGTGGTCGAAGCGGTACGCTAGTATCTCTTGAACCCAAATTAGCAGCTTACTCCCTTATAACGTAAGTTAAAGGGAGTTGCTAGACTTACTTAATCTTGCTCATCGTGAGCCGATAACTTTTTCGCCAGTAAAAAACACACCGGAAATACTACGCCCCATACAAGAGTCAAAATAAACAGCGTAATTAGCGGTGAGTATCCGAAGTTAACAGCCCCAAACTTCTTGCCACCAAAGTAACTTAACGGGGCGAAAACCGCACCGCCGATCATTGCTAGCCATGGCTTGTTAGCAAATACACTCAAACTGTGTTGTATTGAGCCCCCTAGTGCTGCCCATAGGCACACCAGCCAAATGGGTACTATCCAATGAGATGCACCACCGCTAAACCAAGCCCCACGCTCAAAGCTAAATACCCCTGTCAACATCAGTAGTGAGTCTACCACTGTACCTAGTAATAAAACTGCTATCATTATTTTACCATCTGACTTTCGCAATGGTGAGTAAACAAGCCACGCGATCAGTAAACCCAAAACCAAAACCAAAAAAGTACTTTGGTATAAAACCACTAACCACCAAATGGTTTGAAACCATAGAAAGTTAACCAATTTGATAATGAAACTGTTCGACATTGAATTCGCCCGTTTATGAATGTGAATACTGCAGTTGAAAGTCAGATGGAACATTTACGGTACTGTTTGTCAGCCAGTTCACTTGTAAAGTTTTAATAAAACGTAATTTTTGAAGTTTAATTTCATTCTACCTACATAGATGCATATTAGTAATAAACAAAAAAAGCGGAACCACTGTATAAGTTAATTAAATCTTTGAACAAAGGAAATGTGAACAGTATGAAGATGGTTAAATATTATGTACTCGGCGCAATCTTAGCACTAGTGCTAACCTGGTTTAGCCCAACACTATGGCTCTCTGTCATCTTTGCTTGGATCAGTTTTTCACTTATTGCAGTTAGTAGCGCCTACTTGCTTAACTATCCTGCATTGTTCAGAAAACGTGAAGATGGTTCAATCCCTATTTATATTCGGTGGGTCTTCGTTCCATTTTTACTGGGAAGCTGGTTGTACAATGAGTATGCAAGGCGTACCGACAAGGTTCCTCCCTTCCAAAGAATAGATGACCAACTCTATTTAGGTTGTCGCATGTCTTCTCAACATGTGGATATGCTGAAAAACAACAATATTAACGCTATTTTAGACGTTACCGCCGAATTCGATGGCTTAGATTGGACAGCCTATCAATTGGATTTTGATTATTTAAACATTCCTGTTCTTGACCATACCAGCCCCACCCAAGAACAACTTACACTTGCAATTAACTGGTTAGATCAACAACTCGTTGAAGGTAAAAATGTCGTAGTGCATTGTGCACTTGGTCGAGGGCGTTCTGTACTAGTGCTAGCCGCCTACCTTTTAGCGAGAGAGCCCTCGTTATCAATTCTAGATGCGATGGACAAGATTCAATCGGTTCGAACGACAGCAAGGCTAAATAAACATCAGTTAGCAGCACTGGAAAAAATAAAGAATGGTGGAAGCTTGTCATTAACTAAGCGCCTTACCCTCATTGCCAACCCTGTTGCTGGCGGGGGTAAATGGGAAGTTGAAAAGGCCGACATTCTGGCAAGATTGAACGAAAAATTTAAAGTCACCGTTAAAGAAACAACAGAAGAAATAAACGGTGAAGCCTTGGCTAAAGAAGCCTTAGCCGATGGGGCACAAATTATTGTTGCCTGTGGTGGCGATGGTACCATTACTGAGGTGGCCAATGCCCTCACCGATAAGAATGTAACACTAGGGGTTATTCCCCTTGGTACGGCCAATGCCCTTTGTCAGGTACTTCATGGTTATGCTAGCAAAATTGTTCCCATCAGCACAGCGTGTGACGTCATTATTAACGGTAAAACTGCAGATATTGATACTGCCCAGTGTAATGGCAGAATGATGTTACTGGTTGCGGCTGTCGGGTTTGAAGAGCATATGATATCTGCCGCAGGACGAGGAGAAAAAGACTCTGGTGGACAATTTGCCTACCTTAAGGGGCTTTGGGAGGCCATTGGCAAAAACGAAAACCTTGGTCTTCAGGTAAAGTTTAATGATGAAGAAGCCCAGCACTTAGAAACACCAAGCTTAGTGATCGCCAATGCTGCGCCAATTACCACCGCACTCGCGCAAGGCGGAGACTTACCAGATGTGACTGATGGTAAATTAGATATCACGTGGCTAACCCCACAAGATTCATCTGACCGTCAATTACTCTCTTTGGCAGAGCTCGTCTTTGGTCCTGAAGATTACAAAACCAGTTCAGACAGTATCAGGCATAAACAGTCCCCATCGATATCCCTTTATTTTGACGAGGAAATATCTTACGCGGTTGATGGTGAGATATTCAGCGCAAGTGAAATCAGTATCACCACACACCCCGCGAGTCTCCGAGTATTAACGGGCATAGACCATGCGCAAAATAACAGTCAATTCACGACAGAAAAACGATAAGTAAAGATTACCGCAAACGCTATGTAAGAAATGCATTAATTAAGCGGCTGCTTATGTATTGAAACGATAATCAGCCGCTAAAAGCTTTACTTACAGTGACTTAGTGAACGCAATATAGTGGAACGCTTCTCGCATTGGTTAACGTGCTTTTTACGCCACATTTTAGTACAACTAGTTGAGGGATTACCGATGAAGATTTTCGAAGCGTTACGCCAAGATCATGAGAAACAAAGATTGTTACTTAAAATTCTCGCTGAGACCAGTGGAGACACGGCTGCACGCCGAGAGTATTACCAAGAGCTTAAAAATCAGCTCGAAAGTCATGCCATTGCGGAGGAGCGCCATTTTTATTCTCCCCTCCTTAAAAAGGATGACGCCGTAGAGTTAACCCGTCACGGTATTGCAGAACATCACGAAATTGATGAGCTAATCGAAAAACTGGATGAGACTAAAATGGACTCACCAGGATGGCTACGTCACTTGAAATCGCTTCAGGAAAAAGTTGAGCATCACCTTGCTGATGAAGAGCAAGAGTTTTTCCAGGTGGCTGGTCGACTTCTTAACGATTCTCAGAAGAATAAACTTGCCGATGCTTACCAAGAGGAAATGGCAAAAGAACTTGCGCCTCTTTAGGCTCAAGTGTTACTCAAATCATAACGATACGAAAAAGGCCAGTCATAGACTGGCCTTTCTTTTCATGCTTGGTTTTACTAAAAGTTAGTAAAATAAACTATCGTTTAGCGATAATGTACACGGCGTGGATAACACCAGGGAAGTAGCCTAACAACGTTAAAAGGATGTTTATCCAAAACTGAGCGCCAATACCAACTTGTAAGAACACACCTAAAGGAGGCAGTAAGATTGAAAGTATAATGCGAATAATGTCCATAATAATATCCTTGTTTTTGAAGTAATTTCACAGTTCACCCACTCTAACTGCGGTATTTTAAGTTTTTAAGCAGGCTTTGCTTTTATAATGCATATATACTGCCAACAATAAGGAATTTACTGGCACACGTCTATTCGCCTAAAGGTGAATTTTCTAACCATTCTTCTAGCGCATGCTTAGCCAATGGCCGGCTAATGAAGTAGCCCTGCGCAATATCACAGCCCCACTCTTTCAAAATATTTAGCGACATCTCGTCTTCTACACCTTCAGCTACCACTTTTAAGTCGAAGGCAGCAGCTAATCCCAGCACGGTATGCACGATTTGCTTATCGTTGTCGTCGGTCGCTAAAGACAAAATAAAGCTTTTATCAATTTTGATAGTATCGACAGGCAAATTTTTCAAATACGCGAGCGATGAGTAGCCAGTACCAAAGTCATCGATGGCAAAATGGAATCCCCTGCTCGTCAATGCGTTCAGGTTTTCAATGGCAAGTGAAGCATCGGCTACCAAATCACTTTCTGTGATTTCTAGCTCTAGGGCATCAGGCGAGAGAGCTGCATCGGTGAGTAAAGAAACCAGTTTATCGAGTAACGGCTTATTTTGAATATCTTGGGTTGATAGATTCATGGCTACTGTAAAGCCATAGCCTTTTTGCCTAAAGTAGGACAAATCAGTAATCGTTTGCTGCATAACCCAAGTTGTGACTTGTTCGATTAGTGCAGCCTGCTCAGCGATGGTAATAAATTCATCTGGGGGTACGAAACCAAGCGTCGCGTTATTCCATCTTATCAGCGCTTCCATGCTGCATACTTTCATCGTACTGAGATCAATTTTGGGTTGATACACCATAGAAAGCTCACTTTGATTGCTAGAAAGCGCACGCTTAAGCTCGGTGGTAATGGTTAAACGCCTAACGTACTTAGCCTCAAGCTCGGGGCGATAATGAACACACCATGCATTAGAGTGAATAGCTTCATCGGTAACAATATTAACTTTACGAAATAGTTCTTCTGAGTTGGTGGCGTCTTGAGGGCAAGACACCACTGCCATCGCCACTTTGACAGGGATAGAGATTAGGTTACTCTCGACGGGCTGCTCTAAAATATGTTTCAACGTTTCTAGTTGATTTTCATCTAACGCCGTATCGGAAATATAGAGAATTTCTCCCCCGGCTAAACGTGCAGATGTGCCAGGCCAGCGAAGTAAACGCGTAGCAAGTGCCTTGAGCGTGTTGTCTCCATTTGAATACCCATAAAGGTCGTTGGTCGTTCTAAAGCCAATAATCGTGATAGCAACAACCTGCAAATTTACATTCTCAGACATTTTTCCATCAAAATAACCTTCAACGTAATTTCGATTGAACAAACCTGTTAGCACATCATGTTGCGCTTGATACCGAATATGCTTTTCTCGGTGTTGAATGCTCTCTTGCATGCTATCCACTGCCGATGCGAGTTCACTTATTTCACGTAACTTTGATGGTTTGTCTAGTGTAGCGCCATATTCACCGCCAGCTACCCTATTGACTGCTTTGACAAGGTTAGAAACGGAACTGCTGACATTTCGAGCCAGTAGCATTGAGAACCCCAACGCCACCAAAACTGCAATTAGGGTTAACACTAAAATACTTAATTGGATGTCGGTAAACGCGTGGAAGGCGTCTGATACATCTACAGCTATAGTAATGCGTACAGGAAGCGCCGACATCGACACTAAGCTAACTTCACGACTTATGTAGGTATTTTTCTGCTTGAAAGTTACATCGACCCAAGATGGTGTGGGATCACCCGTTAAAACTGACTCTACTTGCGCAGGCGAAAGCGTTGACGCAATCGGCGTATTGTCACTAACATTGGTGATAATAATTTCAGCATCAACAAGATTTCTTAGTTCTTGTAGTAATGTTTCATCAAACTCCACACCGATGATCATGTAATAACGTAATGTCGGAATTTCTACTTTATAGAGATTTAACTGTATTAATGAGTCATCAATGAGGAAAAAACCGTTTTCGTAGCCTTTTGCAACAAGTGCAGTGCTGGCTTCTAAGGTTTCACCCGGTGTAAAAAGGGCACTGTGAGAAGCGACAATAGTGTGATCTAAATTCACTAATGCAATCACATCGGAATTAATTCGCGACGCGTAACTTTCTAACGCAGTTTGTATAGAGGGTAAATCTGAGGTCCCCACGGCTTGGCGAAAATCATAAGAACGAAGAAGTACGTTGGAGACGCTTTTAATGATAGCTTGGCGGTCTTCAATTAGCCTATGCAGCACCTTTTCGGTAACAGCAATATCTTGGCTGATATTTTGTTTAACCAAGTTGTTGGCTGACTTCCAAACCCCTGCAACAATGAGGAGTGAGGCTATAAAAATTCCGCCAAGAAGCGTTCTAAAAAGACTTTGTCGAAGTGATATTTGCAACCTACCGCTCCCAGCGCACCGTTTTATACATAATACGTACATTCACTTTTTCTAATTCAGCTAGTAGCATAGCCCAATTACCGCAAGACTAATAGTCGCGAGGTTGGCGTAATTGTTCATTTTATAAAAAAATTAGAAACACAAAAAAACCGGCTAAAAGCCGGTTTTTAAAGTTGGTGCGGAAAGCGGGACTTGAACCCGCACGAGCTATGCTCACCACCCCCTCAAGATGGCGTGTCTACCAATTCCACCACTTCCGCAAAAATCTTAGTTAGGTACGTCTGAATCGTCAGGCTTAGGTACGTCTTCCTCAGTAACTTCAGCCTGAGGAGCCTCAGCGTCAGGAATATCACCCATTGGAATATCATTCGTGGTTGCTGCGTCTTTCGCAGGCGTATCCATAACAGGAACGTCCATATCAGCTGGCGCTTGAACCGGGGCTTCAACAGCCGCTGGTACTTCCAAATTATCCCACTCATCTACTGCACTTTCGCGGTTCGCTGTCATCGCGCCTAACGTAAGGCTGATAAAGAAAAACAAACCAGCGAGAATGGCTGTAGTGCGAGTCATGAAGTTACCAGAACCACCTGAACCAAATACTGTATTTGAGCCGCCGCTACCAAAAGAAGCGCCCATATCTGCACCTTTACCCTGTTGAATAAGAACAAAACCAATCAACAGCAATGCAACAATTAAATATGCTACCAGTAGCACTTCGTAAACCATAATTACCTCGTCAGTTTGCCGCTTGGCAAATTGAAATAAAATCTTCTGTCTTTAAGCTGGCGCCGCCAATGAGGCCACCATCTACGTCTTGTTGTGCAAACAATGTTTTAGCATTATCTGCTTTAACACTGCCGCCGTATAAAATTCGTAACCCTTGAGCAAGCTCTGCGTCTACTTTTGCAAAGTATCCACGAATAAATTCATGTACGTCTTGCGCTTGTTCAGGTGAAGCTGTCTTTCCAGTACCTATGGCCCAAACAGGCTCATAAGCAAGTACTGATTTAGAAAGCTCTTCAACAGATAAACCGTTAACTAATGCGTCAAGTTGTTCGCCAATGAAAGACTCAACCTGACCACTTTCTCTAATATCAAGTGACTCACCCACACAAATGATAGGGGTCAATCCACTTGCAATTGATTTCTTTGCTTTCTCGGCCACTAAGCTATTGCTTTCTCCGTGGTCGTCTCTTCTTTCTGAGTGCCCTACTATGGCGTACTTACAACCAAGTTCACTCAACATGTCAGCAGAAAGGTCACCTGTGTGAGCGCCATTATCAAGATGACTGACATCTTGTCCACCCAACGCAAAGGCTTGAGTAGAAAATGCTGAAAGATATAGAGCAGGAGGACAAATAACTACATCAACATTATCAACCGCATTATTCTCAAATGCATCGTTGAACGTAGTGACCAGAGAACGATTACCGTTCATTTTCCAATTGCCCGCTACCAGCGGCTTTCTTTTATTGTTATTCACAATGCAGACCTTAGCCCTGTCTTAAAGCGGGCGTGATATTAACGATTTCAGTAAAAATATACAAGTATAAAACGCGAAATTTCCAGTTCTGCCAACTAATTGGCGACTTTACGAACAGTTTCAGCAATATGCTCTGCCCACTTGGAAGAATGCCCTTCGTTATCAGACTCTACCATAACGCGAATAAGGGGTTCAGTTCCGCTTTTACGTAATAAAACGCGGCCCTTCTTGCCCAATGAAGCTTCTGCTTCTTCTTTAGCACCTTGCACATCAGCATGCGCTAGATAATCTTGACTAGCATCTTGATAACGCACGTTGACTAAGCACTGAGGATACATATCAAAGCCATTACTTAAATCATGTAAATCTAAGTCTGAGCGCAACATTGCAGCGATAACTTGTAAGCCTGCAATAATGCCGTCGCCGGTAGAAGACGTTGCCAAATTCAGTATATGACCCGAGTTCTCGCCGCCAATTGCCCAGCCTTTTTGCTGAAGCATTTCCATTACATAGCGATCCCCTACTTTACTTCGTGCAAAAGGAACGCCTAGCTTGCTAAAGGCAATTTCTAACCCAAGGTTACTCATCAATGTACCTACAACACCGCCTTGCATGCGGCCATTTTTAAGTGCATCGCGGGCAATCATATATACAATTTGGTCGCCATCTATCACATTGCCTAAATGATCAACCATCATAATACGGTCGCCGTCACCGTCTAAGGCGAAACCAAGGTGAGCATTCGTTTCTTTTACCTTCTCCACTATCGCATCCATCGAAGTGGCGCCAACACCTTCATTGATATTTAAACCATTTGGCGCCGTACCAATTTCAATCACCGTAGCACCCAGCTCACGCAATACATTCGGCGCAATATGGTAAGTGGCACCATGGGCACAATCTACGACTATCTTTAATCCGGTGAGAGACAAATCTGAAGGGAAAGTACCTTTACAAAATTCAATATAGCGGCCTGCAGCATCGTTAATTCTGGTTGCTTTCCCTAGCTTATCAGAGGCAACACATGTCATTGGTTTATCAAGCATATCTTCTATAGCTAGTTCAATATCATCGTCGAGTTTGAAACCGTCTGCCGAGAAGAACTTAATACCATTATCATAATAAGGATTATGTGAAGCACTAATCACAATACCGGCTTCAGAGCGGAATGTTTTCGTTAAATAGGCAATTGCGGGTGTAGGCATGGGGCCTAGTAAACCGCTATCAATACCAGCAGCTGATAAGCCCGCTTCTAAAGAAGACTCTAGCATGTAGCCTGATATACGAGTATCTTTGCCAATTAGTACTTTATTGGTACCTCGCCCGGCAAGCACTTTTCCTGCTGCCCAACCAAGCTTAATTGCAAATTCGGGATTAATATTACTTTCGCCAACTTTACCGCGTATGCCATCAGTGCCGAAATATTTACGCTGCCCCATGAAGGTTCCTTATTCTATTGTTGTTAGCATATTAACAATGTTAACTGCGTCCGTTGTTTCCTGTACATCGTGAACGCGGATAATATGCGCACCTTGCTGTGCTGCAATTGTAGCGAGGGTAATACTTCCCGCCAAGCGTTCATCCACATTTCTATTTAACAAATTGCCAATCATAGATTTACGAGACATCCCTACCAACACCGGATAGCCTAGTGCGAGTATACTTGGAAGATGTTTAACCAATGCATAATTATGTTCAAGGGATTTCCCAAAGCCATAGCCAGGGTCGAACAAAATTTGGTCTTTTTTAATGCCAGCTTCAATGCAATCTGATGCTCTTGCTAATAAAAATTGTTTAACGTCAGCCACAACGTCTTTGTAATGAGGCTGCTGCTGCATATCTTTAGGCTGGCCTTGCATATGCATTAAACACACTGGCACATTCGCGTTTGCCGCGGCCTTCAGAGCGCCAGGTTCTTGCAAGGCTCTTACATCGTTAATGAGCCCTGCTCCAGCGCTAACCGCTTGCGTCATTACCTCAGCTTTACTGGTATCTACTGAAATAATGCAGTCTGTATTTGCGCGCAATGTTTCAATAACCGGAATAACACGGTCTAGCTCTTCTTCAAGAGAAACCGGCGCGGCGCCTGGTCGTGTCGACTCACCACCTACATCTATTAGCGTGGCACCTTGAGACAGCATTTTTTCAGCATGTCTTACCGCATTTTCTAAAAGCGCATGCTTGCCGCCATCAGAAAAGGAGTCCGGTGTGACATTCAAAATGCCCATAACCTGTGGGCGGGATAAGTCTAATTTGTGGGAGGAAAACTGCATTTATTTACTCTTAAATTCAATCTGCCAACTCGGCGTGGTATTGATCGTTCAAAATTATCACTGCACAAATAAAAAACGCCAGAAAGACTGGCGTTTTATTAACGTTGTATCAATTTCTAGCTAGGTAAGTCACCTGGTTTACCAACCGACGGCTTATCTACGCCATCGTTAGTAATCTCGCCTTCGCGAGCAGGCTTACCGCCACTTGGTTTGTCGCCATCAGAAGGACGACGATCATCCCAGTCTGAAGGAGGACGAACCTCAGTGCGCGCCATAAGATCATCAATTTGTTTTGCATCAATCGTTTCGTACTTCATCAGTGCGTCTTTCATTGAATGCAGAATATCGATGTTCTCTTCTAGAATATTGTGCGCTCTATCATAGTTGCTGTCGATGAGTGATTTAATCTCTGCATCGATTGCGCGAGCAGTATCATCAGACATGCTAGAGGCTTTAGACATTGATTTGCCTAAGAACACTTCGCCTTCGTCTTCAGCATAAAGCATTGGACCCATCTTAGTAGAAAGCCCCCATTGCGTTACCATCTTACGAGCAATCTCAGTAGCACGTTCAATATCGTTAGAGGCACCAGTGGTGACCTTGTCGTCGCCGTAAATCACTTGCTCAGCAATACGACCACCAAACAAACTTGAAATCATGCTCTCAAGGTGTTGCTTAGAATGGCTCACACGATCTTGCTCTGGCAAGTACATGGTTACACCCAATGCACGACCACGAGGAATGATAGACACTTTATAAACCGGATCGTGCTCTGGCACTAAACGACCTACGATGGCGTGACCCGCTTCATGATATGCCGTCATCTCTTTTTCAGCTTCAGTCATCACCATTGACTTACGCTCAGAGCCCATCATGATCTTGTCTTTCGCTTTCTCAAACTCTTCCATCGCCACTAAACGCTTGTTACCACGTGCAGCGAATAACGCAGCTTCGTTAACTAAGTTAGCTAAGTCGGCACCGGAAAAACCTGGTGTACCACGGGCAATAACACTTGCTTCCACGTTATCGGCCACAGGCACTTTGCGCATGTGAACTTTAAGAATCTGCTCACGACCACGGATGTCAGGTAAACCAACAACCACTTGACGGTCAAAGCGACCTGGACGCAACAATGCAGGGTCTAGTACGTCTGGACGGTTAGTCGCGGCAATAACAATAATGCCTTCATGACCTTCAAACCCATCCATTTCAACCAACATCTGGTTAAGTGTTTGTTCACGTTCGTCGTGACCACCACCTAAACCTGCGCCACGTTGACGACCTACCGCATCAATCTCATCGATGAAAATGATACAAGGAGCGGCTTTTTTCGCTTGTTCGAACATGTCACGAACACGCGATGCACCTACACCCACAAACATTTCAACAAAATCTGAACCTGAAATGGTAAAGAATGGCACTTTTGCTTCACCTGCAATCGCTTTGGCAAGCAATGTTTTACCCGTTCCAGGAGGACCTACCATCAGTACGCCTTTAGGAATTTTACCGCCTAATTTTTGGAACTTAGATGGGTCGCGTAAGAAATCTACCAATTCAGACACATCTTCTTTTGCTTCGTCACAACCTGCAACATCAGCAAAGGTGGTTTTGATTTGGTCTTCACCTAATAGGCGAGCTTTGCTTTTGCCGAAAGACATTGCGCCGCGACCACCACCACCTTGCATTTGACGCATGAAGAAAATCCATACACCAATAAGCAGAAGCATTGGGAACCAAGAAATGAAAATAGATGTGAGAAATGATTGTTCTTCTGGCGGCTCACCGTAAACGCGTACATCGTTTTTGACCAAGTCAGAAACTAACTTGTCATCAAAATACGGTACGTACGTTTGAAATGTTTCGCCTGAACGTCGGGTACCACGAATTTCGCCGCTATTATTAATGCGAACTTCACGGATGTTACCCTGCTCAGCTTCTCTTAAAAAAGTTGTGTAGTCGGTCTGTGTTTTCGACGATTCACCAGGTGAAAAGCTCTGAAAAACAGACATCAACACAACGGCGATAACCAACCATAAGATTAAATTTTTTGCCATATCGCTCAATGCTACTAACCTCTAAAAATCCGAAAGAATATACTTGTGAAAGATAAAACCACGAGTGCTTCCCTTACACACATAAACTTTCGCAACGAAAATCGCTTACTCAAAGCGTACTACACTTTGTACCCAAGAGCCACCAAATACACTTCACGAGACCGTGAACGCGATGAGTCTGGCTTACGTGTTTTTATGGTTGTGAACGCGTCACGTAATGCACGTAGGTAAGTATCAAAACCCTCCCCTTGGAAGACTTTAATAACAAAACTGCCACCTGGTTTCAGTACTTGATGACACATATCGAGTGCCAGTTCACACAAGTACATCGAGCCAGCTTGGTCTACTGCTGCATTTCCAGACAGGTTCGGTGCCATATCAGACAACACTATATCTACGGTGTTCCCACCAATTCTGTTCAATAACGCATTTAAAACAGCTTCATCTCTGAAGTCACCCTGCAAAAAATCAACGCCAACAATAGAATCCATCGGTAAAATATCGCATGCGATAACTTGCCCGTTGTCTCCTACCAGTTCAGAAGCCAGTTGAGACCAGCCTCCTGGCGCAGCACCAAGGTCCACTACTGTGTTACCTGTGCTGATAAGTTTGTCTTTTTGCTGAATTTCTTCCAATTTGAAGAAGGCGCGCGAACGCTTACCCTGCTTCTGTGCTTTTTGCACATAATGGTCGTTAAAATGTTCTGTTAACCAGCGTTTACTGCTGGCAGAGTGCTTCTTTTTTGTCATTCCAATACATTGTCATTAGGATTGTAGAGAAGATGGCGTTAGAATACGTTAATTCAAGCTTAAATTTATAGATTAATTGTAAGAAAATTGACTACATGAAACTTTCAAATAAACAGAAACAATTTTTAAAAGGCCTAGCGCACCCGCTAAAGCCTATCGTACAGCTAGGTTCAAACGGCCTAACTGAAGGTGTTGTTGCGGAAATCGACAACGCATTAAATTTCCATGAACTGATTAAAGTTAAAGTTCCTACTGATGATCGTGAAGAAAAATCACTCATCATGGATGCGATTGTTCGCGAAACGAAATCAGAAAAGCTACAAGTAATTGGACACACGCTTATTCTTTACCGTCCGAGTGAAGAGCGTAAAATTCAGTTGCCAAAATAAGTCATACCATGGTGTCGGTTTTTGCCGGCACCATAGTTTTCGTACCGTATTGCCGTTAATATTATGTTAATGTCGTTGTGGACATAAATTAACAAAAAATAATACGGAACCTACACGGAAACCCTATGACAGAAACAAAGCCTATTCCCAACTCGCTTCATACTCCCTATATACAACAAAAACCGCTTGAAAAGCGAACCGCAATAGTCACCGGTGGATGCTCCGGTCTAGGTCATGCTACCGCTATTGCCCTTCGTGCTGCCGGTGCCAATGTATGTTTACTCGATCTTAATGAAGAAATGGGTAAGCAACGCGTTGAGGAACTCGGTGCTGAACATACCTTGTTTATTAAGGTTGACGTAAGAAGCGAAGATGATATTACCCATGCTATTGATAAGTGCCTTTCTCGCTTTTCCACGCTTTCATTATGCATAAACTGCGCTGGCATTGCCCCTGCAAAACGTTTGCTAGACCGAGATGGTAACCCAGTCCCTTTAGGTGATTTTCAAAACACGATTGATATAAATTTGGTGGGCAGCTTCAATGTAGCTCGTCTTGTGGCCGCAGCAATGGCGAAGCAAGCACCACTAAATGAGGAAGGCGAACGTGGTGTTATTATCAATACTGCCTCTGTAGCAGGCTATGAGGGGCAAATAGGACAAACCGCTTATGCAGCTAGTAAGGGCGGCATTATTGCACTGACACTACCTATGGCGAGAGATCTTGCCCCACTGGGTATTCGCGTAAACACCATCGCTCCTGGGGTAATGGGAACCCCCATGTTGCTTGCCATGCCAGAAAAGGTACAAGACGCCCTTTCTGCTAACGTGCAGTTTCCCAAACGCTTAGGTTTGCCTGAAGAGTTCGGTAAATTGGTGCTGCATATTGCCGAAAATAACTATTTAAACGGTGAAACCATTCGCTTAGACGGCGGCTTAAGAATGCCGCCCAAGTAAAACTGTACTAACACGCGACTAATTCACTAGCATTATTCACCATCGCCACCGTTAACCATGAGTGCAATATTATATAAACGATTCACCGCATGATAGTTGATGGTGTTTTTGGGGTAACGACCTCGGCTACTTAATGTACCGGCGTCCTGCCCCATTAATACGGCCAAGGCATCATCTACCGTTTCTACAGTATGAATGTGGAACAAGCCTTTTTTCACCGCATCAATGACAGTGGCATCTAACACCAAGTTAATCGCATTCGATTTAGGAATGACCACACCTTGTGTACCAGTTAAGCCGCGGTGCTGACATAAGTCGAAGAAGCCTTCAATTTTTTCATTCACCCCACCCACCGCTTGCACTTCACCGTATTGATTTATAGAGCCTGTGATGGCAAGGGTTTGTACGCATGGAATTTCGGTTAACGCAGAAATTAACGCCACCAACTCACCTAATGACGCACTATCACCATCGATGTGTCCGTACGATTGCTCCAACGCAATATTAGCCGATAAGGTTAGCGGGAAGTGCTGAGCGTATTTATAACCTAAATACCCTGTTAATAGCATCACGCCTTTTGAGTGAATCGGTTGGCCAAGCTCTACTTCACGTTCAATATCAACGACACCACTTGCGCCAGCAAATACCGTAGAGGTAATGCGCGCAGGCGTACCAAAGGCGGTATCGCCAATATCTAGCACCGTAAGTCCATTCACTTTTCCTATGGCTTTACCATCGGTAGCAATAAGCACATGCCCTTCTTTAATATCATTAAGTAGGGTTTGGCTTACGCGCCCTGTTCGCCGTTTTTTAGCACTAAGCGCGGTGCGCAAATGGTCAAGTTCTAGGGTTTCACTACCTGACTTTACGCAAAAATAATGGGCTTCATTCACCAACTCAATCACTTCAGCAAAATGTGCTGAAAGCTTTTCTTGGTGTTCAGCCATGCGTAGTGAATATTCGACTAACCGGCACATAGCATTCGCGGTAATACCGGTTAAGTTAAGCGCTAAAATGTGTTTGCGCACTTTGCCCACAAAATCGAACAAAGCTTGTCGAGTCACCTGAATTTCTAAATCGAAATCGACCAACACACGAAACAGCTCATCGAATTCATCATCGTAATCTTGCAAGGTGTAATACAAGTCTCGCGACCCCAACAGCACTATCTTTACGTTCAAATCGATAGGTTGAGGGTTTAGGGTAATCGCATTTACCATACCTACATCTTGCTGTGGTAAATCCATTTTCAAACTACCAGATTTCGCCGCCAGCTTAAGGGTATCCCACACATAGGGCTGTTCAATTAACTGGTCTACATCAAGCAGCAAATAACCGCCATTGGCACGATGTAATGCGCCAGGGCGGATCATTCTGTAATTAGTGTAAACACTGCCATGAATATTAGTGTATTCAATTTTCCCGAACAGGTTTTGATAAGTTGGGTTTGGCTCATAGATTACTGGCGCAGAGTCATCTAGACGATTCGCAACCAATACATTAGGCAGAAATTGCTCTTCTAAGAATAAGCGTTTGTCGAAATCATCACTTTTTTCGTCTTTTTGCTCTTCAGCTAAAATAAGTAAAATAGCATTCACAAGTGCGGTTTTAAGCTGCTTTAAGTATTTTAAAATGCCTAAATCTGACGCGTATTTGTGCTCTAGTACCTTTAGAAGTGGCTTAATGCCTTGCTCGGCAGTTTGCTTGTCTAGCTCACGCAAGCGCTCTGAGTTTTCACGCTTCCACGACGGTAAACTTAATAAACTTTCACTTAGTCTATTTTCTAGCTCGTCTATCAAGTTGTAAAAGAATTGGCGCTTTTCGTCGCTAGCCGTCGCAAATTCGGCATCGCTAATGGGTTTACCATCAACAATAGGTGAAAACGTGATAGTGCCCCCGTCTTCATTCATAGCCACTTCATTGGCTTTTGCAAAACGCTCTACCGCATCAATGGCGTTATCGTATTTTTGATCGAATTCGCGGGATATGCTGGTTCTACGGCGCTGGTAACCCGGGTTATCAAATGCCACCGGAAAGGTATCGAGCACGTCATCAATTAAGCTAGTGATGTCTTTTTGAAATGCTTTACCGCCACCAGGCGGAAAACGAAGGGCTACTGGCTCGCGCTCTTCATCAAAGTTATTGATATAACACCAATCATCGGGTGCAGGCAGTACGGCTACTTGGCGTTCAATGTAATCTTTTACCAAGGTAAAGCGACCCGTAGCCGGTTCACCCATCACATAAAGATTATAACCTTTCGCGTTAATGCCAAGACCGAAGGTTAACGCTTCTCGCGCGCGCTCCTGCCCTATAAATGTGGCATTTAGGGCTTCATCGTCTTTTAAGGCAGCATTCACTGCTTTTCGATTGATGGTTGGGGTTAGGTCAATTGGATCTAGGGCCATAGTGGTGCTTTCGCCTGGCATAGTGTTCTATTTATTGTGCTTTAGGGTAAGTGAAACCCTATTTAAGTAGTGTGTCAAACCCTTATGCCGTAAAGCACTGTTTCGGGCCTCTAATCGATGAATTAACGAACAATCGCGGCTATTAATTTTTATGTACGAAACCGCTATCAAGTGAAACCTTTGCCAATACGCTTACTTTTTCAACAAGTAGTCACAAAAAAGTCGTGGTAACCTAGCACTAGCTATTGAGGCTAAGTGTTGCGCTGGGTTATTCTATGCGGCTACATGCAAGTTAAACCTGCAATATTGTGATTCTGTCCAACGACGACTCACACCCCACGATGAAATTTGGGGGAGCAGGTTTCATGAACGTTTTAACTCTAATAATGCGGAAGCCTAAGTTTCATGGCCGAAAATCAGTACAACCCGAAAGATATAGAACAACGTGTTCAGCAATACTGGGAAGAAAACAACTCATTTCAAGCAAATGACGATGTAGAAAAAGAGAAGTTCTACTGCCTCTCTATGTTCCCTTACCCAAGTGGTCGCTTGCATATGGGTCACGTGCGTAACTACACCATTGGTGATGTTATTAGCCGTTATCAGCGCATGCAGGGTAAAAACGTTCTCCAACCTATGGGTTGGGATGCTTTCGGTCTTCCAGCAGAAAACGCCGCGATTAATAATAATACCGCGCCTGCCAATTGGACCTACTCCAATATTGATTACATGAAAACTCAACTTCGCTCTTTGGGTTTTGGTTACGACTGGGATCGCGAAGTAACAACCTGTAAGCCAGACTACTACCGCTGGGAACAATGGTTCTTCACTCGTCTTTACGAAAAAGGCTTGGTTTATAAAAAGAACTCAACCGTAAACTGGGATCCGGTAGACCAAACCGTTTTGGCTAACGAACAAGTTATTGACGGTCGCGGTTGGCGCTCTGGCGCATTAGTGGAACAAAAAGAAATTCCACAATGGTTCATTAAAATTACCGACTATGCCGAAGAGTTGTTGGCTGACTTAGAACAGCTTGACGAATGGCCTGATCAAGTGCGCGCCATGCAGGCGAACTGGATTGGTCGCTCTGAAGGAGTAGACATTACCTTTAACTTAGGTAAAAACGGCAGTGACATAAACGATTTAACCGTTTATACCACTCGCCCTGATACATTTTATGGTGTGACTTATGTGGCAGTTGCTGCACAACACCCATTAGCTGAATTTGCAGCAAAATCGAATGCTGAACTTGCCACCTTTATTGATGAGTGCAAAAACACCAAAGTAGCCGAAGCAGAATTGGCTACCATGGAGAAAAAAGGGTGCGATACGGGCATTCACGCAGTACATCCTTTAACCGGTGAATTGTTACCTGTTTGGGTGGCGAACTTTGTATTGATGGATTACGGTTCAGGCGCAGTAATGGCAGTACCGGGTCACGACCAGCGCGACTGGGAATTTGCAACCAAATATGGCTTAACCATTAAGCAAGTTATCGCGCCAAATGAAGATGCAAAAGAAGAATGTGATTTAACGGCTTCTGCGTATACCGAAAAAGGCACGTTAATAAACTCTGAAAAATTCGATGGCCTAGCGTTTGACGATGCATTTAATAACATCGCAACTGCACTTGAAGAAAACGGCTTTGGTAAGCGCAAAGTAAATTACCGTTTACGAGATTGGGGCGTAAGCCGTCAGCGTTACTGGGGCTCACCTATTCCAATGCTTAACTTGGAAAATGGTGAATCGGTTCCTGTACCAGAAAGCGAACTGCCTGTAGTACTTCCTGAAGATGTGGAAATGAACGGGGTAACATCACCGATTAAAGCAGATCCTGAATGGGCGAAAACCACCTACAACGGTGAACCTGCACTGCGTGAAACAGATACCTTTGATACCTTTATGGAATCGTCGTGGTATTACGCTCGCTACGCAAGCGCCACCAATCACGATGCTATGCTTGACCCTACGTCATCTAATTACTGGCTACCTGTCGATCAATACATTGGTGGTATCGAGCATGCCATCTTGCATTTATTATACTCTCGCTTCTTCCACAAACTATTGCGTGACGAAGGCTTGGTAAATTCTGATGAACCGTTTAAACGTTTGTTATGCCAAGGCATGGTGCTAGCAGATTCTTACTATCGTGAAGATGACGCGGGCAAGAAAACTTGGTACTCACCAACGGAAGTGTCTACCGAGAAAGACGAAAAAGGCCGCATTGTTAAGGCATGGCTTACTGCCGATGGCGAACCGGTGATTCATGGCGGCATGACAAAAATGTCGAAATCGAAAAACAACGGTATTGACCCACAAGAAGTTATCGACCTATATGGTGCCGATACGGTGCGTTTATTTACTATGTTCGCTGCGCCTCCAGAGCAAACACTAGAGTGGGTAGATTCGGGCGTAGAAGGTGCTAACCGGTTCTTACGTCGTATTTGGAAGCTGGTAACCGAGCACGTTGAAAAAGGTACGCCTGTTGCCCTTGACGCAAAGGCGCTGAATAAGAACCAACAAGCATTACGCCGCGAAGTGCACAAGACTATTGAAAAAGTGTCTGATGACTTAGGTCGTCGCCAAACGTTCAATACCGCTATCGCTGCTATTATGGAGTTATTGAACCATCTTCAAAAAGCACCACAAGAAGATGCGCAAGATATTGCCATTATGCGTGAAGCTGCAGAGTCATTAGTCTTGCTACTTAACCCTATTACCCCTCACATTTCTCATGAATTGTGGAAAGTATTGGGTCAGACAAGCGATATCGACCATGCCCCTTGGCCTGTCGCCGATAAAGCAGCCCTGGTTGAAGACGAAAAGCTTATTATCGTGCAAGTTAACGGTAAAGTTCGCGCTAAGATGACCGTAGCTGCTGATGCCAGCAAAGACGCCATTGAAGAAGCGGCCAAAGCACAAGATAACGTGCAACCGTTTATTGAAGGTAAAACAATACGTAAAGTTATTGTGGTACCAGGAAAACTTGTCAACATAGTGGCTAATTAATATGCGCCGTTTACTTCGTTACACAGTAGTATTGAGTGCACTTTTTGCACTTGGCGGTTGTGGATTTCATTTAAGAAGCGCCCCTAGCCTTCCTGAAAATGTAAAATCAGTGCTTATCACCAGTGCTCGCGCTCATGCACCTCTTGCAAGAGCGCTTCACAATCGACTTACCGTGTACGGGTTAAATGGCGTTTACCAGCAAGATAATACGTCGTCTACCGACGGCGTATCTTTGTATCTATTGCCTGAAAAATTAGAGCGTAGACTGCTTTCGGTTTACGCTTCAGGTCAAGTTGCTGAATACGAATTAATTTATACCGTGCGTTATCGGGTTCAATTCCCTGAAGAAGAAGCCATTATGGCTACCTTTGATGTAATGCGTGACTATCAAGATGATCCCGATCAGGTACTTGCTAAATCGAGAGAGCTTGAGCTAGTACTGGATGAAATGCGTGCCGAGGCAGCGGACATTATTATTCGTAGGCTCTCAAGCCAAGCCTCTGCCGCTAAGCTGATTGATTAAGCATGCAACTCTACCCAAACCAATTTTCCAATGAGATAAGTAAAGGATTAGCATCCTGCTACTTGGTGTTTGGTGATGAGCCTCAGCAAAAATTTGAGGTAATAGAGCAAATACGCACTACTGCAAAAGCCAATGGTTTTGATGAGCGCACAGTACTTGTGGCCGACACCGGCTTTTCATGGAACCAGCTGCTTGAAGCAACCCAAAGCATGTCGTTGTTTTCGAACCAACAGTTTATTGAGTTAGAACTTCCTACCGGAAAGCCTGGCGCAGAAGGCAGCAAAATGCTGCAAGAAGTCGCCAAAGGGTTAACCCAAGACACCTTACTGTTAATTCACGGCCCGAAAATTGGCAAAGACGTACAGCGTGGAAAATGGTTTAAAGTACTTGATGACATGGGCGTTTCTGTTCTGTGTTACCCCCTAGAGGGCAGACAGCTCAGTGCGTGGATCAGCAATCAAGTGAAACATCATCAGCTAACCATTAATGCAGCTGGAATGAAAATGATTGCCGATTTTTGTGAAGGTAATTTACTGGCTGCAAAACAAGAAATTGATAAGCTAGCCCTACTTTACCCCCAGCAGTCAGTCTCTGAAGCACAAATAGAACGGGCGATGGTAGATCAATCTCGCTACAACGTGTTTCAGTTAGTGGATGTCATGCTAAGCGGCGACGCCAATCGCTGCGTGAAAATGCTTTACCGCTTAGAAAGTGAAGGTTTAGAGCCAAATATTATTATTTGGGCGCTCATTCGTGAGTGGGAAGTCTTATGGAAATTGAAAAGTGCTGCCGCTAATGGTGAAGCTATTCAATGGCAAAAGTTTGGTATTTGGCGTAACAGGCAAGGCTTCTATCAAAGTGCGTTAAATCGCCTTAGCATAGAACAATTGCTGCAAATTCAGGATGCTCTCACCCAAGCGGATTTAGCGTTTAAACAAAACGTTATTTCACGCCCTTTCGTGAAACTTTGCCATTTATGCATGATGTTTATGGCAATGGGTATTTTTCACCTTCCTTTGATGGAAGCCTAACATCTTGGCTATTTGCGCCATTTTAGGGGGTACGTTTAATCCGCCCCATTTAGGTCATGTATCGCCCGCACTCCATTTATTGCGTGCGCTTAATATCGACACCCTAGGTTTAATGCCTTGTAAATTACCGCCGCACAAATCGGTGGCCGTTAGCGAAGAACACCGGGTCAACATGGTGAAACTGTGTTGTGAGCAAGATAAACGCTTGTACCCCGAACTTATCGAACTCTCGCTACCTTCACCTTCTTACACGGTAAAAACCCTTCGGGCATTAAAAGAAAGAGACAATAAGACAATCTGTTTTTTCATTGGGGCCGATTCCCTGTATAATCTTAAGTCTTGGTTTGAGTGGGAGCGTTTGCTTGATTTCTGTCATCTAGTAGTAATGCGTCGCGACAGTGACACATTTACACCACCTGATGACTTGGTTGAGTGGTTAAAAGCCAACAAAACAGAGGACGTTCTGCAACTACATACTCAGCCTAATGGCTTAGTATTTCTTGCAGATACCCCATTACACCCTGTTTCATCAACGCAATTGCGCAGCGCCGTTCAAACGAACGCATCATCGACATTGCAGGAAACATATTTGAACGAAACAGCATTGCATGACGCAAAGTTTCAAGCCACGACATTAATAGCAAAGTGGCTGCCTAAGGCAGTCGAAGACTATATTCATACACATCGGTTATACCAAGAATTATCAAATAAGTGAGGAAACACTTGGAGAGTCAACAACTCAAGCAGTTCGTAAAAGATAAAGTAGACGACATGAAAGGCCGCGATATTATAGAACTGGATGTTCGTGGCAAATCAACCATTACCGACACCATGATTATTTGCTCTGGTAACTCAAAGCGCCATGTTGTTGCTATTGCTGAAAATGTAATAGTGGAAGCTAAAAGCGCTGACGAAGCACCAACAAGCGTTGAAGGTAAAGAAACTGGCGAATGGGTATTAGTAGATTTTGGCGACGTTATTTTGCACGTAATGCAAGATGAAACCCGCGATTTCTATCAGTTAGAGAAGCTGTGGTCATAACAAAGCTAACCGCAGACTTATAGAAAAGGCTGCGGTCAACTTTGTTGGTAGTTTGATGTTCTAAAGGATTTACCCACTGTGCGTATACAAATTGTCGCCGTAGGTACAAAAATGCCCGCCTGGGTCACCACTGGGGTAGATGAATTCCTTCGCCGTTTCCCCGCCGATTTACCGGTGAGTTTCACCGAAATTCCAGCTGGTAAACGCGGCAAAAATGCTGATATTAAACGCATTTTAGAAAAAGAAGGCGAACAAATGCTCGCTGCTATTCCTAAAGGTAACCGCGTAGTGACATTAGAAGTCACTGGTAAGCCTTGGGACACCCCCACATTAGCCAAACAGTTAGATAATTGGAAAATGGATGGCCGTGATGTCAGCCTTTTGATTGGTGGGCCTGAAGGTTTAGCACCTGAATGTATTGCCGTATCTGAGCAAAAATGGTCACTGTCGGCACTTACCCTACCTCACCCTCTGGTTAGGATTATTCTTTCTGAAAGCTTATACCGCGCTTGGTCTGTTACTCAGAACCACCCGTATCATCGCGAGTGAGAGAATAGCCTTTTATGCATCGTAAGCGCCAAGCAATTCGAGACCACTCAGCTGAAGCAAACTTATTTGCCAGACGTGCGTCTATCGCCTTTATTATTGTTGTAATGATGTTAGGCGTGGTGCTGAATAACCTCTATTCCCTGCAGGTTGAACAACACGACGTTTACCAAACCCGTTCAAACGGAAATCGCATCAAGGTGTTACCTGTTGCGCCAAATCGCGGGTTAATTTACGACAGAAACGGCATTTTGCTTGCGGAAAACCGCCCCGTATTTAGCTTAGAGATCACACCTGAGCAAACCAACGATTTAGACGCCACCTTAGACGGATTAACCCAATTGATGGGCATCACTCCCGAAGAACGTGAAAGTTTTAATAGCAGCTTAAAGGGCCAACGTCGTTTTAAACCTATTGCCCTTCGTACTAAATTATCTGAAGTAGATGTTGCGCTGTTTTCTGCCAGCAAACATTTATACCCTGGGGTACAAATTGAAGCGCGACTAGCGCGTCATTATCCATACAAAGAAGCCCTCACCCATGTATTAGGTTATGTGGCACGCATCAATAAAAAAGATCTTCAAAAGCTGGTAGAAGCGGGGCAAGAAGATAACTATGCTGCCACCCACGATATTGGCAAATTGGGCGTAGAGAAATACCACGAAGAGTTATTGCACGGTTCAGTGGGTTACCAACAAGTGGAAGTGAATAACCAAGGCCGTATAATCCGTGTCTTAAACGTCGACCCACCTGTGCCTGGTAAAGATATTGTATTAAACATCGATCTTTCGCTACAAATTGCTACCCAACAAGCACTGGAAGGTCAACGCGGTGCAGTGATTGTAAGTGATGTAAAAACGGGGGGGATAATGGCGTTGTTTTCAAACCCAAGTTACGACCCGAACTTGTTTGTGCACGGTATTAGCAGAAAGAACTATTCTGCCCTACTAAATTCACCAGACCGCCCACTAATAAACCGCGCCACACAAGGTCAATACCCACCAGCATCCACTATTAAACCGCACCTTGGTCTAGTGGGGCTTGAGGAAGGGATAATCACCGAAGAATATACCATTCAAGATAATGGCCGCTATCAGTTACCCAACGTATCGCACACGTGGCGAGACTGGCGAAAATGGGGCCACGGCGAAGTAGATATTGCAAAAGCAATAGAGGTATCCTGCGATATCTATTACTACGACTTAGCTTATAAGCTGGGTATAGATAAAATCAGTGAAGCTATGTACGAATTCGGATTTGGTGATTTTACTGGTATCGATTTATATGAAGAGTCTGATGCAAATATGCCTAGTAGAGGCTGGAAGCGTGCGAGGTTTAACCAACCTTGGTATATCGGCGACACTATTCCTGTTGGTATTGGACAAGGGTTTTGGTCTACCACCCCTATTCAATTATCGCATTCAGTGAACACCTTGGTTAATCGTGGTGAGCGTATAATTCCGCAAATTATTCGCGGGTTCAGGCATGAAGACAGCTCGGTAGAAATTATTCCACTTAAAACCCTTAGGCCTATTGAGATTAAAAATCAGCATAATGTCGATATTGTTCTTAATGCAATGCACGATGTGGTGCATGGTGAAGAAGGTGGTGCTCGTCATACCTTTGCAGACGCCCCTTATCAATCTGCCGGTAAAACTGGGACTGCACAGTTATTTTCCGTGGGACAAGATGAAAAATACGATGCTGAAAAAATTGATGAGCGTTTGCGCGACAATGCCATGTATGTGGGCTTTGCACCTTTTGAAAACCCTGAAATTTCTGTGACAGTTGTACTTGAGAACGCCGGTGGCGGCAGTAAAAATGCCGCTCCTGTGGCCAAGAAAATCATGGACTTTTATTTTCGCGATCGGGTTTTCGACACCGAGATTAGCAAGGTTGACGAACAATGAAAAAGAACACGCTCAACCCAAATAAAACCAGTTTTTTACAACGTATTCATATTGATGGTTGGCTGTTTTTAAGCCTGTTAGTGCTTATGTCAGTGGGGCTGATAACCCTGTATTCCGCGTCAGGACAAGACAGCGGCCAAGTAGAACGCCAAATTACGCGCTTAGCACTAAGTGTGGCAGTTATGTTTGGCATTGCGCAAATTCCCCCCGGCGCATTTCGCCGCCTGTCGACTTACGCTTATATCGCGGGGCTCTTAATGCTTATCGCGGTGTTATTATTTGGTGACATGGGCAAAGGCGCGCAGCGCTGGCTCGATTTAAAAGTCATACGTTTTCAGCCTTCAGAGTTAATGAAGCTCGCCGTGCCCATGATGGTCGCCTGGTATATTAGCCAGTTCACGCTGCCTCCTCGCACCATGAATATTGTGGTTGGCTTTCTAATGGTAGCTATCCCAACGGTACTCATTGCTAAACAACCTGATTTAGGGACATCGCTGCTTATTGCCAGCTCAGGGATCTTCGCGATATTCCTCGCCGGTATGAGTTGGCGGCTTATCGGTTTTGTTGCGCTGTTGCTCGGTGGTTTCGCGCCCATTATGTGGTTCTTTTTAATGGCTGAATATCAAAAACAACGGGTGTTGACGTTTTTAAACCCAGAGAGCGATCCACTCGGTTCAGGATACCATATTATTCAGTCGAAAATTGCCATAGGCTCAGGTGGCGTAGATGGAAAAGGCTGGTTGCAGGGCACCCAATCACAATTAGAATTTTTACCCGAACGACATACCGACTTTATTTTCTCGGTTTTCAGTGAAGAATTTGGCCTTACAGGGGTTATTGTTCTGCTGATTATTTACCTTTGCGTTATTTTACGTGGGCTTATTATTGCCAGTCGCGCTCAAGACGCCTACTCTAAATTACTGGCAGGCAGCATTACCTTAACCTTCTTTGTTTATGTATTTGTAAACATGGGGATGGTATCTGGATTACTACCTGTTGTGGGAGTGCCACTGCCTTTAGTAAGTTATGGCGGCACTTCTATGGTGACATTAATGGCAGGCTTTGGCATGCTAATGTCTATTGCCACTCAAAAACGACTAATGTCTCGATAACATGCGCACACTACTGTTAATACTGCTTGCTTCGTTCATACTCGCCGCGTGTAAGTCAGCGCCGAGTGGCCGCTATACTCAGCAGCAAGACACTGCTCCAAATCATGTGGCGAAAGTGCCCGAAACCTTGGATGCAGTCCCCAAGTATGAAGCATATAGAATGTTTAACAGTCGCCCTTATAAAGTGCTTGGTAAACATTATACCCCGCTTACATCAGGTAAAGGATTTGAAGAAGTGGGATACGCCAGTTGGTATGGCCAGAAGTTTCATGGCCATTTAACCTCAAACGGTGAAACCTACAATATGTTTGCCATGTCGGCTGCCCACAAAACCTTACCGCTCCCCTCTTACGTGCGCGTAACTAACTTAGACAACGACAAACAAGCGATTGTGCGAGTGAATGATCGTGGCCCTTTTCACGATAATCGTATCATCGATTTATCTTATGCTGCAGCGGTAAAACTGGGGTATCACAATAAAGGTACAGCAAAAGTAAAAATTGAAGTCATTCACTTCGACCCCGAAAATAACGTGACAGTTGGTGTAAATCCAACCGTTTCTTACGATGAATACATTGGTATTGCCCCCCTTCCCTCAGCTTCATCATCTGAGGTCGCGGCTAGTGCCTCAGCACAAAGCGATAACCTTCAGCAAACATCAATGTCGTTAGACGGCTACTTTATTCAAGTGGCAGCGTTATCGAATCAGAAGAAAGCAGAGTCTATTTCGAATGTGCTTTCTGCACTTTATCAGGTGCCAACACACATGCCAGTAGTAGGCAACGTGTACAAACTTCAACTTGGCCCTATTGAAGATGAAGCCCTAGCTCATGAATTGTTAGAGCAACTTAAACAAAACGGCTACCCCCAAGCTTATAAGATAAAACAAACCTTATAACCCCCCGTTTAAAAAACCGCCACAACTATGGCAACAATGTGGCGAAACGCGTTTCAAATCTGTCATTTATGGTGCTTTTTCGTTGTTTCGTAGCCTAATCTCCATTAACAGCTAAACTTTTTGGTTTAACCCTAGTCGAACTATGCGCCTTACGTTAGAATTCTAAATCAAGTAGTAGTATTAACTGTGTAGCATGCCTGCTGTTCAGTTATAAACGGATAATAAACGGTCAAAGAAAATAAAATCATGCTCAGAATAATTCAACGCGCTAAACCGTCTTTTCTCTCCTTCGCTTTTATGCTTTTCAGCGTATTAGCACTGTCAGCGAATGCAGCAGTGGTTACTCCACCTGCTCCATCGGTAGCGGCGGAAGGCTTTCTTTTAACCGACTTTGAAACCGGACACGTTATCGCGTCGAAAAACGCAGACATGCAATTGGCACCCGCCAGCTTGACTAAAATCATGACCATTTATGTGATTGGTAAAGAATTGCAAGCAGGTAACATTAGTCTTTCTGACGAAGTGACCATTTCTGAAAATGCATGGGCTAAGAAATTCCCAGATTCATCAAAGATGTTTATCGAAGTGGGTACGCAAGTATCGGTAAGCGATTTATTACGCGGTATTGTCGTGCAATCAGGTAACGATGCTTGCGTTGCCATGGCAGAGCACGTTGCCGGTTCACAGGCGGCCTTTGCCAGCATGATGAATGCGCATGCACAAGCCATTGGTATGACATCGTCTAACTTTGTTAATGCCCACGGCCTGCACGACCCAGATCACTACACTACCCCTCGTGATATGGCTGTGTTGTCTCGTGCACTTATTGCTGAAACCCCAGCAATGTACAAAATTTACAGCGAAAAAGAGTTCACCTTTAACGGCATTAAACAATATAACCGTAATAGCCTATTATGGGACAAGAGCTTAAACGTTGACGGCATTAAAACCGGTCATACATCAGATGCTGGATACAGCCTTATTACTTCAGCCTCACAAGGCGATATGCGCTTAATCTCTGTGGTCATGGGTACCGACAGTGAAAGAGCCCGTAAGGTTGAAAACAAGAAGCTGCTTAAGTATGGTTTCCGTTTTTACGAAACGCTAACCCCATACCAAGCTGGCGACAGTTTTGTTGCACACCGCATTTATATGGGCGATAGAGAAACCGTAGACCTTGGAATTAACCAATCTACCCCCATTACCATTCCACGCGGCCAAGCGGCTAACTTGGAAGCCAATTTTGAACTAGATAAAAAACTAGAAGCGCCACTGGCTAAAGGCCAAGTTGTAGGCACACTTTTCCTTCAACTTGAAGGCGAAGATGTGGCCAGCTACCCCCTTGTCACTTTGCAAGAAGTAAAAGAAGGCAGCATGTTTAACCGCATTAAAGATTACATTATGCTGCAACTGGGTTTCGACGAAGCGTAACATTACGCATCGCTACACTAGTTCAAGGGCGGCCTGATTGGTATAATCGGGCCGTTTTTGTATTTAATGACTGTATAAAAAGGATATCGCATGGATACCCGTTTCGATGAACTTCTAGATTTTCCAACAAATCAAACATTTAAAGTAATGGGCATTGCCCATGACGATTTACCTAATCACGTAATTGAATGCTTACAGCAGCATGCACCAGGTGATTATTCGCCAGCAGTAAAGCCAAGCAGCAAAGGTAATTACCATTCTGTATCAGTAAGTGTACGAGTGACCAGTAAAGAGCACATGGAAACTATTTACACTGAACTTGCTAAGTTAGAACTTGTAAGAGTCGTGCTATAAGTGAGTACCCTAACCGACTCTGTCATTATTCGGCAACTTGGCAGACAAAGCTACGAGCCAACATGGGCTGCCATGAAAGCATTCACGGATGAACGTAACGATACGACTGAAGATGAAATTTGGCTGGTTGAGCACGATCCTGTATTCACACAGGGCCAAGCAGGCAAAGCTGAACATATCCTGATGCCTGGCGACATTCCCGTGGTGCAAGTCGATAGAGGCGGTCAGGTAACGTACCACGGCCCAGGTCAGCAGGTAATCTACCTTCTTATCAATATTCGAAGACGCAAGTTAGGTGTACGTCACTTGGTGACAGCGATGGAAGATGCTGTGGTAGGCTTAATGGCCAAATACGGTGTTACCGCCTACCCTAAACCCGATGCACCAGGGGTTTACGTAGATGAGAAAAAAATTTGCTCACTGGGGTTAAGAATTCGTCACGGTTGCTCATTTCATGGTTTGGCATTAAATGTTAATATGGACTTGTCACCGTTTCAGCGCATCAACCCATGCGGTTATGCAGGTATGGAAATGATTGATACCGCCAGTCTGAATGGCCCAGATTCGATAAGTGTTGCCGGTGAAGTTCTCACCGACTTACTACTTGAAGCGCTTTCCATTACGGAAAAACGACATAAAGAAGGTTTTGATGAGTAACGCACGACCTGTAGCTGGAGTTAAACTCCGCGACGACGAAAAAGTAAAACACATTCCTGTCACCATTATTCCTACTGAAAAGGAAGAAATGCTGCGCAAGCCTTCGTGGATCAAAATTAAGCTGCCACGTAGCACCGATAAAATTGATCACATCAAGAAGACGTTGAGAAAGAATAAACTGCATTCTGTGTGTGAAGAAGCCAGCTGCCCTAACTTAGCTGAATGCTTCAACCATGGTACGGCAACCTTTATGATTCTGGGTGACATTTGCACCCGTCGTTGTCCGTTCTGTGATGTTGCCCACGGCAAGCCCCTACCGCCAAGTGCGGAAGAGCCAGAAAAGCTAGCGAAAACTATTGCTGAAATGAACCTGCGTTACGTGGTAATTACTTCGGTAGACCGCGATGATTTACGTGACGGCGGCGCACAGCACTTTGTCGATTGTATTAACGCTATTCGTGAACACAGCCCCACTACTACTATTGAAGTGCTGGTACCGGATTTCCGTGGCCGCATGGATCGCGCATTAGAAATTTTCAAGAATGGTGTTCCTGATGTGTTTAATCACAACTTGGAAACTATTCCTCGCTTGTATCGCGAGTGTCGCCCTGGTGCAAATTATCAGTGGTCGCTAGACTTGCTCAAAAAATTTAAAGCGCAGCATCCAGATGTTAAAACCAAGTCCGGCTTGATGATGGGCATGGGCGAAGAAAACGTTGAAATTGAAGGCGTACTTCGTGATTTACGTGCTCACGACGTGGATATGTTGACACTAGGCCAATATTTACAGCCAAGTCGCCATCACTTCCCTGTTAAGCGTTATGTTCACCCTGATGAGTTTGATGCGCTAGGCGCTTACGCCAAAGACATTGGCTTCACTCATGCAGCCAGTGGCCCTATGGTTCGCTCTAGTTACCATGCCGACCAACAGGCAGCGGGTAAAGAAGTAAAATAAGTATAAAAAAAGCGGCTCTCACAGCCGCTTTTTTATTTGCCTTTCTTTTTGCTCAGCCAGTTATCAACTTACTCGCCTTGGCTTTTTGATTTTATTTCGTCTATCCACATCGACATCTTGTCACTCAAAATAGGCATTGGCATTGCCCCATCGGTCAGTATATTGCTGTGGAACGCTTTAATATCGAAGTCATCACCTAAGGCTTCAGTGGCTTGATTACGCAAATGTCTGATATGACGTTCACCTACTTTATACGCTAACGCTTGGCCAGGAATAGAAATGTAACGTTCTACTTCTGCAACCGCATCAGACTCAGCCATAGAAGAGTTTTCAAGCATGTATGCAATGGCCTTTTCGCGGCTCCAGCCCTTAGCATGCAGCCCCGTATCAACCACGAGGCGCATCGCACGAAGCTGTTCGTCATTTAATCGTCCGTACCACATGTAAGGGTCGGTAAACATGCCTAGCTCTTTTCCTAAGCTTTCCGCATACAAGGCCCAGCCTTCACTGAAAACGGTATAGCCATTGAATTTTCTAAACAGGGGTAAACCTTCTACCTCTTGCTGAATAGCAATTTGGAAATGGTGACCAGGCGCGGCCTCATGAATACTTAAGGTTTCCAAACTGAATTTAGGCTGGGCTTTAAGGTCACGGGTATTGATATAAAAAATGCCAGGTCTGCTGCCATCTGGTGCCGGAGACATGTAGCTAGCTGCTGCCGATGACGCTTCACGGTAAGGTTCTACCGCTTTTACAATATAATCGGCTTTCGGAAATACACTGAAAAGCTTGGGTAAACGGGCGTCTATATCCGTTTTCACATCGGTATACGCTTTAATTAAGGCTTCATCAGACTCAAAGTAAAATTTATCGTCAGTACGAAGATGCTCGAAGAACGCCGCTAGGTTTCCTTCAAAACCCACGGTTTCTTTAACCGATTTCATTTCACCTAATATGCGCGACACTTCAGATAACCCAAACGCATGAACTTCATCGGCACTCAGCGGCAAGGTAGTGTTGTCTTTAATTTTGTATTCGTACCACGCCTTTCCGTTCGGTAAGTCTGAGTACCCTACGGTAGCGCGAGTGTGTGGCAAATATTCTTCTACTACGAAGTCGTGCAGCTTTTGATACGAAGGTACAATCATTTCAGTAATCATTCCCTCATACGCTGCGGCTAAGCGTGCTTTTTCATCGTCGCTAATGTCTTCATTTGTCTCAAGTTGTTTTATTGGTCCGTAGAACACACTCTCAGAGGCTTTTTTAACAACGTGAGCACTTAACTGTGGTACCATTTTTTCGGTGATAGCAGTCGGTAAAACCACCCCTTCCTCAATGCCTTTTTTCATATACAGGATTACGCTATCGATAAACGCTACGTAGCCTTTAGTACGTGAAATAAAGTTTTCGTAGTCTTTCACCGTAGCAAAGGGCTGCGCCGATTGGCCCGAACCCAGCATTGGGAAAAAAGTATGCACGCCATACATTTGATTAATTGGCATGTATTGACTACCAAACTGGTAGCCCGCAATGCCGTGTTCTCTGTCGCTTTTGAAAATATGGTAACTGATCCAGTCTTGTCCAGAAAGTTTAGACGCATCAATAGCATTTATGGCTTCTAAATACGTTTGCTCATGCGCCTTTGATTTAGCGATAAACGCCTCGCTTAAAGGCTCGTTAAACTTATCGTTATAATCGCTCACACCATAAAATGTCGCCATTACAGGGTTTTGTTCCAACGACTCGTTGAAATATTTAAGCGTTAAGGCAGCTAATTTTTCTGCCTCTGTTTTCTTTGCATCCACTTCTATGATGTCTTTAGCTTCACTAACCGTAGACTGTAATTGAGTAGAAATCGCCGTATTGTCTTGCTGATGCCCTAAGGCGGGTGCAGCAATTAAGCCACTCACTATGGCAGCACTAAGTAAACTTATCTTCATTGTTTTCATTATAAAAAATAACCTGTCGTGTATTTATTATTAATTTACCGCCTAATATTGCCTGTTACCGCCTATTGATTACAAGGTTTTTGCGCGAACAGGATGACTTTACGTTATGTGCTGTTAGAATGCCGTCATTCTGCCTAAACCCACAAAAGAAGTGAGGTTACGCAATGCGTAAACATATCTATATTGCCTACACAGGCGGCACCATCGGAATGAAGCCATCAGATCATGGTTATATTCCAGCAGCAGGCTTCCTGGGTGATACATTGAACGACATGCCGGAGTTTCATCGCAGTGAAATGCCATTATTCACTCTGCATGAGTACGATAACCTGATTGATTCATCGGATATGAACCCTTCTGACTGGCAACGCATTGCTGATGACATCGCAGAAAACTACGATAAATACGATGGGTTCATCATCTTGCACGGTACAGATACCATGGCGTATACGGCCTCGGCACTGAGCTTTATGCTGGAAGATTTAACTAAGCCTGTTATTGTCACTGGGTCGCAAATTCCCCTTGCTGAATTGCGTTCCGATGGTCAAGTTAACCTGTTAAACGCGCTTTACGTTGCGGCTAATTTCCCCATTGCAGAAGTCGGTTTGTTTTTTAATAACCGCTTATTACGGGGAAATCGCAGTCGTAAGGTAGATGCTGATGGGTTTAGTGCCTTCGATTCCCCCAACTTCCCACCACTTCTTGAAGCGGGTATTAACATCCGCCTTAAAGCGGGTGAGCTTGCCACTGAGTCGGATAAATCCCTTAAGGTTTCGAGCGTAAAAGCCCAGCCCATTGGTATGGTGAGTTTGTACCCTGGCATTTCCTCAGAAGTGCTTAAAAACACCTTACAACAACCTGTAAATGCACTCATTTTATTAAGCTACGGCGTAGGTAATGCACCGCAAAGCCCAGCCCTAATTGCCCAATTAGAATATGCACGGGACAGACAAATACCGGTGCTTAACTGCACCCAGTGTATGCGCGGTCGCGTCAACATGGGCGGGTATGCCACTGGGCATGGTTTACAGGAAGTGGGCGTGTTATCTGGCAGCGATATGACTCCCGAAGCAGCATTGGCAAAATTGCATTATTTATTAAGTAAGAATCTGCCGTTTGAAACCATTAAAGCTAAGCTTACTCAAAACCTCTGCGGCGAGCTTAGCGAATAGGAATACACCATGACCACATCTTATAGTGGTGCGCTTAGAAAAATGCGTACACTTGCTGACGACAACAACACAGTTAACTACCAACTCCCTATTGGAGAACATAAGGTAGATATAAACCCCGTTATCGGACAACAGGTTTCCCTCGATTTTACGGGCGACATCAACTGCGTACATTGTAATAGAAAGACCAAGAAAAGTTTTGGCCAAGGCTATTGCTACCCTTGTTTAATTTCGTTAGCCCAGTGCGATAGCTGTATCATTAAACCTGAAAAATGCCACTACCATGAAGGGACATGTCGAGAACCGCAATGGGGCGAAGAACACTGCTTTAGCGAGCACTTTGTGTACTTGGCCAACACTGGCAATGTAAAGGTAGGGATCACTCGTCACGTTACCGATGGAGTATCGTCGCGTTGGATGGATCAAGGCGCTACCCAAGCCACGGTCATGTTACGAGTATCCGACAGGCTCACTAGCGGCCTAGTAGAAATGCTTTGCAAAGAACATATTGGCGATAAAACCAATTGGCGCACTATGCTCAAAAGTGCCCCAGATAAGGTTGATTTACGTGAGGTAAAAGCCACTATATTGTCGAAAATTTCAGATGGCTTAGCACAAATTCAGCAGACAAAAGGGCTACAAGCGGTGTCTGAGGCCGATGGTGAAGTACACGATATTCACTACCCTGTCGATACTTATCCTGAAAAAATTAAATCGATTAACTTAGATAAAACCCCAGAATTTGAAGGCGTACTCACTGGAATTAAAGGGCAATATTGGATGCTTGATGGCGACCGTGTTATCAATATCCGAAAATACGCCGGATACAATGTAAATTTGAATGTGAGATAAAATGTGGCTCAAAATATAATATAGCCCCTTCCCAGTCATTCCCTGCAGATAAAATCTGCTTATATTTTATCTGCAGGATTTGCTTGCTGCTGTAGGTGGCAAAGACAAGCTAAACACCTAAAGCTAAAAGTTAGCGCCAATATTCAAAGTAGTCAGAAGTATCACGTTCTGGTTTCGCCGCAGGTTCAAAAGCGGGCGTACCTAAATATAAAAACCCAACAATCTCGTCATCATCGTTTAAATCAAAACCCCGCTTTACCGTATCGCAATGGGCATAACTTCCTGTTCGCCACATGCCATTGAACCCCTGCGCTACTGCAGCCATTTGCATAGCCATCACCCCACACGATGCAGAAGCAATTTGCTCTACACGGGGGACTTTTTCATGTTCAACATGCTTAGCAATCGCCACCACAATCATAGGTGCTCGATGAGGTAACTGCACTGCCCGCTCAATTTCTTTTTCAGTCTTATCGTTATCGATAGCAGATTGCTCATATAAACTGCCTAGTTTATCTAGCCCTTTACCTTCACAAACGATAAAACGCCACGGCGTTAAACACGCATGATCAGGGGCACGAAGTGCAGCTTGCATAATGTTTTCAAGCGCATCACCTGACGGAGCAGGCGCAGTAAGTCTAGGTTGAGAGCTTCTGTTAAGCAGTAACGTAAGTGCATCCATTTCAGTATCCTATTATCGAACAAAGCGTTATGAAGATCCTACGTTCTATCATGAGAAAAGACCAGCATAGCGGGTCTATTTTAGGGGCAGGCTACCGAAAGTTGTTATCTCGCAACTTAGGGCGAAAGAAGTAATCAATACTTACATAGCGACCACCCCCATAGAAAAATAGCACCAGCAGCATCACAAAATAGGTGGCACCGAATTCAATACCATTATTTAGCACGACTAAACTACCACTGGAAGTAAGCCAATCGTAGTTGCCATACGTTTGCAGTAAAGATTTAGCAGCACTTAATTTCTCAGGAGCCGCCATGACACTGTCGTTCATCAAAATAGTGCCATCGGCTAGCCAAGATGATGCATCGGCAATGGCTAACCAACCATTGTCGATGTGCACGGTGAATATGGCCACTAACATGGTTACCATCAACGGAATAGACACTAACCTAGTAAGTAAACCGAGTAATAAGAATATACCGCCTACTAACTCAGCAGCAGTGGCTAGAAAAGCAAGCACGAGCGGAAATGGCAATCCCAATCCATAGTCTTCATTACCAAACCAGTCAACAATGGACGAAAAGCTGCTCGCCTTATTCCAACCAGCTTGAATCATGACAGGGGCCAAATAAAGCCTTAACAACAGTAATGGTATTCCATCTGCCACACTTAGTTTTTTAAAGAGGTTCGCGTATAATTGCTTTATCATTATCAAGCGCCTTGTTAATGAAGTTTGGTTTTTAACGTATTGTTATAGGAACGTGATGAAGTGAATAAACTTTCACTTAACAATAGAAAACAACCACGTGATACGCAAAAAACATCACCGCTTAAGCGGTTGTTTGTGCGTGGCCACAAAAAAGTAGGCTATAAAAAGTCCACTGCTGACTTAATGATGCAACTAAGCGCGAATGATCATAAGCACATCGCTGAAGTGATTGCGCAATGGCTAACAGATGACGAGAATGCCCATAAGTGAGTGACTTTGCGGTACAATCACAAACAATTACAAATAAGTTAGCGATCTAGTTTCGATTCGGTAACATAATAGAGTTAAACAAACAGAAGGTAATGTAATTTATGGCTGCCAAAGGAAACTGGACTAAATCCTTATTTATTGGCCTGTGGACGGTTTTAAACTTCACCCGTAAGCTTTTTTTCAATGTCATTTTTCTGGTGATTTTTGTTGGCATAATCATTGCGATTACCTCTCAAGAAGACGACCAACTTACGGTAAAAACGAATAGTGCGCTTTTACTTACGTTGAACGGACAACTTGTTATTGAAAAAGAGTCTGTCGATCCCTTCGAACAGTTTTTACAAGATGCCATGGGGTCAGAGCCCGATAACCCAGAAGTGCTAGTGCGTGATGTGGTAAAAGTTATCGAAAACGCTAAGCAAGACAGACGGATTAAAGCGTTGGTTTTAGACCTTCAAGGTTTATCTGGCGGCGGTTTAGACAAACTTCGTACGGTAGCGCGCGCCATCAACGATTTCAAATCCTCTGAAAAGCCAGTGTACGCTATTGGTGATTACTACACTAAAGAGCAGTACTATCTTGCAGCGCATGCGAATCACGTTTATCTCAATCCAATGGGTTCATTACTGCTAGATGGCTATGGTCGTTATGGCATGTATTTCAAAGATTTCTTGGAAAAACTCAAGGTTACGACGCACATTTTCCGCGTGGGAACTTATAAGTCAGCTGTAGAACCGCTTATTCGTAACGATATGTCTGAGGCGGCCAAAGAAGCTGAGCGTAAATGGTTAGACGGTTACTGGCAGCAATATAAAGAAGACGTTGCGGTTGCCCGTGGTATCCCTCTTTCAAACTTTGATGAAACCTTGGAAGGCTTACTGGCTAAGTTTGAACAAGCTGGTGGGGATTTTGCAAATTACGCATTACAAAATAATTGGGTAGATGCACTAAAAACCCGTGAAGAGGTTCGCGTAGAACTTACCGGCCTAGTAGGCGAGAACGAAGACAATCACGGTGTTAACGTGACTAACTTTAACACCTACTTAAAAGTGGTTAACCCTCCCCTACCGTCTATCAACAGTGACATCGACAAGGTGGCAATTGTGGTAGCGAAGGGCACTATTTTAAATGGCAATCAAAAAGCGGGCACCATTGGCGGCGATAGTACTGCACGTTTACTACGCAAAGCACGGTTAGATGAAAACGTGAAAGCAGTAGTACTGCAAATAGATTCACCAGGGGGCAGTACGTTAGGTTCAGAGATTATTCGCCAAGAAGTACTTGAGTTGAAAAACGCAGGTAAACCGGTGGTGGTTTCTATGAGCACATATGCTGCATCAGGCGGTTATTGGATTGCAGCTAACGCCGATCGCATTTTTGCCAGCCCAAGCACTATTACTGGCTCTATCGGCGTATTCGGCATGTTTATGACATACGAAAACTCTCTTGATTATTTAGGTATTCATAGTGACGGCGTTGGCTCGAATGAGCTAGCTGGGTTCTCAGCGGTACGCCCACTTGCGCCAGAATTTGGCCAAATTTTGCAACGCAACGTTGAAACCAGCTACGGTAACTTCTTATCTTTGGTATCGAACGCCCGAGATATGACGGTAGATGAAGTAGATGACGTTGCACAAGGGCGTGTATGGATTGGTACAGATGCCTTAGAACTTGGGCTAGTTGATGAACTGGGCACATTAGAAGACGCGGTTAATGCAGCGGCAGAATTCGCTGCACTAGAAAACTACGATACTTTCTATGTTCAACGTACACTTTCAGCACAAGAGCTGTTTTGGAAAGAGTTCTTCGGTCAAGCCTTTACGTTTGTTGGAAAGTGGCAGTTTGCTAACTCAGACTCTGCGCTGATTAACGAATTTAAACGTGTATTAGGCGAGTTCGATATTTTCAACGAACTGAACGACCCTATGGGTACCTATATTCTTTGCTTGCAGTGCCAAGTAGAGTAATTAATAACCTAGGTAAGGTACTACCATAGCAAGTCGCGATTTAACCTCTCTACAGCGTCAGCATATTGCTGATGCTGTAGAAGGCTGCTATCAATGCGCTGATGAATATTTTAAGCGTACATTCCCTCGCCCTGCGCTTAGCTTTAGACGCTCTGGTAAGAATGCAGGCACTGCGTACCTACAACAAAATCGCATTAACTTACATCCCGAACTATTCAAACAGAATGAACACGCATTCATAGAAGATGTTATTCCCCATGAAGTGAGCCATTTACTGACTTGGCAATTATTCAAAAAGGTAAAGCCCCACGGTGTGGAATGGCAAGCCATTATGATTGATGTGTTTCAGCGCCCGGCTAACGCTACCCACAGTTTTGATGTAAAAGGAGTGATTGGGAAGCAGTTCAACTATGCCTGCCTTTGCAGTACGCACCAACTGACCATAAGACGACACAATAAAATTTTAAAAGGAGCGCAGTATAAGTGCCGAAAATGCAATGGCGAGCTTGTAGAAGAGAAGTTAGCTATCTAGTTGGTTAGTCGGTTAGTTAATTCGCTAGCGAGCATACGTGCCTAGGCACAGCAGCGCCCAATTGGGTTTAGCGGAACCAATGTTTAGTAAATACGTTATCTAAATCATTAAAAGCGGTTTTGAGTAACGCTGCCAATTCTTTATATTTAGGTTTCGATTTAACCGACGATACATTACAACCTTCAGAGCGCATCTTACTGTGGATATCTTGATACCAACTTTTTAATTGCGGTGGTAAGTATTGGTTTGAACGATGACCCAACCACAATAACCCCTGAAGTGGAATACTGAGAAAGAATGCACCTATGGTGATAGTTTGTGGAATATAGTCTGTGCCCATGTTCTGAAGTAACAATGCGCACGAGAGTATCGCCGCAGGCGGCATGGTCTTTATAGCAAAACGCGTGGCGGCAACCACCCTACATTCGGGGAAGTAAGCATACAGTTCTTTTTTGACGGGCCAGGTTTTCATGTAGTGCTGGCCATCTTTTAGCATTGTTATCACAGACTGTGACATAAACCACCTCATTTCACTTCAGTAAGTAGCGCACTATGGATGCCTGTTCGTTGCATTTCAATAGCCAGTTAGCGCCGCTTTAACGCCAGATTGGCTCGTGATTATCGCAAGTATAAACGCCATAGTTATTTAAACGCTGTTTTTGCAAAAAAGCTCAGTGATAACACAAACACTTAAATATAACCCCAACGCTCAGCGTTAATATGGTGCCTAAACATGATTTCTAAAGCACAATATTAAACTATCGCTACAACATGAATTGTAATATGAATTTCGCCTAATTCAACGTAAGTTCGTCTCAATAACGCCGCTTTTCATTATAAATAATTTAAAAATAGCCTTAATTAGATAATTAATTATAGCCTAGAACATCAGATGGGTGACTTTTCATCATCATGAAGGCATCATAATGCCCTTCTTTCAATGCTATTTTATTAAGGCATCGTGTTTTTCGATGGTATTGAGCAATTAGCAGTTGAAAAAGCAAGGTGCAGGCCTTACCTAGCTACCTAGAGCGACAGTTGGCTACAGCAACAGACAGTGGACAAGCTTCGTTTCAAAATTATAGCAGAATTCAGCCCGGTAAATGGGCATTAGTTGGAGATACAAATGGCAGATAACAGACATGTTCGCCTACTTATTTTAGGATCGGGCCCAGCAGGCTACTCAGCGGCAGTGTATGCAGCTAGAGCAAACCTAGAACCTGTGCTTTTAACGGGGATCCAGCAAGGCGGACAGCTTACTACGACCACAGAAGTAGAAAACTGGCCAGGCGATCCTGAAGGGCTTACAGGTCCAGACCTTATGGTTCGTATGCAAAAGCATGCAGAGAAGTTCGATACTGAAATTATCTTCGACCATATTAACAAAACAGATTTAACCAAGCGTCCTTTCACCCTTTACGGTGACAGTGGTACGTACACATGTGACGCATTAATTATTGCTACTGGTGCATCTGCCAAATATCTCGGTATGGAGTCTGAACAAGCGTTTATGGGTAAAGGGGTTTCTGCCTGTGCTACCTGTGACGGCTTTTTCTATCGTAATCAAAAAGTAGCGGTAATTGGCGGTGGTAATACGGCCGTTGAAGAAGCCTTGTATTTATCTAATATTGCATCTGAAGTTCATGTTGTGCATCGCCGCGATACCTTCCGTAGTGAAAAGATTCTTGAACAGCGCCTTCGTGACAAAGCGGAAAATGGCAATGTGGTATTACACCTAGACCGTACCCTTGATGAAGTTATGGGTGACGAAATGGGTGTGACGAAAATTCGCATTAAAGAGACCGATGGCGAAGCAACCGAAGAACTTGATGTAATGGGTCTTTTCGTAGCTATCGGCCACAAGCCTAACACTGACATTTTTGCTGAACAGCTTGAAATGAAAGACGGCTACATAGTGGTCAACAGCGGCCTGCACGGCAACGCGACTCAAACAAGTGTTGAAGGTGTATTTGCCGCCGGTGATGTGAGCGATCATATTTACCGTCAAGCAATAACGTCCGCAGGAACGGGCTGTATGGCCGCGTTAGATGCAGAAAAATACCTAGATGGCTTTATGCCTGAGCAAGGCTAAGCCTTGTTTGGTTTCAAGCTCTGATATTTTCAGGGCTTGAAGTCTTTCCGTTTATGATAGCGCTGCCCTATTTAGACATTGATACACCCTTTCCCCCTGTATCTGAAGCACTTGATGATCCAAACGGCCTACTAGCCTTTGGCGCAGATCTTAGCGCCCAGCGTCTTTTTTCGGCCTATTCTAGCGGAATATTCCCTTGGTTTAGTGATGACGAACCCTTGTTGTGGTGGTCACCCAATCCACGCTCTATTATCGAATTAGATGATTTCGTGTGTTCGAAAAGTTTACGCAAACTGGTTCGACAAAAGCGCTACAAGGTTACGCTGAATAGCGCATTCGATTCTGTGATTAATGCCTGTGCCAATATTCCTCGTAAAAATCCGAATTCACAGGCGCCCAGTCAAGACACCTGGATAACTGAAGATATGCAAAAAGCTTACAGTTATTTGCATCAGCTTGGTTTAGCTCATTCAGTCGAAGTGTGGGACGGTGATGCACTTGTAGGGGGCTTATACGGGGTTGGTGTAGGGAAAGTGTATTGCGGTGAATCTATGTTTCACAAGCAAAGCAACACCTCCAAATTAGCTATACTCGCATTAGTTGAGCACATGAAACGTAACAAGATGGCATTCATTGATTGTCAACTGCCAACGGATCATCTTGGCTCATTAGGTGCAAAAACGATTTTCCGTGACGAATTTATTGAAAAACTGCAGAGTAGCAACCACACTCTAACCGATGAAGGCTCTCTAACTACCGACTACATGCATCAGTGGCATCCGCAGGTTATTACACCGTGAGATTTGGAATTACGCAATCTTTTGATTGTAGCTATTTGCCCAATCAACAAGAACAATTACTGGTTTACGCGGAATCAGATAACCAGCTCGCGTGGCGTTATGGTCAACTTATTCAAGTAGGATTTAGGCGCAGTGGCGAGCAAATTTATCGCCCACACTGCCCAGACTGTCATGCCTGTGAATCAGTGAGAATACCGGTTGTCACTTTTCGGCCTTCTAAAAGTCAAAAGCGCATTCTCAATCGCAACCAACATTTTGTGGTAACCCGTGCCCAGAGCGCCAATCATTTATATTATCCGTTGTACGAGAAATATATTTGTGCCCGACACACCGATGGCAGCATGTACCCGCCTTCTAGAGAACAGTTTGAAAACTTTATTCTATGCGAATGGAAACGCCCACAATTTATTGAGGCCTATGATGGCGATACGTTAATTGCTGTGGCAGTAACAGACACCATCGATAATGGTGAAGAGCATCAGGCTTTATCGGCACTTTATACTTTTTACGATCCTGATTATCACTCATCGTCTCTCGGGACATGGATGATCATGATGCAAATCGAGCAGGCAAAACGACAAGAACGAGATTTTGTCTACTTGGGATATTACGTAGAAGAATGCCAAAAAATGTCTTATAAGCACAAATTTTTCCCTTATGAGCAATTTTCTGGCAACAAATGGCAGCGTTTTGATAAAAAACCTGCTTAATCGCTTTACACGCAAGGCAAGATTGGTTAATGTCTGCGCGGCAAAAAATTTGAATTACTGAGGTAACTGCTTTACATGGCAAAAGAAGATTGTATTGAAATGGAAGGTACGGTTCAAGACACCCTACCTAATACTATGTTCCGTGTTGAACTAGAAAATGGTCACGTAGTGACAGCACACATTTCTGGTAAGATGCGTAAAAACTATATCCGAATTCTTACTGGCGATAAGGTCACTGTTGAGATGACTCCTTATGACCTAACAAAAGGTCGTATCATTTATCGCGCCAGATAATGAGCCATTAAGCGGTCAACGCATTCCAAAAAAAAGCCCAATGTAGATCATTGGGCTTTTTTGTATGTGGCGGGTTAAGCCCCGCGAAGGCATTTTAGCAATACCCTTACGCTTGGGGTTTAGCATTAAAGTGTTTGGGTTTGCATTTGGGGTTAGCGCTTAGAATTTGGTACTTTGCATCAACAGGTAATAAACCTGCCTAGCAGTCTCAAATTTATCGCGTTAAGGGCTCAACGCTTAAATGTTCAAAGCTTCCATTTCACAAAAAACAAAAAAATGCCACACCCTTTTCAGGCGCAGCATTTTTTATTCGACATTAAACGTCTAGTACAACGAGTTCATTAGGTGTTAGCTAGACTCTGTTTCTTCTTTAACCGCATCAACGCCTGAATATTCAAACTCCAACTTATCGTCGTTCAAATCTACTTTAACGTCGCCGCCTTTCGTTAATTCACCGAACAGCAATTCATTCGCAAGCTCTTTCTTAATCTCTTCTTTAATTAAGCGAGACATAGGACGGGCACCCATGGCCTTGTCATAGCCCTTCTCGGCTAAATAAGCTCTAGCTGCAGGGGTAACCTCTAAAGATACACCTTTAACGTCCAGCTGCGCCTGAAGCTCGATAATAAACTTATCGACAACCTGCAAGATAACCTCAGCATCAAGGTGATTAAACCAGATAATACCGTCTAAGCGGTTTCTGAATTCAGGGCTAAACACCTTATTGATTTCAGATAGCGCATCGTGGCTATGATCTTGCTGTTTAAAGCCAATAGACTTGCGCACGGTTTCCTGTACACCCGCATTGGTAGTCATTACCAATACCACATTTCTGAAGTCTACTTTACGACCATTATTATCGGTAAGCGTACCGTGATCCATTACCTGCAACAAAATGTTGTAGATATCACTGTGCGCTTTCTCGATTTCATCTAGCAGTACCACTGAGTATGGATTTTTAATAACCGCATCGGTTAACAATCCACCTTGCTCAAAACCCACATAACCAGGAGGCGCACCAATCAAACGGCTTACCGCGTGGCGTTCCATGTACTCAGACATATCGAATCGAACCAACTCAACGCCCATTATTTTAGCAAGTTGCTGCGTGACTTCGGTTTTACCCACACCGGTAGGCCCTGCAAACAAGAAACTACCAATTGGCTTTTCTTCTGCACCTAAACCAGAACGCGACAGTAAAATAGCATCGTTAAGCGTCTCTATGGCTTTGTCTTGGCCAAACACCATCATTTTAAGGTTGCGGCCAAGGTTCTTAAGTACTTCTTTGTCAGACGCTGACACAGACTTTTCAGGAATTCGGGCCATTTTCGCAATAATCTGCTCAATATCCCCTACCCCAATCGTTTTCTTACGCTTCGATTGTGGCAACAAGCGCTGGCTTGCACCGGCTTCATCCATTACGTCAATGGCCTTATCAGGCAAGTGGCGTTCGTTAATGTACTTAGCCGATAGCTCGGCGGCAGCCTGAATCGCTTTTTGTGTATAGCGAACGTTGTGATGATCTTCATATCGGCTTTTAAGGCCAAGTAGAATTTTGGTGGTATCACTTACGCTTGGCTCAGTTACATCCACTTTTTGGAAACGACGGGCCAAGGCTCTGTCTTTTTCAAAAATACCTTGGTATTCCTGATAAGTTGTTGAGCCAATACAACGAAGTTCACCGCTTGAAAGCTTAGGCTTTAGCAAGTTCGACGCATCCATAACACCGCCAGATGCTGCACCAGCACCAATGATGGTATGAATTTCATCAATAAACAGAATGGCGTCTTCGTCTTTCGACAATTCTTTCAATATCGCTTTTAAGCGTTTCTCAAAATCACCACGATATTTAGTACCCGCTAGCAAGCCACCTAAATCTAGGGAATAAACGGTACTGTTGCTGATAACTTCAGGCACGTCTTCGTTTACAATTCGATAGGCCAACCCTTCAGCAATAGCGGTTTTACCTACACCAGCTTCACCCACTAGTAGCGGGTTGTTCTTTCTGCGACGACATAAAATCTGAATGGTGCGTTCTACTTCAGTGTCGCGCCCTATTAATGGGTCTACCTTACCTTCTTTGGCATGGCGATTTAAATCGGTAGCGTATTTACTTAATGCCGACCCACTTTCTTCCGCACCATCACCTTCTTCACCAGAATCTGAATTAATCGGTGCGTCATCTTCGGCTTTACTCACACCGTGACTAATGAAATTAACGATATCTAAGCGGGTTACATCAGACTTTTTAAGAATGAATACGGCTTGAGACTCTTGCTCACTGAAAATAGCCACGAGTACATTGGCACCCGTTACTTCTTCTTTGCCAGATGATTGCACATGGAAGACTGCACGTTGGAGCACGCGCTGAAAACCTAAAGTAGGCTGTGTTTCTCGTTCGTTCATTTGCTCGTCAAGAATCAACGGGGTGGTGTCTTTAACGAAAGAGATCAACTCGCTTTTAATTGCTTCAATATCCGCACCGCAGGCATGCAGTGCTTCACGGGCTGCCGAGTTATCAAGTAGCGCCAGCAATAAATGCTCGACCGTCATAAACTCATGGCGGTGTTCTCTGGCAAATACAAACGCATCGTTCAACGTCTGTTCTAATTCTTTATTTAACATATCGCTCGCCCTCTACAAATTGACTTACGCCTGTTCCATAGTACACATAAGCGGATGACTGTGCTTACGCGCATACTGATTCACCTGCATCACCTTGGTTTCTGCTATCTCAGCAGTAAAAATGCCACAAACCGCCTTACCTTGGTAGTGTACTGTTAGCATAATTTGATGAGCTTTCTCAGCATCCATATTGAAAAATTGCATGAGCACTTCAATTACAAAATCCATTGGCGTGTAATCGTCGTTGTTCAACAACACTTTATACATTGGCGGCGGCTGCGGTTTTTGGCGCTGCGCGTCTTTGAGTTTTTCCCTTTCGATGCTAATGGCGTTGTCTCTACTCATAATTAATAATAGTGCTTTGTTGGCAGATGTCTCACTAACTTTAGGATAAAATTAATTCACATTTGCTCTTGACATAATATGGTTAAAAAATCTACATTTTAGGGGTGACGTTGTTGTTTACAAGACACGTCACACTGCCTTCAATTATATTGTGGGGGCATAATCGTGTTAGTTCAAGGATTAAGAGGAAGTCGAAGTATGGCGATTGGCAAAGTTAAATGGTTTAACAACGCGAAAGGATTTGGTTTTATTGTACCTGAAGATGGTGGCGAAGATATTTTTGCACACTACTCAACTATCCAAATGGAAGGATATCGCTCACTTAAAGCTGGTCAAGAAGTCACGTATGACGTGCAACAGGGCCCTAAAGGCCTACACGCCGAAAACATAGGCTTTAAAGAAGAACCAGAGCGTTAAGTAACACCGAACAAATTCTACAGAAACCTGTTGCTGCCTCCTTAGGCGGCAGTGGGTTTTTTCTTAGGGAGTCGACTATCGTTCACTCTCATAGAGATGTCTGGCCTACTCTTTTTATTAAATTTTATTTATTTCCTCGCAACGCTTCTTTTATTTATTACTTATTTTTAAATATTCTGAGCTTACTTCAGATAATTTACCTTTCTGCTTACCCATATTGTTAGATTAAATTGCACTAACCAGTAAAAAACCGAAATTAATTAGCATAAAGCTGAGTAAATGTTTATAAATTTTTACCATTAATTTTTTTATTTTCAATCAATATAAAAAAAGCGCCCCTGACTATTTAACCAGGGGCGCTTTTAAATATAAGTTACTAAAAAATTAGTAACCTAATTAGTTTTATTAAGCGTTAAGAATCGCTTTCAAAGTTTCACTAGGTGACATAGTCGCTTCTAGTTTCTCTGAATCAGGGTAGTAGTATCCGCCGATATCTTGAGGCTTACCTTGAGATTCATCAATCTCAGTAATGATAGTATCGATTTTAGCCGATAGTTCATCATATACCGCTTTAAACTGCGCCGCTAAGTCAGCGTCTTCAGTTTGGTTAGCCACTTCTTCAGCCCAGTACAAACCAAGATAAACGTGGCTACCACGGTTATCTAATTGGCCTGCTTTACGCATTGGAGACTTGCCATTGTTAAGCAAATTTTCAGTTGCTTTGTCTAACGCAGTAGCGATTATTTTCGCTTTCTTGTTGTCGTGCTTAATAGCCACGTCTTCAAGTGAAACCGCTAACGCTAAGAACTCACCCAGTGAATCCCAACGAAGGTGACCTTCTTCAACGAACTGTTGAACATGCTTAGGTGCACTACCACCAGCGCCAGTTTCATACAAACCGCCGCCTGCCATTAGCGGCACAATTGAAAGCATTTTAGCACTGGTGCCAAGCTCAAGAATGGGGAACAAGTCAGTGAGGTAGTCACGCAGTACGTTACCGGTTACTGAAATAGTATCTAGGCCGCGAATAGCACGTTCCATACTGAAACGGATAGCGCGAACAGGTGCCATAATTGAAATGTCTAAACCAGACGTATCGTGGTCTTTCAAGTAAGTTTCTACTTTAGTGATTAGCTGTGCATCGTGAGCACGCTCATCATCTAACCAAAATACAGCAGGCATACCAGATTGGCGTGCACGGGTAACCGCTAGCTTAACCCAGTCTTGAATAGGTGCATCTTTCACCTGACACATACGCCAGATATCACCCTCTTCAACAGCATGCTCCATCAATACGTTACCGTCTTGATCGACAACTTGTACTGTACCGTCAGCTTCCATTTCAAACGTTTTATCGTGTGAACCGTATTCTTCAGCCTTCTGCGCCATCAAACCAACGTTTGGTACTGTACCCATTGTAGTTGGATCGAATGCACCGTGAGTTTTACAGAAGTTAATCACTTCCTGGTAAATAGTGGCGTACGTGCTTTCAGGAATAACCGCTTTAGTATCGTGCGACTTCCCATCCGGTCCCCACATTTGACCAGAGTTACGGATCATTGCTGGCATAGAAGCATCTACAATGACGTCACTTGGTACGTGTAGGTTAGAAATACCTTTGTCTGAGTTCACCATTGCGATAGGTGGACGGTCGGCATAACAAGCATTGATGTCTTTTTGAATTTCAGAACGCTGAGATTCAGGAAGGCTAGCAATTTTATCGTAAACGCTACCAAGGCCGTTATTAGCGTTTACGCCTAGCTCTTCAAAAAGGTCGCCCCATTTTTCGAACAAGTCTTTGTAGAAAACTTTAACGCAGTGACCAAACACGATGGGGTGAGACACCTTCATCATCGTAGCTTTAACGTGTAGAGAGAATAAAACGCCTGTATTTTTCGCATCTTCAATTTGTTCTTCGAAGAATTCACACAAGGCTTTTTTGCTCATGTACATTGCATCGATAACTTCACCAGCAAGTAAATTCACCTTAGGCTTAAGGGTTTTCTTGCTACCGTCTTTTCCGGTGAACTCAATGCTAACATAGCCTTCTTTTTCTACGGTTACTGATTTTTCACCTGAGTAGAAGTCGCCGCCACGCATGTGCGCTACGTGAGTGCGAGATGCTTGTGACCACTCACCCATTGAATGCGGATGCTTACGAGCAAAGTTCTTTACTGCAGTAGGTGCACGGCGATCTGAGTTACCTTCACGTAATACAGGGTTTACTGCACTACCTAATACCTTGCCGTAACGCTCACGAATATCTTGCTCTTCGTCAGATTTAGGCGAATCTGGGAAAGCCGGTACGTTAAAGCCTTTTTCGTTAAGTTCAGCGATAGTGGCGCGTAACTGAGGAATAGACGCACTTACATTTGGTAGCTTAATGATGTTAGCTTCAGGATCTTGCGTCATCGCACCAAGTTCAGATAACGTATCATTCACACGTTGCTCTTCAGAAAGAAACTCGGGGAAAGTAGCCAAAACACGGGCTGCAAGAGAGATATCGCTTAGCTCTACTTCAACATCAGCAGCACTAGCAAACTTCTTAATAATAGGAAGCAACGAGTACGTCGCCAGCATTGGCGCTTCATCTGTTTTAGTATAGATGATCTTAGACTTGGTCATTATGTACCTCAATGTTGTCGGTAGCGTACTACCGTTTTAGTCCATTAGTCGCACTAACACAAAGCATGTGGAAAGCCTTCGGTCACTACGATACGTAATTGATGTTTTATGTTCTGTTGCACTTAACAACAGAACCACTTGTTGTTTTCGTCCTCGTGCTGAGATTAACGCAACCTTCATGCACTCAACACGAATGGGCAGTCTGTTATTTTTATAACTGCGAACATTAGTATAAGGTCGAAACTTTTAGTTACAAGTCATACCATTGTCTTAACCGACGACTTGCCTGAATTTCACCGAATTTCCCACATATTTTTATGCCCTTTTTGGTTTTAGCCGTGTCTTATTTGGGCAGTTTTTCGCGCATTGTGATAGGCTTTTGCAATAGAAAGTATCCCTCGAATAAGAGTAATTATTCACACCATGGCAAACGAAAGCAAAATCGTATTATTCAACAAACCATTTCAAGTACTGTCTCAATTTACCGATGCGGACGGCCGAGAAACCCTCAAAGACTATATTGATATACCTGGGGTATATGCTGCCGGTCGATTAGACAGAGATTCCGAAGGGTTATTGGTGCTGACTAACGACGGAAAACTACAACATAAACTGGCGCACCCCGAAGCCAAGACCAGCAAAACTTATTGGGTACAAGTTGAAGGTATTCCTAACGAGGCCGCGCTAGACGCCTTACGGAACGGCGTTGAGCTTAAAGACGGTATGACCAAACCCGCAAAAGTTGTGGCTATAGACCCACCTGAACTATGGGACAGGATCCCGCCAGTTCGTTTTCGTCAAGCTATTCCTACTAGCTGGTTGTCTATCACAATCAGTGAAGGCAGGAACCGCCAAGTTAGACGCATGACCGCCCACATTGGCTTTCCTACATTACGTTTGGTGCGCTATCGCGTGGGCAACTGGACCATTGATGGCATCGATAATGGCAAATACGTGTGTTTCTAACATCAGCGTTATAGTAATGCCGATTTCTTCAAATACTCAATAGTGTGTTTCTTTTTTTAATACGTCACTGTAATGATGAAACCTAACTGTGATTACGTTCATTATTAGTTATAGCTTTTTGATTTATTGAATATTGAAATTCGGCGCTTGAAATACGCATTTAAACGACCAATTTACGCATCCCGACAATAAAATTTGTCGAGAAAGCAAAACGATTGAACACAATCGCTTTATTATGTGAATTGGTGTGCTTTATCTGGTAAAATCCGCCACCCTGAAATCAACCTAAATGAGTGTTATCTACGTTGTGACTGATATTGAATCAAACGCGAGCAAAAAAGTGATCGTCGGAATGTCCGGCGGCGTCGACTCTTCCGTTTCTGCCTACTTGCTATTACAGCAAGGCTATCAGGTAGAAGGCTTGTTCATGAAGAACTGGGAAGAAGATGATAATGATGAATATTGCTTAGCCGCCGAAGATTTAAAAGATGCACAAGCCGTCGCTGACAAATTAGGCATTGAGCTTCACACCATCAATTTTGCCGCTGAATACTGGGATAACGTATTTGAGTATTTCCTAGAAGAATACAAAGCAGGCAGAACGCCTAACCCCGATATAATGTGCAACAAGGAAATTAAGTTTAAAGCGTTCCTTGAATTTGCCGCCGAAGACTTAGGTGCAGACTATATTGCAACCGGTCATTACGTGCGCCGCCGCCATCAAGATGGCAAGTGGCAGCTATTGCGCGGGTTGGATGAAAATAAAGATCAAAGCTACTTCCTCTATACCCTAGGTGAAGAACACGTAGCGAAAACCTTGTTCCCTGTAGGCGATATTGAAAAGCCTCTGGTACGTAAAATTGCTGAAGAACAAGGGCTAATCACCCACGACAAAAAAGATTCCACCGGCATCTGTTTTATCGGCGAACGTAAATTTAAGGACTTTTTAGGCCGCTATTTACCTGCCCAACCCGGTATTATTGAAACTGCGGAAGGGGAAGAAATTGGTAAACACGAAGGCTTGATGTATCACACCCTCGGTCAACGCAAAGGCCTGCACATTGGTGGCCACGCAAAATACGGTGAAGAACCTTGGTATGTGGTAGATAAAGACGTAGCACGCAATGTATTAATTGTAGGCCAAGGTGCCGACCACCCTCGCCTATACTCTAAAGGCTTGGTGGCAAAACAACTGCATTGGGTAGACCGCACGGCTATTACAGAACCTATGCGAGCTGTGGTAAAAACCCGCTACCGTCAAACTGATATTCCCTGCGCACTCGCGCCAATCAATGATGATATGATTGAAGTCATTTTTGATGAGCCGCAAAAAGCGGTTACACCTGGTCAATCTGCCGTTTTCTACCTAGATGAAGTGTGTTTGGGCGGCGGAATTATTGAGAGCTATATTCGTTAATGTTAGATACAGACATAGAAAATAATTTGGCCTTGGCTGGCGTTTGCCAGTCTGCGGCACTTGTGCAAAGCCTTGCAAGAAAGGGCACGGCAAACGACGAAGCGGTAGAAGCAAGTCTTTCCAGTATTTTGGTTACCGATCCTGAAAATCCACAGCAAGTGTTTGGCAAGTTAAGCAACCTGGAAGTTGGGTATAAAACCTTATTCGCACAGTTATCAGATAAACAAACGAACAAAGACACCGAGTTGACGCGTTATATTGCCAGCATTCTTGGCCTTGAAAGAAAACTTGCACGTAAACCTGCCGCTATGAAAGAGCTAGCAGAGCGTATTTCTCACGTGCAGCGTCAATTGGCACATGTAGATTTTCAAAATCCGCAAATTGTGTCGTCGTTGGCCAGTATATACAGCGATATTATTAGTCCATTAGCACCGCGCATTCAAATAGCGGGCAACCCGGATCATCTTGGCCAACCGGCTACGCAGCACAAAGTTCGAGCTATATTACTTGCAGGCGTGCGCGCCGCGGTAATGTGGCGTCAAATGGGTGGTAAACGTCGGAACATTTTGTTTCGCAGAAAACAAATTTTAAATAGCGCTGTAAAGGCGCTCAGGCTGATAAACTAGTTAAGGAGCTGAAGGTGGAACTGAGTCAGTTAACTGCAATTTCCCCTGTCGATGGTCGATATGCTGGAAAAAGCGTAGAATTACGTAGTATTTTTTCCGAATACGGCTTACTGAAATACCGTGTTGAAGTGGAAGTACGTTGGCTGCAAATGCTATCGGCGAACACTAAAATTGAAGAAGTTCCTGCGTTTTCTGATACCTCAAACGCATTATTAGATTCTATTGTGGCTAACTTTAGTGTTGATGATGCTATGCGCATTAAAGATATTGAGCGCACCACCAACCACGATGTTAAAGCGGTTGAATACTTTCTAAAAGAACAAGTGGCTAGCAACAGCGAATTATCTGCTGTAAATGAGTTTATTCACTTTGCTTGTACGTCTGAAGATATTAACAACCTTTCTCACGGCCTTATGCTTACCGAAGCCCGTGATACCGTGTTGCTACCTTACTGCGACAAACTTATCGATGCCCTTATTGCACTTGCCAAGGAATACCAACACATTCCAATGATGGCACGTACACACGGCCAACCCGCCTCTCCTTCTACCATGGGTAAGGAAATGGCTAACGTGGCAATGCGTTTGAAGCGTCAACGTGCGCAAATTGCTAAGGTTGAAATTTTAGGCAAAATTAATGGCGCCGTAGGTAACTACAATGCCCATTTATCTGCTTACGCTGATGTAGACTGGCACAGCGAGTCTGAAAAGTTTGTCACATCACTAGGCTTATCGTGGAACCCATACACCACGCAAATTGAACCGCATGATTATATTGCCGAGTTGTTTGATGCAGTAGCCCGCTTTAATACCATTCTTATCGATTTCGATCGTGATGTGTGGGGTTATATCGCGCTAGGTCACTTTAAGCAAAAAACCATTGCAGGTGAAATTGGCTCTTCAACCATGCCGCATAAAGTTAACCCTATCGATTTTGAAAACTCGGAAGGTAACTTAGGCCTCGCTAACGCTATCTTTAATCACTTGGCTGCGAAGCTTCCTATTTCTCGCTGGCAGCGTGATTTAACCGACTCTACCGTACTTCGTAATTTAGGGGTTGGTGTGGGTTATGCGGTTATCGCTTATCAAGCTACCCTTAAAGGTATTAGCAAGTTAGAAGTTAACGAGCAAAGCTTGTTGAATGAACTTGATAACAACTGGGAATTACTAGCTGAGCCAATTCAAACGGTAATGCGTCGTTACGGTATTGAAAAGCCTTACGAGAAATTGAAAGAGTTGACCCGTGGTAAAAAGGTTAACGCTGAAATCGTAGCTGAGTTTATTGATAACTTAGACATGCCAGAAGCAGCAAAAGCTGACCTTAAAGCATTAACACCTGCAAGCTACATTGGTGATGCAATCAGGCTAGTAGATCAGTTATAAAGGCATCGCCTTTTCCATACACTTAAAAACGCGGCCAGTCCGCGTTTTTTTATAGTTGGGATTTAGGCATGCTTACACACAAAACATTTCATTCAAAAGCGGCAATACTTCACGCAACTGCACGCTTTTTTGCCCTGTGCTTATTGTTACAAACACCGCTATTGATGGCTTATGCTCACTACAGCGCACACCATATCGCACTGTGGTGGAATCTAACCTTTCATATTCTTTGTGCATTTACCACGCTATACCTTTGTAACAAAGGCCTGCCATCGCATGCTCGTACACTACTGTTAACCAGCTATTACAGCTATATCGTGCTAGCGACTTTCCTATGGCGTGGTGACGTGTACATTCAGCACTTTTTATTGATTGGCTGCTTATGCTGTGTGGGAGTGTTTAGCCAGCATGAGCAACGTCCACGACTTTACTGGGGGTTACTGTTCGCCCTAACATTCTGTGTTATCGACGGCCTATTTAGCTACTCGCTTCAAGGTTGGCAGGGCGCTATTCGCCGTAGCAACAGTATTACCTTAACCCTAGCCAGCGTGGGCCTTATACTGACCTTACATGCCCATAGCCGTCGCCACCTTCATCATCTTGCTGTGAACTACCGCCATACGCGGCAATTGTTAATAAAAGCAACTCCTGCAGCCAAGCTTACAAGCGCTTTTACTCGCCCTTTGAACCGCGTTTCAAACACCCCTCACAACGGGCTTTCGCGCCACACTTCAAATAGTTTTTCAACAGGGCTAACGCGTCAAACCTTTACCTCGGCCAGTGTGTTATTTGCAGATATAAAAGGTTATCAAACGTTGGCCCCCTTGTTTGGAGAACAAAACGTAATAGAGGCTTTAGATGCATTTTACAGCCAAATAGATGTGCTCGCCGCTGCGCACAACATGTTCCCAGTAAAAACGAATGGCGATGAATACATGGCGGTTAGCGAACTGTGTATGTTCCCTCCTTCTCACCCTGCAATTGGTGCGCAAAAAGGCGACCCAAATACGCAGAATAGTTCACAGGCAAGTGCGCAGAGTCATTCACACAGTAGAATGCAAGAAAATACACATCACATAAACAACTGCGTGCTGTTTGCCCTTGCCGTTACCGCCACCTTTAAAGTTTTTGCATTAAAAGAAGGCTGGCCGTGCCAAATTCGTATTGGTGTGGCAGCAGGCCCTGTTTCCGCTGGCATGCCCCAAAGGCAGCACGGCATTTTCGATGTGTGGGGTAATACAGTTAATTTGGCGTCTATGTTAGAACAACATTGCAACGGAAATTCCGTTACCGTTTGCGCTAGCACATTTCCCCATCTACCCGCTGAAACCCAAGCTAAATTCTGCCCCATTTTAATTAATAGCAAAATAGGTCAATTGGACGCCTTCGAGCACCGATTTACTGATACACGCTAGGCTAGTAACCCTTTATAGAATAAACGATAATACCCTCATAGATGCGTGGAGATTAATTAATGAAAGAATTCGATATTGAACATTTTCTATCTCATTATTGGCAACAAAAGCCCGTAGTATTACGTGGCTTTTTTCAAGATTTTGAAGATCCTATCGATGAGCACGATTTGGCAGGCTTGGCCCAAGAAGAAGAAATAGATAGCCGACTACTAAGCTTTGAAAATACCCGTGGCAACGCTACTGATAGCACAGGCGAATGGAAAGTACATCAAGGGCCTATTCATGATTTTGAAGCCGTGTGCGAAGGGGCATGGACCCTACTCGTGCAAAGTGTAGACAGGTATGTGCACGACGTCGCTGATATTCTTGAACCCTTCCGCTTTCTTCCAAACTGGCGCTTAGACGACCTAATGGTAAGTTTTGCCACTAAAAATGCAGGTGTTGGCGCACATATCGACCAATATGATGTGTTTTTAGTTCAAGGAAAAGGGCAGCGCCGTTGGCGTGTAGGTAAGCCTGGAGAATACAAAGAAGTATTCCCACACCCTAAACTTCGTCAAATTGAAGGCTTCGAGCCTATTATTGATGAAGTACTGCACCCTGGTGATGTGCTTTATATTCCGCCGGGTTGGCCACACGACGGTAAGGCGCTGGAAGACTGCTTAACCTACTCGGTAGGCTTTCGTGCCCCTGAAACCGCTCAACTCGCCGATAGCCTGTCGTTAATGTTAGAAACCAGCGACATTAACGTGCGATTTACCGATGCAGGTAGAAAGTTGTCAATGCCTTCGGCAGTGGTTGAACCCAGCGATATCGCCGCGTTGAAAAAACAGCTCATCACGGCCATTAATTCAGATGACTTTACCCATGCGTTGCTTGAATCGTTAAGCGAACAAGGGCTTCCTGAATATCCACCCGAGCATTTATATACAGATAGCCAAATAGCCGCAGGTTTTGAAGCGGGTGTAGAGTTTGCGCCTGCACCGGGTGTACGTGCGCTCATTGCAACTGATGCTGAAAATACATCGCTTTCTCGTTCTGGTAGCTACTTTTACGTTAACGGCGAACGGTTTAGTTTTAGCAAGGAAGATGAACAGTGGGTTCAGCTTTTAGTGAACAACGATGTTCTTTTTGCGAATATTCTGCCAGATCCCCCCTCTTTTGCGTTTTTAGCAACATTAACTACACTTATAAACAAAGGTTACTGGGAATGGATAGAAGCATAAAGCACCGATATGGCTTATACGATAGAGAACGTCGATTGGGCAAGGGATAAGCATCGACTTAAAGCAATTAGGGAAGATGTATTCGTTTTGGAATGGCGAGTACCCCAAGACAGTGAATTTGATGAGCGCGATGCCAGCGCTTTTCATGTACTGCTTTTGGAAGAAGGTGAGGAAGCCAGCTTACCCATTGCAACCGGGCGGTTAACTCAGTGTGGGGAAATTGGCAGAATTGCGGTGAAACGCGGCTACCGAAACATGTCTATTTACCGCACGCTGTTTGCGGCGTTAATAGAGGTTGCCAACCACCATCAAGTTACTATCTTAACAGTTAGCTGCAGCCTTGATAGTGTGTCGTACCATCAAGGCTTAGGCTTTAAGCCCGAAGGGCAAGTGTTTATGGACGGTGGCGTAGCACGACAGCGCATGCAATGCCCTGCAGAACGTTTTCCATTCCCCGATGTTTCACAAATGCATTAACTATCACATTAGCCATTGCATCAATAAAGGTTAACTTAAACGCTTGGCCATAGCTCATCTTGGTTTTGTATGGCGTGCAGGCCTTCTGCTCTACTTTCTAATAATTCCGCATACTCCAACGACGATGCATCAGCACTGTCTGACTCGCGTAAATTTGCCGCCTTCAACTGCCACGCCATTGCGAAATGTTTGATTGCATCGCGAGCAGTAGCCGCCGTAGACTCAGCAATGTAGTCAGTGGGTAAATCGCCACTCATCACCCAATACATTGCATTGTTAGTATCTTTTATCTTCCACACTGCCAAGTAAGGCACCAAATAGCGGCTTTCATTTGTTACGACTGATTCAAAAAGCACACCATTTGCGGCGAGGTGTTTGTTTGCTTTTTGAAATTGCTCACGCACCCATTCACTGCGCTGCTGGTCGGTCATTTCATTTTGTGGTGTATTGTCTGTCATATTATTCTCTAATCTATTTTATTTTTAGTTTTTACATAGTCGGTCAATATTAGCCAATAGCTATTGGGGTGATGAAACACAAGCCAATAAACCTTGTAAAGGATGCCTCGGCTTGAATTGCTCTATACGGGCTACCTGACTTCGACAAGAGTAGCCACTGGCAAGAATAGCATTTGGTGGGTAGCGTTTAACCGCTTGCTCCCAACTTAACCCATAAATGGCTAACGACTTTTCTTTTTGATCGGCTTCATGGCCATAAGTTCCCGCCATGCCGCAACAGCCTACCGCCACAATATCAACTGGCTGATTAACTTTAGCAAACAAACCTTGCCATTGCTTTTCAGATGCCGGCAACGCCGTTTTTTCTGTGCAGTGGCTTAGCAGAGCAAATGGCTGAGCTGAAGTCTCTGACACACCTGCCTTTTTGCTTGTCGCTTGCCATACATCACTGGGTACCGTTTCAAGCCATTCATGCACTGCCAACACATGAAAATCACCACGGGCTTTACCCAAGGTTTTGGTGTACTCATCACGATAAACCAGTACTAAAGAGGCATCTACACCTGCCATAGGAATGTTTAGCTGCGCCACTTCATTTAAAAAGCCTGCGGTATTTTTTGCAGTTTTCGCAAATTTAGCTAAAAAGCCTTTTACATGTTCTGGTTTGCCATTCGGTTTGAACGGTAACATTACCGGTGTAAAACCAAGGGCATTCACTAAGGCAACAAAATCTTCAACCACACTCGCATCGTAGTAGCTGGTGAAAGGGTCTTGCACTATCAACACCGTCTTTTGTTTTTCTTCAGCACTTAGCTTCGATAGCGCATCATGATTATAAGTAGCTACTTTCCCTTTTACTCTGTTCGCCAACGTAGGCTCAGATAGAATAGGCGTGTCTACATAACCAATGGTTTTCTCGATACCGTTTTGCATCCACTTTCGTTTCAAAAACAAATTAACCACTGGCGAGAACTTAGCCATAATTGGCGCCATGCGTTCAATGTTACCCACAAGGTGGTCTTTCATTGGGCGCATGTAGCGCTGATAATAAATAGATAAAAACTTCGACCTAAAATCAGGTACATCTACTTTCACCGGGCATTGGCTTGAACACGACTTACAGGCTAAGCAACCATTCATGGCGTCTAGCACTTCGTGAGAAAAATCGTCTTGTTTGTTTCGGCTATTACTAAAGCGCTGCCACCACGACGTATCGAATTGGTCGGCACTTAGTGTTTTGGTGTCTACCCCGTCTTTCGCGAGTAATCGTATCCACTCACGAATAAGGCCGGCACGGCCTTTCGGGCTGTGCCGTCTATCGCGAGTCACTTTACTTGATGGGCACATGGGCGACGTGGTGTCGTAGTTAAAGCACAAGCCATTTCCATTACATTCCATGGCAGGCGCAAAAGCTTCTTTAAACGTAGTAGGAATAGTTCTATCGAATGTCGCGCGTTTCGTATCGCTAACCTTTACCAAGCTTTCAGTACTATCTAAAGGCGTACACACCTTACCTGGGTTCATTTTATTAAGCGGATCGAATGCGCTTTTTATTTTACGCAATTCGGTAAATAACATGTCACCGAAAAAGGCAGGACCATACTCGCTGCGATAACCTTTACCGTGCTCGCCCCACATTAAGCCGCCATATTTAGCCACTAACGCGACTACTTCATCTGATATTTGATGCATCAATTTTTCTTGTTCAACATCGCATAAATCAAGGGCTGGGCGTACGTGCAACACACCTGCATCAACGTGCCCAAACATACCGTATTTTAAACCATGGCTGTCTAGCAGAGCCCTAAATTCCATGATGAAGTCAGCCAAGTTTTCAGGTGGTACTGCGGTATCTTCAGCAAACGCAATAGGCTTTTGCACCCCTTTGGTTTTACCCAACAGGCCAACTGACTTTTTACGCATGGCGTAAATTTTACCAATATCCGCTTTATCAAACGTAACCTGATATCCAATTACCCCACCCTCGCCGGTTTCAGCAGCGGCGGTAAGCCTGGCTTCTAGTTCGGCAATGCGGGTGCGAATTTCTTCTTCATCATTACTGTTGTACTCCACCATATTTAAGCCCAACATTTCCTTATTCGGAACGTCGGTAATTAAATTGGCAATGGAATGCCAGATAATATCGGTTTTAGCTAGGTTCAGTACTTTTGAGTCTACCGTTTCAACAGACGTGGCATTTGCTTTTACCATTTCGGGAGCATGACGAAGCGCCGATTCAAAGGTATCGTATTTAATATTAACTAAGGCTTTATGTTTCGCGATAGGCGTTAGGGAAAGCTTAGCTTCGGCCACCATGGCTAGCGAGCCTTCGGCGCCGGTTATCAGGCGGCTTACATCTATAAGCTGCTCGGTTTCGTTATAGGCGTGCTCTAAATCGTAACCGGTTAAAAAGCGGTTTAAACGCGGGAATTTTTCAATAATGGCATCGCGCTTATCTACGCAAGTAGCAAGTACTTGGCGCAGAATACCCGCATAGGCACTGTTATCTGCGTTTGTGTCGGCTATTTCTTTCGCTTCTTGCATACTAATTGGCGTGGTGTTTAATACATCACCGTTAGCCAGCACCGAAGTTAAGCCCAATACATGATCGCTGGTTTTACCGTAAACTAACGAGCCCTGCCCAGAGGCATCGGTACTAATCATCCCACCTACCGTAGCGCGGTTACTGGTAGAAAGATCCGGGGAAAAGAAAAATCCATGGGGGCGAAGGGCGTCATTCAGTGCATCTTTTACTACGCCTGACTGTACTTTAACCCATTGCTCTTCAACATTGATTTCCAGAATTTGATTCATGTAACGCGACATATCAACCACAATGCCGTCGGTTAAACTCTGGCCATTAGTGCCTGTGCCGCCGCCACGCGCAGAGAATTTCACTAGCGGGTGGTCGTTAACCAGCTTGCCTAATACTTGCAAATCGGCAACGCTTTTAGGAAATACCACAGCTTGAGGGAGTTTTTGATATACCGAATTATCGGTGGCCACAGCAAGACGGCTGGCATAGCTGTACTCAACATCGCCGGTAAAAGCGGTACTAGCAAGCTGTTCTAGATATGTCTGATAATGTGTTAAAAGACTCTGCTGGGGCACCACACGTGGCAAACTCATTGTGCTCAATTGCTGTAAAACCTCTGGAAATGCGATTGTGAGCTAGTATAACCACAGCGCTTGAGAGTCTCTAGCCAATTACACATATTTCATGTGGTTTTAATGACTAATTTTGCACTTTATATAACTGGATGCCTTTTTAATGCCGGCTTATTTTGCGAATGAGAATACCTTAGAAAATCACAGGTTAGCCATTCAGCTTTAATTATTGCACAATGCTCGCTCTTCTATTTTCAATTAAAGGAAAGCGCATATGTCTTTTACAGTAAACAGTTATTTTGATGACAAGGTTCGTTCAATTGCATTTGAGTCAGCAAATGGCCCCTGTACTTCAGGCGTAATGGCGCCAGGTGAGTACACCTTCAACACCAGTCAGCACGAAGTAATGAAAGTAATGGAAGGTGAAATGACCGTTAAACTTCCAGGTTCAAGCGACTGGCAGTCGTTCAAAACGGGAACAGAGTTTACTATTGATGCAAAGCTTTCTTTCGATGTAAAAATTGAAACACCTACTGCTTATCTTTGTTTTTATAGCTAGCTGAAGTTTATTGCTTAGGCTTACCTAACGCTGCACTTGTTAATAATGCAGGTGACAGCGTTGGGTGAATTTGATGCAGGTAAGTTAATTGTAGCTATATTTTTTGCTGCTTTATTTATTTGCTAATAGCGATTCCCTATCCCTTTTGGAACGCTTCAATCATACGCGAAGAATATATAACCGTTCTAGGCACTCTGCGTTAGACAAATATTTTTTAGCGTACCTTTCGCCATAAATGCCACTTGTCATTTGTTTTACCTAAGCGCTTTTATTTATAGAGCTTAATTTGTAGTACTTTTATGGTCTTCTAGCTAAATTAAACTTACTACACCATAATACAAAGTAAATGAGTCAAATACTCCTTCAGCCCCGAACATACCGTTTTTGTACCTTTAATTCGTGAGCAAAAAACACCATCCGGCTTTATTGTTTTGAGGGGTTAGCAGGTAATCTGGAAATATAGATAAAATCAAAAAACCCATAATAGTGTGTTTAAACAGACCGATTTGGGGTCTAGTAAACTGTTAAATTCAAGGAAGCATCGTGCAAGAATCGCGGAAACTGGCGGACTATTTGATAGAAAGGCCTAAACCGAAAGGAATAGATGTCCTTTGTGGTTTGAAGCATTTCGCAATCATTACTTACGCAGTACCTTCTGATAGATTTCAAGGTATATTTCCCGAGCGCTTTAAATTAGACACAGTTGAAATCAACGGCCAAGAAATGGGGCTTATATCTGTAGTTCCATTCATTGATGTTGACTTTACTTCTGCAGTCTTCCCGTTTCCGAAATTTACAATGGGCCAAACAAACTATCGAATATACATTATCGATACTGAAACTGGGGAGCGTTGTGTGTGGTTCCTTGGTACTACTTTAGATTCTTGGACGCTAGCGGTGCCAAGATACCTTTGGAATCTTCCGTGGCACGCTGGAAAAGTTAGCTTTGACTGCACTCTTAATGAAGTAAATGGCTTGTACAAAAAGTATCACATGGAAACTGAATCCCACTGGGCTGAAGCTTCAGTTGATTTGGTTCAATCTGAATCTGATTTGTTAAATTTCCCGGGTTTTCCCGATGTTGAGTCTGCCTTGGTCTATCTAACTCATCCGCTAGCAGGATTTTATTATCGAAGAGATAAAAAGTTAGGTACATATCGTGTGTGGCACAAAGAGCTTGAGGTTAAGCCCGCCAAGATAAAATCAGCTAATTTCAAACTTTTGTCTGACCTTGATATTGTTAAGGAAGAAGAGCAAAGCAATCCCTATAGTGTGTTAGTCGAGCCAATAAATGAATTTACCATATACTTACCTCCTACTATTATTGGGTAAAAATTTATCAAAGCGCTCATGCAAGGACGCAGCAGAGCTGCGCCGCTTAGCTTGGCGTTAGATATAAGAATGAACAAACATATTGATTTATATATCGAAGGTACTGAATGCGATACTCAACCAGTTGAAGTTGAGAGCATTGTTCATAAGCTGCAAAGCCTAGATGAGGCCTTGTCTAAAGTTGGTGCTCGCCTCGATGGTAACCTTGAGCATGTTGCAGTTTGGACAATCCCAGTAAAAAGAGGGTTTCAAAAAATTGAAGTAACTATCGCCAAAGCTTGTGAGTTGCTTAAAAGAGCCTACGTGGTGGTATGGCAATGTTTATGATGCTCAAGACAACCCGTTAAACTGGTGGCAAAATTATGAAAACATCTAACAAGCGCATTCTGCCTCGCGTCGCGCGGCTGCAGCTGCAGCTGCAGGCATTATATACCATCGGGAAAACCTAACTTATGGTTTACTTATTAGCTGGAATTATTTGTGTTCATTTGGCTTGGGCATTTTTTAATACTCTAGCTGTCAACAGCACATTGTTCATCAATAATTACTCTCGAGTAATTACATTACTTGTTAATTGGTTTATTCCAGTAGGTGGCCCTGCTATTACTTTGCTTGTCCTTCGCTCAATAAACCCTAAAGTAAATAGCGGTAATCCTGTTGCGGACGGTTCTGGTAGTAGCAACTTATATTCGGGTAATGAGGGTTCAGATTCTGGTGGTGGCTGTAGTGATTAATTTAGCTAAGCTATATCGATGATATCCGCATGGGGTCTATATCTAATATTCGGAGCTGCAATAAGTAGCTGTGTTTATGCATATTTTAGTGAAAATGATATTATTAATTAGATGGTAATCAATAGGTAAGAACTTAACAAAAATTTTTAAGCGGCACCAGCCAAGAGCGGGCAGTGCCGCTTAAAATGGCGTTATAGGTAAATAGTTTTGAGTTTAATGGTATGGAGCATGTTCACATTCACAAATTATACTTGTCCAAACTGTGGAATATCGTTATTTGTGGAATAGCTACCAAGACTCATGTAGTCAAATTAAGGAAATATTTAGCACCGTGAATTTAATATTGTTTTATTTTGACAAAACAATAATAAACAAAGATACCGGCGCCGAGTATATGAAGTTCATGGTGCAACGCAATCCTATTCGATTTGTATTATGCTTCTTCGCGCTACCTTTCACCCTGCCCTTTTTGATACTGAATAAAACAAAGTTTATTGGTTTCTCTGTGCTTCTGTGGCTAGTTACGTGTGGCATGTCTCCTAAAAAGGTAGCTAAATTACGCAAGCGCTTTATTAACAGGTATTTGGAAAATAACGCTACCGTCCTATATAAAAACGCGATTGAAAAGTTAATTTCACATACCCAAAATAATGACACAGTAGTAATTGTCAGTGGTGCATCAGAGTGGATGGTTAAGCGTATTATTGCAAAGCTCTGTATTCCAAAGCTGGAGGTCGCTTGCTCTGAAGAAAGTCGGCTCGCTGGAGGTATGGTCAGCAAGTTTCATTGTTATTCAACTAATAAAGTTGAACGCATCAAAATGCGCTATAACCTTGAAGAATACGAAACAATTATAGGTTACTCCGATAGTTCAATTGATATCCCCCTTTTACGCCTTTGCAATCAACAATTCATAGTTAATCCAAGGCCGTACTGCAGTACGAAGCTGACTAAATCTTTTGAAAAATCGATGAAAATAGTGAAATGGGTATAGCGACGCAAACAGCGAAGTAAAGTCCGAAGAAAAGGTTCGTAAAGAGGGTTCGTAGAGAGGGACCGAGTACTTTAAAAACTTATAATGTACTCGGCGCCATTATTTAAGGAACAATATTCTGATTGACCCTAAATAGATTATTGGGGTCGATATGCTGCTTAATTCTCTTTAACCTTTCAAAATTAGCTCCGTAAACATGTGCAATACTGTCTTCATCACCTTCAGGAATAAAGTTTACGTAAACACTCCCCATAGCGTGTGGCGTTAAATTGCTATGCAGTTGACGAGCCCAATTTCGACATAGTTCGTCATCTGAGGCTTTTTGCCAACGGGTATGAATATTTACAGTAAAGTGGGTTTGTCGATTGATCCAAGGAGTACCTTCTGGCGCAACGTTCGCCATAGCGCCTCCAAGGTGAGCAATAAAGATTTCACATTCATCGCTAGGTAATGTCTCAACAGCCTTTTCTATTTCTGTTACAACATCATTATCAACGTCCTGCAAATCAAGGCTTTTCCAATAGTTTCTCGCGCCTTCGGTAAGCAAGGGGTCGAAGGCGGCTTGCCAAGATGTAAAAGGCATGGGGCCCACCGCTTCTGCAATGGGGTGGCCTATTTTTCTTAAACCTGCTGTGGCGTTCTGCCCATCGTTTATATCCCCTACATAACACATGGCCATTATTAGTACCTCTTTACCGTGCCATTCTTCTGGGATAAAAGGTAGTGGCGGCGCTTTACGCATTACTACCCAGCAGGTTAATTCTTCTGGTGCTGTATTTATAAAAGTTTGATACTGCGTAAGTACGTTTTTAGCATCAGAGAAAGGATGAATCACCATACCGGCCAATACCTCTGGCCCAGCTTGATGTAGGGTAAACTCAAACTCTGTCACCACGCCAAAATTACCACCGCCGCCCCGGACGGCCCAAAATACATCAACATTTTCTTGCGCATTTGCTTTTATAATGTCGCCTGCTGCTGTCACCATAGAAACACCAATCAGACTATCAATGGTTAAGCCAAATTTACGCGTAGTCCACCCAAATCCTCCACCTAGCGTTAACCCCGCAATTCCAGTTGTTGAGTTTATGCCCGTAGGCACCACCAAACCATGTTGCTGAGTTACATGGTCGATATCTGCCAAGGTAGCGCCAGGGGCGACTTTAACGGTATTTTCACCAAGGTTCATGGTCACTGCTTGCATACTACTAAAATCGATGACTAACCCGTCATCTACTAGGGCTTTACCAGCGATATTATGTCCGCCAGACTTGACTGCCAATAGAATATTATGAGCGCGGGCAAAATTTACTGCGTTAACTACGTCTTTTTGATTGCTAACCCGCACAATTAAACCGGGTAGTTTATCAATCATGCCATTCCATATCGTCCGTGCTTCATCAAAGTTCTCTGCATCGGGCATAATAAGTACCCCTGTAAGCGCATCTATCACTTTGCTCTTTTCTACTTCAATAGTGTTGCCGTCCAACTTTTTAAAACTAAGCAAATTCATTGTTTATTCCTATTAGTTGTCGTAATAATTCCTTGAATAATAACTTTGCGGTTTTTGCATCTTACCTATTAGCACTTGTTAACTTTGCGCTGTAAAAGCGCAATGACTTATTTAACTAAACGAAAAACCTGCCTAATCATGTTCCCCTGAACAAAAAAGGTAATAGCCGATTCACCTTATTTTATATCCAATCGTCCAAAAAATAGGCTAACCTAGCCCTAGTGTCTTCCCATTCTTGTCAGTAAACCACTATTTTCAGCAGTATGTGCCCACCAAGGAAGCGATAAATGGATGTATTAACAGATGTGCTAAACAGTCTACACATTCAAGGTGCACTTTATTTTGAAGTGGAAGCAGGACAGCCATGGGTATTGGTTAACCCTCCCATGAACTCGATAGGATCGTACATGTTGCCAGATGTTGAACATGTTATACCCTTTCACATAATGCTTAGTGGAGAAGGCTGGGCTAAATCAGTTAGTGATTCTTCTCCACCAGTAAAACTTGAAACTGGTGACGTAGTGATGTTTCCAATGGGCACTAGCCATTCCTTAACCTCAAACATTGATAGTTGGGAAGGCCAGCCAGTTGACACTAGTTTTTATCAACAAACTGCCGCCAAAAAACAGCCATTTACTGCGGTTAAATTAGGTGAGGATGGCACGCGGTCATATTTGGTATGTGGGTATATAGGCTTTAATGCTAAACCATTAAATACAGTATTGAATACTTTGCCTAATATGTTGGTGGTTAAAGATCACATCAACACCGACGGGTTAATGAAACAACTGCTACTTTCTACTTTACAAGAGATGCGAAAATCGAATGAACGAGCGAAAAGCATTGTTACAAAGTTAACTGAATTAATATTTACTTTAGCACTAAGGCAACATATGGAGAGTCATTCAGACCTTGATAAACAAAGCTGGTTATCGGCGATACAAGATCCATGTATTGGAAAAGCACTGGTATTAATTCATCAAGCGCCATTTAATAAGTGGACACTCGCCGCACTGGCAAACAAATGCGCTATGTCTCGCTCGTCCCTGGCAAAACGTTTTAATCTTTACGTTGGGCAGGCACCAATGCAATACATCAATAGTTGGAGAATGCATTTAGCTTCACGGCTTCTTACCGATGGAATGAGTATATTACAAGTAACTGAACACGTGGGCTACAGTTCTGAATCTGCCTTTCAAAAATCTTTCAAACGCTACGTTGGGTGCACTGCTGGGGAATGGCGAACTAAATATAACAAAGCAAGTTAAACAACACGAAGTTAAATAAGAGTCAAAGTACCTTAATAATGTACCCTGCCCCTGAGGGATCCCCACGAATTTAATTTCATGTACCTCCACCCCAGGCTTTGTCTACTAAGGAGCTGTACCACTTGAGCAAACTCTTAACACAATCAATAACTGCTTTTTGCCGAGTATTGTGTATCTTAAAGCTGACAAGCGATACGACTTTGTTCACAATAGTCAGGGCATTCATGGTTATTAGGTCTCAGTGATGTTTGGCGATTGTTCTGATCACCAAACGAATTGAATGTTCCCTTCTTTTTTATCTCACTGATTTCGTTATATTATTCGTGGTGATCCCTCCGACTCTGCCCCCATTCACTTGAAAAAAGCACAATCACAGATAACTAATGCTGACATAATGGGATCGATAAACGCCATGAACAAAGCAATGGAATCACCCTAAAGCTGTTTCCCAAATACTTATAAAACTATTCTTTCGCCAGTTTCAGTAAGCCGATAAAAGTTACCCTTTTCAATCAGTAAAGCCTCAGAATGTTTTGTTGGAAAGCTTCCTCGATAATCATTGGGGTGCTTCACGTCTATAGCAAACACGCGGCCATTAAATTGCTTATTTACCTTAAACTGCAAGGTATGGCCCACCGTTATTGAGCGAGCATCAAATTTATCTAATGTTTGCTGTATAGATGTATTGCTGGCGTCACCTTTGAAATACCCTCGATACCACGCCAGTCCAGTCTCGGTTGAAATTAACGATTCAGTTGCCTTGTCAGCCACGCCTGGGAAATACATTTGTCGGTAATAAGCTTTAGACCTGTTGTTTATCTGTTGCAAACTTAAATCAAGGTTCGCGATATCTTCATGAATACCGCCATGTACAAACAAATGGCCATTAATTTTTTCAATGGTATTTTTACTGGCAAGCCAGCGCCCTATGTACGAATTGTGGCTGAATAAATCGGCTTGGCTTTTGCCAATTAAGCCCGCAATGGGGATATACTTATTGGCCGCCGATTTAAAATTGCCTTGAAGGTTTTTAAGCTCGTGATTGCCAATAATATAGTGCACCACCCCTCCCGCTTTTTGGGCTTCTTGTTCTAGCTTATAAATGAACCAAAGCAATTGGGTAGTAGAAAATCCTCTGTCTACCATGTCGCCCACTAGCACTAAATGGCCTTCACCAAATTGCCATTCAAGGTTTTCATTTATAACGTTATGGGTAATAAGGAAATCACGAAAGGTTTTATAATTCCCTTCTAAGTCGGACATTGCCAAAATAGGCGCAGTGCTTTCATACACCGACGGCGTTTTGGTATTCAATGTGTTCAATGGCTTTAAATTGAAGGTAAACGTGGCATCTTCTAAAGCAAAATATACCTCAAGGGGCACTGCTGTTTGGTCTGTTAAAGGCACGTAGCGTTTTTCAATGAAGAAGTTTTCTTCTCGGCTTCCGCGGATGTAATTAATTTCAACGCCAGTACCTTGAAGATTAGTACCTACAATATCAACACCTAAATTATCAGAGCTTGTAACATCAGAGCCTAACTGTGTTTCATCGTTAAAAAATATGAAGGGCCCTTCCCCGCCTACTTTATAAGCCAATGGAGCGTCTCCGATATCGATAGAGCCATGCTGGCTTATTAAGACACCCACACCAACAATAGCCAACACAAAAGAAACAAGTAGAAAATGCCCGACTGATTTCGCTATACGTTTCGCTGCGCGCTTAAGCATACTGATAGCCAACAGCAAACCGTTTAAGCAAAGCCAGAATGCGATAGGTTAATAGGCTAATCGCGTAGGCACTTACCAAGGCAACCGGCGTTATCCATAAGCCTGTAATAGTAGCGTCGCTATTTGCCAATATAGGGTTACTTAAAAAGCCAATAGCAACTGAATTTCCCTCAGCTTCTACCCAAAAGGCAATGCCGTTGGGCAGCAATAAGTTTGCAAATGCCAATACGATTAGTGCCAAACCCGTACCATAACCAAAAGCCAACATGCCCCAATACAAAGTTTTAGACAGGCCTTTAGTGACCGACGTTAAAGGCCGAAACCCTTTTGGTGGGGGTGTACCTTGTTGAATATGACTCACGTAATTTTCGGCCAGTACTCTTGGCGCACCAAGCCCAGCCAAGATGCTTTCAATATTGGCTTCTTTTCCTGCCATTTCCTGTTGATCGATAACATCATAAATATGAGATTCAATTTCTTGAATGACTTCTGCTGCATCTTCAGAACTTAACGAGGCCAAGTAACGACTAAAGCTTTTCAGGTAGTTGCTAATTTGTTCCCTTCCACTCATTTCATTATCCTTTTCTTTTTCCAGTTTCTGTCACACTGTCTGCACCGTTACCTTCGCCGATAGCTGTATCTGCTAGCAGCGATTCCATATCGACTACCGAACGCTTCCAGCGTGCGCGCAGAATATGTAACCGTTCAAGCCCACTTTCGGTAAGCGAGTAATATTTTCGTGGGCGTACTTCACCCTCTTGATGCCATTTTGCATTCAGTACCCCTTCGCGCTTCAACCTATCGAGTAATGGGTAAAGCGTGCCTTCACTAATCACCATGGTTTCAAAACTATGCAGGTAATTAAGTATCGCCAGCCCGTATTTTTCTTCGCCCGCGACCGCGGCAAGTATGGCCAACTCTAAGGTGCCTTTTCGAAGTTGCGCATCCCACTTCGCGCTTTGATTTGAAGCTTCTGTCATGACCTTCCAGCTAGGTTAAGCTTATTACTATGTAATACATAGTATAATTTATAGCATAGTGATTAAGAAAAATACACTTTTCTCTTTTAGCGGAGCGTTTTGGTGGTTTTGATCAATTAGCGAAGTACGCTAATCTACTTTGTTGTTTAGTTTGTATTTAATTTGGGGGAATTAGGGGGTAATCTGGATTTATTCACCAAAGGAAAATGTGCCCACATGGAATATCTCTATTTAGTAGCATTGCTTATATTTCTGTTTACTTTTTTTATGTTCCGCTCACCACGCCTAAATAATCCGGAGCATGTATTGCAAGACGTTGGTGATGAAGTGTTAATTCTTCATACTCCCTTGGCAAGACTGTGGCCGTCTCAGGGTAAGCGAATTAATAAACAAAGCGCAGCGCGTATTCAACATGCCGACAACATTATTACGGTATTTAATCATAGTTCAAATGCCATCGATATCACCCTATCACAAAGACATACTGCTCTTGTGTTTGACCGAGCTTGCCTGTTATTTCCAAATGCTGAGAGAGTCTCTATTTAGTGGTTATCAACTATATTTTGTCGTTCCCAACGTCAGTGACACAAACACTTGTAGAGATATAGAATAAAACTATTATAAAAATTGAAATCTACCCTGCCCCACCCATGCTAAGGAAATTAAGATGCTGTCAAATTTACGTTCTAGATTTGCACCGATCATGTACATGCAAATTTGGGAGCATCGATTAAAAGTCACTGATACCGCAAAGCGCACGTCCTTTGATGATTACCCCGTTGTAGTCATAAAGACGACCGACAAAGGTCAGAAACTAATATCGGGAATTGGTAAAGAAGCGAGTAAAAATCTTCAACAGGATGAAATTGCCGTAAACCCTTTCTCACACCCCAGAGTACTTTTTTCTGATTTCTATGTAGGCGAAAAGCTACTACAACACGCTTTTAAGCACTTAAGTACTAACCAAATATTACGGCCCAGACCTAAGGTCATTATCCATCCTATGGAAAAAACCGAAGGTGGTCTCACTATGATTGAAAAGCGAGCTTTTAAAGAGTTAGCTATTGGTGCAGGCGCAATAGCAGTAAAGATTCATTCTGGCTCCCCGTTAAATTTTGAAACAGTAAATTTTGATGAACTTGAAGATGACGATAAGCCTACAATTCAAAATATTTCACCGTCTTCAAGGTCGGCTAGCTATGGTATCTTTGCCATTTATCTTGCAATATTAATCTTAGCTGTTTGGTACTTAGGCAAGTAAAACAGTTTGAAAGGCCTTGAGTATTAAAATGTCTGAATATTTAGATACATCGAAAATTAGAAAGGAACGCTAGCCCATGAATTAGTGCATGTGCGGCAGATAGAAAATGCCAGCTTAGATAAAATAATAACGCAGCATTATTCTGATTTAGCAGCGTACGGTTACGATAATGCGCCGTTAGAAGTAGAAGCTTTTGAAGCGAATAAAAAATATAGCGCCGACTGGTAGTAATAGGGTTAGTGCAAGTTCGGTGTCATCGTCTACGTCATTTTGCTATTTAAAGAGGCATGTTGTCATTATTACCGTTATCAGCAAAACAAATGCAGTTACTACAAGGTGAGTTCGTTATTTACGGCATGCCAAACGGTAGAATTAATATTGCAGGCTTAAGAAGTCGGAAATACCCATTCTAGCCGCTGCCATCATGTCGAAAATTTCGCGAAAATGATAAGCTTTAAAAAAACACCTAATAGGTTTTCAATTTTTAGCTATAGCAGCAAAAAAAAGGCACAACTATTTATACATTATATTGGGATAAAGGCGGCGCGAATATGGCTACCCACGCCATTTTTGAAGAGCTTGGCGTTTCTTATGAGTTAATAGAAATAGACTTAGCTAAAAACATGCAAAAATCGCCTGAATATTTAGCCATTAACCCAAACGGTAAAGTGCCTACGTTGGTGCATGAAGGGCGAGTTATTTATGAATCTGCCGCAATATTACTGTATGTGATAGATCAGTACCCAGAATCTGGACTAGCGCCTGATATACACTCTCCTGCACGCGGCTTGTACTATCAATACTTATTTTGGATGTCTTCTACGCTGCAAGAGGCCGCCAACCGCTGGGCGCACCCTGAACAATACGTTAGCGGCGACAGCAATTTGCAGCAAGTAAAAGATAACGCGAATGATATGCTCACCCATTGCTGGGGCGTACTTGAAAAAGTGCTCACCAATAATGGACCATGGCTAGTAGGTGAGCAACTTACTGCTGCCGACTTCCACTTGTTCATGGTTGCCTACTGGAGCCGTCGGTATGCCAGTAAAGCTCAAGACTGGCCGCATTTAAATGCGCACTATCAAACCATGCTAAGCCGTAACGCGGTGAAAAACATGATGGCACAAGAAGGATTGGATTAGGGCTCTTAATAAAGATATATTCATAGCGCTTAAGGAATAACTGCCCAACCTCAAGTGTTAGAGGTTAGTAGTCTGACGTTAGTACATTCAGTCCTATTGTTTGCTAGAGGAGCTCATCATGAAAGTCTCTGTTGAAATAGTAAATGCATTTATTGACGGTGACTCTGGTGGAAACCCCGCCGGTGTAGTTTTAGATGCGAACCCCTTAACGGCACAGCAGAAGCTTATAGTGGCGCAAAAAGTGGGGCTTTCTGAAACCGCCTTTGTTTCAAACTCAGAAGTTGCCACTATAAAGCTGGAGTTTTTCACCCCCGTACAGCAAATAGCGCATTGCGGTCATGCCACCATAGCGACGTTTAGCAGAATGAGTGAGCTTGGCCTAGTACAAAATGGTCGGATGTCGAAAGAGACGGTAGATGGAACCAGAGAAATAATCATTGATGGTTCAATGGCATTTATGGAGCAATCACGGCCAATCTACACGGATGTGTTAAACACCGAAGAAGTGCGCGCTGCGCTTAATCTTTCAAGCGACGTACCGCTTCATTCAATATCAATTGTGAATACGGGGAATGCCTTTTTACTTGTTCCCCTTCACAATGCAGCTTCGGTAGCTGGAGTACAACCGAATCAAAATCTCATCAAAAAAATGAGCGAACAATATGACCTAATAGGTTTCTATGTTTTTTCAAGTGAAGCCACTGTGCGCGGGCGTCATGCTGGCGCTAGAATGTTTGCCCCACGCTATGGAATTGACGAAGAATCTGCTACTGGTATGGCTGCTGGCCCTTTAGCTTGCTATCTCTATGATCGAGAGGGTATAGACAAAACTACTCTGTTCATTGAACAAGGCCATTTAATGAATCCCCCATCAGGCAGCCTGATAACCGTTGATTTACAGTTGGTTGATGGCTGCATTACTCGTTTAATGGCTGGCGGCGTTGGCCGCTCACTTCAACAGATTGAAATGGAAATTTAGCATGTGCCTGACACTTCTCAAAAGGCGCTGTGCATACATTACGCGAACCAACACTTATGTTGTCAGCTCTTTTCTTTCAAGGTGTCTTCCATTAGATTTTTAGCTGCTATACAGCTCGCTAATGTACTTATAACGAAAGTCATCTCCCTCGCATTCTCTATACCTGCAACCAAGTACCAAACACAAAACATAATGGCGCTTAAAACAAAATGCGTTACAACAAATTTTAAATATAGCGTTCTCATAGAAATTCTAAATAAGGGCCAAAGGGCTGGGGACCTAGGGAATTAGTGTCGACATCATTTTGAGCTATTGGATTTGTTGTTTGTACTGAACTGAATGATAGTTATGCAAAGTTACAAGTGCTATTGGAATGTCTAAAACCCGCTATGAAAGTACTGAAATTATATTTTCAAACTAATGCCGCAATCTCGTTTAAGTTTGGTACTGTATTGCCCATCTCCTGAATTTAGTGCTTTCATCGATTAACTCCCATGCTTTCATTTATCACCAGTACCTTAGTGCCCGTTTTAATCCTTCTTTTAATGGGTTGGGTATTTTTTCGCATCCGTTGGTTAAACGAAGCCTTTATCGAGTCGGGTTCAAAACTCGTATTTAATGTTGCCTTACCAGCGCTGCTTTTTTTATCTATTAGTCAGTCGAATTTTTCTAATGCTGCTAATTTTACCCTTATCACTATTGGAATAAGTGGTTCGGTATTAATGTGCGCGGTATTAATGCTATTGGTGCATTGCACCGTGAACCCACAAAATGCACGCGGAGTGGTAGTGCAAGGCGGTTTTAGGGCCAATATGGGCATTATTGGCTTAGCATATTGCGCGAATACTTACGGACAAGAAGGTTTAGCAGCCGCATCCGTTTATATGGGCTGCATTACTATTTTGTACAATGTTATGTCAGTATTTGTACTTAACTTCTATCAGGTGGGTTTTACGGCGCCAATGAATCAAATTAAAGGTATTGCTCGAAATCCGCTTATTATTTCGATTGTTGCAGCTTTACCGTTTTCTTATTTTCAATGGTCGTTGCCCGAGGTTGCCTTAAAAACCGGGGAATACTTTGCCCAGCTTACCCTTCCCTTAGCACTTATTTGTACCGGCGCATCGCTGCAGTTCCGCTCATTTTCTAGCGACTGGTACAACATCGCATTAGCCACAGTTAGTAAGTGCATTGTTTACCCCGCCTTACTGGTAGGTATTGCCTATTTTTTTGGTTTCAGAGGCATGGAGCTAGGCATAGTATTATTGCTGTCTATCGCGCCGACAGCCGCAGCCAGTTATGTGATGGTAAGGAACTTAGGTGGCGATCACCGCTTGGCTGCAAGTATTATTGCCCTAAGCACATTGGTGTCGTTACCTGTTACCGCCATCGGTTTTGGGGCTTTGGCCATGCTAGGCCTCGTTTAAAAACTAACTGAGCTTTAAAAACTCCGCTATACACCTGTTTACACTTTTGTGGTTGGCAACTATTCGATTTTGAACCACAATGAGTTTAGTTATCTTTCATTACCTGAGTTCGATTGCTTTAATTCGAACGTTAGGGCTAAGCGATTAGATTCGATGGCTTGCCGTTAATAGCTAAAATTCAGTAACTAGCATTTAATTGCGTGGAAAAATTATCATGAAAATTGTTCGGTTAACCCTTGGTGGCATTCTATTTATCGGCGGGATTGTGTTAACCCTTTTGCCAGGGTCGATTCTGTTGGTGATAGGTGGTTTAGTATTACTAAGCTACGATTGGCCTCGTGCACGAGGATGGCTAAAAATAAGCCAGAACATGATGACGTCAAGCGCTAGAAAAATAGACCGCGTATTGTTAATGCGTAAATTTCGCTAACTCATTACTACGTAATTTACACGTTTATCCCCCTGTCATCGCACATCGTAAACCATTAATCTGAAGTTTCAGTATAACCTCCATCGTCATGTTATTTTATACGCTAAATTCGTAACGCGTATAAAAACCAACGACGCGTTATATAACACCTTATAAAATCAAAAAACCTTTCATTTATTCAAACAGGCAACGTGAGATATTCGACTGACCATCGACACTTACGACAATGGAGACAAGACCATGATTACGTTTACCGTTAACGGTGAAACACGTGAATTTGCGGGCGATCCTACCACTCCCGTACTGTGGTACTTACGTGACGAATTACATCTAACTGGCCCTAAATTTGGCTGCGGCATGGCACAATGTGGTGCTTGCACAGTACACATTAATGGCGTAGCACAGCGCTCTTGCGTACTGCCTGTTTCTGCTGTTTCAGGCAGCAAAATAACGACCATTGAAGGGTTAAGTAAAGACGGTGAACATCCCGTTCAACAAGCATGGGTTGAACATAAGGTACCTCAATGCGGTTACTGTCAGTGCGGCCAAATGATGCAAGCGGCCAGTTTATTAGCGAGTAACCCTACCCCAAGCGATGAAGAAATTGTGCAAGGTATGTCTGGCAATATCTGCCGCTGCGGTACTTATCCCCGTATTCACAAAGCCATAAAGTCAGCGGCCAAAACCATGGCCGGTGTGGAGTATTATGTGCCTGAGTCTGCGGGAGAAGAAGCATGAGCAAGTATTTTGATTTAACTCGTCGCAGCTTTTTAAAGTCATCGGCTACCGCTGGCGCACTCGTGTTAGGCACTTACTTCATGGGAGCGGCGCCCCGCGCTATGGCAGGCGTACTAGCAAAACCCTCTGAGTCAGCCAAAATGGCTAACTTGTTTGTAGCACTTCGCCCTGATGGCGTTGTTGAGATTACATGTCACCGCTCTGAAATGGGCCAACAAATTCGTACCGCATTGGCGCAAATTGTGGCCGATGAGATGGAAGCCTCGTGGGACAAAGTCGTGGTTATCCAAGGTAAAGGTGATCCGAAATACGGCGATCAAAATACCGATGGTTCACGCAGTATTCGTTATAACATGCAGCGTCTTCGTGAAATGGGCGCAAGCGTGCGCCACCTTATGCAGCAAGCCGCGGCCACACGTTGGGATGTGCCTTTCGACTCATGCAGTGCAGTGCAACATGTGGTCACCCATACCTCGGGTAAAACTCTTACCTATGCAGAACTGGTAAACGATGCATTAAAAATTACTCCGCCAGAATTAGATCGCATTACATTAAAAGCGCGCAGCGAGTGGCGTTACATTAATACCGCCATGGCGCATATCGACCTAAAAGACATTGTAACTGGCAAAGCGACTTTTGCGGCTGACGTACTTGAGCCAAAAGCCTTAGTTGCCGTGGTAGTTCGCCCACCTGTTGTTGGCGGAAAAGTAAAAAGCTTTGATGCAAAAGCAGTTAAAGCCATTGATGGCGTTGTAGATGTTATGGAAATTCCGGCGGCGAAAGGCGCACCACAGTTTCAACCTAAAGGCGGCATCGCCATTATTGCTAACAATACCTGGGCTGCCATAAAAGGACGTCGTGCTCTTACAGTAAGCTGGAATGACGGTAAAAATGGTGATTATAATTCTGCGGCCTTTAAAGCAAGCTTGCTAGAAACAGTATCGAAACCACAAAAGTCGGTACGCGCAGAAGGTGATGCAGCCAATGTGCTCGCCAGTGCAAGTGACAAACTGGTTGCCGATTATTATGTGCCGCACTTAGCGCAAGCGCCAATGGAGCCACCTTGCGCCACGGCAATGTATTATAAAGACCGCGTTGATGTGTGGGCTGCCACGCAGAACCCTCAAGCCGATATGGAAACCGTAGGTGCCATGATTGGTATGCCAAAAGAGAAAATTAACGTGCACGTCACCATGCTAGGCGGTGGTTTTGGGCGTAAGTCTAAGCCCGACTTTTCTGCTGAAGCGGCCTACCTTTCAATGAAAACAGGTAAGCCTATTCGCGTGCAGTGGACACGTGAAGACGACATTCAGCATGGTTTCTACCATGCAGTGTCAGCTCAGCACATTGAAGCTTCTTTAGATGAAAATGGCGGTATTAATGCTTACTTGCACCGTACGGCTTTTTCACCTATTGCGTCTACCTTCCAACAAGATGCTACCGCGCCGTTTAGCTTTGAACTTGGCCTAGGCTTTACTGATAACCCAATCAATACCCCTAATATTAAACTTGAAAGTGGTGAAGCACCTGCAAAAGCGCGTATAGGGTGGATGCGTTCGGTGTCTAATATCTTTCATGCATTCGCTATTCAGTCCTTCATTGGTGAAGCGGCACACAAAGCGGGTCGCGATCAAAAAGACTACCTACTTGAAACCATTGGCCCCGATCGTATTATCGATGTAACTGAACAAAATGCAGAGTACGGTAACTACGGTGCCGACAAAGATGCCTATCCACTCGATATTGGTCGCCTACGCAAAGCCATCGAGAAAGTGGCAGATATGAGTGGCTGGGGTCGAGCACTGCCAAAAGGCCGAGGGCTTGGTATTGCAGCCCATAGAAGCTTCTTAACCTATGTAGCTACTGTGGTGGAAGTAGAAGTGTCAGATGCAGGCGATCTCAAAATTATCAAATCGTGGGCCAGCATTGATGCGGGTACTGTGGTAAACACCGACACCGTGAAAAATCAGGTACAAGGTGGCTCTGTCTTTGGTATTACTGCCGCCATTAGTGAGGGTATTACCTTTGATAAAGGCCGTGCTCAACAAAGTAATTTTCATGACTACCGCGTACCGCGTATGAGTGATGCGCCGTTAGAAATTGACGTTGAGATTATACCCAGTGATGCACCACCAGCAGGCGTGGGTGAACCAGCCACACCGGTTTATGCCCCAGCCTTATGTAACGCTATTTTTGCGGCGTGTGGCAAGCGCATTAGGCAGTTACCTATTGGAAACCAGTTAAAAGCTTAAGGCTGCGTTACGCTGACAGTGTGATAAAAGTGCTTAGAAAAAGCCGCTTAGATTGAAAAATCTATGCGGCTTTTTAATGTTGAGGCTTTTATAAATAGCGCTTCTGCTAGATTGGCTTATTTGGCAGTTTACCCGGTATGTGTAAACTGCCTGTAAGCTAGTTAACGTCGCTATTTAAAATCTCTAGCTAGCCATGCTTTTCAGCAAGGTATAACCAAGTTTCAACAACGGTATCTGGGTTAAGCGATACTGAATCGATACCTTCTTCTACCAACCAAGCAGCGAAATCTTCGTGATCTGATGGGCCTTGACCACAAATCCCGACGTACTTTCCACGTTTCTTCGCCGCTTGAATAGCCATTGATAGCAAGGCTTTCACGGCGGGATCTCGTTCGTCAAACAAGTGAGCAATAACGCCACTGTCGCGGTCTAGCCCAAGGGTTAACTGAGTTAAATCGTTCGAACCAATCGAGAAGCCATCAAAAATATCTAAAAACTGATCGGCAAGTAATGCATTAGAGGGTAGTTCACACATCATAATAACGCGTAAACCGTCTTCGCCTTTCTTAAGCCCCTGCTCTTCTAGTAGTTCGATAACCTTACGGCCTTCTTCGAGAGTACGTACGAAGGGGATCATGATCTCAACATTGGTTAAGCCCATGTTGTTACGAACCCGTTTAATGGCTTCACACTCTAAGGCAAAACAGTCGCGGAAATCTTCCGAGATATAACGACTCGCACCACGGAAACCGAGCATTGGGTTTTCTTCATCTGGCTCGTACTGATAGCCGCCAACTAAGTTGTAGTATTCGTTAGACTTAAAGTCAGACATACGAACAATGACTTTTTCAGGCGAGAACGCAGCACCAATGGTAGAAATACCTTCAACCAATTTTTCAATGTAGAATTCAGTTGGTGAGTCGTAACCGGCAATCATATCGCCAATTTCTTCTTTAAGCTCAGCAGGCTGGCTATCGAAGTTAAGTAACGCTTTAGGATGCACACCAATCATACGGTTAATAATGAATTCTAAGCGAGCAAGGCCAACACCTGCATTAGGCAAACGCGCAAAATCAAAGGCGCGGTCTGGGTTACCCACGTTCATCATTACTTTTAGTGGTAAGTCAGGCATAGAGTCGATACGTGAGGTCACTACGTCAAACTCTAGCTCTGCACCATAGATATAACCTGTATCACCTTCTGCGCAAGATACGGTAATTTTATCGCCGTTCTCGATACTGTCAGTGGCGTTACCACACCCTACTACTGCAGGAATGCCTAGCTCACGAGCAATAATCGCTGCGTGACATGTACGACCGCCTCGGTTAGTGACAATGGCAGACGCCTTTTTCATGATAGGTTCCCAATCTGGGTCTGTCATGTCGGTAACCAGTACATCGCCAGCTTGAATCTTGTCCATCTCTTCAATAGAGCCAAGTACTTTCGCCACGCCTGCACCAATTTTATGCCCAATAGCGCGGCCTTCACACACGATATTACTTTGACCTTTAAGTTGGAAACGCTCAATACTTTGAGAATCTTCACGACTTCGAACCGTTTCAGGGCGCGCTTGAACAATATACAACTTACCATCTACGCCATCTTTGGCCCATTCGATATCCATCGGGCGATCGTAGTGCTTTTCAATAATTTGCGCCTGCTTCGCCAGCTCCATCACTTCTTCGTCGTTCAGTGAGAAAGCTTTACTTTCAGCGCTGTCGATATCAACGATAGACACTTGCTTGCCATGCGCCTCATCGTCTGAGTAAATCATTTTAACTAGCTTGCTGCCTAGGTTACGGCGAACAATGGCTGGAAGCCCTTTATCAAGGGTTGGTTTGTGTACGTAAAATTCATCTGGGTTTACCGCACCCTGCACAACCATTTCACCCAGGCCGTATGAACTCGTAATAAATACTACGTCTTCAAAGCCCGACTCTGTGTCGATAGTGAACATCACGCCCGACGATGAAATATCGCTTCGAACCATGCGCTGAATACCAGCAGACAATGCGACACCTTTATGGTCGTAACCTTGGTGAACACGATACGAAATAGCACGGTCGTTAAATAGCGAGGCGAATACGTGTTTAATGGCTACTAATACAGACTCGTAACCTTTCACGTTAAGGAAGGTTTCTTGCTGACCGGCAAACGACGCATCTGGCATGTCTTCTGCGGTAGCTGATGAACGAACTGCAAATGATGCTTCGTCGCCTGCATCACCCTGCAATTTTACAAACGCTTCTTTAATGGCGTCTTCTAGTGCAGGTTGAAACGGCGTCTCGATGATCCATTGACGAATATCTTTGCCGGCTTCGTTAAGCGCACTAATATCTTCAACATCGAGTTTATCGAGTACGTTATGAATTTTTGCTTCTAGACCACTTTGCTCTAGAAATTCATTAAAAGCCTCTGCAGTTGTGGCGAAACCTCCCGGTACTTGTACACCGGCGTTAGCTAGGTTAGAAATCATCTCGCCTAAAGATGCATTTTTGCCGCCAACGCGACCTACATCATGCATGCCCAGTTCTTGATACCAAAGTACGAATTCTTTCACTGCCGAAGCCTCCAGCTTATTTTTGAGTAGGGTATAAGCAATGGCGGGCCACATGCCCAACATTGGTAAAATACGTGTCGACTGCGTATATCCAAACGCGCTTAATGCTTATTAATATTAACGAGTACCAAGTAAAGCAGACTTGCGTTACATCAAGTCATCATTAATAACCATATAGCTTTTCGACGAAATCATCTTAGAATGGGGGAAATCGGAAAGTAAACTCTTTATTACTTTTGTAATAAAATTACGACAATGTTAAGGATTTGTTGTGCGCACAGCTTTTTATATTTCAGATGGTACCGCCATTACAGCAGAGGTGTTTGGCCACGCCCTGCTGTCTTTGTTCCCTGTTGAATTCAATCACAATACCATCCCTTTTGTTGAAACTGAGGAAGAAGCCAACAAGGTTTTGGATAAAATATCTGAAAGTTTTCAAGACACAGGAGAAAGGCCGCTCGTTTTTTATACAATTGTGAATGTAGATGTTCGCAAGATAATTTCAAAATCTGTGGGTATTAACTACAATTTCCTCGATCAGTTCGTGGCCCCGCTGGAAAAAGTGCTTGGTGTGCCCTCAAAACCCGAAAAACATCGTACTCATAGCATTCATGAAACCACGTATGACATTCGTATTGAGGCGGTTAACTATGCCTTAGCCAACGATGACGGTTCTAACCTGAAAGATTACGACGAAGCCGACATTATTTTAGTAGGCGTCTCGCGCTCGGGTAAAACGCCCACCAGCTTATACTTAGCCCTGCAGTTTGGTATTAAGGCGGCAAACTACCCCTTTACCGAAGATGACATGGGCGACATGCTTAAATTGCCTACGGCGCTTCGCCGCTATAAAGACAAACTTTTTGGGCTCACTATTCAGCCAGAACGGCTACATCAAATTCGCTCTGAGCGAAAAGCGAATAGCCGCTATGCGTCATTACAGCAGTGCAGAATGGAGCTACGAGAAGTTGAGAACTTGTACCGAAAAGAAAAAATTCCGTTCTTAAACAGTACCAAATATTCAATAGAAGAGATTTCAGCGAAAATATTGGCGGAAACAGGGTTAAAACGAAGAAAGTATTAGCCAACCGCAAAGTGCATAAATGCCAGCCAAATGATTGGCTGGCCTATTTACCGCGAATTTAAAAACACGCTAATTTATAAACAGGTTCCTAATCGAGTATCAGCTTGTGCATTTAACACGGGCTAATCTATAGGTGTTTAGCGTCCAACAGTGTTTGCACTGCCTTGGGCAAAAGTTTACGTGTTTTCGCGGTAATAGCGGCTTCGTTCTTTTGCCACTTTATACCTAGGTAAATCACAAATAACCCCAAAAACGTTAACGCAATAGGAAAAAACCAGCTATCGGCGAATACATCTGCCGCCAAATAGCCTACATAGCCTGTACACCCAATAGCCCCAAATACAACAAATACTCTCCTAATTAAGAGTACGCCGATAAATATCATCACGAAATTAATCAGAAAATAGAAGAATTTCGAAAGCTCGTTGTCAGAATGTTGAGAAGATAACCCTCCCCAAAACGCAATAACGCCAAATAAGTATATCCAAAATGCGTAATCGGCTTTGTTTGCTGTGCGTACATCTACCCAAAACCCGAGCGCTATCATGAGAAGACCTGTGTACATAGAAACTATTGTTTTAAGTTCCCAGCTGTATTCCCCGTCTGACAACATCACCGAGACATCCATGGTTAAATACCATAGCGTAACCGCAATAGGCATGACTAAAAATGGATATTTATACTTCCAAGCAATGACAACACCCACCGCCAACGTACTTAGCTCCATATACAACCAATGCCAGTGAATGTACCTATGATAGTCGCGGTAAACGGTCTCGTCAGGCCAAACGCCTAAAGCCTGCTGAACACCAAAAACTGCCAACGGGGTTAGCACAACAACAAAGGTAGCGCATAGGCCCGCGGGCACAAACAATCCTTTCACCTTGAAAACGTTAGCTAACTTAATTCCCACAGCTGCATAGAATAAACTAATGAAAACAATACCGATTCCGCCAAAAGATACCCAGCCTAGGTTCATAAACAGTGTCATTGCGCCAATGGCAATTAAGCCACCAAGGTAATACAACACATGGGTGAAATCGAACTTGGCAGTGGTACTCGTTTGCTGATTCAAAAACGCGATCAACTGTTCAGACTGCTCAAATGAAAGAATATTGGCGCTTACTGCGTCTTTAAGATGTTGCTTGGTGACGTTCAATCTGCACTCCTTGGCAGTGTGTTACCGCAAAGTCATTTTTCTAAATAACATGACGCCCATAAACAGTAAGCAAAAAATCTGAAGTGAGCCGCCACTGTAGCCTTCTCTATGCTCTACTTTCGCAATCTTTTCTTCTTTTACTCTGGTTTTAAATCGAGCAAGTTCAGCATCTAAGTTTGTAGACATATCGTCAACGGCTATACCAAACCCTTCTAAAGATTTTTCGGCCAACGTATCGTCAATACCTACAGCGGTGGTACGCTTCTCAAGCTTACTTACCCCTGGCGCTCTGAAAAGCATCTTTTTACTTTTAATATCGAAAACTGCAGTATCCACAAAGGTCTGTACCGTGTTTTCATTCCCTGGAATAACGTACATTCCTACAATGGTCCAATACAATAACGCCGCGTTATTTTCGAGTGACTGAGTAACTTGGTCGTAAGACACTAACGCCATTACATCAACATCATATAACCTTCCTACTTGCTCTAACGTTGAAAAACCTTCTCCCCCGCTTAAGTACTCACTAGGAATGATTTCAATGCGATCGATATACTCGTACTGAAGGAAAGACTGCTTAACATTTTCTAGAAGCTCGACTTGGTCTTTACCATGCAGGCCATCTCGGCGCCAATTGCTTGAAGGAACAAACGCAAGTCCCACCTTTACCGGTAATTGTAGCGTGGGAATTTCAGGCTGGTGCTTAACCCGGCTTTCTTCATCGGGGTAAAGGAAATCCATTAAACTGCTAGATTGAGCTTGTTTACCTGTGTTGTTACTAACTATTGCACTGCATGCTGCGAGTGAAAAGAGTGCCGTGAGTAACATTGCCCCAGACATAGTTTTTAGTATTCTTGTTGTCATCGACAATCCTTTTTACTGCTATTGAAAGGTTACGAAATTAAATGGTATTTATCGTTTAAGGCGTTAACCGTAATACTTCAAATTACCCAAAATTTATATTTATTACTATATAAGGCACCAGCTAGCCATAATGTGGCTTTGTGTAGGTATGAGCGCAGGCCTAGTTTACACATCAACGTTGTATTTTAAATCTGACGCCTCATCACCGGTAATACCACGAAAACCCCATTGGTATTTTTCCTGTTCTTTAATCGTTATCTCAATGTCTACCGTGCTAATTCCCAATTGAGACTCGATTGCTTTAAAAAGCCCTTTAATCAGTGCTTTTTGGGTGTCGGGCTTACGCCCTTTCATCACGTTAATTTCAATAACGGTATAGCTATCTGTTCTGCCACCAGGATAGAAAAAGTCTTCTTTGGCAAGCGGAATAAAGCGATGAGCGCGTTTGTCTTCCGGCATACCCAAAACAGATTGCATACAACGGTGGATCACATCAGACAACTGGCTTTTAATTGGGTTTAAGTGCTTATCAATTCCATAGATCACTACCACAACGTTTTCCTTTATAAATTATGTTCAACGCGCGTAAAGAGAAAGTACTAAAGCTTTTTGTCCTGAATTTTTTTGAGTAAATTCGCATGACGGGTTTTATAAGCGCCGTTTTCAACATTTTCAGCCGTACTTTTCTTTATCGCGAGCGCTCTCATTTTTAATGCTTTTTGTAAATCTCCACTAGCTTCAAACCCATCGGCTAAGCTGTCGTAGGCATCCGCTTTATAAGGGTAGCTGTCGACATTGCTTTGAAATATCGTAATAGCCGATGAATAATCTTTTTCAGATAATGCTTTGTATCCCACACTGTTAATGGCGCGATAACTGGGCTTAATTTCATAACCGTACATTTCAGACTGTGCTTTATAAAACTGCTTAATTGCTGGCATCCCGCCACTTAACACTTCTTTTGATGGCTGCAGCGACGTGTAAAGATTTTGGTAAGCCAACGAATGCCCAGCAAGCGCAGTGGTATTGTGGCTTTCTGAGGTATCTAAATCTGTATTGTAGCTAAATCCCTTTCGCTTATGCGTGTTTAGCAATTCGTGGTAGCGCTGGTAAGCGCTCAGCATATCGCCGCCTTCGCTGCCCATATTGATATACAAGTAGTTGTTTAATTCAGAAGTACCGGAAAAGAAGGTTTCGGCATCGTCAAAGATAACCTGTTCTTGCCACCATAAGCTTGGGCTAAAGGCAAAATGGGCTTGGAACAAATGGGGTCTAGACTGCAAGGCATACACCGACAATAGCCCACCTAACGAATGCCCTGATATTATTTTGTAGTTGTTGGCGCGATAGTTTTCGCTAATGTATGGCACGAGCTCTTTCTCGATAAAATCTAGGAAATTGTCGGCACCACCTGATATTCCCCACTCGTTATAATTCTCATCATAAGTTGGGGTAAAGTCTCTTGAGCGATGGGTATTTGCGATACCAACTACTATCATTTCTTGCGCCATATTAGATTGATTGAGCAAGTCTAATGTACCTACTGCATGGCTGAAATTTCGTTGACCATCAAGTAAATAGAGTACAGGATAACGTAACTTAGTCGGCTGGTGATAATTATTGGGTAAGTGTATGAACAACTCACGCTCTTCATCGAGTATTTCAGAATGAATATTTAGGTACGTAGTTTCTCCACGTACTTTTGAGTACGAGTGTAAAGGCACCAAAATAAGTAAAAATACTGCAATCGTAATGACCGGTCTGAACACAACATATTCCTTTATTTTTTTAGTTTTAGTCCGTGGTTAACTTTTAATCTTACCCGCTCAATGCCAACAAGAAAAGGACACGTTATTTACGCCAAAATAGCATTGATGAAATGTTGACCTTGTTCGCTAAAAAGCCAAATAAACGCAAAGTAATTTAGCGTCACCGTAGCCCAATAAACTCGCTTAAATGAAACTTTAGCCGACTTGTGTCTTAATTTTCGTTGGGCAAGATACGCCCCAGGCCAACCACCAAGTAAACTTAAAAGATGAAGACGAGTTTCTGGTACACGCCATTTTCCTTTGCGAGCGGCCGATTTATCAAAAGCATACATGGCAAAAGTTATCGTGCTGATAGTAATGTAAAGGTATACCACTTCTACAGGTAATAAATTCAGAAAAGCCGCTGCTATTAAGGCGGTGCAAAAGGTAAGAGTGATAAGTACGCCGAATTTGCTTACAGCCATCTTCGAACCGTTTTCATATATTCTGTATAGCTGGCGCCAAATTTATCCGTTAGAAATGCCTCTTCGGGTATTATCTGGTACTTATTCATGTACCACACAAAAAGCAGAATAAAGACAACATTAACGGGGTTGGCCGTGTAAAGCCCAATACCCACCAAACACAACAACATACCTACATACATGGGGTTCCTACTGTACTGATACACACCTGAAGTCACTAAACTAACAACACGTTCGGTTTTGATAGGATGTACCGAGGTTTTGTGTTTTTTAAACGAAACGACACCTATAACCGCTATTCCAACACCCAACAATAGAAATAGAATTAGCGTCTCAAACTTGTATTGATATTCAACACTTACACCCCGAGCGACTTTGGTCGTCACCACCATAAAAAAGGCTGACAGTAAAAAGACGGCAACTGGCGGGATTTTTTGCTCAAGCTTCATCGTGCTTCCTTGTGACTAATACGTAATTTGAAAGCTGCCGAGCAAGTAGATAAGCTATACCCATCGACTCGCTCTTACCAATATTCAACGTTACTTTTCATCGAAACTGACCGGTTCAACACCTTTATTTTTAGGTCGAATAACAACAGTTCCAGCCATTTTGTCATGCCATCCTTGTTTTTTGGTATCCCATAACACCCATAAAAAGCCTAAGCCTAGGGGGAATATAGAAACGTAATATCCTATATAGCGAATTATAGACTGGCGTATTGTGGGCGCACTTCCCGTTTTAGCATGAACCACCTTAACGTTAAGCACCATTTTGCCTAGCGTAGCCGATTTATATACCCAAAATAATATTGTGGCAATTAACGGTAGAACATAACTAATTAAGACATCAACTATACCTACAACAGAGTCCTCAGCAGTCCAATATCCCTTGCCATAAATTAGATGCAGTAGTGGAAAAGTAATCGCTAATAAAAGTAATGTATCAATAATTGATGCGCCAAATCTAATCCCAAAACCTGCATACACATACGCTTCTTCGTATTCTTTTTTATATTCAGCGCCAGTATCTGAGGAGGTTGTACTATTCATTATATCTCCATTTTTAATCAATCAGCCGTGCTTAAGTACGATATTGGATTTAAATAATACGCCTTCTTAGCACCTTGAGTCGATTCATCAGCCAACCAAAAATAGGGAAACAACGAAACAATACTATAATGCAGATGAGGCGCTTTACCTTGGGCATTGCCTGTTGAACCAACCTTACCGATTTTTGAACCATTGGAAACAAGTGTAATGCCGTCAATATCTATTGAATCAAGATGCGCATAATAATGCAGCCGCCACTTAGGCCCTAAGGCAAGTATGATATTGCCGCCTTTTGGCTTCTGACCTTGATAGATAATAAGTTGATGCGTGGATGACAGCACCGACGTGCCCTTTTGAGCAAAGATATCGATACCTTTGTGGACCCCTGAAGTGCCCCAGGGTTCATACCAAAAAGTGTCTTTGTTCCAATCAGCGGCACTGGCGTTATCTACGGGAGTAGTTCGCGGTTCTGGTATAACAAAGCCAAGTAGTACAACGACGCATAGCCCTAACAAAATCCATCTCATCATTAAACCTTATGAACCCAGTAGTTGGAAGGCGTTGTGGTGCGTTAAGGTCTATACTCGACCTTCCATTTACTCACAGTCGCACACTCGGCTCTATTAACAATCGAAAAAGCGGTGAGTTAGTTTTTACCGCAGCACTTCTTAAATTTAACTTCACTACCGCAGTGACAAGGACTGTTGCGACCAATCTTTGGTGCCGAACGGGTTATTGGGCTTTTGGGCGGGCAGCAGCTTGTGTTTGTACAACCTGTACTAGATTCTTCAAAGGTACTTGCTGCATGCTTATTTGTATTATCAGTCATCACTACGCTAATTTTAACGCTATAAAACTTAGACTTTATCAAATTTGCTAAATATACGCATTTAGATATGAGCCTGCACTATCTTAGAATGCTTGACCCCTTTTATCATTCCACATCGTTACTGATTGTAAGCGTATGAAAATACTAGCTTACAGTTTATATGCTTTAACATTTTATTGACCGAGGAAGGAACATCAACAATGTTGTTGTCTTTACTACTAAGCACCGACAAATAAATATCGCAATTGGCAAGTGCGACTTGTTGGCGCTCGAAAAAAATCATCAATGGGTCAAAGATATCTTCGGTAAGTGGAATTATTCCCACATAACAATTTTTATCTTCAACATAGCGAGTAGATGAATTCGCCACTTCTCGTTCTAACGTGTGAGCTTGTAATTTATTGAGCGATAGAAACCTAAAACTAACCTCTACATTCATTTAAATTCCTGAGATTACCGTTGGCTTATAATACTAAGCCAACTAAAAATGGCATTGAGCCTATTAAGGTGAGACTCAAAGCCTACCCTCTGCACGCTTAAAATAAAACAAGATTTCACACAATGTACCCGGGTTATAAGACAGCTTATGAGGCGGCTTATGAGCTAAAATCTGAAAATAGCGATAGCAGACTAAGCCTTTATTTTTCGCTTTACGCTATTCACCTTTACACAAAATCATTTAGCCATCGCTTTTTGTTGCAAATTTGTTTTACAAAGCGTGCTAGTCACTCCAAAATATAACGCTAAAATATATGTACTCCCCAATACATAAAAACAACAACGACAAGAGCAAACTTATGTTTTCAACTAAACGCACTATCGTCGCAGCGCTAGTTAGCATTACGCTAATAGGTTGCGGTGAAGCTACTACTAAAACTGAAACCACACCTGCGGCACCTACCGCGCAAGATGCGCAAGAATTCCTTATTAATGCGCAAAACGACATTAGTAAAATGCAGGTGCCAGCCGCACATGCCGAGTGGAGTTACGCCACTAACATCAATTTTGATACCGCCGCAGTCAGTGCCTATTTTAATGAAGTACTGTCCAGCAAAGTAGCGGTATTAGCCAAAGAAGCGGCTAAATTTAACGATGTTGAAGTAGATGAAAATACCCGTCGTCAACTCAATTTGCTCAAAAACGGGCTTACCATGCCACCTCCGTCAGAACCTGCGAAAGCAGAGCAACTTGCTAAAATTGGTTCTGAGCTTAGTGCAATGTATGGTTCTGGTCAGTACTGCATGGAAGATGGCACCTGTAAAAGCTTGGTAGAAATGAGCAGTGAAATGGCGACTGTTCGCGATGCCGACACCTTACTAGAGTACTGGAAAGGTTGGCGTGAAGTGTCTGTGCCTATGAAGCCGCTTTATGAACAACAGGTCAATTTGGCTAACGAAGGCGCTGCTGAATTAGGCTTTCAAAACGTTAGCGAACTATGGCGCGGTAAATACGATATGCCAGCCGACGACTTCCCGAAAGAACTTGATAGGTTGTGGGGACAAGTTGCGCCTTTCTACGAATCGTTGCACTGTCACGTTCGTGCTAAGTTGGGTGAGCATTATGGTGAAGAATTAGTACCTCAAGACCAACCTATTCCAGCGCACTTGTTAGGCAATATGTGGGCGCAAACGTGGGGCAATGTTTACGATATCGTGAAGCCTGAACAAGAGATGACGGTGCCAGACGTGACATTATCACTTGTTGCGCAGGACTATGATGAAATAAAAATGGTGAAACAGGCTGAGTCTTTCTTTTCTTCACTGGGCTTTGCGCCGCTGCCTGATACGTTTTGGGAGCGTTCTATGTTCCAAAAACCTGAAGGTCGAGACGCACAATGTCACGCTTCAGCCTGGGACTTAGACGACAAAGACGATTTACGTATAAAAATGTGTATCCAAAAAACGGGGGAAGAGTTTAATGTTATTCACCATGAACTGGGTCACAACTATTATCAGCGTGCCTATAAAGACCAACCTTTATTGTACCGTGGTTCAGCTAACGATGGCTTCCATGAAGCGATTGGCGACACCATTGCCTTGTCGATCACGCCAAAGTACCTCAAAGAAATTGGTTTGATTGACGAAATTCCAGACGCGTCTAACGACATAGGCATGCTAATGCAGGTGGCGCTAGATAAGATTGCCTTTATTCCATTTGGCCTGATGGTCGATCAGTGGCGCTGGAAAGTCATGGCAGGTGAAGTATCACCTGAGCAATACAATACACTTTGGTGGGAATTAAGAGAAAAATACCAAGGCGTAAAAGCACCGGTAGACAGACCTGCTGATGCGTTTGACCCAGGTGCTAAATACCATGTTCCCGCTAATGTGCCCTACACGCGCTATTTCTTAGCACATATTTTGCAATTCCAATTCCACAAAGCGTTATGTGATATTGCGGGTGATGAAGGCCCACTTAATCGCTGTTCTATTTATAACAGTGAAGAAGCAGGTACAGCACTAAACGCCATGCTTGAAATGGGCATGAGCCAGCCATGGCAAAAGGCGTTAGAAACCCTCACTGGCTCGCCTGAAATGGATGCAAGTACCATTGCTGACTACTTTGCACCGTTAAAATCATGGTTAGATGAGCAAAATGCTACGCGTCAGTGTGGCTGGTAATGTTTTAGCCAACTAAATGATTTAATAGTAGAACCTCGTTAATCGGGGTTCTTTTTTATCTGCGCTTGTATCTCGTAAATGCAAAATTAATACTTATGTCCCATTTTTACTAGGTTAACCCTAGTATATCGTAACGCTTGTTCCCAATTCCCGAGCGTATTTATGAAGTTTGTAGTGGTAAGATTTCTGGTTACCGCCACTATGCTATTACCTATTGTTTTTTCTTTAGCTGCCACATCTCGTGCCGCTGACTTCCCCCTGCCCGTGTTTAAAAGCTTTTCAATCGAAGAAGGCTTATCGCAGGTATCGGTTTTAGATATCGCAGAAGATAACAACGGCTATATTTGGCTGGCGACACAGTCGGGGATCGACAGGTTTGATGGGAACGAATTTAAGCATCTCGGTAAATGGCAAGAGACTGAGTCTGACGGGCTTTACGCTGCAACTACCTTTCAAATTGAGGCTTCGTTAGACAAAGAATACTTGTGGGTGGGTACTATTGGTGGGGTAAGCAAGTTTCATATCGAAACGACAACGTTCGAACACTTCCCCATAACTGTATCCAGCAAAATAAAAGCCGGCTCAATCAAACGAATAAAGATTGATAAGAATGGCAACGTTTGGGTTATTAGCGGCCGTGCGCTTTATCGTTTTTCATCACTTTCAAACAAACTGGTTCAAGTTGCTGTTTTAGATAACATAACCAGTACGTTAACCGACATCGTTTTTGATAGAAACAGTCACGTTTGGCTTAGTTCAACATCAGGGCTATACAAGCTTAATACGGCTTTCAATACCTTAGAGCTTCAGCAACTGGCGGACACAAACTTAACATTGATGGCATTAGCTGCTGACGAGAGCTTGTGGATTGGCACAGGCGCTAACGGTCTTTGCCGTTACCCCTTATTTGCGAAAAACGATTTTTCCGAGTCTACTTGTTTTGATGAAAGCAACGGCCTTTCATCTAATGATGTGCTGAATGTTTTATTTCAGCGTAATGGTAATATTTGGGTTGCTACGGGCGGCGGAGTAAATATTATTCCGGCTAAAGACACATCAGAGATTGTGTCGTTATCGGTCTCTCAATCGAAACTCGCCAATAATTACATTACCGCGCTATATCAAACAGAAGCTGGTGCCATTATAGCTGGGTCTCGCGACAATGGGTTTTCTATTCACAACCCTGTGCTGGCCAACTTTTCAACTAGCGCAGCTATTGGCAATAATATCTCTGGTATTGCGGCACATTCAGATACCTCAGTGTGGCTTGCTACTGAAGAAAACCTTTGGCATTACAATTATCATTCTGGCAAGGTTCGCGGCCCCTATACCTCAACACTCGAGTCTGAAGGCAAATCATCTTCAAACAAGCTTTTAACCGTGCATTACGATAAACCGTCAGACTCAGTTTGGCTATCGACTCGCGCGGGGCTAGCAAAACTAAATACCACCACCGAACAAGTAGATTTGGTGGCCTTGGAGGGCAAGGCCGGCTATACCCTTAATGTAGATGCAGACGGTGATGTTTGGTACGGCGGCTATAGCGACGGTGTTTTTGTGTATCGCCCTTCCGAAAATCGAGTTATTCGCCAATGGCCTATTTCGCTAACCACTCGCATTGTATTTGAAGATAACGAGAACGCATGGCTGGCCAGCATATCGGGTTTATACTTTGCCAATAAATTTACGGGTGAAATCCGTAATATTGGTGAAAGTAGCAGTAATTTTCCTAAAGATGCGGTGGTGACGTGGGTTTCTCGTTCTATTCGTGGCGGCTATTGGATTGGCACACAGTCAAACGGCATCTATTTTATGGTGCTTGGAGATGACGAAGTATCTTCAGTATCATTTAACCAAATAGAAGCAGACAGCTACTTAAGCAACATCTCGATTGGCGCTATTGTTGAAGATCAAGAAAACGCACTCTGGATCTCAACAACCGTCGGCATTGCACATATCGATTCTACCTTATCGTCGGTTTCTTATTTTGGGGCACAAAATGGTGTTAGTGAAGCTGGTTACTACATAGGCGCTGCCGTAAAAACCGTTGACGACACTATTTTCATGGGCAGCCCACAGGGTCTCACTCGCTTCAAGCCAAGTGATATCAAACAACAGCCTTGGTCGCCTAAGGTCAATATCTCGCATATTGAAATTATTAATGAACAAAGCAGTGATTCGAAAGACCTCTTCCCGAATACCAATATCGAAGAATTAATCCTTAGCTCAGACAATGTTTCATTTTCTGTAGAATTCGCGGCGCTCGATTTTACTCGTGCAAATGAAGTAAGTTACGCCTACCTATTATCAGGGTTTGATAATAAATGGCGTTTTACCGACCATCGCCGCCGCGGAGTAACCTACACCAATTTGGCCCCTGGGAATTACACCCTCACTATTCGAGCGATGAATAAAGAAAAAGTATGGAGCCCAAATGAAGCCAAGCTGAAAATCAGTATTGTCCCCCCTTGGTGGGACAAACCCATCTGGCGAAGTGCCATTATCGTTTCGGCTTTTCTACTGTTAACGCTACTTGTGTGGTGGCGTATTCGAACCCTTAAAAACCGTTCGGTTGTGCTTGCAAAAATGGTCGAAGAAAAAACCAAAGATCTTGAAGACGTAGTAGATAAACTAACGTTGCTATCAAGCCAAGACTCGTTAACCGGATTGAAAAATAGGCGCTATTTTACAAGCCGAGCGCTCGAGGCTTGGGACAGTTACGAGCGTTATGCACAGGCATTTTCTTTGCTTATTGTAGATATTGATTGGTTTAAACAAATTAACGACACTTACGGTCACCATGTAGGCGATCTTATATTGGTTAAGGTGGCAGAACTGCTACGCACGAGTTTGAGAAATTCCGACGTTATTTGTCGTTGGGGTGGCGAAGAGTTTCTTATTCTATTGCCTGAGCTTAATGCGCATGAATGCTACTGGGTAGGTGAGAAATTAAGAAAAGCGGTTGAGAAAACCTCATTTCACTGCGAAGGACATGATGTGAAAGTGACTATCACCGCGGGGATAGCTGATATTCGTGAAAGCGATAGCGTAGAGCAATGCATTCACGCAGCTGATAAAAAACTCTACAAAGGTAAAGCCCAGGGGCGCAATGCTGTTGTTAAATAGCCTTATGTTAACCTGCTGATTTAGCCGCTGCTTTACCTATTATGTAAACCACTCTTCTCCCGAGTGTAATTAATTTATGCCTTAACGCCGACCAGCGCAGTATGATGAAACTCATCGTACTGTGTGATCGAAATCCCCTCCCACGCTTATGAATAACCATATTCAATCATGGAGGTAACATTTATGGCTAAGGTTCTTGTCATTGGCGCATCAGGCCAAATTGGTAAGCAGGCTACTGGAAAATTACTTGAAGCAGGTCACCACGTGGTAGCGCCTGTACGAAGCCCCGAAAAGCTAAACGACTTTGAAAACGACAACCTCGTCATTAAAGAACAAGATCTTGAAAAAGACTTTTCTGAACATTTCGAAGGTGTCGATTGCGTTGTATTCGTTGCCGGCAGCGGCGGCAATTCAGGCGATGATAAAACACTCCTTATAGATCTATGGGCAGCGCGAAACGCAGCGAATTATGCCAAGGTAGCGAGTACGCCTAAATTTGTGATGGTAAGTTCAATAGGGGCCGGCGATCCAGACGCAGTTAGCTCTAGCATTAAGCCTTATTTAGTCGCTAAACACATGGCTGATGAGCACCTGATGAACAGCGGCGTGCCTTATATCATTCTACGCCCCGGTACTCTCTTAAACGAGCCAGGTACACATTTGGTATCTACCGACATGCCTGACAACCAAGACGATGCAGTGATTCCTAGAGAGGACGTGGCTACAGCTATTGTGGAAGCAGTTAATCGCAGCGACACAAGTAATGTCACTACTTACTTGTTTAAAGGTGATACGCCAATTTCGAAAATTTTCGAGTAAAATAATGTAAGCAAAAGGATAAAATTAAAAACGCCGGACATTGTGCTGGCGTTTTTTCGTATGCGTATAGGCTTGATTGTTAGAATTCAACTTTAGCGCATCAGGGGATAATAGACTGGCTTATCCAGTTCCCCTTATCGTCACGACGATGTAACTCTCGATACTGCGGATTACCGCGCAAATTCAAATAATCCACGTTCACAATATCTAGCAAAATTACGCAAAAATGTTCGGGAGCGACAGAGTAGTCGCCCGCAATCTGAAGCGGTAACCCGTTGTTTCTTGGCGTACCTGGGTCGCCCCATAGAAACTGCTTTTTACCTGCATCAGACAATTTAGCCCAATGAGACTCTATGAGTGGCCTATCTTCGTTTTCAGTCATGATAGTCGCAATTACGCTAAATCGATACTGCTCACGAGTTTTCGAAAAATACCAACAGCCTTGCGCTTTCGCTTGCTGTGACAATTGGGTGTATTTTTCGGTACGGGTGTCTGAAATAACAATCAGCTTGTTGTCATCACTTAAGCCTCGGTACACCACGGTTCTGCAGTACGGCACGCCGTCTTTGTCAGCAGTTGCCAACTGAAAATAACGGCTCTCAGGCATACTTCTGCTAGCGTGTAAGCTTTTTGTCAACCCTGTGCGCCACTGCGGCATCGTTAAAACTCTCCGGTCGCTTAAGCGGCTTTGCGTTGGGCAAGTGAAAACAAAGTGTAGAAGTTTTCAGTCGTAATACGTGCTAACTCTTTTACCGAAATACCTTTCAATTCGGCAATGAATTCTGCGACTTCTACCACATAGCCAGGCTGATTTTGTTTACCTCTGTGAGGCACCGGTGCCAGCCAAGGGGAGTCGGTTTCAATTAATAAGCGCTCAAGTGGAATTGCTTTTACAACGTCTCGTAATTCACTGGCGGAATTAAATGTCACTATGCCAGAAATTGAAATATAAAAATCCATTTCAATGGCAGCCTGCGCCATTTCTAGCGATTCGGTAAAACAATGTAGCACGCCCTTTGTGTGGCTGGCTTTATGCTCGCGCAATAAATTAATGGTATCGTCACGGGCATCGCGGGTATGAATAATAAGCGGCTTTTTCGTTTCGTTAGCCACGTTAATATGGTCAACAAACGACGTTAGCTGAACTTCTTTACTTTCAGGGCTATAAAAGTAGTCTAAGCCTGTTTCACCAATGGCCACTACCGCATCGTCTTGCGCTTTTTCAAGTAACTCATCGTAAGTACATGCATCTTCTTGGTGAAGCGGGTGTACGCCGCAAGAAACAGAAACATCATTAAAGCCTTTTACCGTTTCTAACATACTGTCGTAATCGCTCACCGATACGCACACACATAAAAAGTGCTCTACACCGCGGGTGCGGGCAAAGTTAAGGGTTTCTGCCAATTCTTCTGGCGATTGCTTTAATCTGTCTAAATGACAATGTGAATCTACAAACAAAATATACCTATCTTTTTTAAGGCTAACCCACTATAACCGCGGCCTAGCGCTGAAATTGTTTCAAAATACTTACCAACACCATGGATTTATTCACCCCAGGGTGCTGTAAGGTTTTTACTGCCTCTACACAGGCACGATAACGCGCGTAATCTTGCGCTTGCTGGCGTTCTACATACGATTTATGTGCCATGTGTTGACACCACGTTGCTACCTGAACAGCATCGCTCTGCCATTTATTCGCAAGCGCTAAAAGCTGCTGACTTCCAGTACCAGCAAGTAATGCGCCCATACCATCTGTAAAAGTACGATAATTAAAGTCGCTTTCGCTATTAAGTGCTGCTTCTAAACGAAGTGGCGCATAGCCATAGGCTTCTAATAACGCTTCACTGGCATCTTGTACGCCCTGTTGCTGTAAATAGGCCAAACTACTTTGTACGTCAGGCAAGCCGAGCGAATGTTTTTCACATCGACTCAAAATAGTGGGCATTATTCTGTTCAGGCTGTCAGTGATTAGCAACAAGTACGTATTATTGGTGGGCTCTTCTAACGTTTTCAATAGTGCATTGGCCGCCGCCTCAGTCATGCTATCGGCCACGGGGATCACCAGCACCTTATTGCCCCCCATTTGCGCCGTACCGCTTAACTTGGCAATACCTTCACGAATTTTATCCACGCCCAATTGTTTTTCGCTTTCTAGCACGTAAAAATCGGGGTGATTTCCAGCAAGCCGTAAATGACAGCTTTGGCAATCATTACAGGCCCCTTGCTGGGTTGGCTTTTTGCACAACAGCGTATCCGACAGCCCTGCAACCAATTTTGCTTTACCAATACCTTTAGCGCCAATGAATAACAGCGCATGGTGCAGCTTGTTATTAAAATAGCGTACAAGCAATTCGTTATAGGTATCAGTGAACCAAGGAAGCATTTGCCCAGATTGCATTAAGAAAGGTACTCCTGCACAGCGGTTATCACGTCTTTATGTACATCTTCCATAGCTTGCATGGCATTAATCACCACAATACTGTCGTCTTGTGCTGCTAAGCTTAAGTACCGTTCACGAGTACGCTCAAAAAAGGCCAAGCCTGCTTGTTCAATGCGATCTAGCTCTCCCCTGCCTCTAGCGCGTTCTAGCCCTATGGCTGGCTCAACGTCTAAGTACAAGGTTAAATTTGGCTTAAAACCGTTAAGCGCTATTTTGCTAATGGCAGTCATGGTATTAGCGCTTACGCCGCGACCACCGCCTTGGTAAGCTTGTGAAGACAAGTCATGCCTGTCACCTACTACCCACTGCCCTGCATTTAATGCCGGAAGTATACGGTTAGTTAATAACTGTACCCGTGCGGCGTACATCAACAGCAATTCTGTTTCTTCGGCTACGGTTTCGTCCCAGTCGTGTTTAACACACTCGCGTATAGCCTCGGCCATAGGCGTACCGCCAGGCTCGCGTGTTTGCTCAACCGCAATACCTGCGTCTTGCAAATGCTTTACTATAAGCCCAATCACTGAACTCTTTCCGGCCCCTTCAAGACCCTCTACTACAATAAACTTTCCGTTCATAATTATTCGTTGTTGGACTTTTTATTTTTTGTTTAACTGATATTTTCGCACAGCTGCATTATGGGCAGCGAGCGAAGACGAAAATTCGTGGCTACCATCACCTCTGGCAACAAAATACAAGGCATCGGTTTCCATTGGGTTTAACGCGGCCCAAATGGCTTCCTTACCGGCCATCGCAATAGGCGTGGGCGGTAAACCTTTAATTGTATACGTGTTGTAAGGTGTGGGCGTACGAAGGTGCTTACGGGTAATATTACCATCATACGCATCGCCAATGCCGTAAATAACGGTGGGATCGGTTTGTAATCTCATATTTTTCCGCAGTCGGTTTACAAATACCCCCGCTATTTTGGTTCGTTCTGCACTCACTGCGGTTTCTTTTTCAATAATACTTGCCAATATTAGGGCGTCGTACGGTGAGTTCAATGGCAAATCTGCTTGCCGTTGCTGCCACTGGGTTTCGACATAATCTAACATGGCCTTGTGGGCGCGTTTTAAAATGCTACTGGCCGCAGTGTTAGCGGTAAAGAAATACGTATCGGCTAAAAATAAGCCTTCGGCGCTGCTAGCTTCACTCAGCCATAGCATTGGCGCTTTTTCCTCATTTACCGAGCTTGAGATATTAATCGTCTCTTCAACCTGATCCAGCGATACATCGTTTATCAGTTCAGTTTGCGCCTTTAACGTAACCAACCACTCTTTTAGTGTCAGTCCTTCTACCAAGCTCACGGCAAAATAGTGCTCGTCACCACGGCTTAATATACCGAATACTTCTCGTAGTGATAACCCAGGTGCTAAACGGTAAGTACCCGATTTCACGTGGGTATTGGCAGCGAAAAATTTGAGCCAAAGTTTTGTCGCTAATTCAGGGCTATCAAGTAACTCACGCGCCCGAAGCTCCCTTACCACTTTATATCCGTTACTGCCCTTTTCTACCGTATAAAGCTGCGGTTGAGAAATCGACAAGGGTGATGAAGCTTGCCCGTTTACATATAAAACACCAAAGGTAATTGCACCTACAACAAGCGCTAGCATTATCCCAATGCTAATAACTATTCGCATGATCGTCCTGAATTTTATCTAATACTAATTTAGCGAGGGTCTTTGCCCCTTGGTGGGACGCGCTGAATTCCAATTCATTGCTAATCTCTTTGTCATTATTATTGTAAATGACTTTATTTACTGGCATCACGCCCATTAAGGCATTGGTGATAACTAATGCTTTTGCGTTAGTTAAATCTGCCAGTGTGTATTCGCCTTCATGAACGCTTGAGGGGTTGCCAATTATGTCCCTGTCTTTTGAAGAGCTTGCTTTTAACATACTTAATAAGCACTGGCGCACAACACCATTTACACCACAGTTATTTACCTTTGGTGTGTGCCATCCACTATCGGTTTGAAAAAATACGTTTCCCGCACTGGCTTCAATAAGGTGCCCTTGCGTGTCGAACACCAAGGCATCATCGGCATTGGCCGCGATAACTTCACGCTTAACCAATACCTGCTCTAACCGGTTCATATGTTTAATACCACCAAGCAAAGGCTGAATTGCCAGCGGTGTTTTCGCATTTATAAGGGTTAAACCGCTAGCAGCAAGTTCAGAATAATGTGCCGGATAAGCATGCGTGGAAAACCGAACAATCGCAGGTGCGTGGCTATCTCGCGCGTAACCACGACCGCCTTCTCCTGAAGATACATGAATCTTCATTACTCTTTGAGTCTTCGTGTGTTCAAGCGATGCGTTAAGCGTACTGACATACTCGTCAATAGCAGTTCTCAGTTTAGCCATATTGAGGGGAATGGCTAACGCTTTGGCATCATGATTCAGCCTAGCGAGATGAAAAGACAGCAGCTCTACTTTCCCCTGGCTAACACACATAGTAGTAAACACCCCATCACCATAGTTCAGTGCCCTGTCGTTAAGGGCAATTGCATCGGCGGATGAAGAGGTTAAAGATGCGGTGTCGGTGTTTGCGACTATTTTCACAACTAGCTCTAATTAGTAACGTCTAGGGCGCAGTATACCAAGTTGTTGTGCGCAAACAAGAAAGGCAGCTTGCGCTGCCTTTATTCAATAACTAGGGTATCCAAACGTATGTTCGGGCTTAAATTCTTTTAAAGATAAGCGAACCGTTAGTACCACCAAAGCCAAATGAATTACACAGCGCATAGTCTGAAGTAAACATTTTTGCTTTATTAGCCACGAAGTCTAAGTCACATCCTTCGCTTGGCTCATCCAAGTTAATGGTAGGCGGTGCCATTTTGTCACGTAGTGCTAATATAGTGAAAATAGCTTCTACAGAGCCTGCTGCACCAAGTAAATGACCTGTCATCGACTTAGTAGAGCTTACCAGCATGTTATGCGCATGTTCGTTGAATACACGCTTAACCGCTGCTACTTCTGCAATATCACCCGCTGGTGTAGATGTACCATGCGCGTTAACGTAACCAATTTCACTGCTCTCAATTTTAGCATCGCGAATAGCGTTACTCATTGAAGCCGCTGCACCTTCACCGTCAGCAGGTGGTGATGTCATATGATAGGCATCGCCACTCATACCAAAACCAACAAGTTCAGCATAAATGGTTGCACCACGTGCTTTCGCCGCTTCGTATTCTTCTAGCATCACTACGCCAGCACCTTCGCCCATGACGAAACCATCACGATCTTTATCCCAAGGACGACTGGCGCCTTGAGGATCGTCGTTTCGTGCAGACAATGCACGTGCCGCAGCAAAACCAGCTATACCTAATGGCGTAATAGACGCTTCTGAACCGCCTGCTAGCATGGCATCTGCATCGTCATACGCGATAGTACGCGCAGCAATACCAATGTTATGCACACCAGTGGTACATGCCGTCACTACGTTTAGGTTTGGCCCTTTAAGCCCTTCCATGATAGACAAAAAGCCAGAAATCATGTTGGTAATAGTAGAAGGCACAAAAAATGGCGAAACGCGCTTAGGACCGCTATTCATTAATTTAGTGTGGTTTTGTTCGATTTGTTCTAGCCCACCAATGCCTGAACCAATAGCTACACCTACACGATGTGCATTTTCTTCAGTTATCGTTAAGCCCGAATCAGCCATGGCCTGTTTACCCGCTGCAATACCCAGCTGAATAAACCTGTCCATTTTTTTCGTTTCTTTCTTTTCTATATATTCCTGCGGGTCAAAGTTATCAACTTGACCTGCGAAACGGGTGGAATAGTCACTGCAATCAAAATGGGTGATTTCACCAATACCGCTTTCGCCTGCTAACAGACGACGCCAAGTCTCATCTACAGAAAGACCCAAAGGTGAAAGCATGCCAAGACCAGTAACCACTACGCGACGTTTTGTCACAAAAAGCCCTCGCATTGGAACTAATAAGGTGGGAATACAAAAACGGCTCTAAAGAGAGCCGTTTTTTAATTTACTATAACGAAGACTTAAGCGTCTTTGTTAGCATTGATATAGTCAATAGCTGACTGAACAGTAGTAATTTTTTCTGCTTCTTCGTCAGGAATTTCAGTATCAAATTCTTCTTCTAACGCCATTACTAGCTCAACAGTGTCAAGTGAGTCTGCGCCCAAATCATCAACGAATGAAGCTTCAGCTTTTACTTCTTCTTCTTTTACGCCAAGTTGTTCAATGATAATTTTCTTAACGCGTTCTTCAATGTTACTCATAATTCTAGGTTTCCCTTAAACGTCACTAGATAGTCAAAGTGCCGCTAGTTTATTTTGCAAGGTACTAGCTTGCAAGCACCAGTTTAAACAAATTTTCTGGTCAAACCAGCGACATCCCAAATTCTTAATGTTCTATTTTTACATCCAAGTTCGGGGAAAATCCACCCCAAACACAGTTAAATTCACAATTTTCGTGAATTTAACCCATATACATACCACCATTTACATGGATAGTTTCGCCTGTAATATAGGCTGCACCGCTGCTCACTAAAAAGGCAACAGTGGCTGCTATTTCATCAGGTTCACCTAAACGGTTAGCAGGAATATCTTTAAAAATTGCGCTTTTTTGATCGTCCGTCAATGATTTTGTCATGTCGGTATCGATAAAACCAGGCGCAACAACGTTAATAGTTATACCACGAGAAGCCACTTCACGTGCCATAGATTTCGAAAAACCAATAACACCTGCTTTCGCTGCTGCGTAGTTTGCTTGCCCAGCATTACCCGAACTACCCACCACAGAACCGATATTTACGATACGGCCAAAGCGTTTCTTCATCATACCGCGAAGTACTGCTTTTGACAGCGTAAAAATGGCTGTAAGGTTGGTATTAATAATATCTTGCCATTCGTCATCTTTCATACGCATTAACAAGTTATCACGAGTAATACCTGCATTATTAACCAAAATATCAATGCCACCGAAGGTGTCATTAATTTCCTTGATTATAGCATCTATACTGTCTTTATCGGTAACATTTAGTGCAATGCCTTTGCCACCAAATTCAGATAAATACTCAGTAATTGCACTTGCACCACTGTCGCTTGTAGCCGTGCCCACAACCGTAGCACCTTGCGCTGCAAGCTGGCTGGCAATGGCTTTACCAATGCCTCGGCTTGCGCCGGTTACCAGTGCTACTTTGCCTTCTAACTGACTCATAGCGATTCCTTATTGTTTTAATGCTTCCACACTTTCTGGGGTGTTTACAGCAATGGATTCTAAACTTTTATTAATGCGTTTATTTAATCCAGAAAGTACTTTACCTGGGCCTACTTCAATAATGCGTTCAACACCTGCTGCGGCCAAGTACTCAACGGTACGCGTCCACTGAACGGGGCAATATAATTGACGTACCAACGCACTTTTTATTGATGCTCCATCGGTTTCAATGGTGACATCAACATTATTAATGATATTAATTGCAGGGGTGTGAACATTTAAAGTCGCCAGCGCATCTTCTAGCTTGTCAGCAGCGGGGCGCATAAGTTCGCAATGCGAAGGCACACTAACCGCTAATGGAAGCGCTCGCTTGGCACCGGCTTCTTTACATGCAGCAGCAGCTTGCTCAGCGGCCACCTTTTCACCGGCAATAACCACTTGGCCTGGCGAATTAAAGTTAACCGGAGACACTACATCGCCTGTGGCAATCGCCGTTTGGTGGCACACGTTGGCAATGGTGTTGTCGTCTAAGCCGATGATAGCATACATAGCACCTGCCCCTGCTGGCACCGCCTCTTGCATATATTGCCCACGCGCTTCAACTAGCTTTATCGCATCGGCGAAAGACATGGCACCGCCACACACTAAGGCTGAATATTCACCTAAACTGTGACCCGCTAAATAGCTCACTTCAATGCCTTGTGCTTCTAATATTCGCCAAGTAGCAACACTGGCGGCAAGTAAAGCTGGCTGGGTAATATGGGTTTCGTTCAATTTTCCTTCGGTGTCGTTTTGTACCAGATCCCAAAGATCGTAACCCAATACGTCTGAAGCGTCTTTGAAGGTATCTAAAACAGAAGGATGGCTGTCTGCCAACTCTTTAAGCATGCCCACAGATTGTGAACCCTGCCCAGGAAAGACGCAGGCTGTTTTTGTCATTGTTGTTCCTTGTTATTTTTTTGAGTACAACGAATCTCTTGAATACTACGAATTCATGAAGACTATTAAAAGAAACTAGTATCGTACCAGCGCAGATGCCCACGCAAAACCGCCGCCGAATGCTTCTAATAATAAATGTTGCCCACGCTGAATACGGCCATCGCGAATAGCGGTGTCTAATGCTGTGGGTACTGTGGCAGCCGAGGTATTACCGTATTTTTCTAACGTAACCACCACTTGGTCTAACGACATATCTAATTTCTTTGCTGTCGCTTTAATAATTCTGAAATTCGCCTGATGAGGCACTAGCCAATCCAGATCAGATTTTTGCATATTGTTGGCCGCAAGGGTTTGTTCGACCACTTCAGACAATTTATTCACGGCAACTTTGAAAACTTCGTTCCCGCGCATAACACCCCAATTTTCGTGAACAGATGCTTCATCACCACGTGTTGGGTTACCAACATAAAGTAAATCGCCGTAAGAGCCATCGGCGTTTATGTGAGTCGATAATATACCCGGCTCATCACTGGCTTCTATAATCGTGGCTCCAGCAGCATCGCCAAATAAAATGACCATAGTGCGATCTTCAGGTGCTATCAAGCGGCTAAGACAATCTGTACCGATAACTAAGATACGCTTAGCCATGCCAGATTTGATGTATTGGTCGGCCACACTTAACGCGTAGCAATAACCTGCACAGGCAGCTGCCACATCAAAAGCAGGAATACCGTTAATGCCTAAAATGCGCTGGATTTCACACGCAGTGCTAGGAAGTGCATAGCGTCCGCTAGTAGTAGCACACACTATCATATCAATTGATTGAGGGTCGATGCCTGCCATCTCTATGGCTTTCTTACTTGCCTCTGCACCCATGGTCGCAGCGGTTTCTTCAGCACCTATAATTCGGCGTTCTTTAATACCGGTTCTATCAGTGATCCATTCATCACTGGTATCAACCATAACTTCCAAATCGGCATTGGTTCGTATATCACTAGGGTAATAACTGCCGGTACCGATAAATCGAGAATATTTGCTCAAAGCTGCTCCAATAAAACCGTTTCTATCTTCGTTTTTATCTTGTCTGGAACTCGCATCTTTGCTTCTTTCATTGCTTGCACAATGGCGTAATAAAAGGCGTCTTTAGATGCATTTCCATGACTCTTGATAACAATGCCGCGCAATCCTATCAGACTCGCACCATTATACTGGTCGGGGTTCACGCTGTTATAGATAGATTTAAGCAATGGAAAAGCAATTTTGGCCATTAGCCGCGTATAAAAGTTCTTTTGTGACTGACGTTTCACTTCGTTGATAACCAATTTGGCCAACCCTTCGCTAGATTTAAGCGCGACATTGCCGGTAAAACCGTCAGTCACCACCACATCGGCTTTATCGGTAAAGATATCATTACCTTCTACATAGCCAATGTAGTTAATGCCTGGGGCATCTTTAAATAGTTGATCGGCTAACTTTACGTACGCATTCCCTTTTATATCTTCTTCGCCCACGTTCAATAACGCAACACGAGGAGAAGAAATACCCGCTGCTTCTTGCGCTAACACCGAACCCATCACACCGTACTGAAATAAAATTTCAGGCGTGCAATTAACATTTGCGCCTAAGTCGAGCAAGAAAACATTATGGTGACTCGCGGTGGGCATCATGCTGATAAGTGCTGGCCTATCAATACCCGATAAGGTTTTTAATAAATAGAACGATAAGGTTAACAGCGCACCAGTATTGCCTGCACTTACACATGCATCGGCTTCGTTGCTTTGAACATATTCAATCACACGGCGCATTGACGAGCGTTTTTTATTGCGTAACGCAGAGGTAGGCGCTTCACCCATTTCAACGACTTGGTCGCAATGAGATACGGTTACCCGACTTCGTTGAGAAGCGGTGAGATTTTCAATTGCTGGAGATATAACGGCTTGGTCGCCGCATAGCAGAAAATGAACGTCAGAATGAAGTTCAATGGCTTTAACAGCCGCAGAGAGGATAACAGGGGGACCATGATCGCCCCCCATGATATCTAACGCGATGGTTAGCTTAGACAAAATGTAGACGCCGTATTACGCGCCGACTACTTTATTGCCTTTGTAGTAACCGTCAGCTGTCACGTGGTGACGACGGTGTGTTTCACCCGACGTTGGGTCGACAGACAAAGTCGACGCAGTCAATGCATCGTGTGAACGACGCATACCACGCTTAGAGCGTGTTTTACGATTTTTTTGTACAGCCATAACTTACTCCTGGTCTCGCTTAAGTTCTTTCAAAACCGCGAAAGGGTTTTCTCGCTCTTGTTCCGGTTCAATCTTTCCGAACGACATATCATCTTTAGACACTGAGCACTCCTCCTCTGCATGAAGGGGTACGATGGGCAAAGATAAAAGCAACTCGTCTTCAAATATCTGAAGCAGATTAACTTCTCCGTGGTCGTTGACCTCTACCGGTTCGTAAGCCTCGGGTATTGGATCTTCTTCATTTCGCTCTTCTCCCTGCACTGGAGTAAAACAAAAATCCACATCAAGTGTGGTATCGAATTCACCATTACACCGCTGACAGAGAAGTGTTACCTGCGTGTCTAAATGACCGTGAAATACAGTAAGACCCTGCTCGTCTTTTTTGAACTGCACATCGACGTTCACAAATTCACTACATCGGACAACAGCCCCACCCAATCGTTCCATATCTTCAGACACAAGAACACCCCGATAATCGGAACGTTTCATAGCGCTGCTGGTCGGTTCGACCGTATGAGGGAGTTTCACTTTCTGCATAGGGCGCGCATTCTATAGATTCCACATCCCACTGTCAAAGATTTAATGGGCATTTTTGTATAATAATTTAGCGGTTTTGTACTTCTTTTCATGATCCGAATTTTAAGGGAATAACCCAAAATAACAAGTAAAAAGAATATGATGTGTATAAAATGGGGTACGGTTCGCAAAACAGCCTATTATCGAAAATGCCCAAGTGGGCAAAGGACATTACGCTCCTTTACTAAAACACGCTATATTTAGGGTAAGTTGTGATTACTATTAATGGGTAATTTGCAAGAAACAACTACATAAAAGGAATTTGGTGTTTAACTATTAACGCACATATAAACACACTTTCGTAAGAAGGCACGCACGCAAAGCAAAATTCGGTTAATTAACACTTAATGTAAGATTGAGGTTTTGTAGTATGACCACACTCGTTCTAGCTTCATCATCAAAATACCGCCAGCAATTGTTGTCGAATATTGGCATTCAAGCTGAAATAAGCAAACCAGATATAGATGAGACTCCCCTACCTAATGAAACTCCCCTTGCGTTGTGTAAACGTTTAGCATTCGAAAAAGCAAAAAAGATTGCACAACAACAGCCAGGTAGAATTGTGATTGGTAGCGACCAAGTTGCTTCTGTAGAAGGCACTGATGGCAAAATCATATTAGGAAAGCCCGGCACGGTAGAAAATGCGGTAGCGCAATTAAAAATGTGCCAAGGAAAATCTGTGTACTTCTATACCGCGATAAGTTTGTGTAAAACTGAAGACGACGAAGACCTACCCGACATCCTTACCAGCAATTTAGACACTATTACCCGAGCTGAAGAAACCTGTGTGTATTTTCGTAGTCATAAGGAAGCACAATTACGTGCTTATGTTGAAGCCGAAATGCCACTTGATTGCGCAGGAAGTTTCAAATGTGAAGGCATGGGGGCCTTATTGTTTGAACGCATTACCAGTCGTGACCCTAATACTTTAATAGGGCTTCCTGTGATGCTGCTGCATAATATGCTAGACAAACATTTTAATATCGATTTGCTAGACCTTGCTACTGCCAAAGCCTAGCGCTTGAAGATGTGCTTAACGAGAATTAGCTAGTGAAGATAGACAGCGAGAGCAGTATTCCTTCAACAGCTAATTTAAAAGCTAAACTAGCGAATTAAAAACTGTTGAAGCTCGCCTATAGAATGCACTATGGTTTCAGGCGCCAACGCTTCAAGGTGAACTTGTGCGTGCACCCCGTAAGAAACCCCTATTCTGCGCATACCAATAGATTTTGCCATTTGCATGTCGTAGGTAGTATCGCCAATCATAACGGCATCGTGGGCACTAATATTTAGCTCGTCTAAAATTTGCAGTAGCATGTCAGGTGACGGTTTCGACTGGGCGTCATCAGCGCACCGTGACGCACTGAAAAAGTGGCCAGTTCCGGTTTGCAACCAGGCTCTATCAAGACCTCTACGTGCTTTCCCTGTTGCGACAGCAAGAGTAGCCCCTTCAGCCTGTAACGCTGACAACAAATCGTCTACACCATTAAATAAAGGGCAAGGCGTAGCGTCATGGCTTACGAAGGCTTCTTTATAAGCCAGTACTAAACGCTCAGCAAGAGCATCATCATCGATGTTAAATAACTGCTTAATCGCAGGTTTTAAGCTAATTCCAATAATGTGACTTACCGCATCAGCACTAGGAACAGGCACATCACAGTGTTTTGCTGCTATTTGCATACAGTTAATAATTTTATCGGCGGAGTCCATTAAGGTGCCGTCCCAATCAAATATAACCAACTTATAGCGCATAGTTACTGCGATCCTTATTTATAAAAAAGACAAATTCAAATAACGAATAAATTTATTCAAGGGGTTTGCAACCAAGTACTACCTAATCCAGTCGCTTTATTTAACGTTGTACCGAATACCCTAAAAGCCTAATTACAAAGCTTTAAGGGTATTGGTTAAGGTGGCATCTAATGGCGCGGTAAATTTAACCCGCTCTTCTGTACCGGGGTGAATTAGCGAAATACTGTGTGCGTGCAAGAATAGGCGGTTTAACCCTTTTTGGCGCATAGTTTCGTCAAACTCGGTATCACCGTATTTAGGATCACACGCAATTGGATGCTCTGCGTGTAAACAGTGAACTCGGATTTGGTGGGTTCGACCAGTAATAGGTGATGCTTCTACCAATGTGGCGGCCTCGAATTTTTGCAATATCCGATAGCGGGTTTCAGATGGCTTACCATCTTCACTCACATTCACCATGCGTTCACCTGACTGCAATACATTCTTGCGAAGTGGCGCCTTCACTTTAAAGCGATTTTCAGGCCACTGCCCTGCCACTAATGCTTGGTAGCGCTTATCCATTTTACCGGTACGCAACTGCTCATGCATATGACGAAGCGCCGAACGTTTCTTAGCAATTAAAATACAGCCAGAGGTGTCTCTGTCTAAACGGTGCACCAATTCCATAAAATTAGCATCGGGGCGCAGTGCGCGTAAACCTTCAATTAAGCCAAAACTTAAACCACTGCCACCATGAACAGCAATGCCTGAAGGTTTATTAATTACAATAATGCGCTCGTCTTCAAATAATATTTGAGATTCTAGCGCTGCAATTTTATCGAGTTTTGGCGATGGCCCTGGTGTTCCTTCTGAAACACGCACAGGTGGGATACGCACGACATCATCGGCAACGAGTTTATATTCGGGTTTTACTCTACCCTTATTTACGCGCACTTCACCTTTACGCAAGATGCGATAAATCATACTTTTGGGCACGCCTTTTAATTGGGTGCGCAAAAAATTGTCTACACGTTGCCCTGCTAAATCGGGTTCAACGGTAACGAAACGGACTGATTGTTGGGTTTGTTCTTTCATAGACTCCATTATAACGCAATGCAAAAGCAGACCGATACAGAAACTTTGATGTGCCGTAAAAATAAAACCCTTTGACTACTTTTGATACTAAACGGGCATTTAGCACTGAAAAACCGTATTATCTGGGCTTATTTACCCTTGGCACCTTGCTTAAATTGAACCTTTGATGCCATAATGGAAGCTGTATTTTACGCGGCTAAACCATACCGGTAAAACACTACATTTAACATAGTGAGCATTTAGAGCTAGTTAATTCGTTACTCGCTTATTTCGCCATTATTGTTATCCATTAGAACAGCGTCACGTTCCAATTGCATTATTCAATGAACACGCAATTTTATATCTGGAACGAGAATTATAGAGGCAACGACTACACTGCCGTTAGATAATTCAGATGCTGTTTGCGAACATAAAATAAGTTCGCCGTTTAGCTAACAGAATTGAATTGACAAACAAGCGCCAGCCTAAGAGCGGTGTTTGTTAAAAAGATAGATAGAAATAAGGGTATGTCGCTCCCGACATCCTTAAGAACAATATAAAACGCGGAACGAGTAACGAAAAACGTTACATGCTGCGTAAGTTCAAGGATAATGCGGCGTTACAACAAGGTCCCCGTCCAATCGTGAGATTGCGCGGTGAGGGTTTGTACATGTCACTTTAATTTTGTATCTGGACGGCTGTATTAAAACAGAGTTAGATACAATGAAAAGAATGTTAATTAATGCAACTCAATTAGAAGAGTTGCGTGTTGCCCTTGTTGATGGGCAGCGTTTATACGATTTGGACATCGAAAGTCCTGGGCACGAACAGAAAAAAGCAAACATTTACAAAGGTAAAATAACCCGCGTTGAGCCAAGCCTCGAAGCGGCATTCGTAGACTACGGCGCAGATCGCCACGGTTTCCTACCCCTCAAAGAAATTGCGCGCACTTACTTCCCTAAAGGCTACCGATTCGAAGGCCGCCCAAACATTAAAGATGTGATTAAGGAAGGCCAAGAAGTTATCGTTCAGATTGATAAAGAAGAACGTGGTCAAAAAGGCGCAGCGCTTACCACATTCTTATCACTAGCGGGTAGCTACTTAGTATTAATGCCAAACAACCCTCGTGCTGGCGGTATTTCTCGTCGTATCGAAGGTGATGAACGTACAGAGCTTAAAGAATCTTTGAACAAACTAGACCTGCCTGATGGCATGGGTTTGATAGTTCGTACTGCGGGTGTGGGTAAATCTTACGAAGAGTTAGAGTGGGATTTAAAAGTATTACTTACCCATTGGGAAGCTATTTCTAACGTTGCTGAAGAGCGTGAAGCCCCCTTCCTAATTCACCAAGAAAGTAACGTTATTGTTCGTGCAATTCGTGACTATCTACGTCGTGATATTGGTGAAATATTAATTGATAAAACCAGCATCTATGAACAAGCATTGCAGCACATCCAACTTGTGCGCCCTGACTTTGCCAACCGCGTTAAGCTTTATCGTGGCGAAGTGCCTTTGTTCAGCCATTATCAAATTGAAAGCCAAATTGAGTCAGCCTTCCAACGTGAAGTTCGCTTGCCTTCTGGTGGTTCAATTGTTATCGATCCTACTGAAGCCCTTACCTCTATTGATATCAACTCTGCCCGTGCAACAAAAGGCGGTGATATTGAAGAAACAGCGTTCAATACTAACCTAGAAGCAGCGGACGAAATTGCCCGTCAATTACGTTTACGCGACTTAGGTGGCTTGGTCGTTATCGACTTTATCGATATGACCCCAGTGCGCCACCAACGTGAAGTTGAAAACCGCATGAAAGACGCGGTTCGCAGCGATCGTGCTCGTGTTCAATTAGGCCGTATCTCTCGCTTTGGCTTGCTTGAAATGTCACGTCAGCGTTTACGCCCATCATTGGGTGATTCAGCACATCATGTGTGCCCTCGCTGTTCAGGTCACGGCACCATTCGTGGTACCGAGTCATTAGCACTTTCTATTTTGCGAATTCTTGAAGAAGAAAGCATTAAAGAAAACACAGGCCAAATTGAAGCGCAGCTACCTGTATCGGTAGCAACCTACTTGCTTAACGAAAAGCGCAAAGCGATTCAAAGCTTAGAAAAACGTCATGGTGTTAACTTACTGCTTATCCCTAATGCCAACCTTGAAACACCTCACTATCAAGTCACTCGCCGCCGCCCAGATGATATTCTCGATGACGCAAGCTACGAAGTAGAGTTGATGCCTACGGTTGAAACAGAAACTGAAACTACAGCGTCAGCGCCGGTTAAACGTGAAGAGCCAGCATTAAAAGGGTTAGTTGCTCCTTCAGCTGCGCCAGTTGTTGCGCCTAAAGCAGAAGTACCTGCGGCTAAAGCTGAAAGTTCACCATCACTATTTGCCCGTATTGGTAAATGGTTAGGTGATGTACTTGGCGGTGAAGACGAAAAAGCGAAAGCTGAAGCTGAAGCGAAAGAAAAAGAGAAACAGAAGCAGTCTGAAAGCCGAAACAATCGTGGTGGCAATCAGTCTCGCAACCGCAATGGTGATGATCGTCGTCGTAAACCACGAAAGAATACCCGTCGTAACCAGCCTCAAAACAAAGACGGCGAACAAGAACAGCGTACGCCACGTTCTGAGCAAGACGACAAGCCACGCGCAAGTAACAATAAAGGCCGTAAGCCTCGTAAACCTCGTGACGAAACTCAGAAGCCTAAGCAAGAGCAAAGCAGAAATAACGCGCAAGACGAAGCGCCTAAGACACAAGAAAGCAAGTCTCAAGATGCTAAGCCTCAAGAAGCGCAGAAGAAGCAAGAAGTGGCCGAGCGCCGCAAACGAAGAGACATTCGTCGCAGCGTACGTGTGAAAAAAGATGACAATACACAGTCAAATGAAGCACCGGCTAGCAAACCAGTAAAATCTCTTGCAGTTGATAAGCCTAATCCAGCTAAATCAGCGCCTGCTGAAGTAGAAGAAGTTAAGGCTACGCCAGTTCAGTCAACTGATACAACAGCAGTTTCTGAATCAACAGCGCCAGTAAAAGAAGCTTCTCAACCTGCTGACGTTAACTCGACCACTGAACAAGATGTTCAAACATCTTCTGAACAATCGAGTAACGACACTGATGAAAACGGTCAAAAACGTGAAAGCCGTGGTCGTTCACGCCGCTCTCCTCGTCATGTTCGTGCCGCTGGTCAGCGCCGCAAGAAAGAAGCGCAGCAGTCTAATGATGACAGCAGCGAATCAGTAAGCGAACAGCCAGCAGCAAACGTTGAAACTTCACCATCACAGGAAGCACCAGCGTCAACGACGTCTGCCGCAGACACTAGTGAACCAGCACCTCGTGCAGAAGATACGCAAGCAGCTATGCCTGGTAAACTTGAGGCAGACACTGCGCATACTCAAAATGAGAATGTACAGCCTGCTGCTGTTGATACAAGTGCCGATAAGGCTGAAGCGCCTTCTGGTAGTGATAATGCACCTGCGTCTAAAACAGAAGACACCCAAGCCAGCAAGCCTGGTGTATTGGCCCCGTCGGATGAAAATGCAGTGCCAGCAACAACAGAAACTGCAACAGCCAAGCCGGCGCCTGAAGTAGTTCAAGACGAAATGCAGTTCGAGCTAGCTTCACCTAAAAGTGAAGCGGACACGGCTAAGCCAGCTAAAGCTGAAGTAGCCCCTGCTCCTACCACTGAAGCTGCACCTAAACAGGTTGAAATTAACCTAGGTGAAGCGTCTGATAAAGCAGCAACGGAAACAACTGAAAAGCCTGCGCCAAAAGCTAAGCCTAAGAAAGCGAAAGCTGTGATAACCAAGCCAATTATTACAGGCGCACCTGCAAGTAGCCGAGGCCGCATTAATGCATCTGCGCCAATGGCAGCACCTGCATCAGTTGATGATGCTTTCAATGACGTAGCGCTTACCGCTAAGTCAGACGATAGCCGACCTACCGTGGTAGTATCGGGTAGAAGCGCAACTATTGCGAAAGCAAGCGCAGCGGCATCAGCCCCAACAACATTGCCAGCCAGTGTTGATGAAAACGCCTAGCGTGATTAACACCCCTAGTTACTGATAGCGATAGTTACTGTTGACTATCGTTATTACTAAGGACTAAGGTTGTTTAAACATTACAAGAAGCCGCTTAATTGCGGCTTTTTTATTGGTCATTTGTATTGTTGAACTGTGGGAGTAAAGCGATGGAAAAAGTTAAACCCAGCTTGATTGATTGGTTAGCAAGCACAACCAAAAAAGAAGTGCGCTCCCCAACGCTTATTCAGTCACTGTGGAGTGGTTATGGCGCATGCTTTCGTGCCACCCTGTTTGATAAAGCTGATAACACTTCAATGCCTGTGGTGGCGAAGTGCGTTCAACCTTCTGTTGAAATCAGCCACCCTAAGGGATGGCAAAGCAACACCAGTCACATTAGAAAATGCCGATCATTTGAGGTAGAACACTACTTTTACACTCATTTGCAACCTAACACTAACGCAGACTGCTTAACCCCTATGTGCCTAGTATCAGCTAGCGGAACCAACGTACTTGAGAAGCCAGCTGCGAATCTAGTTGCCAAAGAAACCGTCAGCGCCGCTAACAATGCAGAGCTTAAGAGTGAAAACAATAGCAATGCGCATATCTTAGTGATGAACGACCTAGATGACGCGGGATATACAAAGCGTGTAACCTCGCTGAGTGCAAAACAAGCGCATTCGGTATTGCGTTGGCTGGCAGCATTTCATGCTCGCTTCATGGGTATTGTTGACACAAATGTCTGGCCCGAAGGCACTTACTGGCATTTGAGTACACGACAAGATGAATGGCAAGCCATGGTAGATGGGCCTTTAAAACGGGAAGCTAGCAGGTTGTCGAGTCAGCTTTCATCGGCACGCTTTCAAACCTTATTACACGGCGACGCCAAGGTTGCGAACTTTTGCTTTACCCCCGACTTTAACCAATGCGGTGGTGTAGATTTTCAATACACTGGATTAGGAGTAGGAATGAAAGACGTTGCTTACTTCATTGGCAGCGCGTTAAGTGAAAGCAGCCAACGAACCCACACTACTCACTGTTTGGATTATTATTTCGATTGCCTTCGCACAAAACTGATAGGCACACAGTATGAATCTCAACATCATGAAATAGAACAGGAATGGCGAGCGCTATATCCTATTGCCTGCGCTGATTTTAATCGTTTTTTAGCGGGTTGGAGTCCTGACCACTGGAAATTAAACGATGAATTAGCTCGGCAAACCAAAATAGCTTTGGCAACATTTATTTAATGATTTTCCCAAGGCAACCAGTGTAAAGACAGCCTGAGGCTTTCAAGCACATCGGCCTCATTTGGCTGCTGATATCCGTAAACCCGAATACCGAAAATAGCCATCATGACCGACGTGGCATACACCTCACTCAGCGCTTCACCGTATTCGCTGGCAATCGCCAGTTTGTACTGCGCTTTAGTACGGCTTAAGTAGTCTCCAGCAAGCTTAGCGAGCTTAGGCTCCGTACTGGTAAGTTCTAATTGGGTTTTAATGATAAAGCAGCTTGCGTAGTCTTTCTTCCCTCTTGCTGCCACCATGTCGGTCAGCAGCATAACAATGCCCTCACCTGTGCCATGTGACATCGCAAGCTTCATTTTGTCAGCGCTACGCTGTGCGTAACGTTCCAAACTGGCAATAAACAGCTGCTCTTTATTTCCAAAGCTATTGTATAAGCTACCAGGTTTTAACCCTGTGCTAGCAGTGACATCTTGCATCGATGTGCCATGGTAGCCTTGCTGCCAAAACAGCATAATCGTTTTATCCAGAATACTGTCTTTATCAAATTGCGCTCTAGCCATCACAGTCGCCATTTTTTTCTTATGCTTTACTTATTTACATAATAGCAATTTTGAACAAACACTCAAAAAGTTATTGAACCCTACTGCAAACTCCTTTATCGTTTTGAATAATCATTCAAAATATGAAAGTCTATTTTTAGACCATCGGTAAAACCCACTCGTATTATTCGCTCACTTATCTTGCTCATTAGAAGAGGACACCTTATGAAACGATTTATTACTGCAGTACTACTCACACTGCCGTTATTTTCAACCTATGCCCAACAGCAGGCAGACAGCACTATGAAGACGGCTCAACCTTCTGCCCCAAAAGTTATTTTCTTCGATGTGAATGAAACCCTGCTAGACCTGACTGCGATGCGAAGCTCAGTGGGAGAAGCATTAGGCGGGCGTAATGAATTACTCCCTTTGTGGTTTTCAACCATGTTGCATCACTCATTGGTAGACTCTACCACCCAACGTTTTCACACTTTCGGTGAAATTGGTGTGGCGTCATTGCTAATGGTGGCTGAAATAGAAGGCATCTCGCTTACTCAAGAACAAGCGAAAACGGCCATTGTTACCCCACTTCGCAGTTTGCCACCACACCCAGATGTACGCAGTGGTTTACAAGCGTTAAAAGACAAAGGGTATACACTGGTAAGCTTGACCAACTCTTCAAACAAAGGCGTTTATACCCAGTTTAAAAACGCTAACTTACTGGATTTTTTTGAACACCGCTTAAGTGTTGAAGATATCAACCTATACAAACCTGATCTTCGCACTTACGCATGGGCCGCTGAAAAAATGGGGGTTAAACCCGAAGATGCGATGCTAGTTGCTGCACATGGTTGGGATATTGCTGGCGCTAAACAAGCCAGTTGGCAAGCCGCCTTTATTGCCCGCCCTGGAAAGGTATTGTATCCACTGGCTATTGCACCCGATTACAACGTAAATGACCTTAACGAATTGGTAGACATGCTACCTAAGCAACAATAATTACCGGTTATTTTAGGGCGGGTGTTTACCCGCCCTAATTAACTACCTGCCCTAATTAACTACCCGCCCTAAATACCCAGGCGATACTTGAATCAAACTACGGCGTTACGCTTCATGTCCACATGGGGGATATCATCTTCTAGATACACTTGAGATGTTTGCACAAAACCAAACTTTCGATAAAACGCTAACAGGTATTCTTGTGCACCAATTTCAATATCCTCTTTCGGCCACAGGTTTTCACACTGCTTTATCGCCTCAGTTAACAAGCTTATACCCGCACCATTGCCTCTGAAGTCAGCATGGGTAGCCACTCTGCCAATGCTTACCCCAGGATAACTCACCCCCGCAGGGATCAAACGGGCATAAGCGACTAGTTTGTCGTTAGTAAAGCCCAACAAATGCCGCGTATCGCTATGTCTGTCTTTTTCATCAAGCTCAGGGTATGGGCACGTTTGTTCTACCACAAATACATCAACTCGCAGTTTCATAAGCTCGAACAACTGATGGGTATTGAGCTGACTAAATGTTAATACTTTCCAAGAAATCATAAGGCTGGTTATTTACTCTTTATTTATGGGGCTAGTTTTATCAAACCTGTATGAAGATAGCACTAAAAAATGAACGGTTGAATCAATGAACCAAATGGAATTTGAACCGTCATAACAAATACCTGTTAGCCACGAGTGTGGCACTTCTCTTCGCAAAGGTAATTTATGTTTAATCGCAAACTCGCATCCCTCGCGGTAGTGGCAACGGTATTGCCGTTTTTATTCGCTTGCACGTCGCAAGATTTGTACGAAGCTACGCAAGAGAACCGCCTTCAAGAATGCCGTAAACTTTATGGCGCACAACGAGAAGAGTGCGAAGCTCAGTATCAAAAAAGTTATGACACCTACGAACGAGAAAGAAACGAAGTCATTAATGAGGGTATTAACCAGGGTAAGTAAAAGTAACGTATCAATCGTTATTCAACGTTTAGGTACAACGCTTTTAAAAAGCGTGATTCGGAGCTCGTATTAACAGCTTGCTGAACGGATTGTTGCACAGCTTATTTAATATTAGCGTGAGAATACGAATTCAAGTACACATCTTTTGTTAGTGTATTTTTGACATATTCCACGAATTTCTTCACTTTTTCTAGGTTATGACGCCCTTCAAGACTGACTACTTGTATAGGTAGTTTTTCATCGTTAAATTCATCTAACACACTGACTAATTCGCCCTTTTCTATTGCATCCGCTACTTGATAAGACATCAGGCGCGTGATGCCTAGCCCAGATTTTGCGGCGCTAATTGTCGAACGATTTTGATTACATTCAAATCTAGGCTGTAAACGGATGGCTACCGTTTTACCATTACGTTTGAAATTCCACACCGGCGGCTCCTTGAAGTCACTCGGGTACAGCAAAGTATGATGTTTTAAATCTTCCGGTGTTTTTAGGTTTGGTGCATTAGCTAAATAGTCTGGCGATGCTACCGTTACCTTTCTTACGTACCCCACAGTAGTGGCATATAATCCAGAGTCTTTCGGCTTACTAATTCTTATTGCCACATCAATTTTTGTATCGAGTAGATCAACAATGTTGTCGTACATATAGCCATGCACATTTACTTCAGGAAAGTCTCGTAAAAACTGAGCAATGATAGGTGTAATGTAAAGCTCACCAAATAACACGGGCGCCGTTACACTCAGCGTACCCTTTGGCAATAACTGAACACCCGCAATTGCAGCTTCACTTTGTGCTATGTCTGCCAATATTCTCTGTACGTCATTAAGGTATTGTATGCCCGCTTCGGTTAATCGAATACGACGAGTTGTACGATGGAACAATCGCGTGTTCAACTGTGCTTCTAAAGTAGCGATAGCCCGCGTTACCGCCGGAGCCGACATCGACAATTGCTCGGCAGCGCTTACAAAACTGCCAAGCTTGGCTGCTTCCGCAAACACTGACATTGCTTGTATTCTATCCATACCGAGTCGTTTTACTCATTCCTAATAGGGTTTACCAACTATTCTACACTTTTATTATTTCAAATAATGAAATTATAAATTTCAAAATTGAGTAATTATTTATTTTTAGCAAGCAATCATACTCACTGCAATATAAATAAACAGGATGAGCTTATGAGACCTCCACTTCCCCCTTTTACCAAAGAAACTGCTATTGAAAAAATTCGCCTGGCTGAAGATGCTTGGAATAGTCGTTCTCCTGTGCGAGTAGCTGCAGCGTACACGGCTGATTGTCAGTGGCGAAATCGTGCTGAGTTTATTACCGGAACGGCTCAAATCGAGGCTTTTTTAACACGAAAATGGGCCAGAGAACTTAACTATAAATTGGTAAAAGCGCTGTGGGCGCATACTGAAAATCGTATTGCTGTTCGCTTTGCTTATGAGTTTCAAGATGAAACAGGTCAATGGTTTAGGGCTTATGGCAACGAAAACTGGGAGTTTAATCCGGAAGGCTTAATGCAGCGCCGCATAGCCAGTATTAACGACCACCCTATCAATGCCAATGAACGTAAACTGACTTGGGAAGGCGATAGCCGTCCAGATGACTTTCCAAGCCTTACAGAACTTGATTTATAAGGAGAGTGTTGATGACTTCATTACCGAAAAATGCCCCAAATAGCACAATGAAAGACGCACCTATTATTCACTATCGAAACCCAAAATCTGGGCATTGTCATAAAGTGGAATTGTTTATGTCGCTGCTCGGTATTAGCTACATTAATCACGAACTTGATATGGTTAACGGCGCGCACAAATCGGCCGACTTTATTACCAAGAACCCTTTCGGGCAGGTACCAGTGATTGTTGATGGTGAACACACAGTGTCAGACTCCAACGCTATTATTGTCTATTTAGCAGATACTTACGGCAGTATTTATCCTTGGATGGGGGCGACACCTATTGAAAAGGCCCGTGTACAACGCTGGCTTTCAGTGGCTTCAGGTGAGCTTGCCAAAGGCCCAGCCGCACTTCGTCTTGAGTATGTATTTGGTGCCAATATTGATGTAGCCAGCGCATTAGCAATAACTGAAACCTTGCTAAAAGTGATGGAAGATACTTTATCCGACACCAAATCATACTTGGCTACCGACTCGCTGACGCTTGGGGATATTGCCATGTACAGTTACATAGCCCATGCACCTGAAGGGGGTGTTTCGTTGCAACCCTACCCCGCTATTCGCGCTTGGGTTAACCGCATTGAATCGCTAGCTAATTTCATTCCTATGGCCAGTTCTCCCATAGTGGAGTGTAGGCTGTAGGATTTGTTATGAGCAGCGCTAATACTAGTAATGCGAGTGTCTTTCATACTGAGGAATATCGCATTCAGCAACGCTTAGGCGTTGCTGAGCGTATGGATGAGCAGATGAAAGGCTTCATACGCCCTTTTATGCCAGCGCAGCACCGCGCATTTTTTTGCAGTAGCCCATTCATGATGGCTGGCCTTGTGGATAGTCAGGGGCATCCCTGGGCTATACCACTTTGGGGTGACCATACCACTGTTGACGACCACCACTATATTCAGTCGCCATCACCCACTCAGCTTTCACTTGCCTTAAACGATAATGTAACTTGGTTAATTAATGATGTCGCATTGTTAGATGTTAATACTGGCAGTAAAATTGCGCTACTTGGGTTACAACTCAGCACTCGCCGCCGTAATAGGCTCAACGGACTAATAATGCACAATAGGGGTGGCGTAATACGCGTGCAAGTAGAGCAAAGTTATGGAAACTGCCCTCAGTATATTCACCCTCGAGATACCTTGCACCGTGATGTTGCGCCTACACTGGCTGCCAGCTCAAGCACGAATTCAAACGTTAAGGCTCAGTATGTGCAATCTAATGGGTTAAGGAAGAAAGATGTTTTGCTAATCGCTCGGGCGGATACATTTTACATTGCCTCAAGGCACCATGACTTTACCGACGACCCTCGCCACGGACTGGATGTATCACATCGAGGCGGTAAGCCTGGCTTTATTTACGTAGATGACAGTAGCTTGTTGTTTCCTGACTTTAGTGGGAATAAGTTTTTTAATACTCTAGGCAACATCGAATCAGATGGGCGGGTAGGTTTATGCTTTGTTGATGATAGCAATGGAGATATCTTGTTCGTTAATGGCAAAGCATCTATCTTGTGGTCTCACCCAAAACTGGAAGCGTTCGCTGGCGCGGAGCGGTTTGTACAAGTATCCATTCAAGACGTTACCCGGGTTTTTAGTCTTTACCCTTTCGAGCACCCTATCATTGAAAGGTCAATTAACACTGAGCATACCGGCGTGTGGTGAAATACGCATTGTTACTAATCACAACACTGCACTAACTCGATGCATCTGCCACTTATTGTCGCGTCACACCATTAACGCCAAAACGCCTCCCCTGCTTCATGCAGCTTATTTATCTATCATTTTCCATTACACACCTGTACATGAACACAAAGTAAAAACGTAAATTACCCTCTACTATTAATAACTTAAGCTATTTAGTTGAATACCATAACTTTAAACTAAGGCGTGTTTTTTGCATTGCTTTGACTTAATGTAGTTTTGACTTATGTAGCTTTGCACATAAGCCCACTCTAGGCAGCGTCATTAATTAGCTGTATTTCAGACTGAATGCGTTTTCCGCGCTTATTCCAAAAAAATAACACCGAGGCCATATGCAAGAATTTATAAAAAAGATGCCAAAAGCCGAACTACATGTTCATATTGAAGGCACATTAGAGCCCGAGCTAAGCTTTGCATTAGCGCAGAAAAATGGCATAAAACTGAGTGCTGAAACCCCAGAGCAAATGATTGCTGCTTATAATTTTCACGACCTTCCCTCTTTTTTAGATATTTACTACGCAGGTATGAGTGTATTAGTTGAAGAAGAAGACTTTTACGCACTTACCATGGCTTACTTTGAAAAAGCAGCGGCGCAGCACATTGTATATGTGGAACTCTTTTTCGACCCACAAGCGCATACTTCCAGAGGTGTAGATTTTGATACTGTGATTAATGGTATCTATTGCGCACAACAAGACGCAAGCACTAAATTTGGTGTGCAAAGTAACCTTATACTGTGTTTTCTTCGCGATATGTCGGCCGAGTCCGCCATGAAACATTTAACTATGGCTGAACCGCATCTCAGTAAACTCATTGGCGTAGGATTAGATTCAGATGAACACAATAACCCACCCTCTAAGTTTGCCGAGGTGTTTGCCAAAGCCCGTGAGTGGGGACTAAAACTCACTATGCATTGCGATGTGAATCAGCAAAATACCCTAGAACATATTCGCCAAGTACTAGAAGATATAGATGTAGACAGAATAGATCACGGCGTAAATATTTTAGCATCAGACGCGTTATGCGAATTAGTGAAGCAAAAAAATATTGGGTTAACGGTTTGCCCTGTGTCTAACCAATTCGTGGTGCAATCACTAACCTCAACTGAAATAAAAGCCATGCTTGAACGTGGGTTAATGCCAACGATTAACTCAGACGATCCTTCTTATTTCAGAGCGTATTTAAATGAAAACCTTATTGCACTTCAGCAAGAAGGGGGATTCAGCGAAGATGAGCTAAGTACGCTAGTGGCAAACAGCTTTAAAGCAAGCTGGCTGAGTACTACTGAGAAAGCCCAATTTTTAGCTGGGCTTGATGATTATATAGATAAATGTGCGTAACGCGTAAGGTTAGGCGTCGCGTAGGTAATTCGCTTTTTGCGTAAGTAAACAGGGCTAACACTGTTTACTTACCTTTAAACCACTTAGCTACGCTTTTGTTTTCACCACGTAAATCGAGCATAGAATTGCAATTGCCCCACACACGGTGAATACGCCACGATCTGCTACAGCTAAAAACTCAAGCGCCGACGTTAAAAACTGCCCTGAGAATACCGCCATGGCAAACCACGCTAAATTCCGCCCCATATTCGCCTCACTGCTGCGCTCAACGGTGGCATGGTTGAGTAAGGGTATAGAAAACCCAAAGCCTGTACCTGCAAATATAGATGCAACAACGAGTAAACTTGTAGTCTCAGCAATCGCGAAGATTGCGTGTGCTGCCGCAAAGCTTATAAAAGCTAGAAATAAGGTGACTTTCTCAGACTTCAGATTGACTATCTGTGGCATAACCAGCGCAGATAAAACAGCCATTAATGAGATAAAAGACAGCAAATAACCCGTTTCGGCTTCGCGGTAACCTAAGTCCCCAAGATGACTTGGTAGCGTTATAAACATACTAAAGAACAGCGACATGGCTAATACGGTATTGATTAAGACAGACCGTAAGTTTTCATTGATTTGACCACCTTCACCAATGGTAACCGGTTGAGTTTCTGGCTCATTATGCGGAATGCTCATTGCGGTCAGCACCAAACAAATCAATGCCAACCCGTAGAGCAAGAATGGCGCTCTCCAATCAATTTCACTTAGCAGACCACCTAAAAATAGTATTATTACGCCGCCCAGCTCAATGGCCATGCCTTGTTTAGCAATAACAGATAGTCTGGCCTTGCCATTATACCACTGTGAAATAATCGCTGTGCCTGACGCCATTACTCCCGCTGCAAAGCCACCGAGTAAAATTCGGTCGATACTTACCCATAAAGGCCCGTAAACCCAAATGCCACCAATACCTAATAATAAGTATCCCCACAACGCTATGACTAAGGTTTTGCGAGCCCCAATGCTATCAATGAGCTTTCCGAAAAAGGACGCAAACAAAATGGCGCCCAATGCAGGCAAGGTGATTAACAAAGGCGCAAATTTACTAACCCCTAGGGCAGGCGCAATTGAGTTCAGTCCGGGCGCTAATACCGCCCCTACCATAATGGTTAACATTGAAATCACCAATAACGTGATTTCTCCTAAACGTGATAACTTCATAAAACCCCATTGAAACTAAATTAACGCGGCTTGTATTTTACGCACTGGCACTGCTATCCGTTAAATGATAATTTTATTCACAATTAATGCATATTTTGCATGAATCTTATTTTACTCACCGAGCTATTATGAACCTTAAACACATGCATACTTTTGTCGAAGTGGCTCAATGCAAAAGCTTCTCGTTAGCTGCTACGCGCTTACATACTGTTCAAAGTGCGGTTAGTCGTCATATTAATGCACTTGAAACCTCCCTTAACGTTAAGCTTTTTGAGCGCACCACTCGTTATGTGGAGCTAACCGCACCTGGAAAAGTATTTCTTCGCCATGCTGAAGATATTTTAACCCATTTCCAACAAGCACAATATGAAACTCAAAGCGTTGCTAACGGTAAACAAGGGTTATTGCGTATTGGTTACTTAAGCTCAGCATGTGCGCATGTTATGCCCAAATTACTAAGCCGCTTCTCGCTAATCGAGCCTCTCATTGATGTACAAATATTTGAAATGACTGCCGCTCAGCAGTTAGAAGCCTTTAGCGAAGGAAGAATAGAAATTGGCTTTTCAAGGCCTATAGATGGCGGCTACAGTGGCCTCATAAATCAACAGCATTTAACTGATGATCCTATTGTTCTCGTGATATCCGAATCGCATCCACTGTCGAAAAATAGCAGCGTAGACTTGGTAGATTTAGCGCGTTACTCGCTCACTTTGTTTGCCCGAGACCAAGCATCTAGCTTATTTGACACCATTATTAGTGCATTCCACCGCGTGAAAGTACAACCTAAAGTAACTAACGAGCCTAGTAGTATGCAAGCCCTGCTTACCCACATAGCCAGTACGCGAAATGTGGCTTTAGTACCCAGCTGCATCAAGAATTTACAGACAGAAGGATGTGTGTTTATTCCGTTGAATATTCCCCTATCCGTGCCGCTAGAAATGCATTGGCAAACTAACGGCGTTACCGTTACTGAAACCTGGTTAAGGTGGTGTGCTAATCAAGCGCTAGCATTTTAGAAATGACTAGAAGCGATGAAAGATGAATAGCGAAAACAATGGAATGAAATTCAAAAGAGAACGGGAAAGTAGAGAGGAAGAAAAATGGCGTGAAAAAGACTTTTCACGCCACAGTAGTTCGTTACCACGTAAGATCGTCTGGAATGTCGTAGTCGGCATACCAATCGTCTTGTGCTTCTTCTTTACCATCACTATCGCTGGTGTCTAAATCGGCACGGTAAATAATGAAGCTATCGTCACGCTGCGCAATTTTATCGGCTACAGGTGTAGGCACTAGCTCGTAGGCGTCACCTAAGATAACCACGGTTAAGCGGCCTTTGGTGACTTGCTTGTGCATTTCAGCGCTCACGTACATACGCTTCACTACATTGTCATGCGTGAAATTCAGTACGGTATCGCCTTTTCGCGGCTGTTTATTCACATCAATGAGTTGCTTCACCTGTGCAATGACAGAGCGCTTTTCACGCTCTTGCTGTTGCAACTGATTCAACTCACGTGAACGGGCTTTCTTTTCTTCAGCGGCTTTCTGAGCAGCAATAGTTGCTTCGTCCACCACCCCCTGGTTGTTCTTTGTTTTTTGCTTATTCTTTTTGCGCTTTTCAGCACGCGCCTGCTTAGCAGAACCTTTATCTGCTAAGCCGGCTTTTAATAACTGTTCCTGTAACGAGGCCATATACTAAATCTCTTTATTTCTTTTTGGCTTTCGCTTTGGTTTTAGCAGCAGGTTTACTGGCGGCTTGTGTTTCCCACTTACCGTCGTTATACCATGCAGACCAACCCGTAGCTTTACCCGCTTCATTTTCCGACATCACATATTGTTGCTTGGTCTTACGACTGTAGCGAACAATAGCAAGGTTACCTTCCGGATCTTTTTGCGGTGCATCTGCTAAATAATAGAATTTTTCAGATATTCTATCTCTAAAGCGCGCCAGTTCTTCCACTTTTGGTGCACGCGTTTCCCGAGATTTAGGGAAGTTATGCGCCGCCATGAAAATACCTGAAGCCCCATCACGTAACACAAAGTGCGCATCCGATTTTTCACAAGGAAGTTCTGGTAAATCTACCGGATCTTCTTTAGGTGGCGCAGCCTCGCCGTTACGTAACAACTTACGCGTGTTCTTACATTCTTCATTGGTACAACCGAAGTATTTACCAAAGCGACCGTTTTTCAGTTCCATGTCACTACCACACTTATCACATTCGATAATGGGGCCGTCGTACCCTTTAATCTTGAACGTACCGGTCTCCACTAAGGTACCTTCGCAGGTCGGTGTATTACCACACACATGCAGCTTACGGGTTTCGTCTACTAAGTAACTGTCCATGGCAGTACTGCATATTGGACAGCGCTTCTTAGCACGTAACGCTTCGGTTTCTAACTCTTCTTCGTCATCTACCTTCACCACTTCATCACCCGGTGTCAGGTTCATGGTGTTGGTGCAGCGTTCTTTTGGCGGTAAGTTATAACCAGAACATCCAAGGAATACGCCAGTAGATGCCGTACGCACGTTCATTTCACGTCCACACTTGTCACACGTAATGCCAGCAGGAATAGCTTGATTAAGGCGCATTCCGCCTTCTTCAGGGGCTTTCTCAGCATTGAGTAACTTGCCATAGAAATCGCTGTAGAAGAGGTTAAGTACGTCTTTCCAATCTTTGTTACCTTCCGCTATATCATCAAGCTGTTGCTCCATGTTGGCGGTAAAGTCGAAACTCATTAGGTCATCAAAGTTTTCCATCAAACGGTCGTTAACGATTTCACCCATTTTTTCAGCATAAAAACGCTTATTTTCAAGGCGAACGTAACCCCGATCTTGAATGGTAGAAATGATACTTGCGTATGTAGAAGGTCGGCCAATGCCGCGCTTTTCTAACTCTTTTACCAAAGACGCTTCGTTAAAACGAGCCACTGGTTTAGTGAAGTGCTGCTTGGGATCAAGCGCGTTTAAGTTTAATACATCACCTTTTTGAACATCAGGCAGCATTAACTCTTCTTCACCTTTTTTGCGAAGCTGCGGTTGAACGCGTGTCCAACCGTCAAACTTCAACACACGACCTTTCGCCGTTAACTCGTAATTACCAGCCCCCACTCTAATGGTGGTAGCATCGTATTTAGCCGGTGTCATTTGACACGCAACAAACTGGCGCCAAATAAGCTCGTATAAACGCTGAGCGTCACGCTCCATATCACCTAAATGCGCAGCATTTACCTTAACACTTGAAGGACGAATCGCTTCGTGCGCTTCTTGTGCCCCCTCTTTGCTACCATAACGATTAGGCGACTCTGGTAGGTATTGGCTGCCAAAATTTTCATCGATATACGCACGGCAGTTATCGAGTGCTTCTTGGCTCAAGTTTGTTGAGTCAGTACGCATATAAGTGATGTAACCCGCTTCATACAAGCGCTGCGCCATCATCATGGTTTTCTTAACACCAAAGCCTAAACGGGTACTCGCGGCTTGCTGTAATGTTGAGGTAATAAACGGTGCTGAAGGTCGGCTAGACGTAGGCTTAGATTCACGGCTTTCAACTAAATACTTAGCACCGTTCAAATCTTCTAATGCTTTGTCTGCTTGCGCTTTATTAACCGGTTTGAACGCTTTACCTTCGTGCTTGGCTACCAACATACGCAGCGCTGCTTTTTGCTCACTGGTTAAGTCGGCATGAATATCCCAAAACTCTTCTGGAACAAACGCTTTAATCTCACGTTCACGGTCAACTACTAGACGAACAGCTACCGATTGAACACGGCCAGCAGATAAACCACGTGCTATTTTTTTCCAAAGTAGCGGTGACACCATGAAGCCCACAACGCGGTCGAGGAAACGTCTAGCTTGCTGTGCATTTACACGAGCAACGTTCACTTCACCTGGATCTGAGAAGGCTTCTTGAATGGCGTTTTTAGTAATCTCGTTAAACACCACACGCTGATAGGTTTTGCCTTTACTGCCCAGCAACTCTTGTAAGTGCCACGCAATAGCTTCCCCTTCTCTATCCAAATCCGTTGCGAGATAGATAGTGTCAGCGTCTTTGGCCAAGCGTTTAAGCTCGTTAACCACTTTTTCTTTACCCTGTAAAACCTGATAGTGAGCTTTCCAGTTCTGTTCTGGATCCACTCCCATACGATCAACAAGTTTTAAATATTCGTGTCTGCGAAGATATTCTTGTTTGTCTTCTTCGCTATAAGTTTTGAGTTCTTTCGCTGGCTTTTTGGGCTCAACTTTGCCCAATGCCTTCGTAGGCAGATCGCGAACATGGCCGACAGAACTTTTTACGATAAAATCTTTACCAAGATATTTATTTATCGTTTTCGCTTTGGCTGGCGACTCGACTATGACTAGAGATTTTGCCATATAATTGAATTAAACCTATTGATTCTAAAGGACTATTTTAGTCATTCTCAAAGATAAAGGGCCCGTAGACTGTGCCATTGCGGTGCCCGTGCTTTTTTAACATATATCGACAAAGTGAATGGAAAACAAGATCTTCTTAATAGTTATTCTTCCCATTGCTTCAATCACGTGCAATTCCTGTTCACTTTTCAACCACCTTGATTGGCAAGGCGCATAAAAACCGTATAATGCCAGCCATTATGCCTTTGCGCCTAGTAATTAACAGGCATTTATTATGCTTATTAATTCGCGGCCACCAAAAAATGAGACGTTAGCTTCACTGTAAATACCACCTAAGTCATGGGTTGTGCATTTATAGGGTAGCGGTCAAACGCTCAAACACCAAATAGAGGGAAAGTATGAAGCAATTTGAAGTTAACTTTGATGGGCTTGTTGGCCCAACCCACAACTACGCCGGACTTTCGTTTGGTAATGTTGCTTCTCTGAACAATGCCAATGCCGCTAGCAGCCCCAAACAAGCGGCTAAACAAGGTTTACTGAAAATGAAAGCCTTGTCTGACATGGGCATGATGCAAGGTGTACTTGCCCCTCAAGAACGCCCAGACATAGCTGCATTACGTCGACTCGGCTTCTCTGGTTCAGATGCCAGAGTGCTAGAAAGCGCTGCAAAGCAATCTAGAGAGATTTTCTTAGCATGTTGTTCTGCATCAAGCATGTGGACGGCAAATGCAGCCACAGTCTCTCCAAGCGCAGATACGGCCGATGGTCGCGTGCATTTTACACCTGCAAACTTAACAAACAAGTTTCATCGTTCGTTAGAGCCGCAAGTGACAGGCAATATTTTAAAAGCGACCTTCGCAAATGAAAAACACTTTGCCCACCACTTACATTTGCCAGATAACGAACACTTTGGTGATGAAGGCGCAGCAAACCACACCCGCTTGTGTTCAGATTACAGCCATGCTGGGGTAGAGCTCTTTGTATACGGCCGTCACGCTTTCGCCCCAAGTAAACCCGCCCCCACTAAATTCCCTGCACGACAAACGCTTGAAGCATGCCAATCCGTTGCTCGCTTGCATGGGTTAAGTGAAGAAGGCGTGGTGTACATGCAGCAAAACCCTGATGTTATCGACCAAGGGGTTTTCCATAACGATGTGATTGCCGTGGGCAACCAAAACGTACTTTTTTACCACGACCAAGCCTTTTATAAAAAGGACGCCGGGCTAAAAGAACTACAAACTAAGTTTGGTGATTCCCCCCTTCATCTTATTGAAGTGCCTACTGATGAAGTATCGGTACAAGATGCAATTAAAACGTATCTTTTCAATACCCAAATCATCACGCTGCCAAGCGGTGACATGACGATTATTGCGCCAACGGACTGTGAAGAAAACGATGCGGTTAAGCGTTATTTAGACAAGCTAGTAACCTTGGGCACGCCGATAAAATCGGTGAACTATTTTGATGTAAAGCAAAGTATGCGCAATGGTGGCGGCCCTGCGTGCTTGCGTTTACGTGTAGCCATGAACGACCAAGAACTTGATGCGGTAAACCCAGCAACGTTAATTAACGACATGCAATTTGCGCGTCTGAACAAATGGGTAGATAAACACTACCGCGACGTACTCGCTGAAGACGATTTACGCGACCCACAGTTACTGATTGAATCACGTACTGCCCTAGATGAACTTACTCAGCTATTAAAGCTTGGTTCTGTGTATCCATTCCAACAAGATTAGTTATTGTTTTGCTTATGAAAAGCCGGCTTACGCCGGCTTTTTTGTGTTAGTTGAAAGTACTACAGTTTGCTTCAGAACCAAATGGGTTTCTGGGTAAAGACGCGGCTTCGTTAGTGATATCATCAGAAGAAACACTTAGTCTGTAATAATGATCTTGGCTAGCTTCACTGCCCGTAGACTGACCGAAAATAGTGATAACGAGGTTATACCAATGTCCGTAATTAGCTGGATAGCGATATTCTAATTCTGCCTGACCATTCTCATCCGTCACATTTGTATCAGCGAAAGATAATGTCCCTACTATACCCGGCGTTAGGAAACCATCGTCGTTAGTATCTTCGCCGCTATCAAGAATACCATTACTGTCTATATCTTCATTAGGGCACACTATCGTGGTGATTGACTCCCAGATAGAAGCCGTATCATTCCACTGCCAATAACCTTTATCGTACGTACCGCCTTCACTAAATTTGACTGGCGTACCCGATGCCGTTAGTTCAACGCCGCTAACTGGCCGTCCCGCGGAGTCTGACACGAATACTGCAAAGCGTTTTAAGTAAGTGGTTGAGTCAGGCTCCTCTAGAGAGTTACCCGTACCAATTGAAATATCAAATGCTCTATCACCCACTGTCATATAAACCAAATCAGAGATAGATTCATCGCTAGCCACTTCAGCGCGAATAATCACAGCATCTTCACTTGAAGGTGCGCCTGAAGTAAATACCGTAGACGCTATACCGCTGCTGTCGGTAGTTGATTGAGAAGGTGAAATAGAGCCTGTAGATACATCATCAACGTTAAAGTTAACCACGGTATTTTTAACTAAATTACCTGACGGATCTCTTACTACCGCAGTAATGGTGCTTGTTTGGCCATCGGGGCCAATAAGATCAGGGGTAGCATCCGCAATCAAGGTAGCAGGCTCAACCGCGATAAATTCTACTTGCGCAACCGCATTAACCGTAGACTCATTACCAGACTCACTTCCTGTGGCAGTAATTGAAGCGAAACCGGCGTTGTCAGACTCTATTGAGATAGAGGCAATACCTTCAGCATCAGTTGTTACAACCGCTGCGTCAATAATCTCTCCACGAGAGGTACTAAATGTCACGTTATTGCCAACAGCCGCAATACCTTCTTGTAGCCATTGAACGCTGATTGTGGCCGCTTCATTTAATGATATTTCTTCATCTGGCAATACCACAAAACTAAATTCATCTTGTTGAACGTCTAAATCAAATTCTACTGAAGCATTAAGCGATGATGCAGTGATCGTATCTGCGCCCGAAGCAGTCGCTGTGTAAGTGATAGTCGCTTGCCCATCAGCCCCCGTATTAACCGAGGTTTCACTTAAAGTGCCATTATCTGCTTCTAATAGGATAGTTTGATTAACAATGGCCACCCCATCAGAATCTTGTACACGTAACGTATATTCGGCAGTATCATTCAATATGACTGAATTTGCACCATTAATAGTAACTTCGGTGCCGGTGATCAAAATATCAACGGTTTCAACTAATGCGCCGGTTTGAGCTGTTAGCGTTACCGTGCGATTCGACGCATCATTCTGAGTAGACACTAACGCTCTGGCTGTACCATCGGCGGTGGTGGTAGATTGGGTTAATTGCAATTCAACGCCCGCTTCATTACTGGCTGAAAAGTTAACTTCAATTCCTTCCATCAACACACTTTGTTCGTTCTTAATCAAAGCGATAAGCTCTATGTCATCTGAACCACTTGAGGCAAGTTGAACCGCACTGGCATATAATTGTAGCGACGCAGGTTCTTCGCTAACAGTAACACTACCCACTGCCGAAAAAGTAGTAGAGCCGCTTTCACCGCTGCTCAAGCTACCTGTAATCTCTCCATCGCCTGAGGCAGTACTGGCACTAATAGTAATTCTTGCAACCCCGCTGTCATCCGTTCGCGCTGTACCGGTGTCGTTCCCGAACACCGCGAGGTCGGTATTACTTAAAGCAAACGTGACAAGTTGGTCGGCTTGGGCAACGCCGTCGGTGTCGGTAACAGTGGCAATAACGGTAAGGGAATTGTCGGCGGTTAGATTGCGGTCGGTTTCGCCGCTGGCGTTTTGAACGGTTAATACGACATTAACAGTAGCGGAGGAACCACCGCCATCATCGGAGCCATCGCTATCATCTCTAGAGACTGAGTCGCCGCCCCCACACGCTGTTAGTATAAAAAGTGCACTAAATAGCCAGAGCGTCTTAGACAAGACTCGCGTAATTTGTCGCATAATTCGTTCCTGAACCTTTATAAATGACAATTGGGTCGTTTTTTATGTTTTAAAATCAATAGAATCTGTCACACTAAATAAAAATATAAAAATGTACAGGGAATTTTAATGTCTCAATCTGCACATAAATTTAGTTTAACCACCAGAATCTTTATCGGCATGATTGCCGGTATCGTGATAGGTGTGCTTCTTCAATTATTATTCGATGATAGCGGAGATTTTACGTTTTCGGTATTTGGTTTCCAGTTCTCTGCGTATAGCATTTTTGTAGATGGTATATTTTCTACCCTTGGGCAGATTTTTATCGCTAGTTTAAAGATGTTGGTGGTGCCATTAGTCTTTGTCTCATTGATTTGCGGTACCAGTACGCTATCCGACCCGAGTAAATTAGGCCGGTTAGGCGCAAAGTCTGTTGGTCTTTATGTTGTCACGACTGCAATAGCAATCACACTGGCAATGAGTATGGCTTTACTTATTTCACCAGGAGAAGGGTTAAATCTAACCACTGAAACATCATTTGAAGCGAAGACCGCACCAAGCTTGGGTGACGTTATCGTCAATATGTTTCCTAGTAACCCTATTAACTCGATGGCGCAAGGCAATATGCTTCAAATCATCGTGTTTGCGGTGTTATTTGGTATTTCTATGGCGATGACTGGCGAAGCGGGCAAACGCGTCAGTGCGTTTTTTGAAGATATCAACACGGTTATCATGCGCCTTGTAACCATCATCATGAACCTAGCTCCATACGGCGTATTCGTATTGATGGCTAAACTGTTTTCTACCATTGGTGGCGACACTATCTTCAGCTTGGCCAAATACTTCTTCTTAGTATTTGGTGTGCTTATCATCCATGGTTTAGTGACTTACTCAATACTGCTTAAATTACTGAGCGGCTTGAGCCCAGTTGTCCTACTGAAAAAAATGCGCGATGCCGCCTTATTTGCATTTAGTACTTCAAGCAGCAGCGCTACACTGCCAGTCACTATGGAAACAGCGCGAAATAAATTGGGTATTAACAATTCAGTAGCGTCTTTCACCCTTCCTTTAGGCGCAACCATCAATATGGATGGCACAGCCATTATGCAGGGTGTAGCTACCGTATTTATCGCACAAGTTTATGGCGTTGATTTGAGTTTGGGCGACTACATGATGGTGGTGTTAACTGCTACCTTAGCTTCTATCGGTACGGCGGGTGTGCCAGGCGTGGGCTTAATCATGCTTGCCATGGTACTACAGCAAGTTAATCTGCCAGTGGAAGGTATAGCGCTGATTATTGGTGTCGACCGCTTACTTGATATGACCCGTACTGCGGTCAACATCACAGGTGACTGTATGGTGTCATGCGTCGTTGCGAAAAGCGAAGGAGGACTGGATGAAGATGTGTACTACGACGAACATGCCGGTGAAAAAGAAGAAGATGTGAATTTTAGCGAATTTGACAAGAACGCTTAACTCCCTCATCGCTTTCGAACATAACAAAAGGGTTAGCATCGCTAACCCTTTTTTGTTGCTTGTTGGTCTTGCCATCACCCAATGCAAATACACTTTTGAATTGCAATATACTGACTACCTCAATACCTATTTGTAAGTGAATAAGCCAAGCATATTGATGCTGCAATACGCTCCATCAAACGCTTTAGTATGCGGCTAGTACAGTTGTCATTTACGATTATGACTAGCTAAGAATATTGCTAGCTAGTCATACTAGCGATGACAATAAAGCCACCCTATCTCTAAACTCCAACACTTTTAGTGAAGGGATTGAGAGGGAGACACTTTTGTCGCTTTATGGGCTGGGTACCAGGTTGCTAATACGGACATGATGATGGCGACCACACAGGTGAGTACCACGTCTTGCCACATGAGCGCGGAAGGTAAAAAGTCGATAAAATAGATATCCCCTGACAACACTTCTACCCCAAAAACACTTTCTAAGAACTTAACAATAGTAGAAAGATTAGGGGCAATAATCATAGCAAGGGTTACCCCTACCACTATGCCAATGAGTCCGTTCAGTAAACCTTGAAACATAAACGTGCGCCGAATTAGTGTATCGGTAGCACCCATGGTTTTTAAGATAGCAATGGCAGGTTGTTTTTCTCGCACTGCCATCACTAATGAAGACACAATATTAAAACAGGCCACGGCAATCACGAGTACCAAAGCAATATACACAACGGTACGAACTAGCTGAATGTCGTTGTACAAATGACCTTGAGTTCGCGTCCAGTCAGACATATAGACCGCTTGAGGGTAGCTATAGCCTATATCTCGCATGGTTATATAGGCCGAAAAGGGGTCGTGTAATGTAAAGCGCATGCCTAATGCTTTGCCCTCTATGCCAGCGGCCGCAGAAGCTTTCGCAAGATGCATCAGCCCCAACTGGTTATCAAGCTCGCCACCAACATGCATAAAGCCTGCAACGGTTAACGTTATTGATGTCGGTGCGCTAAAGCGTAAATCTTTCGTCGTGACGGGAATAAGTGCTTGAACGGTATCGCCTACAACAATATTAAGCTTATTAGCTATACCTTTGCCAATCAGCACACTGTCGGCATTTAATGCAAAGTTTTGCCAATGCTCATCCGATACTTGTCGGCTAAACGTGTTTTGTGTATCTGCCGCAATGCCCGTCAATGCAATTGCCTTTAACTCACCTTTGAATTGCAACATGCCGGTAAGCGCTGTGTAAGGTTCAACTGTGGCAATTCTGGGGTCTTGCTTCAGGCGGTATAGCTGCGCATCTAAGTTCTCAATACCGGTGTTATCGGTGCTATATAACTCGCCGTGAGGAATAACGGTTAAAATTCGCTGCGTCAGCTCGCGTTCAAAACCATTCATTACACTAAGTAAGATAATTAACACGAAGCAGCCAAGGCCTATGCCTACCGTGGATGACATAGAGATAAAAGAGATGAAACGATTTTGTACTTTGGCTCGACGAAATCGTTTAGCAAGTTGCCATGCCAACGCCACTAGGGTTGTTCCTCAGTTGCTGTGTTAAGCAGTTCACCATCTTTAATGCGAAGTACTCTGTCCATACGATTGGCAAGCGTAATATCGTGCGTTACCACGACAAATGCTGTTTGTTTTTGTTCACTTAGACGCTTCAGCAACTGATATATCTGCTCACCTGTAGTGGCATCTAAGTTTCCTGTTGGCTCATCGGCAAGCACAACGGAAGGGGATGTAACTAATGCACGCGCAATAGCAACACGCTGACGTTCACCGCCTGACAACGCGCTAGGCAAGTGATCCGCGCGATGAGACAACCCAACGTCGTTAAGTAATGCATTAGCTTTCTCGTTAGCCGATGTGGCACTCTCGCCGCCAATTCGAAGGGGCATGGCAACGTTTTCAAGTGCAGTGAATTCACCTAGCAAATGATGGAATTGGTAAATAAAACCCATTTCTTTGTTGCGCAAGGCGGCAAGCTGTTTAGCATTTAAGTGTGTAAGTGACTCGCCTTTAAACCACACCTCACCGCTTGTGGGTGTGTCGAGCCCACCAAGCAAATGCAGTAAGGTGCTTTTTCCTGAACCAGAGCTACCTAAAATGGCAACATGCTCACCCGCATTGATAGAAAGTGAAATGTTGTTTAGGACAGGCGTACTATTCTCGCCTTCTTGATAAGTTTTACAAATTTTGCGGCAATGTAATACGTCCTGCATGCAGCCGTTCTTCGTCTTTTAACAATAAGCGCATGGTATCGCGGAACGACCGGCACGCCAACCGATTAATGGGTTTGAGACGACAGCTCAATGGTATGTGCTAGATTCTCAACGGTTTGCGGTTTACCAAATAACCACCCTTGCCCGTACTCAACATTCATGTTCACAAGTTCCTGACACTGCTCGGTGTTTTCAACACCTTCGGCAATTAATGTCACTCTCAATTCGTCGGCGATACTGACAATATGGGGAATTAGAGAGGAACGAATACTGTGATCTTCCATATCCATCACAAAGCTACGATCTATTTTCAAAAATTCACATTTAAGAGATTTAAGTTGGCTAAGGTTTGAATACCCTACCCCAAAATCATCGATGGCCATCCAGAAACCTCTGCTTTTGAGTGCTTTTATATGCTTAACCGCACTAGCTGTGGCTAGCTGCTCATCTTCGGTTATCTCAAGAACCAACTTAAAGTGCTTGTCGTTCATATCGAGCACCCAATCTAAGTCTAGTAGCTCATCTTGCATAAAGTCTGACGGAAACAGATTAAATGAAACTTTAAAGCCTTCTGGAATGTCCTTGTTCTCGTTGAGGGCAGTCATTGCCGATTCAATCATCACAGTAGTGAATTCCCACGTTTTTCCTAACTCTTTGACTTGAGGTATAAATTCATCGGGGTAAATCGAGCCAAATTCATCTTCAAATCGGCTTAATACTTCACAGCCAACAACTTCGCCAGATTTTAATATTACGAACGGCTGATATAAACAATAGAACTTACCCGATTTAAGCCCACGACTAATCCGCGACTCTAGTGAACGCCTGCGTCTTAAGCAATTGAACATAAGCATATGGGTCAACGCTGCCGTCATTAACATTACACAAACGAACAAAACCAATTTGCCTTTATGAATGTTAAAAATTCGTTCTTTATCCGATACTACGCTCAAACAAGTGGCATAATAATATTTATCGCACTTGATCAAACTTAAAGAGAAGTAGCTAGTAGCAAGGCTGGCAACACCTTTGCTCTGTGGCATTAAATCGGCGTTCCCCGCCATGTGAAATAACGAATCCCCTTTGTAAAATAGCGCCCAATCCTGACTAAAGTTTAGGCCAATAACCGCATCCATATCTAATACAGCATTGTAACGGCCACGCTTTGCAATGGTTCCTTTAGATTGATTGTCAAATAACTCTAACGGGGTATTTATCCAAAATGCATCTCCCAAAGAAGTCTCAAAGTCTGGGGTAGCTTCGTCTATGGGTTGCTCTAAAATCCCCAGATAGGTACTGCACAATAACTTTCCATCACCAAAGAAACCAATTTCTTTCACGAAACGAGAGCGAAACAACGTCCGTCGCATTTCGTTTAAATTTTCTTCGCTGCAAGAGTAGTAAGGTTGAGCGTTCAAATTATCTAATGCGGCCTCGGCGTCTTTAAATACCATGTTCACGTTTAATAAAATATCTTCGGCACGATCATCCTCATGCTCATTAATGACTGAGAACATCAGCAGGCCAAGCACCGCGCAAACAACAACGACAGACAAAAAAGATACAGCTATTGCTTTAAGATTGTCAGCGACTAGAAATTTTTTATGCTGATTATAAGTCATTCGTACCACGTAAAATTTAAACATTTTGTTGTATACACATGAAAGTAGTCGAAAAATTGACTATTCACATGATACTTTAGATGAACTTAAGTATTTCAGGATATTAAGATAAGTTAATGAAGCGAAGAAGAATAAATTTATCTCGTGTCGAAATGAAACCTGGTAACAACATCATCTAAAACGTGTAGTTTACGGATGTAGCTGCTATGGAAGTGACTCACGTGAAAATGCCAACAAAAGGACGTTAAACGCCAATTCAAGCCAAACCGCTATTCAGTGGTTAGCCATACGTACGCTACAGGTAACAGTACTGCAAGACAAATAGGGACAAGCTTGGTAAAGAAAAAATGAAGAAATAAATAACAAGATGAGAATAGACGGCAAGCGAAGGACAGAAAGCCAATCGAAAGATGAGAAGACGTTGCTAATGCGCAGTAGAACCTGCTAGGTAGTAAATGCTTTCCCGAAAATGGCGGAGCGGACGGGACTCGAACCCGCGACCCCCGGCGTGACAGGCCGGTATTCTAACCAACTGAACTACCGCTCC